>JBBSTD010000040.1:0-52084 GCA_038236215.1 Cytophagales bacterium | reverse complement strand
TTAAGTAGTACCCCGTTGACATTGTCTTTTTTGATGGATAGGTTTGTGTTGACGAGTTGTATACCTGTAATCGACATTCATGAAAAAAATTATACTTATTGGTGTAGTATCGGGCTTGCTGATGGCAACGATTCCTCTCCGGGCGCAGGTCGCCCAGCGGGATTCGGACAGCCGGAAGGGTAGCCGACTGGAATTGGGCCGAACGGCTGCTTCACCGAAAACGAGCGCGACTCATTTGCCAGTCAGCCGGTTTTCTACTGTGGCCAATCCGGCTTCATCATCGGGGCTTGATCGCTCCATGAGTGTTAGCAAAAACGCGGCCATCAACGAACATTACCGGTCGTTGCTGATACCCCGATCCGGCACTAAAGCAGCCGCCCGAGCAGGGGCAGCTGACAACCCTCCCGTTGCCTCAGCAGAGTCACGTCCGGCACCCGCTTCGGAAGTAAAAACTGACAGTCGGCTGTTCAGTAATGACAAGTTATGGGTTTCCAATGCGTATCCCAATCCGGCCGATGATGTGGCTGAACTGGACTATCAGATCACAGGTTCCGTGTCCGAAGCGAAGCTGGTTTTACTGAATTTGCTGGGCACCCCCGTTTCAGGTTATGAACAGATAGAACTGGACCGGAATAATAACAAGGTTCGGATTGTTACCCGACCACTGGAAACAGGTTACTACCTGTATCAACTGACCGTCGATGGTAAAAAAGTAGCCACGAAGCGGCTGCTCGTTCGCCATCAATAAGAAGCTATTTGAGCCGAAAAGTGCTTAACTCAAACAACTCATAAACTCCAGCCTTTTTGTTAAAATACGCTAAATAAGGCGGTGCATAACGGTTTATGGTAATACGACAGGCTACATCGCCGTTTTAACCGGTGTAGCCTGTATTTTTTTTGTATCTTTGCACACATATGCAACACCGTCATATTGGTAAGTTTCTGCTGGGAATCTGGCTCCTGTTCCTGCTGAGTTCATGCAGTCCGTATTCGAAATTGCAGAAGAGCGGAAACGACGAAGAAAAGTACAAGGGTGCTGTTCAGTACTATAACAAAGGGGAATGGTATAAGGCAGGGCTATTGTTCGAGGAGCTGATTCCCGTTCTGAAAGGAAGCACAGAGTCAGAAATGGCCCAGTTTTATTACGCTTACACGCAGTTTCGCCAAAGCCAGTACCTGCTGAGTGCTACGCTCTTCAAGAAGTTTTACGAAACGTTTGCCCGTTCCGATTACGCGCAGGAAGCCATGTACATGTACGCTTACTCACTGTATAAAGATACACCCGCGTTTAACCTCGACCAGTCCAACACCCTGACGGCAACTGCGGCTCTGCAGGATTTTATCAATATTTATCCGGACAGTAAATACCGGGATGATGCTACCAAGCAAATTCTGGAACTGCGGGAAAAGCTGGAACGCAAAGCCTACGAAAAAGCTAAACTCTATTTTAAAACCAGTGGTTTTAATATTGCGTCTTACAAATCGGCGGTTATTTCCATCAATAACTTTCAGCGTGAATTTCCTGACTCTGAGTACAATGAAGAGTTGGCTTACATGAAGGTAGATGCCGAATTTAGTCTGGCTCAGAATAGTCTGGAAACCAAGCAGAAGGAACGATACCAGGATGCCATCAGTTATCATCAGGCATTTATCGACAAATACCCGAGTAGCAAATACCTGAAGCAGTCAGAAAAAATGTTCGAAACCAGTCAGAAAGAGATAGACCGTCTGGAAAAGCTGGAGCAGGAGCGCGAGAAGGAAAAAGAAAAACTAAAGAACCCGCCGGCAAAAGTGACGGCAGCAAATTAAGTCAGTTTACGGTTTGTAGTTTTTGGTTGGCTGCCGCACGAGCGGCTGACACGTTAGCCAACCAAAAACTATAAACCGTAAACCATAAACCAAAAGTATGGCAACCAATCAATCGATTATCACCCGCAACAACGATAAGATTGCGGAAAAGACCGGCAACCTGTACGAATCGGTGTCCATCATTTCGAAACGTGCCCGGCAGATTGCCTCTAAGAATAAAGAGGAACTCAGCAACAAACTATCGGAGTTTGTTTCGGCAGTCGATAACCTCGAAGAAGTATTTGAAAACCGCGAGCAAATCGAAATTTCCAAGTTCTACGAACGGATGCCAAAGCCTACGTCCATTGCGACTGATGAGTTTTTGGAAGGAAAAATTTACCGGCGTTACAACGACGAGCCTCAGCCATAGTACTGGCTCATTTGTTACGTTCCACGACCGCACGGCAAGACTACCCGTGCGGTTTTGGCGTTTTAAGACAGGCTAGCGAATACCCTCACTTTTCGGACAACAGAGCCATCAGTACACATCATGTCAATTGCGGACAAACGAATTTTACTGGGCGTAACCGGCAGTATCTCGGCGTATAAATCAGCCCTTCTGGTGCGGCTTCTGATTAAAGCAGGTGCTGAAGTACAGGTTGTTATGACCGAGTCGGCACAGTCATTTATTACTCCGCTGACACTGGCCACCCTATCGAAGCGGCCTGTAGTATCGACCTTTACCGATAACTCAGGGAGCGGTAGCTGGAATAACCACGTAGACTTAGGGCTATGGGCCGATGCTCTCATCGTAGCTCCTGCCTCAGCGCGTACGCTGGCACGGTGCGCCACCGGCCTGTGTGATAATTTGCTATCTGCCGTATATCTGTCGGCCCGGTGCCCCGTGTTTTTTGCGCCCGCTATGGATGTCGACATGTACCATCACCCCAGCACGGTTGAGAATCTGCGTCGGCTTGAATCCTTTGGCAACCACATTATACAGTCCGAACACGGCGAACTGGCCAGTGGCCTGGTTGGTGAAGGTCGACTGGCTGAACCGGAAACGATTATTCAAATACTGGAAGAGTTCTGGGATGAAGGGGAACGGGCAAAAAAAAACGACGCCTTCCTTCCCTCGCTCTCCAACAAACGGGTGCTTATAACGGCGGGGCCAACGCAGGAACCCCTTGACCCGGTTCGCTACATTAGCAACCATTCGACTGGAAAGATGGGCTACGCTATTGCCCGTGCTTTTGCGAAGGCAGGTGCGCACGTTACCCTGGTGAGTGGCCCTACCGCCCTGCCCCTCCCCGACCCCACTGTAAACCGCATTCCGGTGCAGTCGGCACAGGATATGTTTCTGGCCACAGAAGCCGTTTTTTCAGAGGCTGATGTTATAGTGCTCAGCGCGGCTGTGGCCGATTACACACCGGCTCACCCAGCCACCCAGAAGATAAAAAAGAAGGACACTGTTTTTTCGCTTGAACTAACCAAAACTACCGATATTGCCGCTACGCTGGGTCGTCGGAAAAAGCCCGGCCAGTGGATGATGGGCTTTGCGCTCGAAACGGAGAACGGACACGCGAATGCCGTTAAGAAACTTCATGCAAAAAACCTGGACTGGATTGTCCTGAACTCATTGCGTGATGAGGGAGCCGGTTTCGGGCACGATACCAACAAGATTACGGTTATTGATAAAGACGAGCAAAGTCACGAATTTGCGCTGAAATCAAAAGACGAAGTAGCCTGGGACTTAGTGAATCTAATTGCTGCTACGCTAAAGTCCCGGTAGAAATCGTTGACAAAGATGGCTTACACAACACCCTATTGATTAACCAGCGGCTGACCCTCATTTTGGGTTAACCCACAGCGTCATCCATCATGAAAGTAGTAACGATGTTAGTTTTCCTGGTCTGTTGGGGCGGGGTTACCCAGGCTCAGGAGTTGAACTGCCAGATAACCATCAACTCCGACCAGTTATTTGCCCAACAGAAAACAGACTTTGCGTACTTGAGTCAGTTAAAGGGAATTATTACGGAGTTCATGAATAACCGGCGCTGGAGTAACGACCAGTTTGCGGTGAATGAGCGAATCAACTGCGCCATGAACATCAACCTGATCAAATCCCTGGCGCAGGGTGTTTTTGAAGCCACCGCCCAGATTACGGTGTCGCGACCGGTGTACGGGACGGGTTATGAAACAACTACGTTCACTTACGTAGACCGTGCCTTCAACTTCGTCTATTTACCCACTACGCCCGTCTACTTTCGGGAGAATCAGTTTTCCGATGACCTGACCTCGCTGCTGGCGTATTATGCCAATGTCATTATGGCGGTGGACTACGATACATTCAGCAAGCAGGGTGGTAACCCATTCATACAGAAAGCTTTTTCCATCACGAATCTGGCGCAACAGGGGTCACCCAACGCATCCTGGCAACCCAGTGGCGACCGGCGGAATCGGTACTGGCTCGTTGAGAATATGCAAAACCAGCAGTTGGTCCCCTTCCGGGATGGCATCTACACCTACCACCGACTGGGTCTGGATGTTTTTGCGGCTAATCCGGTGCAGGTACGCAAACAGACACTCAATTTTCTGACTACCATCCGAACCATCGGCCTACAGCTTCCAAACTCGGTGTTGATAAGTTCTTTCTTCGATGCAAAATCGCAGGAACTGTACAACATTCTGTTTGAGGGAACATCGGCAGAAAAGCAAAAAGCCTTTGAATTACTGTCTTATCTGGACCCGGCCAAGACGGAGAACTACCGAAAATTAATCCAGTGAATGACCAACAGCCGCTTAGAGTGAGTAATTTTGTTTTTGCTTGCCAGCTATCGACTATAGCTGATGCACTTCCTTTTCACGGCTAATTGCTTACCAATTTTGCTATCGCATATACTCATAAAAAATTACGCGCTGATTGATGAACTCGAACTTTCTCCCGACCACGAACTCAACATCGTGACGGGCGAAACGGGGGCGGGGAAGTCAATCATTCTGGGCGCTATTGGGCTGTTGCTGGGAAACCGCGCCGACACTCGTGCCCTCTATAATCCGGAAAAAAAGTGTGTTATCGAAGGCACCTTTGGGATATCCGGCTACGCTATCGAGCGGGTTTTCGACGAGGAAGAACTGGACTATTCCAGTACGTGCATCGTTCGCCGGGAGATTAGCGTGAGTGGTAAATCCCGGGCGTTTGTGAACGATACGCCGGTCAATCTGGAAACGCTCCGGCGCGTTACGAGTCAGTTAATGGACATTCACTCGCAGCACGACTCCGTCCTGCTCGGTTCCAATGAATACCAGTTAGAAATTGTCGACACATACGCACAGAACGATAATCTGTTACACACTTACCGAGTTGACTACCAGGATTATCGAATAAAAAAAGTGGCCTACGACCAGTTACAGACCGAAGCAAAGGCCTTGAGAAAAGAGTTCGATTATAATAATTTCCTGTACGAAGAGTTAGCGAAAGCTCAGCTACAACCCGACGAGCAGGAACAACTGGAGCGCGAACTGACAATATTGGAAAATGCCGAAGATATTAAAGAGCGGCTACAACTGGCTTACGAATATCTGGACAATGCAGAGCAGTCTGTTATTGACTTTTTGAAGGGTACGCTCAGTAATCTAGCTTACATCAGCAAACTGTCGGGCCAGTATGAACAACTGCATCACCGCGCCCAAAGCAGCCTGATCGAACTGCGCGATATTGCCGACGAAATCAGCAGCGAGCAGGACAGCGTAGAGGTAGATGATGCCCGCGTGGAAACCATCCGCGAACGCCTGAACCTGATCTATCAGCTACAAACCAAGCATCAGGCCAGTTCTGTACAGGATTTAGTGGTGCTTCGGGATGAACTGGGGAGCAAAGTAAGCAAAGTGCTAAATCTGGACGATGCACTGGATGCGGCCAAAGCGCAAACTACGGCGGCTTACTCGAAACTGCTGGCCAGTGCCGAAGCCCTGTCCGTTTCCCGTCAGGCGGCCCTCTCGCCCATAGAGAACGAAATTGGTGCTTTGTTGTACGATCTGGGCATGCCTAATGCGTCATTAAAGATTCAGTCCGAAACAACCAAACCCATGCCAGCGGGTGTGGATACAATCGAGTTTTTGTTTAGTGCCAATAAAGGTATCAAGCCGCAACAGTTGAAAACGGTGGCTTCGGGTGGCGAATTTTCACGGCTGATGATGGCCATCAAGTACATCCTTGCCAATAAGCGGTCGTTGCCCACTATTATTTTTGATGAGATTGATACGGGGGTGTCGGGTGAAATTGCGATCAAGATGGGGAATATGATGCATGACATGGCGCATAGTCACCAGATTATTGCGATCACCCACCTCCACCAGATTGCCGGACAGGGAACCGCCCATTACTTTGTATATAAAGACCACTCGGCCGACAAAACAGTGAGTCGGATTAAAAAGCTAACCCTTGATGAACGAATCAGTGAAATTGCTCAGATGATTGGCGGGAAAAACCCATCGACCAGTGCAGTAAAGAACGCCCGCGAAATAATAAAACAACGGGCAACGGTAAAATAATGCTTAGTACGATGTATGGTATGTGATGTATACCTTTTTCACACGTACTAAACACCTTATATCCTCTTTCCAAGAAGTTAACACTCCCTTCCAGCTTATGAATCGTACAACTAAAACGATTGCCTTTTTATTCACGGCTGCATCCGCAGTCTGGTCATGTAATGGTAACAAAGATTCGGTGAAAGCCGCCGAAAATGAAGTTTTTGCCATCCATGATGAGATAATGCCCAAAGTGATGGGTGACCTTGTTACCCTGAAAAAGCAACTCAATCAACGTGTTACCTCGCTGGATAGCGTAAAAGCCAGCGGTTCGGCAGCGGCTGTTTTGCGAACAGACGAGGAGAAAGCTCAGGCTATGCAGTTGAATCAGAACCTGATCGTTGCTGACAGCCTAATGAACCATTGGATGGCGCAGTACAATGGGGATACGCTTGATAAGTTACCGTCCGATCAGGCTTTGTATTACCTGACTACCCAAAAAGATATAATCACCGATGTTAAAACGAAAGTTAATTCCAGTATTGAGCAGGCCCGCCAGTTTTTGGGTAAAAAGTAAACAATGGTTTGTACTTTCTGGCTTCCTGGCCCTGTTATGGGCCTGTGGCGGAGCAGGCAGCGACAGACTTCCTATTTTGGGGCAGCGCGAAGCCGTAACGAAAACAGTAGATGGAAAAGAGGTAACTGATTCCGTTTATCAGACCATTCCCGACTTTGCCTTCGTCAGCCAGTATGGAGATACGGTTACGGCCAAAACCCTCGATAATAAAATCTACGTGGCCGATTTCTTTTTTACAAGTTGCCCCACTATCTGCCCAAAAATGAAGGTGCAGTTGAAGCGAGTCTACGAAAAATTCAAAGGAAACCCCAATGTGATGTTGCTCTCGCACACCATCGACCCGGCCCACGACTCAGTAGCGGTGCTGCATGAATTTGCCCAAAACCTGGGTGTAACGGATCGGCAATGGCTATTTGTAACGGGCGACCGGGATAAGATATACGATCTCGGCCAGAAAAGTTATATGGTAACCGCGCAGGCCGATTCAACCGCGCCGGGGGGCGTTATTCATAGTGGCGCCTTTATTCTGGTCGATAAAGACAAACATATTCGGGGCATCTACGATGGTACCACCGAAGAGGGTGTCGACAAATTAATGACCGATATGGATAAGCTGCTAGCCGAGCCCGTCGCACCAAAATCATGAATAAATTTCCCAGCCTGGTAGCCGGTTTCCTGGCTTGCGTTTGTTTCGTTTCCTGCCAGAGTGAGGAAGAAATAAAACGAGAACGGTACATTACAGAAGGCATTTTGGTATACAAAAGTAACTGTGCCAACTGCCATCAGACCAAAGGCGAGGGACTGGCGGCACTCTACCCGCCCATCGCCAACTCGGACTATTTGGTCAACAAAAACAAGGTAATTTGCTTGATTCGGTACGGTCAGCAGGGTAAAATTATGGTCAATGGCAAACAATACAACCGCCCAATGCCCGCCCACCCGCAACTCAGCGACCTCGAAATAGCCGAGGTCGTTACGTACATCTACAATCAGTGGGGAAACGAAAAGAAGGTGACGGATGTAAAATCGGTTGCCCCTGTGCTGGAGCAATGTCGAATCAAGTTGAATGGGCCATTAACGAACTGACTTTTAGACAATTGGCCGTCAAATACCACCCTGCACGTTGAATACGCCGTTTACCTTGCGGATGGCGTATTTAGAGAAATCCTGATCGGCATCCAGCCCTGTTCCGTAGAGCTTTTCGCCCGTTTGCTGGCTCAGGATGGATACATCCTTTTCGGTGTATACTTTTTTAGTAACGGGATTCCAGGTCAACTCGGGCGTGAGTAGCTTTTCCTGCTTTTGCTTGTTGACGACTACCACGTGGCCCATCACAACGTACACGTCCTTCGCTTTATCGTACCGACCAGAATCGGAGTCGATGGTCGTTATTTCCTGCCCAGCCGGGTTGTAAAACAAAATATGAACCGGTTTGGGGTAGCGCCGGTTTTCGTTTTCATACCGTAGCTGCTTTGCCGTGGTCAGTTTTACTTTTACCACCGCCCCTTCGCTGTACAGTAGTTTTACATCGTTAATTTCTTCAATGGGTCCGCTATACGGAACCACCTTTTTGTTCTGTTTCGGCTCACCGCAGGATAAAAAGAGTGTAGAGTGAAATATAAATAGTGAAGAATACAGGGCCGTTTTTAATAGCCATTTCGTACCATTCTTCCCGGTGTATTTTTCATTCTTCATTTTTCATCGCTCCGGCGACCCGGTCTTCATGTAAACGTTAATCAACCACCTGTTTCCGGAACCACAAGTCGTTCAGCGAGAAGCCGATGCCTACTCGTACGTAACGTTCCCGAATCTGGTTTCCCGTCAGTACGCCCCGCTGACCAGCCACTACCGAAACACTGATGTGATTAACCAGGTAAGAACCCAGCGGCAGGGAAAATCCCAGACTGCCATTTATGTCGTTTATTTTCAAACCTGACACCAGGTAAGGCATCTGATTGTACTGGAAACCAGCCCGGTATGTAATCAGGTCGCGGTACCGGTTCGACGTGGGCTTGGGGGTAAATTCGGCACCAGCCGCTATGTTCATGGCATCGATCTGGTTACCTGATTTACCATCGGGCGTGCGATACTGGCTCCACTGCTGTAGCCCTACATCAACACCAACCAGTAGTGAATTTCCTTTTTCCAGACTTATGCCAAAATGCATCTGCTGGGGTAGGGTAGCAGACCCTGAGGAGTTGAGCCGTAGGGTGTCGGGAGCCGCCACTACCTGCTGAGCCGTGTTGGTTTGCTGGTAAATATCCGTTTGCTGCGCACTAACGCGCATCTGCGGGTCGAACGTAGCACCTACATTCAGCGTCAGTTTCTCCGACAGCTTAGGCCGCCAGGCTGCACCGAGTTTGAAGACAATATCGCTGTAGTTCGTTCGATTAAGCCGATTGATAAGTACGTCCTCGCTGCTGCCCGTAAATACTCTGGAACTGGAGGTGTGGGTAATATTGCCAAATAGGAATGAGGCTTCCACACCCGCATAAATATTTTTCGTAATGCGAACTCCATTGGCTATCGATGCTTTGTTTACCCCTCCGCGACCCGTGTATTCATATCGGGTGGGGTATACCGTTCCCGGTACGGTAGAGATTTCCTGGGTGTTGTAATTGACAAAGGTGTAAGGACGCAGGCTGATTGATATATTCCAGCGCGAATTGGCCGGAAAAGCCAGTGCCAGATACCCCAGGTTGCCGGACACGTTACGCTGATTCTGCAACTGATTACCAATGTTCTGGCTGAGCCCTTTCGATTGCCCAAGCAAGCCCACCTCAAACACCGTAAAACGGGTCCGGCGGGCGAGCAGAGCCGGATTTTGCAAATTCAGGTAGAACGGGCTGGCGTTACTGATGCCCACCTCTCCCATGCCCATATTCGTTACGTGGGCCGGGCTGTATAACTCACCGACGCCCAGTGCCGAATAGGGTGAATTGCCTAATCCCTGGGCGAGTACCATCGGGGATGTAGCGGCTACAGCCAGTAAACTATGCGTTAACGTCCGGCGTATTCGCTTGTATATTTTCAACATTATAGCGTAAAATTCGATTCAATCCCATGAGCACTAATTCGGGGACTACAAATATCGGGGGTTTAAGACGACTTTCAAAGGCGGGGGCATCACCCCCACAGAGTAACACCACCAAACCGGGCCGTTCCCGCCGGTAGCTTTCCACGATACCAGTCAGTTCAAAAGCCAAGCCATTCATCACGCCACTTCGCAGGGCAGCCTGCGTATTTTTAGCGGTCAAGTCAGGCCAATCCAGGCTGGACCAATCCAGGTCGGACCAATCGGCGGGTGTTTCCACCAGTGGCAACCGGGCCGTCTGTTCGTGCATGGCTCTGAAGCGCATGCGTAACCCCGGAGAAATCAATCCGCCCTGAAACACCGAATCCCGGTCAACCAGATCGGCCGTGAGGCAGGTGCCGAGGTCAAGAATCAGGCAATCCTGCCCCGGAAACAGCGTTATAGCCCCCACAGCCGCAGCTACGCGGTCGGCACCGAGGGTAGTAGGCGTATCGTATGCTTTACGCAGCGGTACGAGCGTTTGGCTGTTGAACACGATAAGACCGGCGTTTATCCCTGCTAGCTGCTCCTTAATTTCTTCGGTCGGCCGACTCGTTGAGGAAATAAGAGCCTGGGTTACCGGGCGACTGGTGATACCGTCTAGCAGTGCTTCCGAGTTGGCGTACCGGCCCGTTTCTACCAGTACATCGTTCACAAACCAGCCGGTTTTCATACTCGTATTTCCCCAGTCGATAACCAGATTTGTAGCGGTTGGCATATAGCTTTTCCAAGTACAGTACGAAAGGGCAACGTTTGTACCAGAAACAAAATTGGCGATTTCTGGCTGATTTAAGGATTTTTAACGGCAGTTCGTAGCCCTCTGGACGGGGTACGCAAGCAGGCAGGCAGTTTGTTTCACCGCCTGACCACACAAAGCCACATTCGGGAATAACCCCGGTATTAACGTAAGGATCAACAAGCAGCCCAATCTGATACCAGATTTTTAACAGGCATGTGTGCGAATGAATAAAGGTGCGCTCAGCATGTTAAATTCTTCATTAACAGGTATCGCGTTCATTATTTCTGCGAAAGGGTACCGGTTTCATATCTCCTGGTTTACAATTTTTACCCATCGTTACCGCGGTTGTCTTTTTAATCCTGGCCGCTTTTATTGTTGGCTCCACACTGCTTTTCCAGCGTAGCCAATTGGAAAATCTGCCAAAAAAAAGACAAGCTGGCACCACTAGAGTCGCAAATTGAAATACAAAGCCAGACGATACAAACGCTTGGGCAGGAACTACATGATAACATTGGCCAGATTTTGACCGTAACCTGGCACAGACAGGCGCTGGCCTTCGTGAGGGGCAACGCTAATTGAATGCCCCTGCACATTGGATTATAAATTCGATCATGGTACGTTGGGACCTATTCAGGAGATAACTATCAAAGCGATGGAGAAGAGTCAAAATAGGGGCGTCGGTTATACAATAGGCCATGCCGGTTAGTTACCACGATTTCGGCGGCATACTACACTTACCATTTTTTAGTGGATAATTTTGCCTCACCTGCTAAGGCTGATAATGTTGAACCGAAGAATAAAACATCGTCCGGTAAAACTAAAAGACCTTATAATCAGGAAGATAGCGACCAGATAGCAGCGCTTTCCCAGAGGGATATACAACACGCACTCCCTACTTCGCCTTTTCCTCTTCCTTAGGCTGTAGTGAGCCATGGGCAATGGGTTCGGGCTTTGATTGGGGGGTTGTGTAACGCAGCAAGGTAGCCGTTGGATAGTCCGATTTTGGTGGACGAGTGATGACCAGCTGGTAGGAACGGGTGCCCACAATCAGGTTGGAATAGGCCATTTCTTTATTCTGCTCCTGGAGTAATCCCCAGTTGGCAATAGGTTCTTTGGCCAGTAAAGTCTGGTCCTCCTTCGACAAAGCAGCAAAAGCGGTATCAGCTACGAACCGTTTGCTGGTCAGGCCTTCAATGACCGAAACGATGGCCGGCGGAACAGACGCTTCGGGTTTTGTTTGCGCGGTGGCTGATTCGACTATCAGCAATAACAGGGCAAATAATCGATTCATACTGTTGGATTAGTTAGCCGATCCTGCAACCAGGATTCGGATAGTAAACACAAATAGAGCCGTTTGGTTGATAAATCATTACAGAAAGACGCACTGAACGCTAATGGTTCAAGCGCAATACGTATCAGGCATCGGACCTCCAAACCCATCCCGGTTATATATCTGCCGACAGTAAAAGGCGTAAAGCAGTCGAGAGTAACGCTGGTTTTCCCGAAGTGCGATTTATCCAGACACCCCGAAATTTGTGCGGTGGTGTACATACGAACGATGTTTTTCGTCGTACATTGAAACCGTATGGTACGAAGACTATTCCTGACAGCTCAATGGCTATTGACAGCCTTTATCGCCACCGCCCAAACCCTGCCCATTCTCGATCAAAACCCAACCAGTCTGCACTGGTACCGGCTATCGACTCCGCACTTCCGGGTACTGTATCCCATAGGACTTGATTCGATAGCGCAGCGAACGGCCAACCGGCTCGAAAGTATCTACGAACCGGCCAGTGCATCCCTGGGAAAGCAGCCCCGGCGGATTTCGGTCCTGCTCCAGAATCAGACGACAAACAGCAATGGGTTTGTTACCCTGTTCCCGCGCCGGTCGGAGTTTTCAGTGGTAACTACGCAGACCCCTGGCTTGCTGGGCACCTACAACTGGCTTGATTTGCTGGCTGTTCATGAGTATCGGCACGTCGTTCAGAACGATAAGGCTTTGCAGGGCTATGGTCGCGTTCTGTATTCACTGCTGGGTAATATTGGCTTGCAGTTCCCCCTGCAGACGGTACCCGACTGGTTTGCCGAGGGCGACGCCGTTAGTAACGAAACGCTCCTAAGCAGCAGCGGACGCGGGCGCATTCCTAATTTCGATTTGGGGATGCGGGCGAATCTGCTGGCAGGAAAACCGTTTATTTATCCTAAAGCAGTTGCCGGCTCCTACCGGGACAACGTGCCTAATCACTACGTACTGGGTTATTTTCTGACCACTTACCTCAAGCGCAATTACGGCCCCGATGTGTGGAGTCGGGTGCTTACCCGCAACTATCGCCGGTTTCCGTGGCCGTTTGCGTTTTCGGCCAGCATCAAGGACGAAACCCAGTTGCGAACGGACGATTTGTACCGAAAAACGATGGAAGACCTAACCGAAATCTGGCAAAAACAACAGGCAGAATTAACCTTGACCCCGGCAACGCTTTACCCGGCGAAAGGAAAAATAGAAAAGCAATCGACCTCCCATCCCGTTTTCACCAACTATCGGCATCCGCAATTCCTGACCGATTCGACTATTCTGTGCGTGAAGAGCGGCCTGGGCGATACTCCCCGCTTAGTTATCCTATCCGAAAACGGGCAGGAGAAAACCCTGCACGTACAGGGTTTCCCCAATGATCCGGACTTGCTATCGGCTACCGCAAATAAGGTATGCTGGATCGAGTTTGGCTACGACCCCCGTTGGGGGCAGCGGGATTATTCCAATATCCGGATTCTCGATCTGAAAACCGGGAAACTCACCCGGCTCACCTACCGCACCCGATACACGGTGGCCACGCTCTCCCCCAACAACACGAAACTAGTGGTTGTGGACAATACTAACCGGTCTAAAACCATCCTGAAAGTGCTCGATGCCCAAACAGGAAGTGTGCTAAAAACCATTGCTAACCCCAACAACGTGTTCTATCAGCAACCCCGCTGGGCGGACGATAACCAGACGATTGTGGTGGTTACGCTGAAAGACAACCAAAAAACCATTGCGCAAATCGATACCCGGACAGACACCCATACGGCCCTACTCCCGCTGGCCAATGAGAACATCAGTCATCCCCAGCCCTGGGGCAACTACGTTTTGTACAATTCGCCCCGGTCGGGAATCGATAATGTATATGCGGTCGATATACGGTCAAAGCAGGTGTTTCAGGTCACGTCGCGGCCACTGGCGGGGTACCATGCAGCCGTGTCTCCATCGGGAAACCGGCTGGCCTTTGACGACTTCTCGGCTACCGGATACCGTATTGCCGCTACGCCCCTCACTCCCGCTACCTGGAAACTCCTTCCCGAACCAGCCCGTGAACAACAGCTCATGCGGTACTTCGGTCCTCTGACCAAACTGGAACCGGGTGCTGCCCAAGGTCGCCTTATCCTGGCTGACTCGGCCACCACGGATACCCTGTACAAAGCAAGTCGGTTCCGGCGGCTGGCCAACGCCATCAACGTATATAGCTGGGGGCCAACGGTTGCCAGTACGGGGCAGGCTCTGTCGGTAGGGCTGAGTTCACAGGATTTACTGAGTACGACCCAGATTGGCGTGGGTTACACCTATAACCAGGCCGAGCGGGCCGGGAACGCCTACGCCCTGCTCAGTTACCAAGGGCTTTATCCCGTTATCGACGTAAGTTTCCAGCGCGGCACCCGCCGTACTTCCCTATACGTCGACCGGATTCTCCCTCTGGATAGTCTGCGGTCGGATAGCTGGCAGTATAATCAGTTGACGGCTGGCTTCCGGTTACCGCTGCAACTAACCAATTCCAAATACAGCCAGACCATGAACCTGTCGGCGTATTACAGCTATCTACAGGTAACGGGCTACGATCTCCCCTTCCGGTACGCTACTGAAGTTGGTTCGGCGGGGTCACTCAATGCCCTGACATATGGATTCAGTTATTCCCACCTGCTTCGGCAGAGCAAGCGCGACGTTGCTCCGCGCTGGGGACAGGCCATCTCCGTTAATTATCGGACGACACCCTTTGGCGGAAAATTGACCGCCGAGCAGATTGGTATTCAGGGCAATCTGTTTTTCCCCGGCCTGATGAAACATCATTCCCTGCGGCTGCGGGGCGGCTATCAACAACAGGCCAAGGGTACCTACACCTTTGGTCCACTACTCTTTTTCCCACGGGGCAAACTGTACCTGACCGACGACCAGATTAAGGCGGGCAGTGCCGAATACCGCTTCCCCGTTGCCGATATGCACTGGTCGCTGGGGCGGTGGCTGTACGTACAACGAATCAAAGCCAACGTTTTTTATGACCAGTCGATGGGACAGAGTTCGGTGGATGTACGGGATGTGTACGGACGTTTACGCGGCTATGAAACCCTGCGTCACGATTTTCAGACAACGGGGCTGGATGTGTCGTTCATCGTCAACGCGTTGCGATTCCGTACCCCCTTCGAAGCTGGCTTCCGCACCATTTACAGCATCACCGACGGGCAATGGATCGTGCAGCCATTAGTGATAGATATAGGATTTTAAGGTATACGGTTTACGGTGGGCTGACGCAAGTTTTTGTCGCGCGTCAGCCCACCGTAAACCAGAAACCAAAAACTGTATACCCTATATCTCCTTTTACCCTTTATAAAACACCCACTTCGAGAGTTCGCGGAAGGAGGTTTTCTTACCGTACATCAGGATACCTACGCGGTAGATCCGAGCGGCCAGCCAGGTGGTACCGATAAAGCCTACGATTAATAATCCCATCGATACGGCTAATTGCCAGCCGGGCACCCCAAACGGAACACGAACCATCATGACCACAGGGGACGTAAACGGAATCATGGATGTCCACACCGCCAGTGAGCCATCAGGGTCGCGCACGGCAATCTGGGCAAAGGCAATGGCCGCGATGATGGGCATCATAATCGGGAACATAAACTGCTGCGTTTCCGTCTCGCTATCCACCGCGGCTCCAACCGCCCCAAACAGGGCACTATAGAGCAGGTAACCACCCAAAAAATAGAACAGGAAACAGCCAATAATCAGGGGAATATTCAGCGTGTCGATGGCTTTCATCACATCGGCAACGGGGTTGTTCCCATTGGCCATTTTCTGTTGCACATCTGCCTGGCCGGGCATTCCCCCCATCCGGCTATCCATGGCCGAAGTCGCTTTTTCTTTGGGTTGTCCAATCAGTTTGGTGCCGATGGTAAACAGCCCGGCCGTGAGCACAATCCAGAGCATGAACTGGGTCAATCCTACCAGGGCCACACCAATAATTTTGCCCATCATCAACTGAAAGGGTTTCACCGACGAGATAATAACCTCCACAATCCGGCTCGTTTTCTCTTCCATTACACCCCGCATCACCTGCGTTCCGTAAATGAGGACGGAAATGTAAATCAGAATGGCACAAAAACCGCTGATAATAGTGGTAACGATGCCGTTACTGCTTTTCTCCCCGGCATCGCTCAGACTAATCGTCTGGGCATCGACGTTGACTTTAGCATCCTGAATTATCTTCTGGGTGATGCCCGCTTCGCCCAGCTTGATGCTTTCAATCTCTTTGGCAATATCCCGTTCGATGTTACTTTGCAAGGATAGACTAACGCTCTTTTCGGCAAAAATCTGGACAGTCTTCGGCTGTTCGATTACGTCTTTTGGAATAAAAACCAGGGCGTTATAATCGTCCTTTACAAACGTCTTTTTGGCCGTTGCCAGTGGTACTTTCAGAAAGGAGTACGCCGTTTCATCGTCGTTTTTAAACTTTCCGTCAAAGCGGCCACTCTCGTCGATGATGGCAATTTTCTTCTGGTTGATAGAGCTGACGGCTGCCCACCCGATGATGGCATAGAAGCCAAAAATGAGCAATGGCCCCAGAATCGTCATGATTATGAACGATTTTTTGCGCACCCGAACCAGGTATTCGCGCTTGATAATCAGGAAAATTATGTTCATAGTTGTAAAAGTGAACGAGCGATATTATGCCGCCGAAGCGGATTGAATGAGTAAAATCGGGCCGCCGAAGCGAAGCGAAAGATTTCGTCATAGGATGACTTCCGCTCAGTCTATAATCAATCATTGTTGTCTCCTACTGTCTGGATAAAGATATCGTTGATGCTGGGGATATTTTCGCCGAAAGAGCGGATGGCAACCCGGTCGAGCAGGTGCCGGACCAGGTCATTGACGGCGGCATCGGGCGGAATTTTAATGTCGGTCCGGATAAAGCCATCCTCGGTTTCACGGGTATTAATTACGGTAAAAGCCGTTGGCAGATCGTTCAGCGTACCCTGGTATTCAACGTGGTAGGTGTGCGTTTTGAATTGCTCCTTAATGTCGCGCTTGGCCCCGTCGAGTACTTTTTGGGAACGGTTGATGAGTGCGATGTAATCACACAACTCCTCTACCGACTCCATGCGGTGGGTGGAGAAAATAATGGTCTTACCCTTATCGCGCAGTTCCAGAATTTCGTCTTTTATCAGGTTGGCATTAATGGGGTCGAACCCGGAGAAAGGCTCATCCAGAATAATCAGGTCGGGTTCGTGCATGACCGTAGCCACGAATTGGATTTTCTGCTGCATCCCTTTGGAGAGGTCCTGCACCTGCTTGTCCCACCAGGTTTTGATGTCGAACTTGACAAACCATATTTTCAGTTTATCCATTGCCTGCTTCTCGGTGAGTCCTTTTAACTGGGCCAGATAAAGCAGTTGTTCGCCCACCTTCATTTTCTTGTACAGACCCCGCTCTTCGGGCAGGTAGCCAATACGTTTGATGTGCTCGGGTTTGAGTCGCTCACCGTCCAGAATCACCTCGCCCGAATCGGGAGCGGTTATCTGGTTGATGATGCGGATAAGCGATGTTTTACCGGCTCCGTTAGGGCCAAGCAGCCCAAAAATACTGCCTTTAGGCACAACTAAACTTACATCGTCCAATGCCCTGTGGGCGGCATATTGCTTGACGATGTGATGGGTTTCAAGGATATTGTTATTCATTTAGAGCAGGGAAAGACCGGGAAACGATTACCAATGGCTCAAGCTACACACTGCGACCGTGTATTGGCAACTAATTTACGGATGAACAGTCAACCGGTGGTACAAACGGTCATAAAAAAAGCCCCAACCGGAGCGGGTGGGGCTTTCAGTAGCTACAGGCTGGTACTTGTTATACTTTTTAAGCTTTGACAACAACCGTCTTCGCCCATTTGTCACCAAATCGTTTCCGGTCATCGCTAAATACCATCAGCGCATCGATAACATTAAAAAATGGAATCAACAGCGTTACCTGCCGGGTGATGGCAGTGCCGTAATCACCGACCAAACTTGCCCCGGTATCTTCTTTGACCGCTTTAATACCCATCAGTTTTTTACCAATACTCTGCCCGCCCAGAAAACCAGCCGTTTCGGGCAGGGCATCCTTCGTTAATGAGTAGGCAATGGCAATAATATAGCCAATCACGACTAGTTTGTAGGAAACAACGAGCAAAAGCCACGCAGGCAGATAACCGACGATTCCGTCGATGAAGACGGCCACGAACCGCTGCAATGGACTGGCTTTTACAAGGGTACTAACGGAGGTATACGAAGATGGTTGCACAGGAATACGGGATTTATAAGTAGAACAATCAATTGATTGTCAATTGACTGCCTAACCTACAAAATCAACCGTACATACCAAAGCTATATTTTATTAAACGGCAACTTCATCCGTTACAACGGGTTGCGTCCTGAATTCCCCCTCCCACTTGGAAACGATGCAGGTTGCTACGGCATTACCAGCCACACTGGTTGCCGAGCGGCCCATGTCCAGTACCTGGTCAATTCCCAGCAGCAAGGCCAGCCCCTCGATGGGTAAATTGAACAGCGACATTGTACCGGCAATAACCACCAGGGAAGCTCTGGGCACCCCGGCAATTCCTTTGGAGGTAATCATTAGCGTGAGCATCATCGTTATCTGCTGCTCGATGCTAAGTGGCACATGATACGCCTGCGCGATAAAAGCCGTGGCAAAAGTCATGTATAGCATGGAGCCATCCAGATTGAAGGAATACCCCAGGGGCAAAACGAACGATATAATCCGTTCGGAGCAGCCAAACCGGCGCAGGGCTTCGATGGTTTGCGGAAACGAAGCCTCTGAACTGGCCGTACTGAACGACAGGATAATAGGGGCCTTGATTTCGCGCAGCAGGGCCAGGTACGGAATACGGGCCACCATGCAAATGACCGCCAGTACGACGAACACAAAAAACAGCAAGCCGCCAAAAAAACAAAGAATCAGGTACACATACCCACCAAGAATACCCAGCCCCTCGCGGGCTACTACAGCCGCAATAGCACCCAGTACGCCAAAGGGAGCGAAGGCCATCACATAGCCCGTTACCTTGAACATGATGTGCGAGAGGGCATCCAGGGCCTTAATCATAATCTTGCCCTGCGCCCCAACCGCCCCGACGGCAATGCCAAAGAAGATGCTGAACACCACAATCTGAAGGATTTCGTTGGTGGCGAGCGCGTCGATAAAACTGGTTGGAACGATGTGTTCGATAAAGTTATCGAAGGTCAGTTTTTGAACCTCAACCCCTGTATCCGTACCTTTGGCCGGTAGGGGCAGACTCATTACTTCGCCGGGTTTCATAATATTAACTACTAGCAATCCAACAATTAGGGACAGAATGGTGGCAAAATAGAAGTAAGCCAGTGTTTTCAGCCCAATGCGCCCCACCGTACCGAAATCACCCAGTTTGGCAATGCCCACAACCAGCGTGGCAAAGACCAGTGGCCCGATAATCATTTTTATGAGCCGAAGAAAAATCTTGGACAGGATATTCAGGTCGGTACCCGAAAAGCCCGACCCATCATCCGGGAAAAAATAACCAATGGCGATACCCAGTACCATGCCCAGAAAAATGCGTGTTGTCAGATTAGGAAGTTTCATTCAGTAAAAATAGATAGCCTGTTTAAACAAATGTAAAAGAATCCGGCCGTTTCCTGAAACTGTTTTGGCTTCAGAAATAGCTCGCTCATTCCTTCAATACCTTTTGGCAGCATGCCGAATACACCATTTTGTTGCTTACTAAATCTCCCTACCTTATTATGCGACTTAATCAGTAGGGTTACTTATGTAAATGTTTTAATTCATGCAGGACCAAATACCCGTTTGTACACCGGTTTTCGGCACGCAAATTGTAGCCATAATACCGGATAAAGGAGATAATCAGCGAAACGGAAAGGGCCGCGAAAGGTGATATCATCAACGATAATGGTTTGCTCATTACCAGTTTTTTCGTCCGTAGCGCGCAGTAGCCGGTGTTTATGATGCCAGTAGCCCAGAAAAAAAGGAAGCTGATTACCCTGGTCAATAAAGTAAATCTCCTCCGGGCTGGTTTGCTGGTCAATGATCGTACTAATCCAGTTCTGACGAAAAAAGATGAAGTTTAGCTGTAAATGAACGATATCACCGGGCATACACCCGTCGAACCGAATTACGTTTACGGGAGGGAAGGCGGGGGAAAGACGTTCAAACAGCGTTCGGTCAAATCCAGCCCATACGGTTGCTATGGGCTGATTGACCCGGGTTTTAAGCGTAATTTGCATAACAGGTAGTTAAATTGTGAAGCTCATAACGGAGAAATATACATACTTTTTTGTCGATGAACGTTTAGAAAAATGGTCAGAGACGCCGGTATGTATACGTTTGCTTCGGGATGTATGCGCTGGAGTCCGATTAGTTAACCAGATACGCGACCGATTGATGTCCCGAAACTGGCTGGTTTGTTTGCTCATTACCGCCTTACTCCCCCTACCCAACCAGATTTGTGCCAGCACACCAGAGCCGGAGTATCTTACCGTACGAAACGGTTTACCACAGGGGTTCATCAGTTCGATCATCCAGGACAAGCAGGGATTCATCTGGCTCGCCACGCGCGATGGCCTTTGCCGGTATGATGGTATCCACTTCCGTATCTATACCCATAATCCTCAGCAGACGTACTCTCTTTCTTTTGGCAGCATTTATGAAATAAAGGAAGATAATACCGGTAAGTTATGGATTCGGACGGAGAACAACCATATTGACTATTTCGACCCGGTAACGGAACGGTCGAATCAGCTTTCTAACACCAGTGCCTTCCAGCAGGCATTGGGGCGGGATAAACTCGTTGGCATCCAGCCCGATGAAGCGGGAAATGTTTGGGTAGCTACCCAGACGAATGGCTTTTTTCGACTGAATGCAAACGGTTCGATTTCGCACCAACGCCGGGTCTTTCAGCGCGACACGGTTCAACACGTACTACATAGTTTGTTGGTCGACCGTCGGAAACGGGTATGGCTAGCCACGCAGAATGGACTTTTCCGGTATGACCCGGCCACTAAGCAACTGACGCCCTTTCAGCAGGCGCAGGGGTTACCTCAGAATGAGGTTTACCAGGTACACGAACGAAAGAACGGCGAACTCATGCTGGGATTTCCCGGCTATTTTGCGCTGTTCGATCCCGCAGGTGGCCGTGTTCGGCAGGTAGTAGAGTTGCCGAACGAACCGGGCCTACCCCTGTTTGCTACCGATTCGCACGGGATTGATTACGTCAATCAAAATCGCTATACCGACAAAAAGGGGCTGGTTTCGCTCTTCGGGAGCCCGTCCTTCCAATCACCTAAACTCGCCCGATTCTCGACCATATCCCTGCTGGTTGACCGGACCAATGTCCTTTGGCTGGGCCTCAACGGCGACGGAGTAGTTAAGTACGATTTAAACAAACGCCCGTTTCAGACCTGGCCACACAGCAGCAATTTCCAGACCGACTGGCTAACCCAGCAACTGGCCATTCCTAAAGAAGCCATTCCGGAGGCTATCCGACAGCAACCGCCTGCCAATATCCGTTACCAGTTCGACGGACGCGGTGTGCTCTGGATAAGTAGTCGGCAAACCGTTCCTTATCAGTACGACGCATCCCGACAAACCTTCACCCCGGTAGCGCCTGCCGGTATTGAAACGCGCTGGCTCAAAAATGGCAATTTACGGTTTACAGCAATGGCGACCGGAGCACAGGGTGAACTCTGGGGCTTACTGGGCCCCGATAATCAGGCGGTTGTCCGCTATAATCCCGATAAAAAAAGTTTTACGGCCTTTCCGCTCCCCATACCACCCAACCACCCTTATATTATTACGGCGATGGTGGTTGATGGCGGGCGCGTTTATCTGTCAACCGAAAACCAGGGCTTGTTGCGAGCCGACCTGTCCCAAAAGAGACTGATTCACTGGAACAGTGTACCGGCTGATCCCCATTCTCTACCGGGTAACTCATTGCTATGCCTCGTTCAGGATCCAACCCAGTATAAGTTCCTCTGGATTGGCACATTTGGC
Source organism: Cytophagales bacterium (assembly GCA_038236215.1). GTDB lineage: Bacteria > Bacteroidota > Bacteroidia > Cytophagales > Spirosomataceae > Spirosoma. The sequence continues at coordinate 30,030 of JBBSTD010000040.1, read as the reverse complement.
GAGGGCCTTTGTCGGCTGGACAAGATGACTGGACAGATTAAGCGGTTCACCATCGGGCAGGGCTTATCCAACAATGTCATCTATGCCATCCAAACCGATAAGAGCGGTCATCTGTGGTTGAGTACCAACCGGGGTCTGGGCCGATTCGACACCCGCACGTACGAAGTGCGAAGCTACATGAGCGATGATGGCTTACCGAGTGAAGAATTCAAGCAGTTTCATGATGTTGCGCTCCCCGACGGCCGCCTGATTTTTGGTGGCATAGGGGGTTACACGGTGTTTAATCCGGCCCGAATTCGGGAGGATCCGGCAAAAGTGGTAGTTGCTTTAACGGGTCTCCGCATTAATAATCAACTAATCACGGCTACCATGCCGGATTCACCCCTGCAGAAGGTCGTTAACGAAACGGATGAAATAGTCCTGTCCAACGGGCAGAACTTTTTATCTATCGACTTCGCAGCCCTTGAATACAACCAACCCTATAAAAATCAGTATCGGTACAAACTCATTGGTTTGGATAAAGACTGGATATATAGTAGAAACGTGTCGACGGCTACGTATACCAACTTGCCCCCAAACAAGTATACATTCATTGTCAATGCCTCCAACACATCGGGGGTCTGGAGTCCTTCCAGTCATTCACTGGGTATTACGATTAGACCGCCTATCTGGGCAACCTGGTGGGCCTACCTAGGCTACGTATTGCTTCTGGCGGGCGGTATTGTGCTGTATTTGAGGGTTCGTATCCGTCGTATTCAACAGAAGGGGCAGTTGAAACTACGGGAACAGGAATCAACGCAGTTAAAACACCTGGATGAGGTTAAAAGCCGCTTTTTTGCCAATATCACCCATGAATTACGAACGCCCCTAACCCTGATTCTAACACCGTTAGAACAGCTAATCCAGGACTCGGCAAACTCGCCCTATTACAACCGTCTTTCGCTGATTTACCGTAATGCCAGCCGTTTACTGCGACTTATCAACGAGTTGCTCGACTTGGCCAAACTCGATGCCGGTAACCTGACCATAACACCTACCCCCGCCGACTTACCGGAGTTTATCCAGCGCACGGTTGGTTCCTTCATGGAAGAGGCAAAACGGAAGCGGATTCGGTTGCAGTTGATGAGTACCTTTGAACAGCCTTATTACTGGTACGATCCGGATAAAATTGAAAAGATAGTGAGTAACCTGCTATCGAATGCCTTGAAATTTACGGATGAAGACGGTTCGATAAGCGTTTTTGCTAAAGCTACTCCGATTGGTTCGGCACTGGCCAATTCCATGAATAGCGATCTGATACAGCTCATTGTTCAGAATACCGGCGTAGTCATTCCGGATCAGAAACTGCTGCGCGTTTTCGACCGGTTTTACCAAATTGATCCACAGGCAGAAGGGGCTATTGGTGGCTCAGGTATTGGCCTGGCGCTGGTGAAAGAATTGGTCGAGGTAATGCAAGGTACCGTGCTGGTAGACAGTCAGCCCAGCCACGGAACGACCTTCACGGTTGAGTTGCCCTGCCGACAGGCCCGGGCCAATTTGGTAGCAGAAATGAAACCGAATGAACCGTCACCGGCGGGCATAACAACCGACCCCGCTACCGACTATACCGACACGACCGATGAAAAAGTGTACCGGATTCTATTGGTAGAGGATAATGATGAACTGGCCGACTATATCCTGTCTACCCTGAAAACGGAAGGCCGTATAAAGCGGGTCAGCAATGGTCGTTTGGGCGTATCAGCCGCCCTGGCCGATGGTCCTGATATTATTGTCAGTGATGTCCTAATGCCCGAAATGGACGGCTATGAATTATGTCGCCAGTTGAAGGGTAACCCCATCACGAATCACATACCGATAATCCTGCTCACGGCTAAAGCGTCGGTTGATAGTCGGCTAGAGGGATTGATGGCGGGTGCGGATGACTACTTGGCCAAACCATTTCAGGTCGACGAATTACGGGGGCGCGTTCGTAACCGGCTGGAACTCCAGTCGCGAACGCGCCAGCATATCCGAACTCAACTCTTGGGAGCCGGTAACCTACCTACCACCAGCAAGGACCCGCAGGATGAATTTATGAACCGTATTTATAATGTGCTGGAAGAACGGCTGGACGATACCACGTTCGGTGTTGAACCCCTGGCCATGGCAATGGGCATGAGCCGGATGCACCTGAACCGAAAAGTAAAAGTCATGACCGGGCTGACCCCCATTGAACTCATTCGGGTTATACGGCTTCGAAAAGCGGCTGAACTATTGATTTCCGGCGTGTCGGTATCGGAAACAGCAGACCGGGTTGGCTTCGATACTGCAGCTTATTTTTCAAAAGTATTTAAAGAACAGTACCACCTTACCCCCTCTGAATATGTCGATCAACACCGCGATGAAGTATCCAGGAACCAATAAACGCGGTACTACTCCCCTTTTCCTGTCTTAAATCAACTTCTTCCCGTCTTTTGCCCGCTATTTCCCTCTTTTCAGCGGGTGCGGGTACCTTATGTTACAAACTTTATAACTCTTGTTACAAATGAGCAGGGTGAGGGTAGACATTAAACTTAGTATTGCATCAGTATTGTCCTCTAAATACTCTGCGCTCATGTCAACCTCTGCTTTACCCTTTTCTAATCGTTCCACATCATCCGAATGGCCTCCTCTTAAGCTTTATCTTCGGGAAACGGGCCGTCAACTTTTTTCCGTTACTGACTTAGTCTACCTCCAGGCTGTTGCCAATTATAGCTGGCTGAACTGGGCCGATGGCAAACGCATGCTGATGCCGCGTACCCTCAAATATTATTCCCCCCAATTACCACCGGAGATGTTTGTCCGACTCCATCGAAACTGCGTAGTCAACCGGTACTTCGTCGACCGGCTGGAGCGTACGGATACGGGTGGACTGGTTCATCTAAGCACGGGCGAGGTACTACCCGTTTCACGCAGGCGATGGAGCCAGGTAAGACGGCAGTTTGCTGCTCATCGAATGAATGTGAATTAACAACTCATGGCTTTCTTATAAAGAACAAAAAAGGTCTTCGCATCGAACTAGTTCAATGCGAAGACCTTTTTTGTTTTCGCTCTACGATTACCCGACATTTACCAGCCTGTTCGAATCCGCGTCATCCGCGTTCCTGGCGTTTGCACATTATCAGGCAACGGCCTCCAGGGCCCGCTGCAAATACACGTTGGCCAGGTGTACCCGGTATTTCTCCGAGGCAAAATTGTCTGACATGATGGATTGTCCCTTGCCAACGGGTCCGGGTTTCTTGCCACTATTCAAATTTCCCTCCACGTCCGTATCCCGGAAGGGCGTATCCGCTACCCCTGAAAAGGCAACACTTACCTGCCCATCAGCCTGTTTTACAATCGCACAGCCAACGAGGGCGTAGCGGGAAGCGGGCTGGGCAAACTTCTGATAGGTTGACTTACTGCCTGCCAATACCGGCACCCGAATCTGCGTGATAAGCTCATCATCGTTCAGGGCGGTACTGAACAGACCGGTAAAGAAATCGGTGGCGGGAATGGACCGCTCCCCGTTGGAGCCGGTCACCACGATAGTTGCGTTGGCAGCCAGCACCAGCGCGGGCCAATCGGCAGAGGGGTCGGCATGGGCCAGGGAGCCGCCAATGGTTCCCCGGTTTCGTACGGCCGGGTCGCCGATGTGGGCTGCACCGTCGGCAAATAGTGACAGTTTTTCTTTCACCAGTTGAGAATCAGCAATTTCGCCGTGGGTCGAGCCGCCACCAATCACCAGCTCGTCGCCATCCATCGAGATACCTTTCAGTTCAGGTATCCGGCCCACATCCACCAGCGTGTCGGGCATGTTCAGGCGCAGTTTCATAGAGGGTATCAGGCTGTGTCCGCCCGATAGGGCTTTTCCGCCCCCGGCCAGCATGGATACCGCTTCGGCAATGCTGCTGGCCCGTTTGTAGTCAAAAGGGTAGGTTATCATGGTTTCGTTTATTTCATAGCCTGCCACACCCGTTCGGAGGTGAGGGGCATCAGGATATCTTTTGGTTTATGACCGGCACTCCAGAGTGCGTCGATGACGGCGTTCACGACGGCGGGGGTTGAGCCGATGGCACCGGCCTCCCCGGCTCCTTTCACACCCAGTGGGTTGTGCGGGCAGGGTGTTACCTGACGGTCGGTTTCAAACATGGGCAGGTCGTCGGCGCGGGGCATGCAGTAGTCCATGTACGAGCCGTTGGTCAGCTGTGCGTTTTCGTCGTAAATCGTCCCTTCGAACAACGCCTGTCCGATTCCCTGCGCTAGACCACCGTGAATCTGGCCATCCACAATCATGGGATTGATCACATTACCCACGTCATCTACCGCAATCATGCGTTTCAGGGTTACTTTACCCGTTTCCTTATCCACTTCTACCACCGCAATGTGGCAGCCGAAGGGGTAGGTAAAGTTGGCCGGGTCGTAGAAACTGGAGAAGTCAAGTCCCGGCTCCAGCCCCGGCGGATAAACGTGCGGTACATAAGCGGTAAGGGCTACATCGCCAAAACTGATGGATTTGTCGGTGCCTTTCACCGTCCATTTCCCTTCGGCGTATTCCATATCCCCTTCGGCGCATTCGAGTTTATGAGCCGCGATTTTAGCTCCCTTTTCCAAAATCTTTTCAATACTTTTCACGATGGCCGAGCCACCCACCGCCAGCGACCGGGAACCGTAGGTACCCATACCAAACGCCAGGGCATCAGAATCGCCGTGGACGAGGTCAACATCCTCCATTGGGATACCAAGTTTATCGGCCACCACCTGCACGAAGGTCGTTTCGTGCCCCTGTCCGTGCGAGTGCGAACCGGTAAACACGCTCACTTTTCCCGTGGGCTGCACCCGTACCTGCGCCGACTCGAACAAGCCAGCCCGCGCACCGAGTGATCCCACCACCGCCGACGGGGCAATACCGCAGGCTTCAACGTAGGTGGAGAAGCCAACACCCAGAATTTTGTTATTTTTGGCCGCTTTGGTCTGCTCAGTCCGAAAATCGTCGTAACCCAGCATTTCCAGACCACGCTTTAGTACGGCTTCGTAGTTACCCGAATCGTATTGCAGAGCCACCTGCGTCTGGTAACCCGGTTGCTCTACGCCGTCGAAGGGGGGTATGAAATTCTGAAACCGGAGTTCGGCCGGGTCTCTGCCCATTTCGAGCGCGGCCAAGTCCATCAGACGTTCGAGCAGATAGGTCGCTTCGGGCCGACCGGCACCCCGGTACGCATCCACCGCTACGGTGTGGGTGAACACGCACGTCATATCGATGTTGATTTTAGGCGTCGTGTACAGCCCCTGCAGCAGCGTGCCGTGCAGGTAAGTCGGTACGGCGGGCGCGAAGGTAGACAGGTACGCGCCCATATTAGCTACCGTTTTTATCCGCAGTCCGACAATATTCCCTTCCGCATCGAAGCCCATCTCGGCTTTGGTGGCGTGGTCGCGGCCGTGGGCGTCAGTCAAAAACGCTTCCGACCGGTCGGAGGTCCATTTTATGGGTTGCCCGAGTTGCTTCGACGACCAGGTTACGAGGGCTTCTTCGGTATAATGGAAAATTTTCGACCCGAAGCCTCCCCCCACGTCCGGTCCTACTACCCGCACTTTATGTTCGGGAATACCCAGCACAAAGGCGCACATCAGCAACCGAATCAGGTGCGGATTCTGGGTGGAGGTGTACAGCGTGTACTTGTCGTATGTTTCGTCGTAGGAGCCGATGTAGGCACGGGGCTCCATGGCATTGGGTACCACCCGCTGGTTGACAAATTCGAGTTCGGTAATGTGCGCGGCTTTTGCCATGGCCGCGTCTACCTCCTCGATAGGGTTACCGAATGTCCAGTCGAATGCCTTATTGTCGGGAAACTGCTCGTGTACTTTGGGCGCATCGGACGAAAGGGCGTCGGCGGGTGCGGCTACAGCAGGTAGTTCCTCCCATTCCACCATCACCAGTTCGGCGGCATCGATGGCAATGTCTTTAGTTTCAGCAATGACCACCGCTACCGCATCCCCTACGTGTTTGGCGGTGCTGCCCGTTGGAATCAGCATGGGGTGTTTGGGTTCGCGCATGGCTTCGCCACTGCGGAAATTAACCTGCCAGCCGCATGGCACCCCGTTGACATCAGCCACATCGTTGCCGGTATAAATGGCGATAACGCCGGGCATGGCTTTGGCTTCGTCCAGGTCGATACGCACAAGGCGGGCATGGGCGTAAGGACTGCGCACAAAGTGGGCATGGAGCATACCCGGCAAGATAATATCGTCGGTGTACCGGCCTTTTCCGGTTATAAATCGCTTGTCTTCAACGCGTTTTATCGACTGTCCTATATATTTATTACTCATGATTGCGCCTATTTAGTGGGTTTCTACGACCTCGCCGGTTGTTAAATCGTTAGTGAACAGGTGATTATCCTCTTCTACCGGCTCCTCCTGCTGGTTGGGTTCAGGTTTCGTCGTATGCGTAGCCGCCCATTGAATCGACTTCACAATGTTATGGTAGCCCGTGCAGCGGCAAATATTACCCTCCAGCGCGAAACGGATCTCCTTTTCCGACGGATTAGGATTTCTCTTGAGCAAGTCCGCAGCGGTCATAATCATGCCGGGTGTACAGTAACCACACTGTAGCCCGTGACACTCTTTGAATCCTTCCTGCAACGGATGAAGTTGCGTGGTTGTGGGGCTGTTTTGAATAGCCATGCCTTCGATGGTGGTTACCGAACTCCCATCGGCCTGAGCGGCCAATAATGTACACGACTTCACGGCTACCCCATCGAGGTGAACCGTGCAGGCTCCGCACGACGAGGTATCACACCCGACGTGGGTGCCGGTAAGTTGCAGCGTATCGCGGAGAAAATACACCAGCAGGGTTCGGTCTTCAACCTCGGCATTGCGGGCTTTCCCGTTTACGTTAATCTGGACTTGCATAGTTAGTTCACTGGTTTAGACATGAAGGACGAGTGATGATGAATTATAACCGGGTCGCCGGAGCGATGAGGAATGCGTATACAACGTTAATTATAATTCATACTTCATTTATGAGGGCTTCGTCGAAGTTGGCGAAGAACTGTTTGGTGAGGGTGCTGGCAACGCCCGAAATAACCCGCTGACCGGTGCGGGCCAGCAAGCCCGACAGCCGGGCGTCGCCCTCGAAGGTCAGTTCGGTCTGGTCGTTATTGAGGGATTTGAGCGCGATATTTACGAGCGCGTCGGCGTTGCCTATTTTGCTGGTTTGCTTGACGTGAAGACTGTACCCTTCATTTTCGCGAATGTTCAGCAGGGACAGATTACCCGAAAAGGAACCACTTACGGGCCCCATCTTTATTTCGGCCAGGGCTTTGTACTGGTTATCATCAATTAGTTCGAGGGAGGATACAGCAGGGACAATCCGGGCCAGGGTCACGGGGTCCATTAACATAGTCCAAACTTTGCCGACGGGGGCATTCAGCACATGGGTTCCGGAAAGTTGCATAGAAGGAGTAGACTATAGTCATTAAACGACAATCCAGCCCCAATCTACCTATTATTCAACTAACTATAAACCTATTTAATCAACTTTTTATTCTATAGGGGAAGATGGACGTTTATCCTGAGGATACGGTAAAGAAGACTCATTGAAGCTTGCCGACAACGGCTGTTACGTGCCGAATAGCGGCTTCCACTTCGACCTGGGTGGTAAAGCGTCCCAGACTGAACCGCACCGAGCTATACGCCAGATCGTCGGAGAGTCCCATTGCTTTCAGCACGTGAGAGGGGTCGGTAGAAGCGGAGGTGCAGGCCGACCCATTGGAAACAGCCAGTTCGTTCAATAATAGTAGGAGTAACTCGCCATCCACGCCTGGAAAGCAGATATTGGTGGTGTTAGGCAACCGGTGCTCCTGACTCCCGTTGATAATCACTTTGGAAAAAGTAGCCAGAATACCCGCTTCGAGTTGGTCGCGGAGGGCCGCCATCCGGTCGGCTTCGGCAGGTAATTGGCGTTGCGCCAGCAGGGCGGCTTTACCCATGCCAACAATACCCGGCACGTTGAGTGTGCCCGACCGGCGTCCCCGCTCGTGTCGTCCCCCATCCTGCTGGGCACTCAGGGAAACCTGCCTGCGAACGAGTAAAGCCCCCACGCCTTTGGGACCATAAAATTTGTGCCCCGACAGACTCAGTAAATCAATGGCACTGTTGCCAAACGAAAGGGGTATTTTGCCGATAGCCTGGGTAGCATCGGTATGAAACAGTACGTTGTATTTATGCGCGATTTCGCCAATTTCCTGAATGGGTTGCAGCACGCCCGTTTCGTTATTGGCCGCCATGACCGATACCAGTACGGTGTTCGGCTGCATGGCGGCTTCAACCTGGGTTGCCGTAATCAGGCCATCAGTACCGGGCTGGATATACGTGATTTCAGCACCCAGTCGGGACAGGTGTTCGCAGGTATCCAGAACGGCTTTGTGCTCCGTGCTGACGGTGATGATATGGCCGGGTTGCCGGTTCACTCCCCGATGCGGACTGGCTTCCCAAACGCCTTTCAAGGCTAGGTTGATGGATTCGGTGGCACCACTCGTAAAAACTACCTCTTTCGGACTGGCATCCAGCAAGTCGGCCAGTTGCAGCCGGGCATCCGCAACGGCCTCTTCGGCTTTGGCCCCGAATACGTGGGTGCTGGATGCGGCATTACCAAAGTGCGGCCCGAAATAAGGCAGCATAGCTTCCAGCACCAGCGGGTCGACGGGGGTAGTAGCGTTATAGTCGAAGTAAGCCGGGTAATTCATGGAGTATCCTGATTGATTCCCCTTATAACAAGTCAAAACAAAAAAACCATCTCTTCAGGCACAGGGATTATAGATGCACGGGCACCCGCAAGGTGGGGCTTTCCCCTCACTCAAGACTACTTCACACCCCCGACTGACTTCCTTCGTAAAAAACAGCCTTTTATCAGTAAAAAACCTGATTTGAGCGGCTTACAAATGAATATATTAAACTATTTTCTTATTTTCGAATTCAATTAACTTCCTGACAGGGTTCCGTTACCATTTTCACCAATTTATACTTGCTATCCTTTAGGACAACTGCCTGGCTTTCCGCGGCCTCTTCACCCATTAACATTCAGTAAAACTCTGTCGAAAGCCGGATTGCCCTCTAGCAATCCGGCTTTTTTATCACTATCCTGCTTAGTCTGATTTTGGGTAGCGAAGCTGGCTATTCTATAGCCCACCCCGTCCTGTTCAGGGTTACTCCCACTCGATGGTGGCGGGTGGCTTGGAGGATATATCGTACACCACCCGGTTTACCCCTTTCACCCGATTAATGATTTCGTTGGAAATGTCGGCCAGGAACTCGTAGGGCAGGTGCGCCCAGTCAGCGGTCATTCCATCCACACTCGTCACGGCCCGCAGGGCTACAACGCGTTCGTAGGTTCGCTCGTCGCCCATGACCCCAACGGACTGTACCGGAAGCAGCATAGTTCCCGCCTGCCAGACCTTGTCGTACAGACCTTCGCGTTTTAATCCGTTGATAAACAACGCATCGACCTGCTGGAGAATATCAACTTTTTCCGGGGTAACATCACCCAGAATTCGGATGGCCAGCCCCGGTCCGGGGAACGGGTGGCGACCCAGAATAGCTTCGGGTAGCCCCAGTGTCCGGCCCACGGCCCGCACTTCGTCTTTAAACAGGGTGTTCAGCGGCTCTACCACTTTCAGTTTCATGAAATCGGGCAGGCCACCCACGTTGTGGTGGGACTTGATGGTGGCCGACGGCCCTTTGACCGATACCGATTCAATGACGTCGGGGTAGATGGTCCCCTGCCCCAGCCACGATACCCCTTCGATGAGATGCGCTTCGTGGTCAAAGACCTCGATAAAGGTTTTGCCAATGGCTTTCCGTTTCGCTTCGGGGTCCGTCAGGTCAGTGAGGGCGGTGTAAAACTGCTCCTTGGCATCAACGCCTTTTACGTTTAGCCCCAGCGTTTCGTACGACTTCAGCACGTCCGAAAATTCGTCTTTCCGCAGCAGGCCATTGTCCACAAAGATGCAGTAGAGATTCTTGCCAATGGCCTGATGAATCAGCATGGCCGCTACTGATGAATCGACGCCCCCCGACAGGCCTAGTACGACCTTATCATCGCCAATTTTTTCTTTCAACTGCGCTACCGTCGATTCCGCGAACAGCTCTGAGGTCCAGTCCTGCGCACAACCACAGATATCCACCACAAAGTTGTGGAGCAGGGTTTTACCTTGCAGGGAATGCGTAACCTCCGGGTGAAACTGAATACCGTAGGTCGGTTCGTCTCCCACCTGAAAGGCGGCTACCCGCACGGTATCGGTGGAGGCAATAATCCGGAAATTGTCGGGAACCGAGGTAATTGTATCCGCGTGCGACATCCACACCTGCGAGTGCGGGTCGATGCCCTTCATGAGTGGATTTCCGGCTTCAACGGTGCCGAGTTTGGCCCGGCCATATTCGCGGATGGCCGATGCCTGCACCTCTCCCCCACTGGTATGCGCCAGCAGTTGCGCACCGTAGCACACCCCCAGAATGGGCAGTTTGTGCCGGAAAGCAGCTAGGTGTACCTCGGGAGAATCGGCATCCCGAACCGAAGCCGGACTGCCAGAGAGGATGATGCCCTTTACGTCGGGCGTAATCGTTGGGATATTATTGTAAGGATGGATTTCGCAGTAAACGTTCAGTTCGCGCACCCGACGGGCGATAAGTTGGGTGTATTGCGAACCGAAATCCAGAATCAAAATCTGTTCGGTGGCCATGATAGGTCTCTAAAATGCAAAGGTAAGCCAAAGAGTGAAACGACGAAAGGCGAGATTACATCCGCTTGACAGTAGCCCCGGAATTAATTCCGGGGCTACTGTCAAGCGGATGTAATCTCACCTTTCACTTATATAGCAAATATTTCTCTCGCTTTACCTTGTATGCATCCAGGGCGGGTTGCCAGCTCTTACGAATTTTGGCGGGTGATACGCCCGCCAGCAGTTGAAGCCGGAGTTGGTCGGTGCCCGCCAGCCGGTCGATGCCGTTATTAGCCAAAAAGAACTTGCTTTTATTGGTAGACCGGTTAAAGAAATCGAAGAAATAATCCAGCATCAGTCCGTTTTTGGAGATGGCCACCTTCGTCAGGTCGAGCCCGTAGCAAAGCTGCCCTTCGAGGGGCGGGTTGATGGCCCCGGGTTTATCGACGGGAGTAAAGGTGTACGGGCCGAATTTGGTGTAGGGCGAACCAATTACCTGAAACTGTTTGTCCGTTCCACGCCCCACGCTCACCACCGTTCCCTCAAAAAAGCAAAGGGATGGATATAGCAAAACTGCCTGCTGGTTGGGCAGATTAGGGGAAGGGGGTATAGGCAGCGTATAGGGTGTATTGTGTGTGTAATTTTTAAGGGGTACTACCGTGAGCGCACAGGTTTTAGATCCGGCCAGCCAGCCTTCGCCGTTAACCATCCCGGCCAGTTCGCCAATGGTCAGACCATACGCAACGGGAATGGGGTTCAGACCAACGAATGATTTGAACTTCGGGTCGAGTACTGGTCCATCTACGTAATGACCATTGGGATTCGGGCGGTCCAGCACAATCATGGGTTTGTTGGCTTCGGCGCAGGCTTCCATGGCGTACTGCATGGTACTTATAAATGTATAGAAACGAACGCCCACATCCTGAATATCGAAGACAATCACATCCAGCGAATCCATCTGCTGCCGGGTTGGCTTGTAGTTTTTACCGTACAGCGACGTAATCATGATACCCGTTTTCGGGTCGCGTTCGCTACTGATTTTCTCGCCGTCGGTAGCCTGCCCCCGGAAGCCGTGCTCGGGGGCAAAAATAGTTTTGATGGTAATACCCCTGGCTAGCAGGCTATCGACCAGGTGCGAGCGTCCCACCCGCGAGGTGTGGTTAACGACCATACCCACCCGCTTACCCTGTAACGCAGGCAGGTACAGGTTCATCTGGTCGGCACCGGTCTGGATAGATCCGGTCTGGACAGATGCGGTTTGGATATCTTTATCTGCTGCTGTCCGATTCGTTTGCGCCTGACAGTGGACCATCAGGAGCATAAAGCCACTAAAAATGAGTTTTCTCACGATAAGCATACGTGTACAAAGTAAATCAGGGGTAAGGAAAAGCCTGCGTGTAGGGTTAATGAACGACGAATTTTGTCCGAAAGGTATCGTTCTTTTCTGAACGGTTTAAAAGGGCAGGGCAAAGAAACCGGAATAAACGACTGAACGCACCCTGTCTCCACCAATCGATTCAACCTTGTTGGTGTGTTATCGCTTCGAGATGAATTCCTGCGTCAGAAAAGCCGCCCTCGTACACCTATGTTCATGCATTAACAGCAGCCACACCTCCTTGAATCAGCCATAATAGTGAGTCGATTTCGTATGAAATAATCCTGATTCCATCCACCAAAGTGACAATTTCCGGGACAAGATAGCACGCACCACCTATCAATTTGGGACATTTTTTGGTCTGTTTGGGACATTGTTAGCCTTTGGGAGTAGGGAGTTTTGTGGAGTGATTAAAATTACATAGGTTTGATTATTGGGTTTTACCGAATCCGTATCGATTACAGGTTGGTGTACCAATTCAACTTAACAAATCCAATCGCCAGTTGTACCCCAAAAGTCGCTACCCGTCATCATGTCCAACCCATAACCCGAGCATATAGTCTATTTTGCAAAAGCAAATTTCTCCCTTAATTCAATTAAAGCACTTTTACCGGCGTTTAACGTCAACTTATTTGTTGAAGAGCATTACCAAAAAGCAAGATGAAAGCCGATTTGAGGAATTCATTGAGGAACTAAGTCATCTTTCATCCTACACCATTGGCCGTAACGCGGATAATACCATCGTACTGCCAAACGGTAAAATAAGCGGCCACCATGCGCGCCTTGTTCAATGTACGCCTGACAGTTTTTTACTGGAGGATCTGGGCAGTAAGAATGGCACGTTTGTGAATGGTTCACGTGTAACGCGTAAAATCATTGACCGCACAACTCCCCTGGAACTTGCCGATACCCACTTTACTATTGAGCAATTACTTAACATCCCCAAACCAGGGCCGGTAGAGAACCAAGATGAGTCACTCTACATACAAACTCCCCCCGCCCCGTCGCCCCAAATAGCCCTAAACCCGCTGGATTTCACCGCTCAGTTTTTTGATTTACAGCAAGTATTTGAGCAGTATCCAAAACTTCGCAAAGATTGCCGGAACCGCGAAAAGATGATTCGTACCGGTAGCATCATACTCTCATCTATAGTTGGGGTAAGTTCGGTACTGGCCACCGGCGGAGCGGCCCTACCTCTGCTACACATTATGTCAGGGGCAGGTTTGAGCATGTTATTACCCACTTTATGCTCTACCCTACTATCGACCGAGGAAAAGATAGAGGTAATTGACAAAGAATATCGGGAGCGATACCGATGCCCAAATCCGGCCTGTCGAGATTCATTCGGCACGCGGGAATGGGCATTGCTGGCGCAGCAAAAAACCTGTCGACGCTGTCAGGCAATTTGGGTAGCCTAAAAAAAACGTTCTCCGCTTGACTTACCTTTTGCCCTTAATCTCTATTCAGTAGTATCGTTCACCTTTTTACCTTAATACGTTCATGTCACAACTTTCTGATTCTACTGACGCATACGCCATGAGTACTCCACCCGTTTCTAATGTAGAAGGAAACATCAATCGAAAAAAAACGCTCGGCATCTCAGCAGCAGCGCTGTTATTAGGCGGCACAGCCTGGGCAATCAGCCAGCAAATCGTAAAAAGAAACGATCCGGCTGGGCGCGAATCAGCCGCGGAAGAATCAGTCGCCGTTGCGGGTTCGTTGCCCGACGATATTGACGTTGCCGGTAAAGTATCCGACAATATGTCGTTCGAGCAGGCATTTGCCGCTGCCCGCGATGAAGTGGGAATGGGCGGGGTATTCGGGTGGCACGGCCACTGGTACAACACGTTCGAGAAAGATGAGTGGAGCAGTCTGTCGTTGGAGCAACGGCAGGAGTACACAGAAATGATAACGGGCGAGAAACTGCCCGTACAAGTTTACCATAACCTAAATACTGAAAGCCAAACTACTCCGGCAGAACAGTCAACTGAGCCAACCGCTATTGAGGGCACCCTCAACGGTCAGCGCGTGATTGGTCTTGATTATAACCACGACGGGGTGATTGACGTGCTGGTTATGGAAGGCGAAGACGGGAACATTTATAGGGTAGCTGATGCGACAGGCGATGATGGGCTGGATACCATTTACCGATATGATGCTCTGGATGGCGAACTAACGGCAGTAGCCCGGCTCGACCACTCAATTTTATTGAGCAACGATCAGTTTAGCCAGGCACTGGAAGAAAGTATGTCCAAAGAAGTAGTCGACTCGATTTTGGAACCGGACGCTTCGGCCCCCGCTACCCTAGATGCGGTCAACGAGACGACAGACGATGATGATGCGGAGGACAATGTTCATCACCTGACAGCTTCGCACGAACCATCCGACGACACCTACGTAAATGATGGAGATGTGCAGGATATGGATGAATAAATACAGGAACTTTCCAGGATGAAACTACTAGTTTGCCAGCAATGTGGTCGTAAGATTATGGTACGTACGGCCGACGTCGAGCGGGGTTCTATCACGTGTACCCACACGGGTTGCCGGGCTACGAACGCATTGCAATCAGCGTTTTTCTACGATGAAAATGTTGTAAGAGGTTTACCTTCTTTCGGGCATCTGGTAAACCCAGACGATCCAGAAACGACGTACCTGCTTCAATTTGGCCCCAATGTAATTGGCACCGCTGATTCCTGTACGGTTCAACTGAATCGACTCGTGCACGACGGCCGGTGCTACATCAGCCGTCGGCACTGCACGCTAACTGTTGCATTCGATAAATGGACGGGACAACTACGGTACCAGCTCTGTGATGGGGCCATTGATGAAGCAACCCAAGCAATGAAGTCCAGTTTGAATGGTACGATGTACAACGGCGTGCCTTTGTCAAAAACAGAGTGTATCGATGTTGGCACGAATCAAGCGATTACACTAGGTAGTGTTGACCGTTTTCAGCTAACGCACTATTTCATTCCTCCACTCATGCTGGATACCTACAAAGTTAATCTGGATTTTAACCCCGACCGAACCCAGTAGTTTATGCAGATTTGCCTTTCTCCACCTATATCTTTCTCACAAACTGGTCAACGGGCACAGCAGCAGGATACGATGTTTCCGGCTGCTGGTGAGGCCAATGAAGACGCAACCCTGTTTATCGTCTGCGACGGCATGGGCGGGGCCGATAGAGGGGATGTAGCAAGCCAGTTACTTTGCCATTCGGTCGTTGGCTACCTAGAGTCGATGGGTGTACCCGTACTTGATTCGGTCCATCTGCGTTCAGCACTCGGTATTGCTTACGACGCATACCGGGCTTTCCTGAAGCAGAACCCATTGGTAAACCGGATGGGATCGACCCTAGCGCTCCTGCAGTTTCATGACCGTGGAGCTACCGTAGCGCATATTGGCGACAGTCGGGTGTACCAGATTCGGGCCGGTAAAATTATTTTCCAAACGAAAGACCACCGTCAGGTCAGCGATATGGTAGAGGCTGGTATCATCTCCGCCGTCCAGGCGAAAACGCATCCCTGGCGTAACCGGCTAAGTCGCGCCGTGGTCGTTAGTGCCAGCGACAACTCAGTAACGCCGGTTACGGCTGATTGTATTTGCCTGACCGACATCAAGAAAGGCGACTATTTTTTCCTTTGCACGGATGGTATACAGGAACAAGTCGATAACGATGCGCTCGAAGCACTACTGATTCAGCCATTGTCCGATACGGATAAAGTGGACTCATTGCTGGCGGTGTGCCGGGAAATAACAAAAGATAATTATTCAGCGCATCTTGTTAGAGTCAGCCATGTAGCTACTATCGAACCTGATTCCTCCGTTAGTACCAGCCCCAGTTATGTTAGTTAGCCTTTTGCTTAGCCTGATACTCTTCGCAGGAACCGGACAGCCACGGGAGCAGACGTTTGCCGTGGTAATTGGTGTCGCTGATTATCAGGCACTGACCTATCGTACGGGTGATCTACGCTTTGCAGATCATGATGCCCGGCAGGTAGTCGCTTTTCTGCGTAGTAAATCAGGTGGTAGTGTTCCCGAAGCCAATATCCGACTGTTGACAAACAGACAGGCAACCCTATCTGCCATTGTACAGGCCCTAACGCTTTTCAATAGGGCCGGCAATAACGACCGGGTTATCCTTTATTTTTCGGGTCATGGTCTACCCAATGGGTTTGTACCATACGATGCCCGGCCCGGCAACCTGAATCGAATGTTTACATACGCTATGATTAAATCGGCTTTTCACGACGCTAAAGCGGCCACGAAACTGTGCATTGCTGACGCTTGTCTGTCAGGCGGTATGACACATCAGAATACGCCCCCATCCAGCACACAGCGCGGTACAAATGGTAAAAATGTAGCCATGATACTGGCCAGTCGGTCAACGCAGAATGCGATTGAAGACGGTCGGTTAGCAGCAGGAGCCTTTACGTATTTTATGCTTAAAGGGCTTAGCGGTCAAGGCGACCTCAACGGTGACGGTGTTGTGACGATAAAAGAATTACACCAATTTGTTTCACCTCTCGTGAAGAAGCGGACACGTAGTAGACAGACGCCGATTTTCTATGGTCGATTTTCAGATAATCTTCCTTTAGCGTATCTTTGATAGCTACGAATCTCGTATAATCCACTCCTATGTCACAACCGTTTACTTCGTTCTCAGACTTCAAGCGTCGTTACCCAATTCGTCCCAACGATGAAGGGGTTATGCTGGGCAGTGGATCGTATGGACGCGTGATAAAGGTAGAAGATCAGGTTGATACCGAGTGGGTTGCCGTAAAAATCAGTGAATTCAAGGGTAGCGACACTAAATCCCTGAGAGCCGAGGTAGAATTAGCTCAGCGATTACCGCGTCACAGCAATATTGCCCGTTACGATGCCTGTTATCGGTTAGAGACGGATACCAGTATCAGCGATTTTGCCATCATGAAATATTACCCGGATGGCAATCTGGCTGACCTTATCCGGCATGAGAAGCTAACCCCGGCTCAAATTTATGACCTCACGAAAGGCATTTTACTGGGCCTCCGGCACCTGCACCAGCACCACATCGTACACCGTGATTTTAAGCCTGCCAACATCCTGATTTCCCGCGATAGTTCGGGCTGTTTTATCCCCAAAATCGCCGATTTTGGTTTGAGTAAACTGGTCAGTGAGGATGAACTCGACGGGTCTGATTTCGACCTGAGCGACGGTCGTGGTACGCCATCGTACAAAGCACCTGAACAGATAGAGGGTAGTAAAGTCAGTTTCAATCTCGATTTATGGGCATTTGGTGTGATTTTGTTCGAAATCATGACTGGAGAAAAGCCCTTTCGGGTCGATCAGCGCAACGCGAGTGAGCAATCCATCCGGCGCGAAATCGAAAAGAAGATTGTAACCGTATCATTGCCCGCCAGCATGGACCAGATTGCGGAGCCATACCGCAGCATCATTCGGCGATGCCTGATTCGCGACATACGCGAACGGGTTCGAAGAGAAGACGAACTACTTGATTTGCTGGACCGGATTGATTTGTTGTTAGGTGATGCCCAAACGCTGTTTGGTCGTGGCCAGTACGATGAATCACTTGGCCTGTATGAACAGGTACTCAAGAAGCGGGAAAACCAGCCAGTAGCGCAGCGTGGTATAGAAGAGTGTAAGGCGGCTATCGAAAAGCAGTGGATCGCGGTACTGATGCGCAAGGCAGACTCTCTGCTCGAAAGCCAGCAACCCGAGCAGGCCGAAAAGCAGTTTGATGAGGTACTTCGGCTAGCCCCCACGAATAAGCTGGCCATCGAAGGAAAAGCCCGCTGCCTTGATCGGCTTCAGTTAAAGCAGCCGCATCCAATGTCCGAGCAAACGGACATATACGAGGAAGCCCAAACCGATGCTTATGTGGACGTTCCTCTACCTGCCGCTCCCAAAAAGGGGATAAAGCAACCCGCTCCCGTTGAGACTACCCGTTCCAGGCCCAGCGCAATAAAACCCGCTGCACCGACCAAACTTCCCTCCCATCCCATAGCTCCAGCAAGCGTTTCAGCGGCCCGGCCTTTTCCATGGCGGCTTGTGGCTCCGATAGCTGCCGGTTTAGCTGGGCTGGCACTGTACTTTACATTGTCTGGCACACCCAACCCGCCCATTGCTGCCACCAGTGGTCAAAATAACACACAGCGTGGTACGATTTCGGCGGCTATTCAGGGGAATAGGGATCCCGGCTCAATTAGTCCTGAGTCACCGGTAACCGCACCCACAGACGACAAAGCGGTTCTCAACAAACGCATCGACGCTGCACTGAAAAGGGCGCAACGGGCTTATCAGCGGAAGGATTATCAGCAAACCCTGGTGTTCACGAAAAGTGCGCTGCTGCTTGATCCAACGCGTCGGGACGTAGCTTTTCTGCAAAGCGTGGCTACGGAATCCCAACAAAAAGCGGACGTGACGGCCCCACAACCAGCAACATTGGCCGAAACGCCCAAAACGACACTAGTTGATCCGCCGAAGACCGAACCGGCAAAGGCACCAGAACCCGATCCGAAAGTAGCTGCAGAGGCCGTCAAAAAAGAAGCGCAGCAGCAGTACGACCAATTGATTGAAAACGGTATAAAGGCAATCTCCGGCGGTAATAATAAAGCAAAAGCCATCTCTGCCTTCAACGAAGCGGAGAAATTGGCTAAACAACATGATTTAAACACCGCCAAAGCCAGCGACGCCTACGCGTACGCCATGCAGAAAGGCGACAGCTATTACGGCCGGGCCACCTACGACGGGGCCAAAGACTGGTATTTAGTAGCGCAGGCGGCCAAAAACACCAAAGAAGTTCAGAAACAACTAAGACTCTGTACCAATCAAACACAATAACCTTTCCCATATGCATAAATCACTACGCTGGTACTTTTTTTTTGTTTTACTATCCATTGCAGCCCTGCCCATACGGCCGTCAATGGCCCAGGCACCTACATCGGCCGCGGTGGTCGATGAAGAATATGAGCGGTATAAGAAGCAGGGGGACGACGCCTTCAAAGCCGGTAACTACCTCAGAGCCCGTCAGCAATATCAAAATTGCCTTGAGGTCCCAGGCTTCGAAAACGATCCCTATGCCAAAGAACAGATTACCGAATGCACGACTGGTATGGCACTAAGCCAGCAGGCCGAAGCAGCCAGGCAACAGGGCAATAAACAGGAAGCCCTTCGGCTCTACAATCAATTATTGAACCTTAATCCTGATGATGCCCTCAACCGATCAATGCTGGCGGAGTACTACGAACGCGAAGGGAATCAATTGTACGCCCAGCAGAAGTGGGCCGAAGCAAAAAACCGGTACACAGAAGCCCTCAAGTATACGGCGAGACAGGAAACCTTACTGCTTCAGATTAGCAATAGCGAAGAGAATCTGAAGCCAAAACCACCCGTATACGTACATAAACCAGCCAAACATATTGGCATTAAACTGTTTACCGGTGCAGTAGCTGCTGGGGCAGGGGCATACGCTTTTTTGCTGCGAAATGACTACCAGTCGAAGATAGGAGCGCTGAGCCAGATTAGCCGTACTGTTGACCCGAATGAAACCGGTGTTATAGACAACCCGGCTAGTTATCGTCAGTATTCCGATGCGTACACGGCGGCTGAAGCGGCCCAGCAAAAAAACGGTTTGTTCAAGGCCTGCGTGGGTGTGGCGGCCGTGGCAATAGTAGCCGAACTTTACCTGCTGATTCACCATCCGAAGCCTAAATCGTCGGCTAATACACTGCACTGGAAGCCTTCGTCCCAATCGTGGGGTCTGGCTCTCGGCTACACGTTTTAATAATCCACTCAACCTTATTCTTACCCATGAATCGTTTACAAACTTATTTACTTTACGTTATTCTTGCCAGTGTTGGCGCGGTGTCGCTACTGAGTTGCGGGAAATGGGAACTACCTGATCAGAAATCGCAGCGAGCCTGTACTCAGCCTTCGGGGACGCTCAGCATTCAGGCTCAACAGCGAAAAATCAACTGTGCTATAACCAACAGCAGCGGCACAATCGACCGCGTGGAGTGGGATTTCGGAAACAACAGCACAACGATTACTACCGGCCTGACGGTCAGTTATACCTACCCCACACCGGGTACGTACACTGTGAAGGCGAAATTAACAAACACTTGCAAGGTTGAAACACCCCTCCAGCAAACAATCGGTGTAACAGATGCAATAGCACCCACGGTAACGTTGGAGCCCGCAAGTGATTTGACGCTCAATACCGCCACCTTGCGTATGTCAATCACCGGTAACGGCAATGCCACTATTACCAGTTACGGGATATGTTACTCGTCAACAAATCCGCAGCCAGAAGTTGGCAAAGACCAAGTGGGAAGCACGACAGTATCCGTAGCACCCAACACTCCGGTTTCCTTTTCACTTACGGGGCTGGCCGAAAATACCCTTTACTACGTTCGAGCCTTCGCCATAAATAACGTCGCAACCCAGCCTGGATACAGCAGCCCCACGCAAACATTTATGACCGGTCAGTCTCCCGCTGTTATTACGGGTACAGCCAGCCCCGGCGTTTCCTCGGCCACAGTCAACTTTCTGATCGATAAACCGGGCAGTCCGGCGGCAATAGAGTATGGCATCTGTTACTCCTCGACAAATAGTGTACCGGACCTCATTAATTCAGCTACTGCAAAGGTTGGCAGTCCGGGAATAGGCACTAACATTCCTATTAATCTGCCTGGTCTAACAACCAACAAGACCTACTACTACCGCGCTTATGCCAGATTGGCAACAGGGGAAGTAAAGTACGGCGATGTCATGACGTTCACTACGCAGGTGGACACCTTATCGACGGACCTGATTGCGTCCGTTTCGTTTACCGATCAGTCATTACAGGATGTCAGCGGCAACAGTAATAACGTCAAACTAGTCGGCAGCCCTATGTTCACAACGGACCGTATGGGTAAAGCTAACTCAGCCATCTTGCTGAATGGCTCGACAGATTACTTCTACATGCCGGAGAATACTACCTTAAATCCTACTGCCCTGTCGGTGAGTATATGGATTAAGCCTACTTCGGTTGCTAAGACCATGCAGATTTACAATAAGTCCCGTTTCAACGACGGCACGGCTGAACTGTTTAGTTCACAAATCCGACCGAACACCACCGATCCCGGCGGTATAGTTATCAGTACGGATATTAAACAAAACAGCAACTGTCAGTCGGGTATTGGTTGGCAGACATTTCCATTTCCAGGACGACCAGACCTGAGTAAATGGCACCATGTTGTTATGACCTATAGTGGCACATCAGTCCGGATGTATTTTGACAATGCGCTGCTGTATTCCAAGGATAACTTACCTAAAAATACGCTGGATACCTGCCCCGGTGGCGATTTGAAATTCGGGGCACAATCGCGCGAGTTGCCCAACTATTTTTTGGGCGCGCTGGACGACATCCGAATTTACAAACGGGCATTGACGGCTAGCGAAGTACAAACCTTGTTCAATCAATAGCTTAGTTGATTTTTTGCAATACCCGCTGCGCCAGGGCGTTGAAGGGATTAGCCTTGTCGGTGCTGATTTGTTTCAGCATCGGCAAGGCTTTATTTTTTTGACCATCTTTAACATACGCCAGTGCCAGGAACCAGGTAGCTTTCTGCCGAAGCGCGAGCGCAGGAGCCGTCCGTGCGCTGCTTAAAAACGGCAGTGCTTCGTCGGGTTGTCGATTGGCCAGGTAGGTTAACCCCAAAAAGTAATTTTTGTAGTAAATCGTCTGCTTATCCGTCGGCAGTGTTTTTAGCTGGTCAATAACCCGGTCATATTTCCCGGCTCTGTAATTTCTGAATGCGTCAAGCAATTGAGGACGGGCATCCACCGGAAACGCGTTCGTCGGGAAACCCTTCATAGCCTGATCGGAAGCGGCAGGACCAACACTCTCGGCGTACGCAATCGCATCGCGCTGTGCCACCTGTTGCTGGAAAAAGTAGTATCCTGTACCGAGCAGTAATACGATTGACGCTGCTGCGGCCCAGTATCGCCAAGTAGTCAGTGGGCGAACGAGTGGCCGCACCGTTATCGACTCCATTTCGGATGAAGCCGCTTCGGATGAGACCGTTGCCTGATAATTTGCTTTTGCGCTGACCAGTGCCCGTTCGATACCCAATGCCCGCAGCCCAAACCGGAGGTTACGCTGCCGCTCGACTTCGGCCCTGAGTTCGACATCTGATTGTATATCGCCCTCAAACGACGCCCGGTCATCGGCCGACAATTCGTTGGTCAGGTATGCGTCAATAATGTCATACTGTTCTTCCGACAAATTCATAAGTCTCGTTGAATTGAAGTTTGTTGGTAAAACGCTTTTAGTTTTTCGGCGCAGTCGTACCGTTTCGATTTTACGGAGGTCTCTTTCATGCCAAGTCGCTGGGCAATATCCCGCAACGAAAGTTCCTCTACGTAGAACCACTCGATTAACTGTCGGCAATCGCCCTTTAGCTGCTGTAAGGACTGCCGCACGGCGTTTACCACGTCCAATCGTTCCAGATCACTAGCGACATCCGTCGTGTCGATAGCATCGAACCCATCGGACATGGCAACACTTGTTCGTAAACGGGCCGATTTTAATTCAGTCAGCCATACCCGTTTACAATACTCAAATACCACCGTTGTAACGCGGGTTCCTTCCTGAAACTGGTATTTACCGGTTTCTATGTTAAGCAATAAGCTAAGCAGCCCTTTCTGAAACGCATCTTCCGCATCCATCTCTGAGCCACTGTTCGCCAGCATCCAATATCGAAAGGAGGGAAACGATTCAGCGTATAAAAACTGATACGCCCGCTCTTGGCGACGGCTAAGAGCAACGTACAGGTCCCGGTCGGTTGGATAAATAGGTAAGGGTCGGGTTGCCATAAGATGATAGTGCAGGCACGAAGATAATTCCAGGCTCCGTACCCACTGCCTCTAACGTCAATAATTACTTTATAGGCAAGCAACTCGAAAGGTAAGCCTCTAAAAAATATTTATTTATCTGACTCACCTTTTCGCCCCTTATCCGATAGACAATCGAAGCCGGGTAGATGAACCGTTTTAGAACATTCATCGGGCGGGTTTACACCGAAGTACCAAAAACGCAGGTGGCGGATGCCGAAAAGCCAATAGAGTAGGCAACGATCAAATCAATTAACAATCATGAAGAATATCATCCTTTTAGTAGTACTACTGATGACAGGTTCATTAGCACAGGCACAGTTTAAAAAAGACGGTACCCCAGATATGCGTTACCGGGAAAACCAACAAACCTATGGCAACAGCTATTCAACGCCCATAAATCCTGGCATAGAATACCAAAGGAGTTACGAACGAAATGGAACACGCGTTGAAGGCAGTTATCACACTAAATCAAATGATACAAATACGGATAACTGGAGTACTAATGGAAACACTAATCCATCAACTGGAAGTCAGGGAACACGAGCACGGGATTACTCAAACGATGCCTACAACTACGGGAGGGGTCAGACTATTCAAACGGGACCACGCGGGGGCCAGTATTACGAAAACAGCAATGGCAATCGGGTATACGTTCCCAAACGACAGTTCTGACCGATTGATTTTTACCTACATGGTGGTTCGTCCATCACCCTCCCCCGCTTGTATTAACATTACTCGCTCTCCCTATCAGGGCTTTCTTATAAAAAATCAAAAACTCGTAGCGACGTCATCTTTGTAAAAAACAGCGACGATCTACCTTCCTGAAAGCTCCGTAGGAGCGATATATTAGTCCAAAGATGTCACTCCTACGGAGCTTTTACTTACCTGGGACCCCAACTCTACAACGATTACATGCCTACGGCATTTTTATAAGAAAGCTCTTCTCTCCCTCCCTACCCAAACCAACGAAGAATCATGACAGCCACCCTCCCTCCCGACGATTACCACTTCTACCACACGGTTGATTTATTCACCAAAGTGCCAATTTTCGGGACAAGACAGCGCGCACCACCTATCAATTTGGGACAGTTTTTGGTCTGTTTGGGACATTCTCCGCCTTTCAATAAGGAACTGTTTGTAAGGTGATTACAAATAGATAGGTTTGAGTACCATCTTTTACCGAACCCATAGTTATCGTAAAGCGACATCCCAACTTAACTCAACAAATCCAATTCTACATAACTCCCAACCAATCTGCTACGGGCGGGGTCAGTACTACGAAAACAGTAGCGGCAATCGGGTGTACGCTCCCAGACGAACGTTCTAACCGGTTAGCTTTTACTTAAAATTGAGACTGAGACTGAGGGTTCGCTTACTACCCTCTCTCAGTCAAATCAGCATTGCTTCCTCTAACTACCCAACCAAATAAAGAATCATGACAGCCATTCAACCTCCCGACCTTACCTGTAATGAAGTAAACCTCGACGATTGCCACTTTTACCACACGATTGATTTGCCCGGCTTAGGCGAAATGCCGGGTGAGTGGGACTTACGGAGTGCCGTTGACGACTACCTGGGAAACATAATTGTGACGAACAAACGGGTACTTGACATGGGGACAGCCAACGGATTTCTCACTTTCCACATGGAAAGTAAGGGCGCTTCGGTGGTCAGTTACGATTTGTCGCCCAATGATGATTGGGAAATCGTTTCTCACACCGGCAAGAATGGGGCCACCCTGTCCTCCGAACGACGGAAACGAATCCGTAAAATCAACAATGCTTATCGGTTGAGTCATAGTCTGCTGAACTCACGGGCCAGGTTAGTGCGTGGGACCGTCTTTGCTATTCCAAACCTGGTTGGACCAGTAGACATCACAACCTTTGGCAACATGCTGCAACACATTAACAACCCATTATTAGCCCTTCAGCAGGCCGCACGAATCACCAGGGAAACCATTGTCGTCACAGAAAGGCGGGACACTACCCGGCAACAGATTATCAGTCGTCTATTTGGCTGGCTGGGTGCTTCGACCGTACGTAAAATTTGTCACAGGGTAATGGGGCCACTTGTGATTTCTCAACCGCCGGTGTCCATTGATTATCCCGAAGGAACCGGGTATCAACTTACCCCCGAACTGCTGAAAGAATCGCTACGTGTACTCGGCTTTGGCGAGGTCCATATCAGCTATCATCATCAACATGTTAATCAGCAAAACCAGCGTGTCCCTATGTACACGCTGGTTGCTAACCGTACGGTGCCAATGCCTTCTGTTTAACCCTTTTCTCCCATACCAACCCATGGACGTTTCATCAAGGTACTTTGCCCGACTCAAAAGCCCCAGCCTTTACTGGCCCGTATACCTATGGCACTTTCTGGAAGCTATCCGCCGGGTTGGTAAGCAGCGTGAGTTGCTCTCATTTGCCCTGTGGGAAGTCATCCACCAACTTCGCCTGTATCAATTCCGCGACCGATACCTGAAATTTACGGATGCTCCCTATCAAATTCTTACCGGCGAAAGTGATTACCCCGGTCAGCAAAGCATGCCGGGGTGGTCGTTTCAACCCGTTGCCGTTGACTGGAAGTATTGCATTGAAACGCCCGACGGATTTTTGTGGGGTTCCTGCTTTTCCGATCCTAATGCGCTCTACCACAGCGATAACCAAAGTCAATCCGCCACCTTGCTGTACGAATTCTCCCGACCAATCACTTCATTTTTTATTAGTAGCCAAAATACCTTCTTCATTTGTTCGGACGGGGCCATTCACCGGAGTGATGATCTGGGGCACTCGTTCAGTGTAGTGGTGCGACTCTCTACTCCGATTAGCTATTTCCTGTTCAACAACGGCATGACCGAACTACCGGACGGCACCCTGCTGATTGGGGAATACGGTTCGATCTGGCACGGGCGGGCGTGGCAGAATCTGGCCTATTTGTATTACTCAACCGACGGCGGAGAAATCTGGACTACATCCGATTTTTTACTTCGGCAGGGAGTGAACAAACACATTCATCTGGTACAATACAGCACCCTGCTTAACGCGTTGTTTCTAATGGATGGCGATAATAAAAAACAGGCGTGGATCAATACCGCATTGAGCCATTTCGACAGTCAATCCACTACGCGAAACGACGGGTGGAGTTTGCTCAACCGCCATCATCATCAAACGGGAGGCTACACATCAATGGCCGAAACAAAGGAGGCTGTCTTGTTCGGCAGTGACTATCTGGGCGGAACGAATTTTATGATTCGTTCCGAAGACGGGCACCAGTTTGAGCGGTTTGTTTTGCCAGATCCCTACCGGCGCAGTCCCATTATGAATATGACGAGCCGGGAAACGGCAACGGGTACCGAGGTCTGGGCCATGTCCTACAGTTGCCTGTCGGCTAAAGACAAAAGTCTGCTGATGTACACGAAGAATTCGGGTAAAACCTGGCTGCGCATTCTCGAATTCGATGGGACAAGAAACGAAGTGCGTCTGGTAAACTCGCCCCGTCACCCGTCAGATACCCTGTACATTTCCGTAACAACCTTTGACTGTCAGCTCAAAAAACACCGGCACACCGTCTACAAACTGGAAACTGAGGAGTCTCCTTAGACCAGTCGTAAAACCATTCCTTCCAATCCAGTTAAACCCGTTTCACAACCAATCAACCACAATTTTATGAAAAACAAGTACAATTTCCTCACCCGCCAACACTGGCTGTTGCTGCTCATCGGAGCGTTGAGTTTAACCCTGTCTACGAATGCGCCTGGCCGCACTCCGCTGGCCGACCCGCTCACCCTCACGGCCCCCAGCTACAACTGCGCTACGGGGGCCATTACCTTCAACACCACCGGGGGCGATGGCTCCACTATTACCTATAATGCCCCCGGCATAATGCGTTCTTCGCTCACCAGTAACACCGGCATCATTGAGCAGGGACTCCGTAATGACCCAAAGCCCATCACCATTCAGGCTACCCAAAGCGGTCAGACCACCAGTTATACCTTTGACCTAAAGGCCGCCTGCTCCACCACGACGTCCGAATTACCGTCGCCGATTCTGGCTGCGGTTGACGATATAGTACTGCGACTCGATCAGTCACTCACCTACCCTGCCATCGAGATTAGTAGCAGGCTTTATAATCCTGCTATTTCGGATGATTACAAAGCTTGGGCGATTATTGCTCAGGGACTACCCCCTGGCATGCGACTATCAACCAGTGTACTGATGAAAACCTTTTTTCTGGTGTCTATTACAGGTTACGCAAGACCGGTGGGCATCTATCCAATAACGGTGAAGGCAGTCAACACCCGTGCGCCACAAAATCCTCCTTTCGTAACCACATTCACCATTACGGTCGTGGATAATTCAGCCGGTACCGCTTTCGCTTTGCTCGCCCCCAGCTACAACTGTGCCACCGGGGCAATCACATTCAATACCACCGGGGGCAATGGGACGCCTATTACCTACTCAGCACCAGGTATTACCGGCCCTACCACTAATCCAAACCAGTTTGTGGATGCAGGCTTGCGGCAGGCCGCCGATGCCCAGCCCCTTATCCTCTCAGCCACCCAGAACGGAGCAACGGTAACGTATAGATTCGACCTGCGAGCCACCTGCCCCATCGGCACCAATCCCCCCGTACAAGCTAACCAGGACCGGGAAATCCTGGTAGACTTGTACAACTCGACCAATGGAGCAGGCTGGACCAAGAAAACAAACTGGTTACAGGGCGATAGTCCGTGTAATTGGTTTGGAGTGAGTTGTGATACCAATGGCCGGGTGACAGAACTCTATTTGTACAATAATAATCTAAATGGTACGCTCCCCGTTAACTTAGGTGACCTATCTCAATTGCTCAATTTAAACTTGGGAATAAATCGATTGAGTGGTTCAATTCCGACTAGTCTGGGTAACCTACTACGGTTGACGGATTTATCTCTTCCTGCTAATCAATTAAGCGGCTCAATTCCGGCTAGTATAGGAAACATGTCAAGGTTAATCAATATCTACCTAAACAGTAACCGATTAAGCAGTTCCATTCCAAGTAGTCTAGGTAATTTATCGAATTTAACAACCCTAAATCTAGGTACTAATCAGTTAAGTGGCTCTATTCCCATCAGTTTAGGGAATTTATTAAAGTTGGAGAACATTGACCTAGCCAGCAATCAATTAAGTGGCTCTATTCCAGCTAGTTTTAGCAACCTATTAACGTTGAAAAGTATAAATTTATACTTGAATATGTTGAATGGATCTATTCCAGCCAGTTTAGGTAGTCTGTTGAAGCTAGGAAATATCAATCTGGCCAATAATCAGTTAAGTGGCTCTATTCCAGCCAATTTAGGCAACTTACCACGGCTGTTCTCCCTTGTTCTCTCTAACAATAGTTTAACAGGGTCAATCCCGTCTAGTTTGGCTAAAGCAACAAACTTAATGACTCTTCATTTAAACAACAATCAATTAAGTGGCTGTTTGCCAGTTGAGTTAACTTCCTTATGTAATAAGGGTATCTTCATTCTTATGTCTTCTAACCCCGGCCTGCCGGGTGGTGGCGATTTTGCCAGTTTCTGTAGTAATGGAACAGGAGCATGTCCTATAACGCCAACAACCGGTCTAGCCCTTGTCACACCTACCTACAACTGCGTTACGGGTGCCATTAACTTCAATACCACCGGGGGCGATGGTTCAACCATTACCTACCAGGCACCAGGGATAATGCGTTCTTCGCTCACCAGCAACACCGGCACCGTTGAGCAGGGTCTCCGCAATGACCCGAAGCCCATCACTATTCAGGCCATCCAGAGCGGACACACTACCAGCTATACGTTTGATTTGAAAGCTTTTTGTGAAAAAGGTGATATCCGGTTGTACGGAGTTGACACTACCTTTTTCGCTGGTTATTTTGACTACAAGGTTGGCGAGGGAACGTATGATCCATCAAATCCAATTGACCGCTGGTCGAAGACCGTAACCGGTTTACCACCAGAAACTTACTTTAACTACCGCATACAGGACGACCAGAAAACATATACGTTGCATGTATTCGGGACAAAGGATAATAAGGCAGGTAGTTTCCCCATAACGATAACAATTGTCAACCCCCGCTATCCAAATCAACCCGTTTCCAATAGTTTTACCATCACTTTTAAAAAATATGGTCCAACACCGGGCAATCTTGCCCTCAGCCAGCCCACCTACAACTGCGCCACGGGAGCTTTTACCTTCAACACCACCGGGGGTAATGGCACTCTCATAGAGTATCAGGCTCCCGGCATTACGGGATGGACAACTAACCCCAACCAGTTTGTCGATAAGGACTCCCGGACGGCCAATGATGTGCAGCCCTTCGCGCTCATGGCCCGCCAGAGTGGCAACGTTGTTACCTACACCTGGGACCTCAAACAGGCTTGCGGCCGGGCGCGCGTAGCCGCCGAAGGAGCCGGAACAACCTTATCCCTTCAACTTCTGGGCAACCCCGCCCGTGAGCAGGTACGAGTGCTGATTACCGGTGCCGAAGGGCAGGCCGTGCAGTTGCGGCTCACTGACTTGCAGGGTCGCCTGCTGGAAAGCCGCACGGTGGAGCAGGCGGGTGCCGCCGAAGAGCAGCAGTTCCGGCTGGACCAGGCCGGGCCGCATATGCTCCTGTTACAGGCTACCAGGCAGCAGCAGGTACGTACGGTTAAGATTATCCGGCAGTAACGTATTTCCGATATTGTTAAAGCCAACCGGCTCTGGGGAAACTCAGAGCCGGTTGGCTTTTTCCCGGAATTAAATACCCCTGTTTTGATCAAAACAGGGGTATTTTTCTGTCATTCCGACGCCAGGAGGAATCTTAAGCCTGACTGTTGTGGAAACTTGAGATTCCTCCTGAGGTCGGAATGACAGAAAAAAAGGTAATCAATGGAGTCTAATGCTCTTTCGTTAAGAAAGCCCTGCGATAAACCCTTATTTTTACAGATTGAAATTTTGTTTGTCGTTTTTTTGTGAAGTTCGTTTGGGGAGGCATAGGTCATTGTGGTGACAAATGCAAAAAAAAAAAAGCCAACACAGATGTAAGGACCCGTTTTGA
>JBBSTD010000039.1:0-52803 GCA_038236215.1 Cytophagales bacterium | reverse complement strand
GTCGGGGTCGGGAAAATGCTGCCAGGTGTAAGCGTGAACCCGCTCAAACCACTGCCAACAGGCGGGGTTGCCCGTTTTTTGAAAACCCTTGAGCAAACTAATCAGCGTTTCGATGTGTACCCACCAGAGTTTCTGGTCCCACTCTAACTGCTGGGGCGGGTGGCCCTGGGCATCCATGAAGTAGAACAGGCCGCCGTGTTCAGCATCCCAGGCGTAGTCGAGGGTGTCGAGGGTAATCTGCACGGCTTTGTCGAGCAGGGCGCGGTCATTACGGCGGGTGGCCAGGTCCATGATAAACCACATGGCTTCGATGGCGTGACCCGGATTGAGCAGACGCCCCTCAAAACTGTCCGACACCTGCCCGTCTGGGGTTACATTCTCGCGAATCAGGCCGAGGTCTTTGTCGTAAAACACATCCATCACCTCATGAATGCAGGTTTCGATGGTTTCGTCCACCAGACTCCGGTCCAGGAGGTGTTCGATTTCCAGCGAGAGATTGCACAGGATCATGGGCAGGGCGAAGTTCTTCATTGGGCGGGTGTCAGTCACCGCTTTGTTCCAGCGACCTTTGGGGTTCTTCTGCCGGGCCAGAATTTGCTCAAACGTGGTTTTAGCCAGCTGCGCGTGTTCATCCCGACCCGTAGCAATTGACAACTGCCCGAACGCCATCGTGGCAAAACAGTCGGAAAAAATGTTGTAGGGCTGCACCAGTGGTTTGCCGTCGCGGGTGAGCGAAAAGTACCAGCTTCCGTCGTCGGCCCGTCCGTACCGCTGCAAGAAATCGGCTCCGTGTTGGGCTGTTTCCAGCCAGTCAGACCGCTGCTCCAGCGGGGTGCCGCCCAAACGATTATGAAGCATGGCAAACGTCCAGACCTGCCGGGCCTGTAGCCAGATAAACTTGTCGGTGTCGTAGACGTTACCAGTCTTATCGAGGCAGGTAAAGAAGCCGCCCGACTCACGGTCGATGGAGTGGCGTTGCCAGAAGGGCAGTACGTCGTTCAGGAGGTTGTCCTGATACTGCCGGGCGTAGGTTTGGGTTGTGGTCATTTTATGAATTTTTTCTCCCGCTGGGTGGTAACCCAGCGGGCGTAGCCTTCGCCGTTGAGGTGCAGCCCGTCATTGGTGTAGCGGGTATCCGGGTTACCGCTGGTATCAGGCAGGTAGGGGTGCAGGTCCACGAAGGTCTGTCCGGTTGTGCTTGTAGTATATACCGCCAAAAGTTGTGTCGTAAAACAGCGTTTGAGCCAGCAAACCGCCCGTTTTAACGAGCCAGCCAAGCGTAACTGAATTGCGCGTACACAATTTTAATGTAGTTGTCTTTTTCGTAAAGCAGACCGATGTGTCCGTTTTGCTGCACGACCAAATCCGAATAAGCTGACGAACCGGCATAGATCTCTTTACCCGCCGACCAGCTTTTGCCATCGTCCTGACTCACCCGAACGGTCATTTTCTCGCGCTTTGTCTGGCTATTGGCGTTGCTGAACAACAGCACGTTTTTCCCGTCGCCTGTCCGGTAGTTGATCATGCTGCCCTCATTAACGGGGTCGGGTAAGTCCTGCGCTACCCGCACGGCTTCCCAGCTTTCGCCCGCGTTGGGTGAGTAGGCCAGCAACCTATTTTTTACGTCGCCCGACTGGTTACGGATGTTCATCAATATGCCCCCGTCGGCCGTTTCAGCAGCGGTGCTTTCGTTACCGCCGGGGTACATGATTGTGTTAGACAGTTGCCAGGTTTTCCCGTGGTCGTCGGAGTAGAAGCCGTGCGCCCGGTAGTCGCGAAACTGGGGCTGCGGTGGGCCCGCCGAGTGGTTGGCCGCCACAAAAATTCGTCCTTTGTGCGCTCCCTGATTCAATTGCAGAGCATGGCCTGGCGTATTGGCGTACGACCGCCAGTCTTCATAAAACCGGTAGGCCGGGTTCATATCCGGCTTGTTGGGCCGGTTGACCTGCGTGGTGATGTTGACTGGCTCCGACCAGCTTTTGCCATTGTCCGTACTGGCTACGTACCACACTTCCCGAATAGCTTTGCCCGCCCGTACGTCGGCTTCGGAAACGGTACCGGTGTTGTACACCAGAAACAGCCTACCGTTGGGGTATTGCGGGTCGGTGAGATCAAAAACGGGCGCGGGATTCCCCACCTGAAAGGGACCGTAGTCGGCAGCCCGGCTGACGGGACCCCACGTTTTACCGTTGTCGGTACTGGTTCGCAGCACAATTTCCACGTCACCAAAGTCTCCGCAGTCGGTAACCCGGCCTTCGGCAAAAGCCAGCAACTCACCATTGGGCGCCTTTACAATGGCCGGAATCCGGTAGCATTTATAGCCCCCTTCGCCATTCTGAAACACGACGGTTTCTTCCACGTCCGGCGCGGCTACGGTGGTGGCTGTCGATACGGTACCGGTGGTAGCGGGTTTCGGCGCGGTGGTCGCACAGGCCATCAGCCCGAGTAATAGGAAACAGGAGTATTTCATGGAAGAGGAAATTAAACGGGCTTAGTAGTACTTAAAACAGCCGCTGGAAATAGTTTTCGAAGTGGTTGCGCATGGCATTGCGGAATGTTTCGGGGTTGCCGTGCTGGATGACATCGACCAGGCCCCGGTGCGACACGAATTTCTTATGCTGCACGGGCTTCTTAAAAATGTCGCTTTCGTGGACGTACTTGAACGTAGGCAGCAGCATCCGCTGAAACCGGCGCAGGGTTTGGTTGCCCGTGATGTCGTAGAGTTTACCGTGGAAGCGTACCTCCTGATCAATGTCAAAAAGTGTCTTTTCGGTATTGACCGGCTCTGCGGCAACAATGGCGTATAACTCGTCGATATCGTTTTGGGTAACCCGTTCGAAGAGTAAGTCGCCCATGCCGATTTCCAGCACCATCCGCAGTTCAAAGACGTCGCGCAGGGTTTGATCGTCCAGGATGCCGGGATACATCGTTTTCTCGATGAGCGAGAGTAAATCGGGGTTTGTGATCACCGTGCCCCGCTTCTTTTTAGACTCAATGAGTCCCCGCATCCGCAGCCGCAGCATGGCCTCGCGAATTACCGTCCGGCTTACGCCCAGTTGTGCGGCCAGTTCTACTTCTTTGGGGATAACGTCCCCGGCTTTAAACTGCTGTTCGTTGAAGAAATGGAGCAGATCGGTCTCTACTTTATCCACTAACGTATGCTGCTCATTGAGCTTCTGATCGCTCTGAATACCGGCGTAGTCCATTTATTATGTATTATTTAAAGGCGATGGTAGTTCTTGTTAAGTCCGACAATATTAGACATAAATCAGATTAAATAAAATTATTAGGCTAATTATTGCATATTAAGTTTGACTTAATACCTTTGTGGAGTCAAGACATTCTTTGTTTCATTATAAATTTTACAGACAATGCCTACTTATTCTTCCTCATATCAGCGATATGTATTACTTATTGCTTGTTTCTTACTTGCGCTGAGTAGCTGGGCGCAAACCAACGCCCTCACAGGAAAGGTGCGCGATGCCGCTACCAACGAACCGCTGCCGGGTGTCAACGTCAGCATCAAAGGAACTACACGCGGTACGGTTACGGATGCCGGGGGTCAGTTTACCATTCCGGTTACAACGGGTGATGTGCTGGTCGTGTCACTCATTAGTATGACTCCGCAGGAGATTGCCATCAATAACCAGACTACACTCGATATTAAACTGGCCGAAAGCAGCCGGAGTCTGGACGAGGTCGTGGTGGTAGGCTACGGACAGCAGAGTCGGCGGACGCTCACGGGCGCTATCTCCAGTATCGACAATACCGTATTCAAGTCCGTACCCCGCACTAATATCGGCACCGCCCTTCAGGGAACGGCACCGGGCCTGCGGGTGCAGCAAACAACGGGACAGCCAGGAGCCACGCCCACCATCGTATTTCGGGGGGGGACGGATTTCAACGGGTCCGGCTCGCCACTGGTGGTGCTGGACGGGGTAATTGTTCCCTCGCTGTTTGGCATCAACATGGAAGATGTGGAGAAAATCGACCTGCTGAAAGATGCGGCTTCGGCGGCTATCTATGGCGCACGGGCCTCCAACGGTGTTATTCTGGTGACGACTAAAAAGGGTAAGAAAGGCCGCACCTCCGTTACGTACAGCTACAAGACGGCCATTAACTCCGTTCGCCGAAATCCGCTGCCCTACATGAGCGCGGCCGACTATATCCGCTGGAACCGGCGGGGTATTGGCAGTCGCTTTGAAGCCGCGCAGGCCGATGGCAACACGGCCGAAATGAACAGCGCCCGCAATCAATTGACAGGGGCCTGGGGATGGGGTGTCAACTCAGGCTGGCTGGCCCCCGACGGTAAATACTCGACCCAGTTGGTCTCCAATGCCAACCGGAAATTGCTCAGCGACCCGCAGTACAATCTGCTGCTCGACAAAAATCCGTTCAATCCCAACCAGACCGACAGCCTGCTGTACCGCTCCACCTCGCAGCGCGATCTGGAAGATTTGATTCTACAGCGTGGTACGCTGAGCGAACATTACCTCAATTTTTCGGGCGGCAGCGACCAGGGTAATTTCTCGCTGGGGCTGGGTAGCCTGAGCGATCAGGGCATCGTGATTGGCTCGGCCCTGAAACGGCTGAATTTGAATTTCAACGGCGGCCTGAACGTGGGCAAAAACTTAGTGGTTGCCCTGAACCTGTCGGGCTATAGTACCCAGACAACGCCGTCGTATCTCACCGCCGACAACGACGGGGGACTGACCGGGGGGCTTGTCCAACGCTTTACGGGCGTTGCCCCAACGGTACGGTTTACCCATGATATTACCGGAGCGCAGTTGCCCGGTGTGGATGGCGGCACATTGGGCAATCCGAATTATTTCCGGGACAAATTCCTCAACGAAACTACTGAGCAGCGGTATTCAGGTGGAGTTAACCTGACGTACACCATAGTACCCGGCCTGAAAGCATTGGGTTCGGCATCGGGTTTTTACCGCTACAACACCAATGACCGCTTTAATAAAGCCTACATAAACGGCACGGGTGGTGCATTGATAAACACCCGGAATGCATCGTTTACCAATCAGCGGCTTAGTCAGTATACCTACAACGGTTTTTTACAATACGATAAGGAGATTGGCAAGCACAACCTGTCGCTGCTGGGAGGTGGTGAATTCTACGAACTCCGGCAGTACGACTACGGCGCATCGGCCAATCTGGCAGCTACTGACTTCATTCCCTGGCTGTCGGCTTCGACGGCAGCAGTGGGGATTCCTACGTCCTCGTTTTCGAGCTGGCAGCGGCTGGCCTCCGTTATCGGGCGGGTCAATTACACATTCGACAATATGTATTTGCTGAACGTAAACCTGCGCTACGACGGCACCTCAAAGCTTACGAATAACCAGTACGGTTTCTTCCCCGGCATATCGGCGGGCTGGAACATGCACTACGCCGATTTCTTCGCTAAATCAGGCCTGAGCCGGTACGTCTCCACGTTCAAACCGCGCATTAGTTTTGGCGAAAATGGCAGTATTGCCCCCCTCGGCGATTACGCCACCATTCCACAGTATGGCAGCGTGGGTATTTACAACGGGCTGCCGGGTTTTGCGGCTGGTGGCATTACAAATACCAACCTGAAGTGGGAACGCGCCAGTACGCTTAATTTTGGGGTCGATGTAGGGTTGCTAAACAACCGCGTTACGGTCATTGCCGATTACTTTATCCGTAATGTCTACGATAAAATCAGTTCGCTCACCATTCCGGTTTCTACTGGCTATACCTCGTACGTCACCAACCTGGGCCAGCTCCAGAACCGGGGTATCGAACTGGAGGTACGGGCCGATGTTATCAAGCCATCAACGGCGGGCG
Source organism: Cytophagales bacterium (assembly GCA_038236215.1). GTDB lineage: Bacteria > Bacteroidota > Bacteroidia > Cytophagales > Spirosomataceae > Spirosoma. The sequence continues at coordinate 46,986 of JBBSTD010000039.1, read as the reverse complement.
GATTGGCCTGGACGGTGAACGCCAACCTGTTCAGCGTGAAGAACTTCGCTAAAAAACTGCCTGACAACGGTCTTGACCTGAACCGGCAGGGAGCCGTGCAGATTTACGACCCCGGCCAGAACAAACTGGTTTGGGTAGGTGGTTTGCAGGAAGGAAAGCGCGTAGGCCTGGATGAAATTTACGCGCCCATTTACGACGGATTGTATACCTCACAGGCCGATGTTGACGCCCGGGCCAGTTTCTACAACTCATACCTGCCCTACACCAACAAGCGCATCAAACTTCCCGGCGATGCCCGCTGGCGCGACACGGATAAAAACGACTCGCTCGACTACCGCGATTTCGTCTACGTGGGCCGTACTACGCCCACCTTACAGGGCGGCTTTTCGTCGAACCTGAGCTGGAAAGGGTTCACACTGTTCGGACAGTTCGACTACTCGCTGGGATTTGTCATTGTCAATCAAATGTATTTGCGCGGCATGTCGCAGGTGCAGGGGTCGCAGAACGGACCGGTGGACGTCACGCAGACCTGGACCCCAGAAAACCCAACCGCCACGTTGCCCCGCTATTATTGGGCCAACTACGGGCGTAACTACTTCCTCGACGCAGGAGGTGGGACAACGGCCCCGGCCAATTACTGGCAGAAAGGAGACTACCTGGCCATGCGCGAATTATCGCTCAGCTACGAAACGCCCGCCCAGTTACTCTCCCGCATGACGGGCAATCGCGTTCGGGGGTTGCGGGTTTTCGTGACGGGCTCTAACCTCGTGTATTTCACCGGCTACAACGGCACGTTCCCGGAAGTAGGCGGCAACGACGTGGGCCGTTTCCCCCTTCCCCGCACCGTAACGCTTGGCGCAACTATCAGCTTATAACTGCAATAGACACGATGAAATCCTATAAATCAATCCTCCTTGCCGGTTGCCTTGTCATCAGTGCCGGCCAGTTTTCCTGCCAGGACAAGCTCCGCGAAGTGGTTCCGCAAACCTCGCTGAACCAGTCGCTGATACTGACAGACCCAAACGCGGCTCTTACACTCTATACGGGCGTTTATGCCTCGCTGCGAAACTACCAGAGTACGCTGGTCAATCTGGGCGAAATGCGCTCTGACCTCTGGGCCGACGGGCTGTTTACCGAATCGGAAGATGGCGGGCTGAAACAGTACTGGTCGCAGAATATTAGCAGAACCAGCGTACCCGCTGATAACTGGGCGGGTTTTTATAACCTGATCGACCGGGTGAATACGGTTATCAAACTGTTCCCGAACGCGCCCCTGGACGAAGCCAAACGCAAAATCTACCTGGCCGAGATGCACGGTCTGCGGGCGTTCATCTACTATAACATGCTGCGGACCTGGGGCGGGGTACCCCTCCAGACCGAACCCGTCACGACCATCGACAACCTGACCGATTTGTACTCGGCCCGCGCTACGCCGGAAGAGGTGATGAAACAAATCAAGAGCGATATCGAGCAGTCGCTGACGCTGTTTGGGGGCAGCAATACGTTTGCTACCAAGCGGGTCTACTGGAACCGGGCCGCTACGCTGACACTGAAAGGCGACGTGTTCATCTGGTCAGGAACGAACATGGCTGGGGGTAATGCCGATTTCACAACTGCCAAAACTGCTCTGGACGAGGTGAAAGCCATCCCGACGCTGGGCCTGTTGCCTACCTTCGCCGATGTGTTCGACCCCACGAAAGAAGCCAGCAACCGCGAGATGATCTTCGCGCTGAGCTTCGAGAAAAACGAAGCAACGCAGGGTGCATACGGCAACTTTCTGGTGAACACCACGCAGGCGGGTACGCTGATACTGGACCCCGTGCCGGGGCCGGGTGTGGCCGTGAATGCGGCTTACCCGCTGGTAGGAGGTGCCAGCCGGGTGGGTTTATCGGAAGCCATGATTAAGCGGCTCACCAGCGACCCCGCCGACACGCGGATTAAAAACTCGTTCCGCATCATGTACCGCAACTCCGCCGGTTTTCCCATTGCCGGAACCCTGCTGACCAAATTTATTGGCCGGGTGGATGCGGGCGTTCAATTGTACGACAACGACTTTCCCGTTTATCGCTACGCTGATGTGTTGCTACTGCTGGCGGAAGCCAACACGAAACTGGGGAACGACCCCTCGGCTGATATCAATGCCATTCGGCAACGGGCCTACGGCGCGGGCTTTACGCGCTACGTAAACGGCAACCCCGAAGCGAACATGAATGCCATCCTGGATGAGTACCTGCGCGAATTTATTGGCGAGGGAAAACGCTGGTACGCCTTGCGCCGGGCCGGGAACGCCTATGTTTTTGCGGCTGTCAACCCGAAGTATCTGGCTTCCGGCCAGGCCTACAAATTGCTGCTGCCCATTTCGGTATCCATGCTTAACACAGACCCCAAACTCACCCAGACACGGGGGTATTAATTGACATTCATTGACTTTGCATTCATAGGTTGGTAGTACAGTTTTCTCCGGGAATATTTTCCCGGAGAACCTTTCCTCAACTCAGACACACATGACATCCATTCAAAAAATCGAAGGCTTAGTGGCGGCTCCGTTCACGCCCATGCATCCCAACGGTGAGTTGAACCTCGCCCTGATTCCCGAATACGCCCGGTTTCTGGCCCAGAACGGTGTGAAAGGCGCGTTCATTGGCGGCTCCACGGGCGAGGGCGTATCCATGTCGTTCCCCGAAAAATTGGCTTTGATACAAGCCTGGGGCGAAACAAACGAGCCGAATCTGCAAAAAATCATGCTGGTAGGTGGTACCTCTCAGGCCGAAAGTATTCTGTTGGCTAAAGAAGCCGACCGTTGCGGATTCGATGCGGTGGCGGTGCTGGCCCCCTACTATTTTAAACCGGCTAATGTGGGGTTGATGGCGCAGTTCTGCTTTGGCATTGGCGAAGCTGTTCCCAATCTCGGGCTGTACTTCTACCACATACCGGCCCTGACGGGGGCCAACCTGTCGATGATTGATTTTCTAACGGTCATCGACGGGCGGTTGCCTAATTTCCGGGGTATTAAATACACCCACAACGATTTGATGGACTACCGCCGTTGTCTGCTCTTTGCCAATGGGAAATACGACATCCTCTGGGGCTGGGACGAGATTTTCCTGGCCGCCATGGCGATGGGTGCGCGGGGGGCAGTGGGCAGTACGTTCAACTACGCGGCTCCCGTATATCAGGAATTAATGGCCGCCTTCGACGCGGGCAACCTGGACCGGGCGAGGGCCATGCAGGACCAGTCCATTGCCATTGTGAAACTGCTGGGCAAGTACGGCGGCATTTCAGTAGGTAAAGCCTTTATGCGGGCCGTGGGGCTGGATTGCGGACAATTCCGGCTTCCCGTTGCCAACATGACCGACGCGCAGTACCAGGAATTTCTGGCCGATCTGGAGACGATCAATTTTCACGCGCAGGCATCTCAGATGCCCGTTTCGGCCTGAAACGTATTTTGTAATGTAAGTTTTTTGTCATTCCGAGGAACGAGGAATCTTCGAGTGCGAAAGAAGAGTTGATCTTGCCTGAAGATTCCTCGTTCCTCGGAATGACAAAAAACCTTCTGAAGTAGTCTAACCTCCCTTCACCATCCTACGATGATAAACATGCTTCCTTTTTGGCTCGGTTTGGTTGGGGTGCTAAGCATTCAGCTAGCCGCAGCCCAGCCCAACATGGGTAAAACTCGCTTTCGATACCACCGATTGCCCGACCTTCCTCCACAACAGGGGAAACCAAACCCGGGGGTGGCGGGGGCGTTTGCGGGTGTAAGTAATGGTGCGCTGCTGGTGGCGGGCGGGGCCAATTTCCCGAATGGCTATCCCTGGCAGAAGGGCACAAAAGTATGGCAGGATGCGGTGTATGTCCTGACCAAAAAGGGCGGAAAGGACAACTGGTATATTGCCGGGAAACTAGCTATGCCACTTGGATACGGGGCATCGGTGGTGTGGAACAACCAGCTTATTGGCATCGGCGGTAACGATGCCAAAGGCCGGTACGCCGACGTGTTTACGCTGACCTGGGATGCCACTGCCAATCAAGTCGTAACAGGAACATTGCCAAAACTCCCCCTGGCCCTGGCCAATCAGTCGGCGGCTGTGCTGGACGACTGGCTGTACGTATTCGGGGGTGAATCGGGCCGGGGAACGGAGAGAAGTCTGTACGCGCTGAACCTAAACGAACCGGCAACAGTCTGGCAGGAACGGGCGGCATTACCCGGCCCGGACCGGGCGTATTCGACCCTGGTAGCGCAGGGCAATGCGCTGTACGTGTTAGGCGGGCGGGAAACTGTAGCCGGAACAACAACCGTGTTCAGTGATGCCTGGGCTTACCAGCCGACCCAGAATAGTTGGTCGGCCTTGCCGGATTTACCCACGCCGGTAGCTGCCCACGTAGCCGCTGCCAATGGCCCAAACACGCTCCTGATTTTGGGGGGCGACGATGGGGTTCGGCTGGGCGAAATAGAGCAGGCAAACCGCCAGCTGGCTACGTTACCCGACGGTGATGAAAAAGAAAAACTGACGCAAAAACGAAACGCTTTACAATCCGACCATCCCGGTTTTAGGCGCGAAGTGTGGCAGTTCCGGACCGATACCAAAACGTGGTCGGTAGTGGACAGGCTGCCCTTCCCCACGCCCGTTACCACAACGGTGGTACGCTGCGGAAACCACCTGATTCTGCCATCGGGTGAGGTATCGCCGGGCATCCGCACACCCGCCATCTGGCAGATTGACGTTTTCAAACCCTGAACCGTTTACGAAACAGCCCTAACATATCGAGCGTGACAGTGAGTAGTCGCCCTTTCATGCTTGCGTTCTTTCACTCTTTAGCCTTCCGATGAACAAACAGACAACATACAACCGAGTGTACCCCTGGGTGGTGGTTGGGCTGCTGTGGGTGGTGGCCATGCTGAACTATATGGACCGGCAGATGCTGGCCACCATGCGCCCTTCCATGCAGATGGACATCACCGAATTGCAGTCTGCCACCAACTTTGGCCGGTTGATGGCCATTTTCCTGTGGATATACGGTTTGATGAGTCCGGTATCGGGGCTGGTGGCCGACCGACTGAACCGGAAGTGGCTGATTGTGGGTAGTTTGTTCGTCTGGTCGGGGGTTACGTTCTCGATGGGCTACGCTACCACGTTCGATCAGCTATACTGGCTGCGGGCGCTCATGGGCGTGAGCGAAGCCCTGTACATCCCGGCGGGGCTGGCCCTGATTGCCGATTTCCACTCGTCGAAGAGTCGTTCGTTAGCCATTGGCATTCACATGACTGGTCTGTACATGGGGCAGGCTCTGGGCGGTTTTGGTGCCACGCTGGCCGATGCCTACACCTGGCACACCGCCTTTCAGGGATTTGGTATCGTAGGTATCGGCTACGCCATTGTACTGGCTATTTTCCTGCGTGAAGCTAACCGGGATACCGTGGAGACCAGCCCGTCTGACAGTTTGATAATGGCTAACAAACCATCCATTTTTACCGGCGTGAGGCTGTTGCTGGGTAATCTTTCGTTCTGGATTATTCTATTTTACTACGCCATTCCAAGCTTGCCCGGCTGGGCGACAAAGAACTGGTTGCCCACGCTCTTTGCCACGAACCTTAACATCGATATGGCACAGGCGGGACCGCTTTCCACCATCAGCATTGCGGCTTCCTCTTTTGTGGGTGTGATCTTCGGCGGCATCCTCTCCGATCGGTGGGTGCAGCGAAACGTCCGGGGCCGGATTTACACCAGTGCCATCGGGTTGTCGCTCACTATTCCATCGCTGCTGTTGATTGGCTTCGGCGGTTCGCTGCTGAGCGTAATAGGAGCCGCGCTTTGCTTCGGACTGGGCTATGGCATGTTCGATGCCAACAACATGCCTATCCTGTGCCAGTTTGTACCCGCCCGTACCCGCGCTACGGCCTACGGGATCATGAACATGACGGGTGTTTTTGCCGGGGCCTTCGTGACCAACTGGCTGGGCAAGTCGATGGACAACGGGCATCTGGGCAGCGATTTTGCCTTGCTGGCGGGTATCGTTCTGGTGGCTCTCGTTGTTCAACTGGTATTTCTTAAACCCAAAGTCGCGGATTTCACCGTTGGCCCCGAACCCGAATTATTAACCGTCAATGAGCCATAAACAGCCATACCGCTGCCGGCCAATTGGCCTGTTGATGGGCTGGCTGTTGTTTAGTCCGGCCCTTGCACAGCACCAACTGCCGCAACATCTGCCGCAACATCTGCCGCAACTTGCGCTGGCCGATGTCTGGCAGTCGGGTATGGTGGTGCAGCGAAATCAGCCCATCCGCATCTGGGGACGCGGTCTGCCCGATGCAACGGTGCGGGCTGCGTTTGGCCGTGAGCATCAAACTGCCACCGTTCGGCCTGATTCGGGCTGGTCGCTGACGTTTACCGCCCGCCCGGCTTCCGCTACGCCTGATTCGATTCAGTTGGAAAGCGGACGGGAACGTATCGTTTTGCGCGATGTGCTGGTGGGCGATGTGTGGCTGTGCGCGGGGCAGTCAAACATGGCGTTTCCGCTGGCGAATGACCGCTTTGCCCGGCAGACGCTGCCCGGTCTCCACAACCCATCACTCCGGCTGCTGAACCATATTCCGGCTCTAACGACTTACAGCCCGGCCTACAAACCCGCCGAACTGCCTCACCTGCAACCCAACCAGTTTTACCGCCCTGCTCACTGGCAGATGGCCGATTCCACATCGGCGCGACTGTTTTCGGCGGTGGGGTTCTACGCGGGGCAGATGATACAGCAGGAAACGGGTGTGCCAATCGGGCTTATCAACGTGGCCGTGGGCGGTTCACCCGCCGAAGCCTGGAATCGCCCCGCGTGGAATCGCCCGGAACCATCGGCGAAGAACGCTTCAGTCGATGCTGTTTTTGCCGGTGACTGGCTGACCAATCCGGCGCTGGAACCCTGGTGTATTCAGCGCGGTCACGAGAATCTGAATTCGCTGCTACTGGCTGGTTACCCCGTACCGAGCGATTCGCTTGGCTATAATCACCCATTCAAACCCGGCTTTCTGTACGAAGCGGGCATCCGGACTTTTCTGTCGTTGGGAGTCGCCGGCGTTTTGTGGTATCAGGGCGAAAGTAATGCGCTGAGTCAGGCGCGGGTACGTCAGCATGAACAACTCTTTCCGCTACTGATTGCCACCTGGCGGGCGGACTGGCAGCGACCCGAGTTGCCGGTTTACTTCTGCCAGCTATCGTCCATTGGTACCGAACGGGGTTATAAATCGGAGTTTTGGCCACTGTTTCGCGACAGTCAGCGACGTATGGCCGACAGCCTAAAATACGTGGGTATGGCCGTAACGAGCGATGTTGGTCACCCATGGGATGTGCATCCAACTGACAAAAAAACGGTGGGCGAACGACTGGCGCGGGAAGTTCTAGCCAAAACTTACTGCAAACCGAAACTCTTGTCGCCGGAAATTCGGCGGATAAAAAAGACAAAAACCGGCTGGACAATCACGTTCACCAACCCTGGAACCGGCCTGAGAACGGTCGGCGGGCAACCCCTGCGCGGCTTCGCACTGGGGGATAAAACCGGGCCAAAAACCGACCTCACCGCCACAGGAAACGGGTTGAGTATTGAGTTAAACTGGAAAGGCCAAACCGCCGGAACATACCTGTATTACGGCTGGCAACCGTTCAGCACGGCCAACGTCGTCAACAGCGGAGGGCTGCCGCTGTCCACCTTACGTATACCGCTGCCATGAACAAACTAACGCTTTTTCTGCTGTTACTAACCCTGACCGGACGCGCCCAGCATCCGGCCCTGCTGCCCCTGCCCCGCGAACTGGCCTGGACGAAACAGTCGTTTGCGCTGACGGGCATCATTCAGCTTAAAACCAACAGTGCCGACGCAAAGCCGGTTGCCGATTCCATTGCTCAATTCATCCAACAAGTTAGCCCGGCTACGGTGTCGCAGAACGCACCGGACACAGCGAAAGAAATTGCCCTGCTGTTAGAGCCGAACGGCGCGTTCAGTCAGCAGCCCGAAGGCTACGCCCTGACGGTTTTGGGTCGGTCGGTTCAACTCCGGGCGGCTACGGTGCGGGGGTTGTTCTGGGGCTATCAGACCCTGCGACAATTGCATCAGGCCAAACCCCAGCCGGTGCTGGCAGGGTGCTCTATTTCGGATTATCCGGCTTTTGCTATTCGGGGCTTTATGCACGACGTAGGGCGGAGTTTTATTCCGGTAGCACGGTTGAAGCAGCACATCGCAGTGCTGTCGCGCTACAAAATCAATACGTTCCACTGGCACCTGACTGAAGACCTGGCGTGGCGACTCCAGAGTGACAGCATTCCCAATCTGACCGATTCAACGGTGACGAAGCGGTTTCCAGGACAGTTCTACACGAAGCAGCAGGCCCGCGAGATCGCCGATTTCTGCCAGGCTAATCAGGTGCTGCTCATTCCCGAAATCGACATGCCGGGCCACAGCGCGGCTTTCCGGCGGGCCACCGGCCACGATATGCAGAGTGATTCCGGCAAGCTGCTGGTAAAGAAACTCCTGCGCGAAGTCTGCGCCCTGTTCGACGTACCGTACATCCACATCGGTACCGACGAAGTGGCGTTCAAAAATGCGTCGTTCGTGCCCAAAATGGCTGCGGTGGTACGAGAAAGCGGTAAAGAAGTTATTGGCTGGATACCCGGTGCGCGGCTCGAACAGTCGGTTATCCGGCAAATGTGGATGGGGACGATAAAACCCAAACCTGGTCAGCCGGTAATCGACTCCCGTGATTTGTACTTCAACCATTTCAGCGCGCAGGCCGACCTTATCAGCGTATTTCAGCGTAATATATGTGATACAACAAGCGGCTCTGCGGAACGGCTGGGCGCCATTGGCTGCATCTGGAACGACCGCAAACTGGCCGATGTAGACCAGGTTGAGCGACTCAACGGTTTTTACCCCGCCATGCTCACTCTGGCCGAGCGGGCCTGGCGCGGGGGCGGTCAGCCCCTAACCAAAGCCGGGCCGGTACTGATCGACAAAGTTGCGTTCGCTGGGTTTGAAAACCGGCTGCTGGCTCATAAGCAACAGCACTTTACCAACCTGATTTTCCCCTACGTGCGGCAGCAAAACCTGCACTGGCGCATAATTCAACCGTTCCCGAACGGGGGTGATCTGACCAACCGCTTCCCACCCGAAGATGGCAAACTCGATTACCCCGGCCTGGATGCCACGGGAGCCACTATCTACCTGCGCCACACTTGGGGACCGGCTATTGTGCGGGGCTATCTCGACAAGCCAGCCCCAAACCACACGGCCTACGTCTATACCCACATCTATTCGCCGAAGCCACAGACGCTGGGGGCTTGGGTGGGGTTTCATAACTACGGTCGGTCCGAAAAAGACGCGTCGCCACCGGCCGGGCAGTGGGGGTACAAGGGCAGTAAGCTCTGGGTGAACGATCAGGAGATCCAGCCGCCCGTCTGGGAAACGCCGGGCCAGCATCCGGCAGATAATGAAGCGGTTTACACCAACGAGCCGTATGAAAACCGACCACCCCTGCCCATTTCGTTAAAAAAGGGCTGGAATAAAGTGCTCATAAAACTACCCGTAGGTGCTTTTCAGACCACCGATTACCGACTGGTAAAGTGGCTGTTCACCTTTGTGCCTGTCCGGCCCAACGGCCTGAATTACGACGCTGCGGATGGACTGATTTTCTCTCCTGATAAACGCAGATAGACTCCTCAATAACCCAATACAGAAAACCAATTCAATCAAACCAGTACCGTATGAATATGCTGACTATCAAAAGTATACGATTAACACTCTGCCTGTTACTGTTGAGTACGCCCCTGGCCTATTCGCAGTCAGCTACCTACGCCATTATGCCCAAGCCAGCCAAACTGGTAGAGCAGAAAGGCCAGTTTGCGCTGACCAATGGCGTGGCCATCGTGCTGGAAAAAGACAACGCCGATATGCGCCGGATTGCCACTCAGCTCGCCGACCGGATTGGTACGGCTACGGGAAATCGCCCGGCTATCCGGGTGGGGAAAGCAGGGAATCAATGCATCTATTTCGCGTCGGATAAAACCGGAAAGGTGGGTAAAGAGGGCTACAGTCTAAACATTACTCCCCGCCAAATCACCATCCTGGCCAGCAAGCCCAACGGCGCTTTCTACGGCATGCAGTCACTGCTGCAACTCATGCCGACGGAGATTTTCAGCCCCACGAAGGCAGCAAACGTAAGCTGGTCGGTACCCGCCTGTACGGTAACGGACGAGCCACGTTTTGGCTACCGGGGGCTGATGCTGGACGTAGCCCGCCATTTTATGCCGGTTTCGTTCGTCAAGAAGTACATCGACCTGCTGGCCCTGCACAAGCAGAACACCCTTCACTGGCACCTGACCGACGACCAGGGCTGGCGCATCGAAATCAAGAAGTATCCGTTGCTGACTCAGATTGGCTCCCAGCGCAAACAGACAATGGCGGGCCGCTACGGCGATAACAAGTACGACGGTACTCCCTACGGTGGGTTCTACACGCAGGACGAGGTGCGTGAGGTGGTGAAATACGCGCAGGAGCGGTTTGTTACGGTCATTCCCGAAATTGAAATGCCGGGTCACGCACGGAGTATTCTGGCGGGGTATCCGCAGTTAGGTGCCAGCGCCGACAAAATTGTACCGGTAGGCACCAAGTGGGGCGTTTTTGAGCAGGTGCTGTTCCCCCGCGAAGAGACCTTTGCCTTTTTGCAGGACGTACTAACCGAAGTAATGGGCCTGTTCCCCAGTCAGTATATCCACATCGGGGGCGACGAGTGCCCGAAAACGGAGTGGGAACACAGCCGTTTTTGCCAAGAATTAATGAAGAAAGAGGGCCTGAAAGACGAGCATGAGTTGCAGAGTTATTTCATCCAGCGGATGGACAAATTCATCACCGGCAAGGGCCGCAAGATGATTGGCTGGGACGAGATTCTGGAGGGCGGCCTGTCACCGAACGCAACGGTAATGAGCTGGCGCGGCACGCAGGGCGGTATTGCCGCGGCCAAACAGGGACACGACGCCATCATGTCGCCAAACGACTTCTGCTACCTGGACCACTATCAGGTCGATGCCAAAACGGTTCCGACCGTACCCATTGCTATCGGGGGGTACTTACCCCTTGAAAAGGTGTACAGCTACGAACCGATACCGGATACGCTGAGTACCGACATTACCAAACACATCATTGGCGTACAGGGAAACCTCTGGACGGAATATGTTCGCTCGCCCGAGTACGCCGAGTACATGGTGTGGCCCCGCGCATCGGCCCTGGCCGAGATTGGCTGGTCGCCGAGGGGGAAAGATCTGGCCGATTTTAACAAACGGCTGGACATGCAGAAAAAGCGGCTGGACCAGTTGAACGTCAACTACTTTGGCGCACCCATCAATGGCAAGTTTCTGTACCAGGTGCCGAAAGAAGCATCAGCGAAAAAGTAGAGGACTTCGCCATCAGAGCAGCCTACTTATCGAATCAATTAATGGACGCAAATAGTTGATTAAAAGGGGATTGTCTTATTTTCTGTGCGTGGTTCACTGCCCTAAAGGAGCCTTTGTACCCAGTGGTTTTAGTTTCCTTTAGGGTGGGGAACCACTCGTGGGCAATAACAAGCCACGCAAATGACCCACAACTACGTCTCTGTAACCAAACAACTCTATTATGACGTATCGAGCCATTAGGTTTTCGCGTTTTCGCGCTGTGTACCAGACAATGTTGCTGGGTTCACTCATTCTTTCAACAACGCTAATCATGGCACAAAGCAAAACTAAATTTCTTTCGGCAAAGGAAAGCGAACCTAGTAAGTTTGGCTGGATGCAGGGGTTCCCGCCCCCCAAAGACAAGGTGTTGCATACCTCGGATGGCTCCTTTTTTGAATTTCCGGCCATCCGATGGAGTGTTGTGCACATGCGTCAAATGTTGCCTACCATCAACGTATCGCGTGGCCTGAACGCACCCACTTCGCTGCCCTACGCGCTGGATGCGAAGGCTATTGACGCGCTGACATTCATGCCCTGGAACGCGCAGAAGCCGATGACCTGGGAGGCTTCCCTCTGGGAAAACTACACGGATGGTATGCTCATTCTGCACAAAGGAAAGGTCGTGTACGAACGCTACTTCAGCGAACTGACCGAACATGACGTACACGCGGTCATGTCGCTGACCAAGTCGTTTACCGGTTCGCTGGCGGCTATTCTGGTGGCCGAGGATAAACTGGATGAAACGAAGCTGGTGCCGTTCTACGTGCCTGAACTCAAGAACTCGGCCTACGGCGATGCTACGGTGCGGCAGGTGATGGATATGACAACGGCCCTTGCCTACAGCGAAGACTACGCCAACCCAAAAGCCGACATCTGGGATTTCTCAGCCGCTGGCAATCCCCTGCCGAAAGGGAAAGACTACAAAGGGCCAGTGGGCTATTACCAGTACTTAGAGACGGTGAAAAAGCAGGGTAAACACGGCGAAGCGTTTGGCTATAAAACTGTCAATGCCGATGCGCTGGGCTGGATTATTTCCAAAGCTACCGGCAAGTCGGTTAATGAACTGTTGTCGGAAAAAATCTGGAGCAAACTGGGCATGGAGCAGGACGCCTATTATCAGGTCGATGCGCTCGGAACGCCGTTTGCTGGTGGCGGTTTTAACGCCGGTCTGCGCGATATGGCCCGCTTTGGCGAGTTAATCCGTAAAAAAGGTAACGCGAATGGCCAGCAAGTTTTTCCGGCGGCTGCCGTGGCCGACATCGAGAAAGGAGGTAGCAAGGACGCCTTTGCTAAATCAGATCATCCCGAACTGAAGGGCTGGAGCTACCGCAATATGTGGTGGATGACTGAAAACAAAAACGGCGCATTTGCCGCCCGGGGTGTCCATGGCCAAACCATTTATATCGACCCGGCGGCTGAGATGGTCATTGTCCGGCTGGCGTCTCATCCCATTGCTGCTAATTCTGCCAACGACGCTACGTCGCTGCCCGCGTATCAGGCGGTGGCGAATTACCTGATGACCAAAAAATAATCTTCTCAACTAACTTTTAAATGACAAGGCTATGAGTGTTTCAAACTTATTTGACTTGACTGGCAAGGTCGCCATTGTAACGGGTGGGGCCAACGGCATCGGCAAAGCAACGGCCATCATGCTGGCCAAAGCCGGAGCCAACATCGTTATCGGGGATTTCAAGCTGGAAGATGCCGAAGCTACAGCTAAGGAAATTCAGGAATTGGGCGTGAAAGCCATCGCCGTTGCCTGCAACGTGCTGAAAGATGAAGATTTGGTGAATTTAGTCAATACCACGATGAAGAAGCTGGGCAGCATCCATATTCTCATCAACAACGCCGGTGGGGGCGGGGGTGGCCGCGAGAATCCGTTCAAAATCTCGGTAGATGATATCAAGCGGGATTTTGACCTGAACGTGTTTAGCGGCTGGCGGTTGTGTCAGCTTTGCGTACCGCACATGAAGGCCGCGGGCTACGGCTCCATCGTGTTCACAACGTCGATGTCGAGTATCAACAAAAGCCCGAATATGAGCGGCTACGCGGGCTCCAAAGCTGCGGTGAATCATATGGTGGCCAATCTGGCGCATGATTTTGGACCGGAAGTGCGCATCAACGCTGTTGGTCCCGGTGCCACCCGGACGGCGGCTCTGGAGTCCGTTTTAACGCCGGAGATTGAGAAAACGATGCTGGCCAATACGCCCATCAAACGGCTGGGAACGGCCGACGATATTGCCGGAGCGATGCTCTATTTTGCCTCGCCCATTTCCGAGTGGGTCAGTGGTCAAACTATCTTCGTAAACGGAGGGGGCGTGCAGGTTTTGGAATGAAAATCAACAGGTACCGTTGGCTGAAGCTCAACGGCAATAGTTCAAAAGTCCCGATGGGACTTGCCGTTCATTGCCGTTGGTCTTCAGCCAACGGTCAGCAAGGAAAGTTCAAATAGCTTAAACAGAAGACCAACACAACTCTACAATATGAAGTCAGCATTCATTGCCCTCACCATTGCCGTATTCACAGTGGCCGGATGCAAAAGCAACCGCCCGAACGACCAACAGGCCGACGCGAAAAAAATGGAAAATACGCTCGACAAAACTGACATCACTAACAAATACTGGAAGCTGATTACGCTGGATGGCAAGCCGGAAACGATGGCCAGAAATCAGGAACGCGAACGGTATTTTACGCTCAAAACCGACCGGAACTGGGTGGAAGGCTTTGCGGGCTGCAATAGCTTCAACACTACCTACACACTGGAAAAAGGCAACCGGATTCGTTTCTCGCCAACGGCGGCTACGCTGAAAGCCTGCCCTGACGTGGACGTAAACGAGCAGGCATTTTTTGAGGTATTTGGCCTGGCCGACAACTACACCGTACGGGGCGACACCCTGAGCCTAAACGTAGGCCGCAGAGCACCACTGGCGATGTTCAAAGCCGTTGACTTCAACTAACCAGCAATGGTATCACTTCGCGCCGTCTTTATGGTATTCGCGCTGCTGGTAAGCGGTGGGGTTACACGTGCCTATAATTATCAGGAACACAAGGATATTGGCAATGCGGCTTTTACCGCGGCTCTGCGCCGGGTGGTGACCAGTGGACTGGTGACCGATTCGCTGACGCTGACGACCTGGCTGAGTCAGTACGGGCAGATGACGTTCGATGCAAAGTCCGGGCGTTGGTTTTTCCCGGACTTATCGCACGCGCCTAACATCATTACGTACGGCGAACTGAACGCGCTGTCGGGCGATCATTCCGAGAACCCGCTGCAATTGCAGGATGGCCTGCGGTTTAAGTTTTCAGATTTGAACCGGGTCATTCAGGTGCAGAACGAGTACGGCAGCCGCTTTTACTCCAATGCGCCCAACAAGGAGTTATTCGATCTGGATCATACGTATGGGTTCTTCGCCATTATTCATTATTTGCACTTTTACGCCTATGGCCAGGGGCTGACGTACCATTTGAGTGGCGTGAAAAAATCGCTGGTCGAATCCCTGCAAACGCCCGCGGAGGTAGAGCGTGTGTTTGCGCATATCAACAAGTCCAACGCGCTGGAAGCTTACGTAACGCTTCACGCGCTGGCCCTGCACCTGGCCCAGCAGGCGGGAGCATCGGCGCGGGCGGGCAACGCGGCCGATGCCCGCAGCCAGTTTTATTACGCCCTGCTCTACAACGCCTACGCCGATCACTTTGCGGAAGATGCGTCGGCAGCGGGGCATACCATGGTTCGCCGTTCATTCATCAGTAGTGTCACCAACAACAAAGCCATGCACGATTTCTTTAATAAGGCGGGCTTGCCCGTGATGAATCTGGCGGGTGAAACCTGGGTGGCCCACGGCGATAATAGCCTGAACGCATCGGATAAGAACTGGCGGGAAGACCAAACGTACACCATCATTAGTAACCCGATTATTACGCCCAAATACGGACACGTTATCCGGGCCGTTACGCAGTCGGTCTATGAATTATTTGCGGCTTTTGCGCAGGCCAAACTGGACGGTCAGGTAAATCTGCTCGCTTCGTTACCCGCCGATTTGGGTTCGTTTCAGGGGCGAACATCGGCGGAGGCCCGGAAAATCGAAACGTATTACGTTAGTCGATTCGGTGCCCTGTCGCTGGTACCCGTTCCGTTCGGGTCGGACCTGAGCCGCTACGATTTAGCCGACAGTCTGAAGCAGCTAAACCGACTGCCGTATTTCCGGCAGCACATCATTCGGCGGGTGGCCAACTCGGCCAAGCTGTACGTAGGTGCCCTGAAACCGATTGGACAGACTGACAACAACCCGTATCTGATCGTCGGCGGGCGGTATATGTTCAGTCCGTTTACCTATACCTACCGGGATTATTACCGCAAAGCCGGGAGCGTGGATCGCTGGTTTGGGATGACCACCTCCTTTGCCCGTGGCTACCGCTACGCCCGCGAGACGCCGGAGGCTAAGCTTCACGTAACCAATCGACTAACGCAATGGCAGGCGGGCGTGTATCACAAAGCCGATATCTGGGTGACCAACGACCGCTACATGGGCCTCAACGTGTATCTGGAAGGGGGAGGCATTTGGTACGATGGCAAGTTACAGCCGGTGTTTAGTCCAACGGCCCGCGTAGAGTTGTTCCATTTGCTGATTTCGGCGCGGAAGAACGTCTCGAAGTGGCTGAGCATTCCGTACATGCTTCTGCGGCCGCTAAGCTTTACGTACTCGCGCCAGTTTACGAAAGACCGAAATAGCAGCATGACCACGGTAGAAATAGACCTTACGTTTTAAGCCAATACGATGGAGAAAAAAAACCTCTCGCTGGAACGGCTCGTCTTCTTTTCGGATGCAGTAGTAGCCATTGCCATTACGCTGCTCGCGCTGAATATTCGGGTCGAAACTACCGCCACCGGTCATCTTGCGTTTTCTGACATTTTTAACCTTTGGAAGCCACTTACGGCCTTCATTCTGTCGTTTTTCAACATTGCCAACTTCTGGCGGACCCACCACGCTTTTTTTATCCACATCAACAAAGTTGATGAGCGGCTGCTGTGGTACAACCTGCTGTGGCTGCTATTCATTATTTTGTTTCCGTTCTCGACCTCGCTGCTGAGCAGTTTTCTGGACGATACCGTCGCCGTATTCATCTATAGCCTTAATACGTTGCTCATCGCACTTTTTCAGAACCTGATATGGGATTATGCTTCAGACAGAAAGTACCTGCTCGAGAAGACAATTACAAAACGGGCCGATGCCCGTATCCGCACGTTTTGTAATTTGGATATGATTAATGGCGTGCTGGCCGTGGTTATTTGCTTTGTTAGTCCGGTTGTGGCGTTCATTTTACTGCTTACCAAACTACCCATGATTATCATTGCCCGCTTCATTTACCGTCGGGGTGCAGAAGCATAACCCACGTAGCTTTTTAAGGAAGCTGTTTTGACCTTCAGGTAAAATTTCCAGAAACGTCGGTGATCGAACCGCAATAGTCGACCGACGCCAACGCCTGGATAGGCGGGGTCAAAGCCCGCTTCGTGCGGTTTGATTTCCAGCAAAAAATTGGCTGGATAATCCTGAACAGTATACACTGAGTTTCTCAGGCATTTTTCTATTAGAAATTAACTGAAAACCGAGATTGAATACATTCAATCAAAAACATTAACTCC
This sequence comes from Cytophagales bacterium, assembly GCA_038236215.1. GTDB lineage: Bacteria > Bacteroidota > Bacteroidia > Cytophagales > Spirosomataceae > Spirosoma. The sequence continues at coordinate 29,880 of JBBSTD010000039.1, read as the reverse complement.
CCCCAATAACCATGCGCAAAAAAATCCTCCCGATTACGTCCTCCCTGCTTGTTACAGGTACGCTGCTCCTGTTCTCGACAGGTCTGACCCCAAAGGTGCCGACGCAGGTAGCACCACAGCGGCCCAATATTATTTTCATTATTTCCGACGACCACACCCAGCAGGCTATTGGAGCCTACGGAAACAAGCTGCCTAAAACGCCCAATATTGACCGACTGGCGCGGGAGGGGGCCATTCTGTACAACAACGTCGTGGCTAACTCGATTTGCGGACCGAGCCGGGCCACGCTGATGACGGGTAAGTACAGCCACCAGAATGGGTACAAAACCAACGAGGGCGGGACCATCTTCAATGTCAACCAACCGGTGTTTGCCGAAGACCTCCAGAAAAACGGCTATCAGACGGCCTGGATTGGAAAGATGCACCTCGGCGCTTTACCCCACGGGTTCGATTATCTGAACGTGCTGCCCGGTCAGGGGGAGTATTACAACCCTGACTTTATCGACTTGCAGAACAAAACGACCCGTCACCCGGGCTACGTCACCGATGTAGTTACGCAGCTATCAACCGACTGGCTGGCGCAGCGTGACCCGTCGAAGCCGTTTATGATGGTGGTGGGCCACAAAGCAACGCACCGGGTCTGGATGCCGGCTACCGAAGATCTGGGTGCCTACGACAATGTAACGTTTCCGGTGCCCCCTACTTTTTACGACGACTATGCGGGTCGCCCGGCGGCTAAAGAGCAGGACATGACCATCGATAAAACGATGCGCCTGAAGGAGGATCTGAAAGTACACATGAATTACGAGAGCATGAAGCGGCTGTCGCCCGAACAGAAAGCGGCCCTACATGACTATTACGAGAAGAAAGTTAGCCGCGAGTTCGACGAGAAAAAGCTGAGCGGCAAGGCCCTAGTGGAGTGGAAATACCAGCGGTACATGCGCGATTACCTGGCCACGGCCAACTCGATGGACCGAAACATCGGCAAGCTGCTGGATTACCTGGATAAATCGGGGTTGGCCAGGAATACGGTGGTCATCTATACCTCCGATCAGGGCTTTTATCTCGGCGAGCACGGTTGGTTCGACAAGCGGTTTATTTACGAAGAGTCGCTGAAAACGCCGTTTATCATCCGCTATCCGGGTGTGATCAAGCCCGGCACGAAAGTGCAGGGGTTGGTTTCCAACGTCGACTGGGCACCAACCGTCCTGAATCTGGCGGGTACCGCCACGCCGGAGTATATGGCGGGCCGGTCGTTTTTGCCGTTGCTGACGGGAGAGAAAAAGACCATTCGCGACGGGGCATATTATCATTATTACGAGTACCCGGTCGACCACCACGTGTATCCGCATTTCGGATTGCGCACCCCGCGCTACACGCTGGCCCGGTTCTACGGCCCCGCCAGTTTCTGGGAGTTGTACGACATCCAGAAAGATCCCCATAACATGACGAATCTCTACGGCAAAAAAGGCTATGAGAAAATTACCGCCGATCTGAAAAAGCAGTTGAAAGGCGAGATTGAAATCTACAAAGACGAGGAAGCGCTGGCTATTTTAGAGAGGCCCGCTGACTGATTATACGTTGATTATTGGCGTCTATGTGGTCTTGAATAAGCTCCTACTTGACCAGCGTGGCGGGTGAGGGCTGTGCTTTTGTCAACTCAAATGGGTTGACAAAAGCGCAGCCCTTTCTTATTTGTTCCTTATTATGTATTATTTAATAGTAGAATTAGTTAATAATTTTTTTTAATAACTGATATTATCCGTACTTTTATCCTAAAATAAAGTAAAATAAGTTTTTAGTATAAAAACAAGTATGACTTATGCATTCATATTATTTACTAACTAAGCGACGCTGGCTGGGATGGTTACCTCTGCTGACGGGTGTACTCCTCTCGCTGAGTGCGGTGGCCCAAACCACACCGAAGACCATAACGGGTCGGGTGATCGAATCGCCGGGCAATCAGCCGGTTCCGGGGGCTAACGTTGTTATTAAAGGCAGCACCACCGGTACACAGACCGACGCTGACGGAACGTTCACGCTGAATGTGCCATCGGGCAACGCCACGCTGGTGGTTTCGTTCATCGGGTATGTATCGCAGGATGTGGCCATTGGTAACCGCTCAACTGTTACTGTTACGCTGGTTCAGGACGCGCAGAGCCTGAACGAAGTGGTGGTTACCGCCCTCGGCATTGCCAAGAGCGACCGTAAACTGGGTTACTCGGTAACGACGGTAAAATCTACCGAAATTGAGCGTACCAACACCATCAACCCCATTACGGCGTTGCAGGGTAAGGTGGCGGGGGTAAACGTCAACGTGATGGGGGCATCGGGGGTACAGACCTCGCCCAGCATCCAAATTCGGGGTGCTACCTCGCTGACCAAGAACAACCAGCCTATTTTTGTCATCGATGGTATCGTGCTCGAAAACAACGTGACCAGCGCCGATAACGGCACGGACTACGGCTCGCAGCTCAAAAACCTGAACCCCGATAACTACGAGTCTATCACCGTCTTGAAAGGCGCGGCTGCTACGTCGGTCTATGGCTCGCGCGGTATCAACGGAGCCATCGTTATCACGACCAAAAAAGGTTCCCTGAATCAGGGCCTCGGTATCGAGTTCAACTCGACCTATCAGGTGACGACGCCCTACGAAAACTCGATTCCGCTCCAGAATGAGTACGGAGCGGGCAACATCTTCCGCGAAGGACACTTCCGGCCTAACAACACCAACACCACTACGTCCATCAGCTTTGGACCGCGGTTTGATGGCCGCATGATTCCGGCGATCTACAACCCCAGCATCATGGAGCCCTATGTGGCCCAGCCCAACAACTGGCGGACGTTTTTCCAGAACGGTAACTACATCAATAACAGTATCGCCCTGAGCGGGGGCAGCGACAAGTTCACCTACCGGCTGGCCTACACCAATACCCAGAACAAAGGCGTACTGGTTAACAACGGCCTGAAACGAAACGCCATCGACTTTAAAACAACGGGGCAGCTCAACAACGTATTCTCGGTAGAGATGGGCGTTAGTTACGCCGGTTCGGCCACAACCAATGGTTTTGCGCAGGGTCGCTACGACTGGCCCAGCGGTACTAATGTGGGCTTCATGACCTACTACGCCGTACCCCGGAACGCCAACCTCGATGCCTGGCGGCAGGATTACCGCAATCCCGACGGCTCACTGCGCAACTACGGCTATGGCCTGTGGAATGATCAGGTAAACTCACTATTCAACCGGTTTGATAATAGGAACGAGGTACGCTATGAAAACTCGCTGCTAGCCAACCTGACCCTCAAAGCGCAGGTAACGCCCTGGCTTGACTTAAGCGCGCGTGGCAACTATAATTTCTATAAAATCCAGACCGAAACCCAGGAGCGGGGTAGCGGTGCGGGCGGCAAGGGTGGCTACTTTGGCATGAGCGGTAGCTACAAGGGTAACTACAACGCCCTATTCTCGGCCCACGCCGTAAAGCAGGTATCCAGTGACTTCAACATTGACTTCCGGGTACTCAGCGAGATTTACGGGAATACGTTTCAGGAGAATTACAGCCGAAGCACCCGGGGTGGCCTCATTGTGCCAAACCAGTTTGTGTTGGGCAACTCGGTGCTTAGCACTATCAATCAAGGCAACATCGACTACGGTTTTGCGCGGCCATCGAGCCGGGTATACGGCCTGGCGGGATTGCTGAACCTGAACTACAAAGATTATCTGAACGTCGAAATTACGGGCCGGAACGACTGGGTATCGTCGCTGACCTATCCGTCGGGCTACGCGGGGCAGAACAACTATTCGGTCTTCTACCCATCCACCAACGTAGCGTATTCCTTCTTCGACCACCTCAAGCCAACTACCAACTGGCTGTCGTCGGGCCGCTTGCGGGCGTCGCTGGCGTTTGTCGGGTCGGGTACCGAAGCGTATGCTACCAGCTTTCAGGGCTACCTGCCCAACGTGGTATTTGACCAGAATGGCAATTCTGTCCCGACCTCATCGCTCCAAAATGCATCGGTGCGGCCTAACAATAACCTGAAGCCGGAAATCCAGCGGGCTGTTGAGCTGGGCACCAACCTGGGCTTCCTGAAAGACCGGGTCATACTGGACGTTGCCTACTACCGGACCAACACCTTCAACCAGATTCTGACGCTGCCGGGTGTAAGCGAGACGGGTTATAACTCGGTACTGATCAACGCGGGTAATATTCAGAATCAGGGTATCGAGGTTCTGTTGAATGCCTCGCCCATCAAAACCAACAACCTGACTTGGGACGTGTCGATGAACTTCACCCGCAACCGGGGTAAGATTATCAAGTTTTCCGAAGGCATTACGCAGTACGCGCTGATGAATAACTACAACGGAGCTAGTGTCTATGCGTATGAAGGCGGTGCTTTTGGGGTGATGACCGCTGAAGCCAACGGTAATGGGGCCTATGCCTCCCTCGATGAAAAAACCGGTTTTCCCCTGATAACCGCCGGCCCTCGTGCCATCAGTACGGACCCCGATACCAAGTACAGCGTACCGGCCTATAGCTATGTCTATAAGCAGACGCCTGAGGCCCGCTATCCTATTGGTAACGTACAGCCTACGTTCCTGGCCGGCTTCAATACATCGCTGCGCTACAAGAGCTGGTCATTGTATGCTCAGATCGACTCGCGCGTGGGGGGCAAAGTCTATTCGGAGTCGTACAACTACGGCATGGGCCGGGGTACACCGGAGGCCTCGCTGAAGTTCCGCGATCAGGCCAGCGGGGGCGTAGCGCGCAAGGATTCGTACACCGACGAAACAGTCTATGACGGGGTCATTCCCAATGCGGTATTCGATCAGGGCCAGAAAAGTCCCGTCACCGGTGCCGACATTAGTGGGCTGACCTTCAAGCAGGCCTTCGATCAGGGGCTGGTAGAACCCTGGAAAGCAATCAACTACTACCAGAATACCTACGGTTTTGGTACCAACCTGAATATCAACGGCTCAGTCACCGACAATACCTGGGTGATGCTCCGCGAGATTACCGTTTCGTACCGTCTGCCGCAGTCCCTGCTGAACCGTATCCGGGTTAAAGATGCGTCCCTTCGGTTCACGGGCCGGAACATCGGCTACCTCTATAACGGCCTCAACGCCGGTCAGAACCCGGAGTCTATCAACGGCAACAATCCCCTCCAGCCAGTCATTACGGGCGGGGTACCATTCTCGCGGAATATCTCGGCTTCCATCAACCTGTCATTTTAAGTAACACGCATGAAACGCATGAAAAAACATACGCTGCTGCTGAAGAGTCTGGTGCTGACCACGGCCCTGCTGACCACGCAGTCCTGCAAAGAACAGTTGCAGGAAATCAATACCAACCCGAACCAGCTTAACGAATCGCTGCCCGAATACCTGTTCACCAACGCCACGCTGAATTTCAACTTCGGCTCGCGCGCCCAAACCATGGCCCGCTACGGTGGTGTGATGACGTACATGCAGTACGTGGTGGCCGATGGTAGTTCGAGAGAAGGTATCGAGTCGACCTACGCCAATCCGACCCAGACTGCGTCGCCGTCGCCTGGACTGAATTACTACGGGGATTATTACAGCTCGACGGGCCGCGACCTGAACCGAATCATCAGCCTCATCGACGGTCTGCCCACCGACCAGAAGCAGGCATACACCGCTATCCGGGCCATTATTAAAATCGTGGACACGTTTCAGGCGTGGCGTGTAGCCGACATTTATGGAGCCATGCCGTACAGTCAGGCGTTCCAGAACGATAAGTTTTCGCTGCCCACCTACGACTACAACTGGGAACTGTACAAGGTGTTCGATCAGCAGTTGAAGGAGTCGGCCACCATCCTGAAAACGCCCCCGGCCAATCAGGTTAGCCTCGGTCAGCAGGACTTCTTCTACCAGGGCGACGTGGCCAAGTGGATGAAGTTCGCCAACACGCTGCGCATTCGGATTGCCCAGCGGTATGAAAGCCGCGATGCCGTCAACCTGACCGCCGTGCTAACCGATATCGCGACCAATTTCAACGGGCAGATTATCAGCACCAACGCCGAGTCGTTTGGCTACAGCAACCTGCGCGACTGGAACAACAACCTCGACGATATTAACAATCTGCTGTTGCAGTACACGGCAGCTTACCCATTTGTGGAGTTCCTGAAATCGACCAAAGATCCGCGCGTTGCGTTCATGCTGCGCGAAAACGATTTCGGCACCAATTACAAACGGTATCGCGACGTGAAAGCCAACGCGACCGCCGAAACGCAGGCGTTCCTCAACCAGCCCGATGCATCGGTGCGGTACTGGGGTAAGCACGTATTTCCGGCCTCGACCGATGGAGTGTATGGCCTGCTGGGCAAATCGCGGGTGGTTACGCTGGCGGTAAAAACCGGTCCGTCGCAGACGCTCAACTACCTGTCGAACATTCAGACGCGGCTGTTCCTGAAAAACGGCGGCTTTAAAACATCGGGCGATGCGGGCGTTCACGACGACGAGACGGTAGTGGATGGCTCGACTATCAAAATCCGCACGCCATTCCTGACCTACGCCGATGCTGCCCTGATGATGGCCGAGATTGTGGCTAAGGGCGGCAATGGACTGGGGAAGTCGGCGGAGATGTGGTACAACGACGGGGTTACAGCTTCGTTCAATTTCTACAAAGATTTCGCCATGGCCACCGGTGTACCGAATGCGGCTGCCACGACCTTTGGCGACTACCTGACGCGCTATCCCTACAAAGGGCTGCCGAGCATTTACTCGCAGGCGTGGGTCAACTTCCTGACGGTACCGGAAGAGTCCTGGGCCATGTGGAAGCGCACCGGTTACCCGCAGTTCGTGGATTTTCGCGCCGGTCAGCCGTCTAAAATCGGCGATGGTTCGGGTATAGCCTACATGGAAAACCTCTGGAACGGTTCGCTCAACCTGCTGATTCCGCGCCGGATGGCCCTGCCTACGCCCCAGCCGCAGAACCAGGAAAACTTTAACAAAGCGGTAGAAGCCCAGAAAGCCAAAGACCCCGCCTACGGTGTTAGCAACGTTGACACCAAAGGCCGTATCTGGTGGGATAACAAGTAAGGATAACGGGATGATGGTTTTTTGTCATTCCCAGGAACGAGGAATCTTCGGAGTAGTCAGGTTTTCAGTCTACTCCGAAGATTCCTCGTTCCTGGGAATGACAAAAACTTGCGTTACACTGTAAAAACTCAAGTCAATTTGCTCACCCCTCGTTATGAAAAATACCTTCCGAACTTCTGCGTTAACCTTACTATCCATCGCCCTGCTCAACCTGTCCGGTACGGCGCAGACGGTTCGCTCACTTATTCCGCAGCCCACCAAAATGACGGCCCTGCCCGGCAGTTTTTCGCTGACAGCCCGGCTCCACATCAGCAGTTCGCCCGCCTTTGCCGACGTAGCCCGGCTTTGGGCCGAACAGACGTTTGGGCGGACTATGCCCATCAGTACGTTATCAGCAAAACGCAAAGCCACCGGCCCGACACAGGTAGTGTTTGAGCAGCAAACTAATGTCTTTCCCAGCGGTACGGCGCTGGAAGCGTACCGGCTCCGCATCGCACACAACCGCGTTCACCTGATAGCCGCCACCGCAGCGGGTGCCATGCGCGGCATGCAGACGCTCCTGCAACTGGCCGGTTTACAGCCCGATACCCGGCAGCTGCCCGCGCTGGAGCTGGAAGATCACCCACGCTTCGGCTACCGGGGTATGCACCTCGACGTGTCGCGGCATTTTTACGATCTGGTGTTTGTGAAGCGGTACATCGACCTGATGGCCCTCTACAAACTCAACACCTTTCACTGGCACCTGACCGATGGCCCCGGCTGGCGGCTCGAAATAAAGAAATATCCTGCCCTGACGCAGCAGGCCGCTTGGCGCACTCACCGAACCTGGAAAGAGTGGTGGGCCAGTCCGCGCCGGTACAGCCGCGAGGGCGATCCGGATGCGTACGGTGGTTACTACACGCAGGAACAGGCCCGTGAGCTGGTGGCTTATGCCGCCCGGCGGGGCATTGATGTGATCCCGGAAATTGAGATGCCGGGACACTCCGAAGAGGTACTGGCCGTATATCCGCAGTTTTCGTGCTCCGGTAAGCCCTACGTCAACAGCGAATTCTGCCTCGGTAACGACAGCACGTTTACGTTTCTGGAAGACGTGCTGTCGGAAGTGCTGGCCATTTTTCCATCGAAATACATCCACATCGGGGGTGACGAAGCCAGTACAACATCCTGGAAGACCTGCCCCAAATGCCAGGCCCGCATTCGGGAAAACCACCTCGCCGATGAACACGCGCTTCAGAGTTACGGCATCCGGCGGATGGATAAATTCCTGACCGCCAAAGGCCGTAGGCTGGTTGGCTGGGATGAGATTTTACAGGGCGACACGCCGGAAGCACCACTGGCCGAGGGAGCCACCGTCATGAGTTGGCGGGGCGAAGGCGGGGGTATTGCAGCCGCTAAAAAAGGCCACGATGTACTCATGACCCCCAGTAACTACCTGTATTTCGATAGCTACCAGGCCAATCCAACCACGCAGCCCGAAGCCATCGGTGGCTTCCTACCACTGCAACGGGTCTATAGCTACGAACCCATCAACAAGGAACTGACAGACGCCCAGGCCAGGTACATTCTGGGTATTCAGGCCAACCTCTGGACGGAATACATCCCCACTACCGAGCAGGTCGAGTATATGGTGTTTCCACGAATGCTGGCTCTGTCGGAGGTGGCGTGGTCTGATACATCGACGCGGTCGTGGCCCGATTTTCAACGTCGGTTGCAGGACCATTACCGGCTGTTGCAACGGCGCGACGCCAACTATTACCGCCCCAGCACCAGCCTGGACATTACGGCCGCTTTCCAGCCCGACGGTCGCACGGCACGGGTGGAATTTCAGTCGGAGCAGTATCAGCCCCAGTTGCGTTACACGCTGGATGGGAGTCAGCCCAATTCTCAATCGCCACGCTACGAGGGCCCCTTTACGATAAATAAATCGGCCCGAATTCAGGCGGCTTTGTTCCGTGATTCCAGCGGGATTGGGGCGGTGGAAACCCATGAAATTGACTTCCACAAGGCTATCGGTAAACCCATCACCTACGCCATTCCCTACACCAACAGCTACACCGCCCAGGGCGACGGTACGCTCGTAAACGGCAACCGGGGGTCATTCACCTACGGCGACAAACAATGGCTGGGATTCGAGGGGATCGACATGGACGTAACCATCGACCTCGAATCCGTGCAACCACTGACCGACGTGCAGGTGGGTTTCATGCAGTTGACCGGCCCCGGCGTATACATGCCCCGCTACCTGGAAGTGTCACTTTCGACGGATGGCAAAACGTTTTCGGACCCGGTTCGGGTGCAGCATACGGTGCCCGAATCGAAATCAGATTTAGTCATTCAGGATCTAACGGTGCCCTTGGGCGGGCAGTCGGCGCGGTACGTGCGGCTATTCGCCAAAAAGAACAAAGGATATATGTTTGTCGATGAGATTCGGGTGCATTAGCCGGTGATCATACCCGGTAGGGATAAACTATTCTTTGACCCCCGGCTTCAGCCATAGCTACATGGGATTGGCTATTTAGTTTGGCGATAATCTGTTGACATTGAGGGCTTATTACTCATTCACTACATTCCGTAATCAGGCACAGCTGCTGCTCATTTCCCAGCTTTATCAGGTAGTAAATGGGTTACTCGCTGCCGTTGTTGATCCGTAATCTTGTAGCCGACCCGCCGGTGCGGTCGCATGCCGCAAAACTGCAAACTATCTTGATTTTTATCTAATTGTCAACACGCTCAATTATTCGGAAAATTCTTTTTTACCGATGCCTGAACTGCTGCTGGACGTTCGGCAGCCTTAATGTCGCGGCTGTGCGAAACCAGGTTGCCCGATGAGGAGTAGAATGCTTCGTGGTCCGTATCGCCCATGTCGAAGAAGGTTTTGTACTGAGTGCCCTGCTTTTTCCAGTCGACATCGGTAGTACCGGGATGTTTTGCTTCGAACACCTTCATGACTTGTACAGAAAAAGCCGCATCCAATTCAATAGGACGCGGCTTTTGGAGAGTGTAATTCTTTCGGCACAGTTATCTATCCTTTCTGGCGATTGGGTCATAGGGAAGCGAACTCCCTACTCCGCCAGGTTGAACTTTACCTGAACCCCGCCCGATGTGGTGGCCCGCTTGAAGGAGTTAGACACCAGTGGGTCGTTGAAGGTACGATCGAAATAGAGATTGAAATTTAATCGGCGGCTCACAATGTAGCTCATCTGCGGCCGCAGTTGGAAGTTTACGTTACCCGCTGTGATAATCTGCTCGGCATCCAGTTTTCGCTGGATGGTGCGCGTGTCGCGGAAGGTCAGGGCGCAGGAGAAAGTCAGGTCATTTTTGAGTTTTTTGTACGCGCCGTTGATGCGAAACGGTATCCGGAAATTCTGCTTCGTGAAGCCCAGCGAGGCCGTTAAATCTTTGTTTCGCAGTTCGGCCACCTGCGCATTGGACAGGCTCAGGGCTACGTCGCGACTCTGATTGTAAGCCAGTTGTCCCGTCATGCGGCTCTTGGTCTGAAACTGAATTCCCAGCATCGGGGCAAACTTCTCCGACATGGTAATGGTGCTCAGGGCTACAATGGGCACAAACTGGTTGAGCTGATTCAGGATTTGCCCCGGTCCGAACTCCTGAACGGCCAGGTTCACGTAGGCCGCTCCATAGTCCAAGTTCGAAATAAAGTTCCCCACGCTGTAGGTTGACGAGTAGCTGTGGTTGATGGTAAACGCACTGAACTGTTTCCGAATGAAGCCTAACCCCGACAGCCCGTTGTACGTAATCTGCCAATTGGGCAGGGGGAAATTATAGAACGGGGAGAACTTCGCTTTCTCTTTTTGCTGACCGCTGTAGGCCGCAAAGAAAGCAGGAACCAGCACATCCTGGGAGTTCAAATCGTAGGTTCCCACCTTGTTATCCCCCTTGGCCATCGCATTCAGCTTCTGGCTGAAATAGCGTCGGTAGCTTTCCAGACTATCGAACAAAACCGACGTATTGTCGCCACTTAACCCTTTGAAAGCGGTTCGGAACGACCAGAACGACATGCTGAACTGACCACTGCGCACGGGCGTTTGCGTTTCAAACGGGCCGCCCTGCGAACCCGGACGGTAATACTCCTGATACGCATCGGTCCGGTCGAGCCGCCAATTAATCTGCATCCTGAAGTCTTTGAAAGGCTCAAGTGTAGTGCTGGCCGTGAATTTCTTGGTGATGTTCTGCTGGAAAGCCGTGTTCTGCACCGTACTGGGCGAGAGCCACCCTTTGGCAGCCGCTTTGTAGACGATGTCGTGCGCCTGACTACCCAGCACAAATCCGATGCCCGGCGCATTTTCCGGGCTTAGGCCAAAGAAGCGGGGCGTGGGCAAAAAGCCGGGCAGAATCGTAGCTTCCTGCCGGATGTACGAAAAGTTGATGCCCCGTACGGTTAACAAAGCACGAGTGAAATTTTTCAGGACTTTACTCTCGCCCCGTTCAATATCCTCGATGTCGCCAGGGTTACGGGCGAAATTTTTCCGAATGGGCGCGGGCGTGTTGACAAATCGCAGGTAGCGGATTTTGTTGTACAGTCGAATCAAATCAACGCGCCCCGTCAGGCCCTGTTCGCGGTTGTTACGAATTATATTACCAAACGGCACCCCCAGCGAATCAGCAATACCGAATGAGTTGGCCTGAAACTGGTAGCCAATACCATAAACCGCATCAGCCGCAATCCAGTCGAGCAATGGTATTTTATCCAGTGGCAACCGATACGTGGCCCGAATATCCTGCACGAAATTTTTCATCCGGCCCAGATGCTTGATGCTGTTCAGAATCGAGTCCCGTTTCACCTGCGTGTCAATATCGCCCGCTGGCTCATCAATAATCGCATTGGCCTGCGAATGATAGGTCAGCACCAGATTTCGGGTCAGGTTCCAGGTCAAATCATAGTAGCGATTGAAGAGGAAGTATTTCTCAAACTGCGGTAGAATCCCGTCCGTGGTCAGGTCCGACGAACGAAGCTGCGTTTTGATAAAACTACGGTCCATATCCGTTCGGATGGAGACCAGCGAAGGGAGCAGCGTTAAGTTGAAATCTTTGAGCCAGCGTAGGTAGGGAGCTTCAAACGAGGCCACATCCCGGAAGGGTTCAAACGCCTTCGGCTGCGCACTATAGGTATACGAGATGCCCCCCTTATTTTGCCGTTGCAGGTATTCCTGGGTCAGGATGTTCGTCCGCTTTATGTCGTTGAACGCATAGGTAAACGCAAGATTCTCAAAGTCCCAGAAGTGCTGTTTAGCATTGGGATTCGTTTTTACTTTCCTGACGTTCGAAAAGTTGTAGCCCCGGCGGGTGGTATTATCCTGCACCAGTTGCTTGTAGCTGTCCCGTTCCAGTTCCGGCTTGGTGTTTATAGACGTTTCCAGCGGAGTATCGGGGTCGAGCGGGTCGAAATGAGGGTTCACATTCCGATGATCGTAGTTTACATATAGCGGAATTTTAAGCCCCCAACCAGCGGGCAAAAACTTATCGATAGCCAACGCCGACGATACCCCAAACTCGGAGGTTGTTTCCAGGGCCCGCTCGCCAATACGCGTCTGAACGCCCCCGAAACCAAAGGTCGTTATTCGCCCCGAAGCGGTAAGCGTGCCCAGGTCTGCTAGCTTCATACTGACAGCCGCAATAGCCGCCATGCCCGCATGCTGGTCGTAGCCATTGGCCCGAAACTCGTCGACCCAGATGGTGAAGGTTTTGGGTCGTTCGCCATCCCCAAGCATTTTAGGATTACGCATCCCAATCATCACCGACTGCACCGAACTAAGGTCGGGGTTGCCGACTACCGTAATCAGGTAGTGCCCATCGGCAGAGGTTTGCGTAAAGGGCAATGACGTCCGCCGACCAAACTGTTTGTTACGATTGGCTTTCAAATCAATTAACTCCTGAAGCGCAATGTCCAGCGCATTGGCGGCAGGCCAGACTACATCTGCCGATTGGTTACCGGTGGGTGTAGCAATCAGCCGGGGAATTTCGACTTCGTAGTAGTTGTCCGTATAATCCGTGCCGACCCGTATAAAAGCTGATACCTGACCGCTTTCATTATCGGGGTTGTGCATGTGTACAAACATCTTGAACCGCTCCCGAAACAGCAGGTTGAAATTAGTATTCCGGAACGCCCCCCGCGAATCGCCATCGCGCAGGTTCGTTACGCTCAGGCGCATCGACTGCTCGTTTAGCTCCACGATGTTAGGCTGGGTATAGTCCCGGTCGCGAACGTAGCCCGGTGGCACAGAATAAACGTACTTATCTCCCCCCTGCGCCGTAACCTGCGTACTGCTGTTCTCTTCTACATTGACGGTTGAGACCGTAAAATTAGCGTCGTAGGGCTCAGGCACCTCCTGCAAACCACGCTGGGTCAGGTCGCCAGTGTATTTGCGGTACTGGTTTGCTTCCATCTGCAACTGGGCAAACCGAAGTACAACCGGGTCGGTGAAATTGGTTAAGTACATCCGCATGAAACGAATGGATTTGAAGCCGTTGATGCTGCCTACTTTCCGCAGCGGCTCGCGCACCGGAATTCGGAACTGATACCAGGTAACCACCCCACCCGGTGCCCCTTTGGTTGGGACGGATACTTTATCAATGATGTACTTGTTCTGCCCGACTTCTATTTTACCGGGTTGCAGGTCTACTTCATACTCGTAATAAGCCTCGTTATCATTGATGGTATTGTCGATGTTCAGGTCTTCAATGTCGGGCAGGGTTGTCGATGCGGGGGTCAGGTACTGATTGGTACTGGTATTTTCGGGCGAGTTATTTTCCATGCCCATGTATCGTTTGTACCGGGCAATGATGTACTGCTGTTTGTCGGCTTCTTCGCCCAGATAAAACCGAAAATCATCACCAGAGGGGTCCGCCTGTATTTCGGCCAGCACGTCGGGGTTGTTCGTTACCCGCGCTTGTACAGTGTTTAAGTAGCTGTTGAACCGCCGTTTCTCATCGTCATTTTTCAGGCCGTCCAGACCAATATCCTGCTGCTCCCGCGCTCCCGCCTGGAAGGCATTCGTTACAAATTGCCGGGTAGGTGCCCGCCCCCAGGAGGTGGAGTCCGTGCCGGGGTTCCGCACGCTGATGGCCGAATCAATCGGAAAGCCGTTCTCAAACTCGTACCGGCTATCCTTAATGACATCTTCCGAAATATCGCCCAGGTTGAACACCAATTTACCACCCTGAACACGGCCTGTATTATCGAACTGGTCCTTAGGTCCGCTCCGAATAACACCCGAAGGGCCGGGCACAAAGGGGTCCATGAGCCAGAACGTAATGTTTTCTACGTTGGCATTGTCAAAATCAATATCGGAGGCAATGGCCCGCGTAACAGAACCGAAATTATTTCTTGGATTGGGTAAGCGACCCATTGCATCCAGGTTCGGGTTATAGTTGTACATACCCCGCTCGGCCGGAAAATAAGCCACGTCCAGAATATTCTCGGGCAACTGTACCGGCCTTGCCGACCGACCGGGAAACAGTTCCTGCGGTAAAAATGGCCGTTCGTACACGTGGCCGTTCGCATCGTCCACGTCGATATTGGATGCTACGCCCAGTACCCCCGTAGAGCCAAAAATACTCGGGTCTACCGTATAGACTGAAATCCGGGCGCGGTTGTAGGCATAAGGTAATGGGTCGGCAAACGTACCCTGCGGAAACTGCTGCGGAGTGGCTCCCAGCCGCCAGCGTGTGGGTTGGCGCGTAAGATCGTAAATGGTGCGGGCTGCCTCAAAATCATCCAGATAGCTCTCGTTGCGGGCTTTGGGATTGGTGCCGGGGAAGAGTTGCGCCACTTCGCCAGTAAACTGAATGGTCGATAATTCTTTGGTTTGTACCCCCGGCAACGCATCCAGCAACCGGGTAAGGCCGGGGGAGTCTTTACGAATAGTGGCATTCACCCCCAGAATCGTATTGTTGACCGGCTCATTGCCCAAGGCCACCCGCGTCAGAAAACCAGCGGGAGTTTCTTTCATGTGCATGGCCGTTAGACCGATACTCACATCCCGATTGACGGCGTAGTC
This sequence comes from Cytophagales bacterium, assembly GCA_038236215.1. Classification (GTDB taxonomy): domain Bacteria; phylum Bacteroidota; class Bacteroidia; order Cytophagales; family Spirosomataceae; genus Spirosoma. The sequence goes on along the minus strand of JBBSTD010000039.1, from coordinate 14,805 downwards.
CAGTCGGGTGCCAATGAGGGAACGTATCTGGTTCTGGAACAGGTCGGGCTGCTCGTAGCTAATCTTAATTTCCCGTCCCGAATTCGTTACACTCTCATTAATAATCCGCAACCGGCCAATCTGGGCTTCGAGCACGTAATCCACGCCGGCACTGAGGGGTACCCCACCCGCCGTAACCGTAACCGACTGTTCATTGACCCCATAAGGCAATTGCACTTCGGCCCCGTTGCCCGACTGGAATGACCCTTTCAGGAAGAATTTGTTTTTATCGGCTATCTGCTGCGCATCGGCCTTAGTAGTGCGGTACAGTTCATTGAAGACGTATTTCGATTTCAAACTGGCTTCGTCGGTATCGAACTGTCTTTCCAGATACGCCCCAAATGGCTCCAGCACCGGGAAGATAATTTTCCCATAGCGGCTGTCTATCGTATAGTTCTCCACATAGTCGAAATTACCATCGGGCTGCGCATCTAACTGCTGATTGAGCCGGTCCATACCAAACAGTTGCACCAGCGGACGGTTCTGTGTCCGCCTACCTTCCTGCAGGTTGGGGTTGTCAATCCCTGTCAGGTCATCTTTGTAGATAACCCGCAACTGAAAACCCTGCCGGGTTATCTGCGCCGTATTAAGGCCGTAGATATTTTTCATCATCAGATTCCACATCGGCAACTGAAGATTGTTGCGCAGTGTAGCTGACTTCAGTAGCTTCATTACCAGCACTTCGCCATCCCTGCGGGCCTGATAATCTTCGGTCAGTTCACCCACTTTGTAGCGTTGACCCTGGTAGGTGTACTCGTAGGAAACGGCCAGAATTTCGTCGTTTCTCAAGGGCGTAACCAATGATATGTAGCCGAGGTCCGGTTGCAATCGATATTCCCGGTCGGTCAGGCGTTTGGCGGCCCGCAACAGGTCATAATCCGTTCCTTTGGTCAGGCCGTAGGTACTCGTCAGCACATCGCTCGTGCGGTCTACCTGACGGAGCGGGCTGTTGGCATCCGACGTCAGCTTACTATACAGGCCGTTGGCACCATTGGCCGTAGGGGTCCGGTTATTGCGTGAGAAGGGGGGCAGGTTTGGATTCGTCTGGCTATAGGGATTTCCTTCGCCCAAATCCTGAAAACCAACTACGTTCCGCAGCGATTCTGTGGTGTTGGTGCGGTTGGTTACGTATACTTCAATACGGGTGATGTTGATTCCCGAAGTAACCTGTGGCAGGGTTTTTAGGGACGACTCGTAAATAGACCGGAAAAACTGCGACAGGAAAAAGTGCTGATTCTCGTCGTAGTTATCGGCCCGGATTTCAAATGGCCGATTGGAACTGCCACCCCGCAACGTAATCTCGCTCTTGCGTGACCGTTGCTGAGAAGCCACGATTGTAGCGTTCAACTTACCAAAGCGGAGTTGGGTTTTTACACCGAACAGGTTTTGTACGCCCGGAATAAGCTGACTGTTGACTGCCCAGCTAATATTACCCACTTCAAGGCCCTGCAAAATACTTTCATTCTGAGGAGTAAACCCTGGCAGGCCGGGGGTATTCGGCATACCCGGTAGGGTAGGGGCCGCCGGAAGTCCCGGCTTCTGACCCGAACCAAAAGCAGGTAAACCACCGCCCGGACGGTAGTTTAATTTGATGGCATTTTCAAAGTTGAAACTGGCTTTGGTATCGAAGTTGGCCAGTACGCCCAGCTTCTCGCCAATCTTCCCGTTGAAATTGATATTGATTTGCTCATTAAACAGGAAATTACCCGTGCGACGCTGACGAACCGGATAGGCGGGGTTATCATTGAACTGGTAGAGATACCCAAAGTCGAGCGTAACAAACCCGTTGGGCTTAAAATCGACTTCACTACCACCAAAAAGCCGGTCAATGATGGGGGGTAATTCGAGTTTTGGAATCAGGCCACGTCCACTCAGGGCACTTTGGCCATCGCTTCGGGCACTGTACTCGCGCCATAGATTCTGTTCAACGCGCTGATTCTGAAGTTCATTATAGGTTGAAAACGGAATCGTTTCGGCCGGTCGGTATGGCAATCCAAACTGCGACGGGGGCAAAGCCTTACCGACCGGCCCCGTACCGGATGGGGGCGGGGCGGTTTGGTCCGTTCGCCCCGGCACGCTGTTGGGCGTGGGCGCGCCTGACAGGGATACGCCTGTTCGGACTCGTTCCGACACATCGAGGCCCCCATTTGGCCCAAGCCGAAAGTCGGTTGAGACACCTTTCGGGTCCCGTAAGATAAAAGGCGATTTAGACGGTTGGTCAGAGAAGCGGGTGGCCCGTCGGTCGGGCCAGTTTATGGTTGGATGCCGACCTGCACTACGAACGGCCCGAAGGCTGTCGGTGCGTTCCTGAATAGTTTTTTTGACTGAATCGGTTCGGGCAGCGGCCAGTCGGCGGGCATTAGCGCGGGCAGAGTCGGTGGCAGCCTGCTGTCGGCGCCCGGCGGCCCCCCGTCGGGCGGGCGTCGGGTCCTGTACCGCCTTCTTGAGGGAGTCAGTTCGGGCAGTAGCCGCACCTTGGGCAGCAACTCGGGCCGAGTCCGCCCGGTTAGTGCGTTCCTGCACCGCTTGCACCGCTCTCTTAACCGAATCGGTCCGGGCAGCTGCTGCACGTTGGGCCGCAACGCGGGCCGAGTCTGCACGGTTAGTGCGTTCCTGCACCGCTCTCTTAACAGAATCGGTTCGGGCAGCAGCTGCACGTTGGGCAACAGCGCGGGCCGAGTCTGCATTGACCCGAGTTCGGTTAGTGCGTTCCTGCACCGCCCTTTTGATAGAATCGGTTCGGGCAGCGGCCGCACGTTGGGCCGCAATGCGGGCTGAGTTGGCACGGTCGGTGCGTTCCTGCACCGCTTTCTTGATGGAATCGGTTCGGGCAACGGCAGCGCGTTGGGCAGCCGCGCGGGCTGAAGCCGCACGGTCGGTGCGTTCCTGTACTGCCTTCTTGATGGAATCGGTTCGGGCAGCGGCCGCACGTTGGGTAGCAGCGCGGGCCGAATCGGCATTGATCTGTTGCCGTTTATTGACTCGGCTTGGGTTCAATTCTTTTTCAAGTTCCGATTCTACCCCTCCACTAACCTGTTGCGGTTTAGTGGCTCCGCGCTGGGTGGGGGTGGTCGGAGCCTGACCAAAACTCACTCCCAGCCCTATAAGTAACCAGCACCCCAGTATCAGCCAGCTATTCTGAGCGAACAGAAGCCTGCTAAAGGTGGGGATATGGTGGTAAAAAAGAGAATTGTGAACAAAGTAAGGGTTCACCATTTGGGACTTTTCAGGTTCAGAAATAGGTGTGTACGGTGCGTACTTCTATCAAACGGCCAACATCAGACCATTCGTCTAACCGGGTTGTAGAATTTTTTAACCGGCAATCTACCTTTCGCTTTGCCATAGCACGCCGAGAGGTTACGCACCAATCGTTATTCATCCGCCAGCTAGTACGAAGGAGATAAGTAGCCTGTTAAAGCGCCCTACAATTACCGGGCCATACTTTACCGGCGTAAACTTAGAAATATATGCCTGGAATCAAACTACGCAACCAGGAAACAATTCAGGCTCTTGCCGATACGGTACGCCCCATTGCCTGAGCCAGCGAGTAAATAGCCACCATGCCGAAGCCAACCATGAGCATGATGTGGAGGAAAAAAAGGCGGAAATCCTGTAGATAAAAGGCCAAAGCAAGGCCTCCCAGAAAATAGAGCGTCAAGGCGCTTTCCGCTACGGTTAGCCAGCTTACCCGGCGGTTGATGTATTTGTTGGCAGCCCAGCTATCGGTAGCAGCCTTGACATTAAACTTAGGCGTACGGACAAATGGCGTTTTCCGGCCCATGTAGCCCTCGATTACGGCAATGGTATTGTGTAGCGATAACCCCATCATCAGCGAAGAATACATGGGAAAATACCAGATTAATCTCACCTTGTTGGTACCCTTTAAAAACCAGATTGGAACACCATAAAACGCAATCAGGATAATCAGGTTAAACTGAAACAGATTGATTACCATAAACACCCCTTCCCACTCCGGGTGTAGACTTCGTATGTAAATCAGGGGAACGCTCAGAACGCCCAGCACCAGCACCAGAATGAAGGTAGCGCTGCTGAACAGGTGAAAAAAGGCGTGTAACTTCACCGGAAGCGAAATGCCCGGCGTTTTGATAACCTTCACAAACAGTTTTCGGGCGCATTCGGCGGCTCCTTTCATCCAGCGATATTGCTGCGTTTTCAGCGCATTCATGGCCACGGGCAACTCGGCCGGTGAGCCAATATCCTCCCGATAAACGAATTTCCAGTTGCGTAACTGTGCCCGGTAGCTCAGGTCTAAATCTTCGGTGAGGGTGTCGCTTTGCCAACCCCCGGCATCCAGGATAGCCTCCTTGCGCCATACCCCGCCCGTTCCGTTAAAATTAGCCAGATAGCCCCCCGCATAACGGCCACTCTGCTCCACCGTGAAGTGAGCGTTCAGACCAAACGCCTGTAACTGCGTGATCAGTGAAAAATCCTCGTTCAAGTGCTCCCAGCGAGTCTGTACAATCCCGACGCGCGGGTCAGAAAAATGCGGTATTGTTTTCAGCAGGAAATCAGGGTCGGGCACGAAGTCGGCATCGAAAATAGCGATGAATTCCCCCCTGGCCAGCGTAAGTCCGTACCCCAGTGCTCCGGCCTTGAAGCCTGTCCGTTCGGGTCGGCGGATATGTTTGATAGGTACTCCCTGCTGCTGATATTCGGCCACTTTTCGGGCGATGATGGCTACCGTTTCATCCGTAGAGTCGTCCAGAAGCTGAATATCGAGTTTATCCGTTGGGTACTGTATTCGGGCAACGGCATCAATCAGCCGTTCTACCACATAGAGTTCATTATAAACAGGCAACTGAATGGTTACGCGGGGCAGGTCATTGGCTGATAGCAAGGCCATCGGCTGAATTAATTTCCGACGCTTCTTTGCAGAACGTAAATAAGTAATTATCAGGCTTAGTTGACCGAAATTATATAAGAACAACAGCAAAAGGGCCATTGCGTATAACAGCAAAACAAGAATTTCCATAATGATGCCGACGAAGCTTTTTTTTACTAGTAAACGGGTGTACCTAAAGGCCTGGTCGTCTGAATAAGTGCATAACGGTTTATAGAGGGAAATAGTTGGAACTAAACCAACCGCATGAGCCATCATGACGGCAGGTTTAGTCAATTGGTTACCTTTAGCCGATACGGTCAGGTTTCCACCAAAATAGGTTATACTTGGGTATGGAAATAACGTTTGTGGGTGCCGGTAACCTGTCCTGGCACCTTGCCCCGGCCTTAGAAAGTGCCGGGCATCATATCAATGAAGTATACAGCCGTCAACTTCAGCATGCCCGTCAACTGGTTAGTAATCTGTACGATGCCCGGACCCATTCGGACCTGAACTTTGCCGATAGTCCATCCCGTTTATTTGTTCTGGCCGTTTCTGACCAGGCCCTCGAAGAAGTCTGTTCCCGGCTGGTACTGCCCGAAAATGCCCTGGTGGTGCATACGGCCGGGGGGCAATCCCTGCGGGCACTGGAACAGTGGATGGCCGTTTATAGCGATGTGCCCGTGCAGACGGGTGTTTTTTACCCGCTTCAAACCTTCACGAGGGAGCAACCATTCATGACTTTCGAGGATATACCACTCTGCATCGAATCGGCAGACCCCACGACTGAGGATAAGCTGGTGCGCCTGGCGCAGGATATCAGCCACACCGTTTACGTTATCACCTCCGAGGAGCGAAAAGCGTTGCACGTAGCGGCCGTGTTTGCCTGTAACTTTACCAATCATCTGCTGGCTCTCGCCAGCGATATGATCACCGCCGAAGGCATGGATTTTGATTTGCTACGGCCACTGATCGCCGAAACCTTTCATAAAGGACTGGATGCCGAGAGCCCTGCCGATGTGCAAACGGGTCCAGCTCGCCGGGGTGATTTGAAAACCATTGAAACCCATTTGACTTATCTGGGGAATCGGCCCCAACTGGCAGACATTTACCAGCTGTTGACGGCCAGTATCCAGCGTCACTATCACTCGAATCGTTCGTAAAAATTACTTTCATGAATCGACTTACGCATCATCTGGCCGTGTGCCTGTTCGTTCCTTTTTACTGCGCTGCCCAATGGCAACCCCAGGCAGTTGGTACGGATGCCAGTTTCCGGGCCGTTAGTGCGGCTGGTGCCGACGTGGCCTGGATTGGGGGTACGAAGGGAACGTTTGTGCGAACCGTCGATGGGGGAAAAACCTGGCAAACGGGCACGGTGCCAGATGCCCAGACCTGCGACTTCCGCGATGTGCAGGCCGTCGATGCCCAGACTGCTTACCTGATGAGTGCCGGTCCGGCAGAAAAAGGGCAGGCCCGAATTTATAAAACAACAGATGCCGGACAAAACTGGACCTTACTTTACCAGAATAAGCAACAAGGTGTTTTCTTCGATGGGATCGACTTTTGGGATAAGCAGCACGGCATCGTTTTCAGCGACCCCATAGCTGATGCAGCGGGTAACAAAAAGTGGTTTATACTCACGACGGACAATGGTGGTAAAACCTGGCAGCGCGTACCCCCAGCCGATTTACCCGCTATGGAGCCGAACGAAGCCGCCTTTGCCGCCAGTGGTACCAGCCTGGTGGTGGAAGGCAAGCGACATGTGTGGATTGCGTCGGGCGGGGGTGAGCACGGGCGCGTGTTTCACTCGTCGGACCGGGGTAAGGCCTGGACTGTCAGCAATACGCCCCTGCCGGGTGGCGAAGCGACGGGGCTATTCGGGCTGCGTTTTTTTAGTGATAAGATTGGTGTGGCCGTTGGCGGAAACTACAAACTAGAACAACAACCCGGCCCTAATGCGACCATAACGCGCGATGGCGGGCAAACCTGGCAACTCCTGACCCCTACCGACCCACCCGGCTTGAAAGAAGCCGTAGCCCTGCTCCCCGGCGACCGCCTGCTGACAGTTGGCCCATCGGGCACGAGCCTGTCTGCCGACCAGGGGCAAACCTGGCAAAAGCTTGACACTGAAGGATTTCATTCACTGGCCTGCGCCAAAGGCACTTGCTACGCCGTTGGTGCCAAAGGGAAAGTGGCCGTGCAGCGATTTAACTAGTTTTTAGAGTCGATTAAAATAGCTGCCTGTTCACTGTCGTTATGTAGCCGTGTTGAACGATTAACCCCATTTGGTTATGCTTGTGCGATTGGCTTTATCACTTCCCATTCTTTTCCTGAGCGCGGCTATCAGCAGCTCGCTGTTTGCTCAGAACACTACCACTATACGCCCGTTTGCTTCAGGGGCGTTTATTTGCAATTACACGGGTGGGCCCATTAACCCGCAAATCGTGTGTGCGCCCAAACCCTCCAACGGCCACGCGGAGAAAGTAGTAGATCGGATTCTAAAGCCAATCGGCCTGATTCGCAATTTTAAAGTAGTGGAATGCTCCAATACTGATAATTGCTTTGCCACCGTATTGAAAGGACAACGGTTTATCGTGTACGATGCCGCGTTTATGCAGGGTATCGAGGAACAGACCGAAACCGATTGGTCGGCTATCAGCATCATGGCGCATGAAATCGGGCACCATTTGCAGGGACATACGATTGACGGGCGCGGGGGGCAACCCATCAAGGAAATTGAAGCCGATAAATTTTCGGGCTTCGTCCTGCATCAGTTAGGCGCTTCGCTGGATGAATCGGCGGTGGCGGTGCGGGCACTCGGCGACGAGCATGCTACGTCTACGCACCCTGCCAAACCCGCCCGTATTGACGCGATTCGGAAAGGCTGGCTGGAAGCTGAAGCCATGTATCCCAAGAGCCGGAATTATGCCAAAACGCCAACGGCAGTAGCCCCCAAGCCGGTTTTTACGGCTAGCCGCCCGGCTGTTGCTGCCCGCCCGGTTGTGATGCCCAAAGCACCAGTCCGCTCAAAAACGGGCTGCGTCTCGGGCGATTGTCAGGATGGAACGGGCGTTTTTGTTCAGCCTACCGGAGAACGCTACGCCGGCGAGTTTGAAGAAGGTGATAAACACGGCGAAGGCATTGAGTACTACACCGATGGGAAAGTAAAATACCGGGGAAACTTCCGGGACAACCTCCGCGCTGATTACGGGGTTTATTATTACCGAAACGGCGATAAGTACATGGGCTGGTTCCAGAAAAACGTCCCTAACGGTAAAGGTACCTACTATTTCTCCGACGGAGACAAGATAGCGGCTACGTTCAGGAACGGGCAGCCCGTGCAGTAAAGATGAACGCTTTTTTTGTCATTCCGACATGGGAGGAATCTCAAATTCCCTTGTTTATAATTAGGGTGCCTAAAATTCCTCCTTTGTCGGAATGACAGAGAAGCCTACATCAATTTAAAATTCCAGTATCGTCTTTTCGATGATATCGCAGGCTTCGTGCATTTGTGCTTCGTTGATGGTTAGCGGGGGGGCAAACCGGATTTTATCGCCGTGCGTTGGTTTGGTGAGCAAGCCATTATCTTTTAATTTCAGGCAAATTTCCCAGGCGGTCTGGTCGCCCAGATCCAGGCGTTCAGTGATGACGATGGCGTTGAGCAAGCCCTTTCCCCGTACCGTTTGGAGAAGGTCCGTTTTCTCGCTCAGACTAGTCATTCTAGCCCGGAACACCTCACCTATTGTTTGAGCGTTCTCGGCCAGATGCTCATCCTCCACTACCTGAAGAGCCTCCATCGTGATCACGCAGGCCAGTGGGTTACCGCCGTAGGTACTCCCGTGTTCGCCGGGTTTTATGGTCAGCATCACTTCGTCCAATGTCAGCACGGCCGATACAGGCATGGTTCCACCCGATAGGGCTTTACCCAACACCAGCAAATCAGGCTTTACGTTCTCATGGTCGCAGGCGATGCGTTTGCCGGTTCGTCCGATACCCGTTTGTACCTCATCAGCAATGAAAAGCACATTGTATTTTGTACAAAGGTCGCGCACGCCACGCAGGTAACCGGCATCGGGCACTACCACACCCGCTTCGCCCTGGATTGGTTCGACCATGAAGCCAGCCACATTAGGGTCACTTTTGAAGGTATTCTCCAGCGCTTCGAGGTCGTTGTAGGGAACAACGATGTAGCCCGGTACCAGCGGACCGAAATCATTGGTGCTGCTGGCATCGGTGGAGGATGAAATAGCAGCTAGTGTACGCCCCCAGAAATTACCGGTGGCAAAAACCATTTTGGCCTGATTCTGGGCAATTCCTTTCACGAGGTACCCCCATTTTCGGGTTAATTTGAGCGCGGTTTCTCCGCCTTCGGCCCCGGAGTTCATCATCAGGGCTTTGTCGAAACCAAAATAGTCGCAGAGGTATTTCTCGCAAAGCCCCGTTTTGTCGTTATAAAAAGCCCTTGAGGTAAGGGTCAGGCGCTGGGCCTGCTTAATCATGGCGTTAACGATACGCGGATGGCAATGTCCCTGACTCACGGCGCTATATGCCGACAGAAAATCGAAGTAGCGTTTGTCATCCACGTCCCAAACAAAAATGCCTTCGCCCCGAGTTAGCACAACCGGAACAGGATGGTAATTATGGGCACCATAATGCCATTCCAGATCCATAGCATTATCGGCAGATGAAACAGGTATTGCAGGTTCGTGTATCATATGAGTAGCAGTTTAGAGTAGGCTGTCGGCCTTGTCGTTTGCGTTTGAGCAACTAACCGACAGCACAGTGCGTTTCCTTCAAAAATACGCTTTCTTCGATACAAGCCCAAACCAGATGCCTCTGCAACCACCCCAAAAAAATGGTCCTGACCCAACTACGGAGGATTATTACCTCACACCGGAAGGGTACATGGTCTTCACGGCTGCCTATCACCTGAAACGGGGGTACTGCTGCCAGAATGGTTGTCGGCATTGTCCGTACGGATTCAAAAAAAAGAAAGATTGATTTGCAGGTTTGGGATAATTTAGCCAATTTTGCGCCCTCATACGGAAAATCAGTACGGTAATGGCCAGAATTTGTCAAATAACAGGAAAGCGCACACGCACGGGAAACAACGTTTCTCACGCTAATAATAAAACCAAGCGTAAATTTTTCCCCAATCTTCAGAAGAAGCGTTTCTTCGTTGAGTCGACGGGCGAGTGGATTACGCTGAAGGTGGCTACATCGGCCATCAAGACCATCAACAAAAATGGCCTGGAAGCAACGCTTCAAAAGGCTCATCAGCGCGGTACGCTGTCGTTATAGTCTTTCGAAAAATCATTCATCGAGCCTTTTCCAGTCAGGAGGAGGCTTTTTGTATTAAATATAGTCAGTGAGTTAGTTAATCAGTCGGTGAGTCAGCCAGTAGGTTCCCAATAGTACTGATCAACTCACCGACTGATCAACTAACGAACGCTATGAAAATTACCTTCACCGACCTCATTGTCTTTGAAAATGAGGATTACATACTCGTCAATAAGCCACCCCGCGTAGCCTCGCTGGATGAGCGTACGCCCGACCGGAGTGGGCAAAGTATTGTCCGGTTGGCGAAAGCGTATTATGCCGACGCGCAACTGGGGCACCGCCTTGACAAAGAAACGTCGGGAATTTTGGCCATAGCCAAAAACCCGGAAGCATACCGGCATCTGGCTATGCAGTTTGAACACCGCGAGGTAACGAAACGCTACCACGCTGTTACGAACGGCGTACATGATTTCGACGGTATTTCTGTCTACCTGCCCATTTCGCCCGCCAAGGACGGAACACTTGTCCGGATTGACCGCGAAAACGGGAAAGTAGCCGAAACCATTTTCAATACGCTACAGGCATACAGAACAACCACGCTTGTAGAGTGCATGCCCATTACGGGTCGGATGCACCAGATCCGGGTCCATTTAATGTGCCTTAAAGCACCCATCGTCAATGATACTACCTACGGGGGCAAGCCCGTTTTCCTGTCTGATGTGAAGCGTAAGTTCAACCTTAAGCAGGAAACCGAAGAACAACCCTTGATTCAGCGGGTTGCCCTTCATGCCTACTCGCTTACGTTCAAGCTGCTAAATGGCGAAGAACAAACGTTTGTTGCTCCCTATCCAAAAGATTTTGGCGTGCTGGTGAAGCAGTTGGAAAAGTTTGCGTAATAACATTATCCTTCCACGTCCCCATCTAGCCAGAAACGACAGCCAGCTGCTAATTTCCGGGTCATAGCGTTTATTCCCTGACAAAAGGCCATCATTTGTAGTTGTTCAGGGATGAAAGCAATCATCATAACCCACCCCGGCGATGGGTCAGTTCTTGCCCTACAGGAGCGGGCAATTCCGCAACCCGGATCCGGGCAAATCCTTATTCGGGTGCGGGCGGCCGGCGTGAACCGGAGCGATATTCACCAACGAACAGGTGGCTACGGCATCGACCCCACCGGTCAGGTTCCCGGTCTCGAAGTAGCCGGTATTGTGGAGCAGTGCGGACCAAATGCCAGCCGATGGAAAATTGGTGATCCCGTTTGCGCCCTCATCAGTGGGGGCGGCTACGCAGGATATGTAGTCGTAGACGAGCGGCATTGCCTGCCCATACCGGCAACATTGACTTTTGCGGAAGCAGCTTCTCTACCCGAAACGATATTGACCGTCTGGTCAACGGTTTTTCAATGGGGGCACCTGTCTGCCGGAGAAAATTTTCTTATACACGGGGGCAGTAGTGGCATTGGCGTAACGGCCATTCAGCTGGCAAAAGCATTCGGTGCCAATGCCTATGCCACAGCGGGCAGTGACGAAAAATGCGATTTTTGCGAGCAACTCGGTGCCGTCAGGTGCGTCAATTACAAAACAAAGGATTTCGAGCAGGAATTAAGTGGCGTCCCCATCGACGTTATTCTGGACATGGTTGGCGGTGAGTATACCAAAAAAAACCTGAACCTGCTGGCAATGGACGGTCGGCTGATGTTTATCAACGCCATGCAGGGTGCCGACAGCCAGATTCACATTCCAACGCTGATGCAAAAGCGCATCACAATTAGTGGCAGTATGCTAAAGCCACGCGATGCTGACTTCAAGGCGAAGCTAACTGCCGACGTAGAGAAGCAGGTTTGGCCCCTTATAGCCGATGGTCAGTTAAAGCCCATTGTTTACCGTACGTTTCCTCTGTCTGAAGCCGGTAAGGCGCAGGAACTTATGGAAAGCAGCGACCACATCGGCAAGATTATTCTGGAGGTGTAGCATGCGGAAATGTTTCCCTGCGTTCATATCTGTACGGCTGGTCGAAGCCATCATCTCGTTAGAGACCTACCGCTTTATGAGCAGGCTCACTTCTCTGGCAACTAACCACTGGTTTCTTCATCTTCCCGCAAACCGATACTTAGGCAGGGTTAACGGATTACGCCAAAACCATTTGAACGAACGGCTGTTATTGCTGGAAACAACTTCACGAACCAGTATGGATAAGAAAGTAACCACTATTGTAGGCATTGCTCTGGGCGCAACACTGGCTGCCGGTTTTGGCCTCTATCAATACTTCAGCAAAAAATCCGCCACTACGGTCGGTATGGGTGTCGCTGAACGTAACGGAAAGAGCATTTTCGGCGATGGTTACATAGGAAACAGCCTGGTTAAGAGCATTGGTCTCTACGCCGGACAAACGGATAACGGTCTCGTTGGTGGTGGGCTGGCTCTGGCTGGCAACCGTACCAATGGCTGATTTTCCTGGCCTGTTGATGGATAATAACGAACCCTTTTCTCTGACCAGCCTGGCAAACGTAATCCAATTGGGTTTTATAAACAGGCTGGTCGGAGATACTACTTGGAGACGGCGCGTTTTGCGGTACCATACGGTGTCCCTACCCGAAAAATGAATCAACCTGCGTATATTTATGGGAGTTAGTAGCTGTTTAGCACTGGACCGCAAAAACATTCTACGCTGGTTATCATAAACACGTAATCCTTAATGAGCAGGCTAATGAATCGTAGAAATTTTGTTCACTACTCCACACTGGCCATGGGCGGTGTATCACTACTTAACCACCCGCTTTTTGCCCAACTGGCTGCCGACGACCCATACAAGATGAAAATGGTCAGCGATAAGGTGGGGGTGTTCACCGAAAAGGGCGGGACCATCGCCTACCTCCGTACCAAAGAGGGTTGGGTAGTGGTGGACTCTGAGTTTCCGGAACAGGCTCAGCACCTGATCGACGCCCTGAAAAAGACCTCCGATGTACCTATTCACTTGTTGATGAACACGCACCACCACGGCGACCATACGGGGGGCAATATTGCCTTCAAAGGGATGGTGGAGCATGTAGTAGCCCACGAGAATTCGCTGAAAAACCAGAAGGCGGTAGCCGAAAAAGCGAAGACGGATGATAAACAGCTTTACCCTGATACTACCTTCAGCGAAGGCTGGAAAAAGAAGGTGGGCGGGGAGAGCATTCGGACGTATTATTATGGGCCGGGCCACACCAATGGCGATGGTCTGATTCACTTTGAGAATGCCAATGTCCTGCACATGGGCGATCTGGTATTCAATCGCCGGTACCCCTTTGTTGACCGGAGCGCCGGGGCCAGCGTTAAAAGCTGGATTACCGTTCTGGATAAAACACTGACGACATTCGACGCAAAAACTGTTTTCGTTTTCGGCCACGCGTTCGACCCCGAAAAAATAACGGGCAACAAGGAAGACATCAAGGCTTTCAAGGATTACCTGGAAAAGCTGCTCGTTTTTGTCGGGCAGGAAATTAAGGCCGGAAAATCAAAAGAAGAGGTTATGAAAGCGACGTCTGTTCCGGGCGTTACCGAATGGCAGGGCGACGGCATTTCGCGAAGTTTGCAAGCCGCCTACGAAGAACTGACTGCCTGATAACCGCACCCAGATACTTTTTGTAAACGCTTATACGAAAAGGGGCGATATACCCACTTGTCCCCTTTTTTTCACGACTTTATCCTATGCGGCTATTCGGCTTATTGATTGCTTTTTTGTGTACAGTAACCCTATCAACGGCTCAGTCGGGCAAATGGGTTGAGCTTTTCAACGGGAAAGACCTTAAAAACTGGGTAGTGAAAATAACTGATCATCCACTCAACGATAACTACGGCAACACCTTTAGGGTGGAAGACGGTAAAATGGTGGTGCGATACGATCAGTACAAGAACTTCGACGAGCAATACGGCCATATTTTCTATGACAAACCTTTTTCGGCCTACCTGCTGGTCATGGAGTATCGGTTCGTTGGTGATCAGGCCAAAGGCGGACCCGCCTGGGCCACCCGAAATAGCGGAGCCATGCTGCACGGGCAGGCACCCCAAACGATGGGACTGAAACAGGATTTCCCGATTTCGCTGGAAATGCAGTTGCTGGGGGGCGACGGTCAGCACGAACGGCATACCGGTAACCTCTGTACGCCAGGTACCAATGTGGTACGGGATGGCAAACTCTTTACGCCCCATTGCATCGACTCCAACTCGAAAACTTACGCCGGGGAGCAATGGGTGCATGCCGAAGCCCTGGTGCTGGGCGACTCGCTAATCAGGCACATGGTGGAAGGCGACACCGTCATGGCCTATTCAAAACCGCAGATTGGGGGTGGCAACGTCATTAATTATGATCCAGCCGTTAAGAAAGACGGGCAATTAATCAGCAAAGGTTATATTTCCCTGCAAAGCGAAAGCCACCCCGTGGAATTTCGTACCGTTTCCCTATTCGACCTTTCGCCTTACATGCGGAAACCCAAAGAACTGGCCGCTATTCTGAAACAATTACAGACCCGGAAAGACCACGTGTCCCGGTAAATGGGTTACAAATTCTTAGAGCGTGTTGGGGAATTATCTTCGGTGTTAGGTCTGGATACGTTGCAACATAATCTGAATGTTGGCTAAATAGAGCCAACTTACCGAAGAAGATAC
>JBBSTD010000038.1:0-53944 GCA_038236215.1 Cytophagales bacterium | reverse complement strand
TGCGTTTACTCATTCATTAGCTGCGTTGTGTGCTTATTCATTTTACGAACGGAAACCACGAGTAAGTATCCCTTCACAGCGACAACTGAAAAGGGCCGAATTTGCTGAAATAGACATGAATTCTTGAAAAGTTCGCGTTAATTTAGTGATAGAGACGAGTTTGGGTGAACATATAGCCGACTTATTGAAAGAATGTTTAGAAAATTGTGAGAATACGTAGGCTACGACAATTATGAGAATGGTGTACTTTTAAATCAACCATCCTGCTCTAGCAATATGCATCATTCCATTTACAAACGCATTTCTTACCCACTAATCTTCTACCGAAAGCCCGACTTCACGCCCTACCGCGCCCTCCCTGCCGACGTGCGCCTGTTCGACCCGCAAAAAGCCCTCGACCCATTCGACGAAAAGTTTGACCGACCGGTGGCCCGGTGGAAAGCTTTTTCGGAATCGGAAGAACTAGACCGTACCAAAACGATGCAGAAACGCCGGGCCTGGGACGATGAGGACGCCCGCGAAAAAACGAAGTAGAAAAAGAAGGGGAATTTGTAGGTAAATAGAGCGCTTAACAGGATGTGCAAATGGACAAAAAGAGCGGCAACTGGTATGAACGCCCGGCCAATTTCGGAACGCAGGATTATACTAACCTATGTTGGGTCAATTATTAGTCGAACACGCTCAAAAACAGGTATATACCTACTGGCAGAGGGTTGGAAAAGGCACATTAATTGGACTATACGTAGAACACGTATTATGCTGTTTATTTTTTGCGGGTAATAGTTGATTAAGTGATTGATTTGGAGCAACTTCATATTAAAATCCCTATTCTCCATGACACTTAAATCAATGACCCTGCTGGCCTTAGTCTGCATGGCTATACTGGCTGTGTTATTTTACCTCTTTCGAAAGGTTAGATTTAAAAAAGATTGTCCTGTTTGCGGGAACATGTACACCGACCGTATTGCCAGGCCGAAGTGGCTACGAATTGTCCCGAGCAAAGCGTACCAGTGTAACGCCTGTCGTCACCGATATTACTACATTGGCCGGAAGTACGAGCCCTCTACACCGACGTTGATGACATAACATCAACACAACTCTACCTGGTTTCTTACAGGCTTACCCGTATCGGATTGTCTGATTACAGGCTCTTTCTGGCAGACGTTCGACCGCCAGTAGGACCCTTTTTATGAAATTATACCGGGTTCGTTTCTTTCCCCAAGAGAGGAAATATTCCTACTAAACCAATAGTCGCTTACCCGGCAATGCACACTATTGCACCGAGCCAAAAAAGGCGTATGTGCCGGTGATAAACTCCAGGATGCCAGTCCCATGGGTGGCCCCTTTCATGGTTTTTAGTTCTACGTTCGTGGCACCCCGTTTCTGCATAGCCTGATAAGTGTTCATAGAATTAAGGTACAGAACAATCTCGTCGGCATCGCCATGATAAAGCTGCGTACGGGTTTTAGGTTTCCAGTCGTGGATGTCATTATCCTGCACCGCAGCCATAAATTCTTTATCCGTCCCGTTGTTGATGGCCTGTTTGAAGCTATCCGTGAATATCGTGTTCAGGCTTACATTGATGGAAGCGTCCTTCCCCTGGGCTTTAATCTGCGAGGCATAAGGCTCTTTGAAATAGTACGTCATGGGGCGGTTCAGCCCATAAACACGGTCGTAGGTAAGCAATACCCATAGGTAAAGCCGATTGATATAGTCAACCCCAGCCGACTTATTATTAATGATCTGGTTCATGAAAGCGGGCTTGTCATAAGCCCCCGCCCCGCAACTCGATGCAACCAGATTAAACTCGTCCCCGGTTTCTTCTTCCAATTTCTTTTGCAGTGACAGCGTAGCGTAGCCCCCTTCCGAATAACCAGCAATGAACAACCGCTTGTCCCAGTTCACCTGCTGGTCGGCCAGGAAATCGCGGGCGGCCCGCAGCATATCGAGTGAAGCCGTTGCCAGTCCGTTTCGCTGCTCGTACGTATGGGGCAGATCTTTCGAAGTTCCGTAGCCAATATAATCCGGGGCTGCAATGATGTAGCCCTGCGACGCAAATACCGAACCATAGGTGTAGGCTTCGCTGCCCGACTCGAAGTTGGAGGGAGCATCACTGTCACTCGTGATGGTGCCGTGTTGCATACTAAGCAGCGGCAGAGCGGCCTGCGCCATTGGAACAAGGAGTGCCCCCGATGCTTTAACGGATTTTCCGTCGGTGTTTGTCGTGGTATATTCCAGTCGATACGCTTTAATGCCGTAGCGAATAAAGAATTGAAGCGGAGCGGAAACACCACTAAACCGGCTCCGTAACTGACTCGTCGAAAACTCACCGATCAGTGAACTGCTGAGTAATGTTCGGGTGGAAACGGGTACTAGGGAATCACTTTCGCCAGTCTGACGACAGCCTATAGGTGCTATCAGTACCAGGCAACCAGCGAGCAATAGCGTAATGATTGATTTGATTTTCAGTAGCATGAAAGCGTATAGTATTACTGTTCCGGGTCTACTTTTTAAACGTCTATTGCCTGCTTTTCGTTTGTGCCGGGGGCATAGCTACACACCAACCTTTCCAGGATTGCTGATTGTTTATAAACTTGGATTCCGCCCGATAATTCAATGTATTTCTCCACTGGTACGGTGAAAAAAATCCGGATAGTTTTCATGGGGCTGCTAACCTATGGAACTCGTTTAATGATGCTGAGATGTCCAATGCGACAGCCTGTTCCAGTAGGCACAGGGCAATATGAGCAGGAGTATGAATTCTGATGGAGACACAAAGGTTTTGGGCGGAATTTGTCTATTTTTGAGAAAAACGTACGGTATGAAGTACACGGTCAACGTGATTTATGAGAAAGATGAGCATGGGTACTACGTCTTTTGTCCGCAACTGGAAGGTTGCCAGTCTTAGGGAGACACGTTTGAAGAAGCAAGGTCCAATATTCAGGAAGCCAGCGAGTTGTATTTGGAAACGTTGAGTCCCAACGAGATTACTGAGCGTCTGTCGCACGAGGTTATTACTTCATCGCTGGAAACAGCTATTGCCTAAATTGCCAATTCCTAGCGCGAAGGAGGCTGAAAGTCTGTCGATGAAGAATGGCTTCGTGTGGATACGTACGAAGGGGAGCCATCACATCTACCAGGAAGATGCAATGAGAGTTGTTCTGCCTTTCCATACAAGTAAAAGCCTCCACCCCAAGATCGTCAAAGAAGTTTTACTTGCATTGGCGAACTGTAATACCAACGTTCATGTCGTCTCCCGCTTTCCTGCGCAACCCCACCTCCTTCACCATCTTTGGCGCGGTGGCCGCGTTTTGTACGTATGCCTGCATGTACGCCTTTCGCAAGGGCATTACTGCCGTCACGTTTGAGGGCGTGGCCTTCGCTGGTATCAGCTACAAAATATGGCTCATTACGGCACAGGTTTTGGGATACGCGGCCTCCAAGAGAATTGGGGTCAAAGTCGTTTCGGAGATGTCGCCGGGACGACGGGCGTTGAGTATTCTCCTGTTCATTGGGTTTGCCGAACTAGCTTTGCTGGGTTTTGCGCTGGTTCCCGCTCCGTACAACATTATTTTTCTATTTCTGAACGGTTTGCCATTAGGCATGGTGTACGGCATCATGCTCGGCTTTCTGGAAGGGCGCAAACAAACCGATGCCCTGGTGGCCGGACTAACGGCTTCGTTTATTTTCGCTTCCGGCTTCGTCAAAACCGTAGCCCTGACCATCCACGCCGATTGGGGAGTCTCCGAGTTTTGGTTACCCTTCGTGACGGGGCTGCTCTTCGTGCTTCCCCTGCTTTTATCGGTTTACGCGCTGACGCTTCTCCCTCCGCCAACGGCCGAAGATCGTGACCTTCGCACCGAGCGCAAACCGATGGATGCTACCGAACGACGCGCTTTTGTCGCCAACTTTCGGGTGGGACTAGTACTGCTTATTGCTTCCTACGTTCTGCTATCGGCCTTCCGTGATTTTCGCGACAATTTCGGCCCTGAAATCCTGCGCGATGCGGGCGTTGAAAACCCTGGCATTTTCGCTAAAACCGAAACGCTGGTAGCCGTTGGAATTCTGATTGTGATGGCGTTGCTCCAGCGCGTAACCAATAATTTCCGGGCCTTTGCGCTGCTGAATGCCCTGATGCTGGCGGGAGCTGCTTTGGTGGGGTTTAGTACGTACGCTTACTCGGTTGGTTTGCTCTCGGCGGGCAACTGGTTTTTGTTGACGGGTCTCGGCCTGTACATGGCGTATGTGCCCTGTAACGGGCTGTATTTCGAGCGGCTGATTGCCTCCTTCCGGTACGTGAGCACGGTAGGGTTTATCGTCACACTGGCCGACTGGTACGGGTATCTGGGTAGCGTGGGGGTGCTTTTGTACAAAAACTTCGGACAGTCCACCATTAGCTACCGGGAGTTTTTTATGTACGGTGCTTACATCATGTCGGTTAGCTACATCCTGCTGGTAGTGGCATCATTTGTGTATTTTAGAAGGCGATTTCAGGAAGTGCCTGAACCTGTTTCGGCCTGATTGGCTGGGATGAGGACTAATTTTTCCCGCAAACTACCCCTATGAATCCCTGGAATACTGTTCCCTTTGCTGATTATGAACGCCACATGAGCCACGAAACCGTTGGTCAGCTGGCTTCCCTGAATGATATTATCCACGAAAAAGTAGCGCAGCGATATCCGCAAACGGTAGCGGTGTATGGAGCTTGTACCGGTAATGGGTTTGAACACTTCGTGGAGGCTAGCACGGTGTACGCCGTTGACCTGAACCCAACCTACTTAGCCATCTGTCACGACCGCTACGACTCTATCCTAAACACCCTGACGCTGGTACAGACGGATATTAATCAGGATGACATACCCATTCCTGCGGACTCTGTCGATCTGATTATCTGCCACCTGTTTCTGGAATACGTCGATCTTGAACGCGCTTTTACCAATTTTCGACAGGTGCTCCAGCGGGGTGGGCTGTTAAATGTGGTGTTGCAGCGCAGCAACGATACGGGTTGGGTGAGCAATACTGGGGTCACCACGCTCCGACCCGTAGCCGCCATTGCTAACGAGGTAGCCGATGAAACACTGCGGCAACTGGCTACCCCGGACTTCCGTTTTGAGGGGCGCCAAACCTACCGAATGCCTAACGGCAAGAGCCTGATTTCGTATGACTTTATAAAGGGTAGCGCTGAGCTGCTGACCGATGAAGAAAGTAATGATTCTGACTGGCCTGAGTGGGAGCGGTAAGTCGACGTTTGCCCGGCAGTTCTGCCAGGATAACCCGAACTGGCTACGCGTGAACCGCGACGACCTGCGCCGGAGTCTGCTGCCCGTTTCTCTGCCCGAATATTGGCAAACCTGGCCCGACGACCAGAAAAATCGGATCGAAAATATGGTCAATGCGTTGCAGCAAACGGCCATTATTGAGGGACTACGGCAGGACTGGAACGTATTGATCGACAACACAAACCTCCGCCTGAGCTACATCAATGAGTTTCGGAAATTGCTATCGGCGCATTTCGATCAGGTTGAACTCAGTTACCGGCTTATTGATGTGCCGGTAGCGGAGTGCATTCTGCGCGACAAATACCGCGACGATTCGGTGGGGGAGGCCGTTATCCGAAAACAAGCCGAACAACTGGCGGTGCTAAAACAGAACATCAACTTTCAACCCGAAACCCTGCTCCGATCCACCCGGTTTTAACGCAGAAAAGGCGCGAGTTTACCCCAACCGGCCATTGAATCCTATGCTTTTCCGGTTGTGATGCCGGTTGCCGTCCCGAAACGATTAACCACCGTGGAAGCCGATCCTGTCAGTTTATTTTTGGTGAACACACAAAGCCATTGAACGAACCTGTAAACAAAATCGGATTTGCCGACCGACAGACCCAATTTTGTTATTCGCTTTTTCCGGTTGTACTTCCCGCCGTTTTGGGGAGGGTACTTTCGTAGAGCGCGTTAAAAATCAGCTTGTACGTAGCGCGTGGCTGACCACGGAACTGGGGCCGGAACCCGAACAGTACCACACTACCCTTGTTTTGGTTTGCCCGCAACACCGCTGCTTTCCCGGCAATGTACTTGTCTTCGTTCAATGCCCAGCCGCTCATCAGCAGGTCTTTTTTGGCGTAGCTGGCAATCAGTTCTACGGTCGGTTCGGGAGCGGCTTTCACGGTTTCTTTACCGCCTTCCCCCTCCCTGCGTTGCCGGACTATGTCAAATGCCCGGCTGTTCGAGAACGCGGCTGCCACCTCGGGCTGCATACCGGCAGCGAGTGGATTTCGGGTATCTATCGTCGTCCGAATCAGGGAGCCGGGAATGTAAAACTGCTGGTTAGATAGTCCGTCCGTCACGTTTTTGACCGGCAGGCCCAGCAATTCGATGGCAAAATCGCTGGCTTCATCGAAGGTGATGAGCATCCCACCGTTGTTCACGTACTGGCTCAGGGCCAGCGTACCGCCCAGCCCTAAGCCGCCCGTGTATTGAGCGGGCATGGTATTGGGCGTGTGGCCGTTCAGGATCTCCTTCACGCTCTGATCGGGGATGATGATAGCGCTGTAGGCCGACAAATCTTTCTTGGCTATATCAGCATCGTGCAGCGTATCGACCGGGAACCCGTAGCTTTCCAGGAACCAGCGCGTCCACCCCTCATCCATGTTGGCCACCCATGATTTGTACAGACCTACTTTGGGCAGTTTGAGTGGTGTAATCCCGCTGGCCGGTTTGCTGTCCAGAGCCGTAAACCGTAGGCCCAGCTCAGTCGCTAATTTTTTGACGCTGCTTTCGGTATTCGTTCCTTTCTGAATGAAAAACGAATTCGCGTCGGCCGATCCAATGAATACGCTTTCGCCCTGGCTCAGCAGCCGGTTCACGGCCATAACACTGGCGTTCTCGTGGCGCGATAACGTGTAGCCGTAGCCCGCGTTGGCGGCTACCTCACCCGTCCCCGCCGTGGCCATTCCGGTTATCGGGTTCGTTGTGGCCGTAAATTCGGTACCGACCCGATTCACCTTTACCCCCATTTGCATGGGGAGTGTCCAGCCCGCCAGATCATAAGGCGGAATGGGCGGACCGCCCGGATAGAGCCGCTGATTGGGATGGACCTGCTTTTCCATTAGGTCCATCACGTAGGGAATGAACGCCTGCGCTCCGTAAATGACGTAAGCCCCCGCCGGGTAGCTAACGTTATTGGCCTGAAACGGCTGGGTTGCTTTACTGACCTCCACACCACTCTGCCGCAGCATATTGATGAGGTTGATGGCTTCGCCTTTGTCCCACTGATCGGCGGGAATTACGTAGGCGAATGGCTTGGTTTTACCAACAGCTTCAATGGCATCGCGGCCCATCTGGTAAATATTGAACAGAAACTCCTCGCGTTTGTCGGCTGCCAGCACCAGGGTGGCCATTGAGGCTTCTTCCATGTAATTGACGGCATCCCGGAAGTGCGACTCGCCCCCTTTCCAGGGGTTGGCGTAAAAAATTTCGGTTCCATCGGTAGCCGCCGTCACGCCCACACCCACCGTTTTGGGCAGCGAATCGGGCGGGTAAAAACGGGGCGACGGTGTAGCGTGCGCGGTTTCGGTCAGGATGCCAATCTGGTTATGAAAATACGGTACGGTACGCATCCCGCCGTTCCACCACATACTAAAGCGCAGTTGCGACACGACGCCGGGCATTTTTTTCATGGCAAACCGGCTGGCCATAGCTGACCCCACCAGATTGACTCCCGATGTAACGCCGGGGTGAATATTCGGATTGACCGGATTGGCAAAAGGCGGGATGAAAATGCGCGTCCAGGCCGGGGATGTCTGGTGCTGGTTGTACACAATTTGCGGATACCACTGATTGTACAGCACCTCCGATACGGCCTTGGTTTCGGGCATGTTGTTGGTAAACCAATCGCGGTTGTTGTCGTGGCCAACGTAGTGATGGTAGAGCCAGGGGGGCGAGGTGGTTTCGTAGGGCGTACCGAGGTTGCCGTTGTACCAGTCGGCCACAATATCGAGTCCGTCGGGGTTCATTTCAATCATCAGCAGGGCTACCACCTGATCACGGATTTTTTTCATCTCCGTCGATTCTTCGGTGGCCATACGGTAGGCCAGTTCGGGCATCATCTGGGCGGCTGCTACTTCCGACGCGTGCAAACCCACGTCAATCCAGACAACCGCTTTGCCCGTTTCGGCTAACGTCCGGGCCTGTTTCGCGTCGATTTTGGCCCGCGACAGTTGCTCGCTGATGTTGCGCCATTTGTCCAGTTGTTTTATGTTGGCTTCGCTCGATACCATCATCAACATCAGCGGCTTACCCAGCACCGATTTGCCGATTTGCACCATCTTGACCCGGTTGCTGGCCTTGTCCAGTCGCTGATAATAGTCCAACAGCAGGTTGTACTTGGCTAATTTATAATCGGCACCCGGCTCAAAGCCAAACACATCGACTGGTTTGGGCACCTGCGCTGATGCCCCAAGCGTAGTACAGAGCAGGGCAAGGAGTAGCCCGGCGCGGTAAACGGGTAGTTTTCTGGTGAAAAAATCCATAAGCTATTCAAGAAAAGGGGGTTAACTGTTCAGAGTTTCCTGAAATGGTGCGGGTTTGTCAGTGTAGACTGACAAACCCGCTACTGGTATGACAACACGACTATTCCCCAGCAGCGTCGCTGCCTGATGTACTGGTTTTGCCAACGCTATAAAGCTGATTGAAGAGCATTTTGAAGGTGCCCTGCGCCTGCGCCCGGAACGTAATTTCCGGTCCAAAGGCATAGAACTTGCCCGCCCCTATCGGAGCCATGAAAGCCGCTACGCCATCCTGCAGATATGACTGTCCCCATGCCCAGCCACTGCGGAGGGGTTTGGCTGTATCGAACCAGGCAAGGGGTACTACCTGTCCTTTGGCAATGGCTTCGGGGGCCAGCTTGAATACGGGACTGGCATCGAAGTACACATCCGTTTGGGACGGCAACCCCCAGGTGGCCTGCTGGGTAGAATCGACCGCTACGCGGAGTACACTGCCGGGAATGTAGTATTTCTCATTGGGGAGGGGCCGGTCTTTGCCACTACTGGTCATCTCCACCAGTGCATTCCGAACGGGAAGTTTCAGGTGGTATGCCAGGTTGGTGCTGCTGCCAATGGTAACTACGTTGCCGCCTGCTTCCAGAAACGCTTTCAGTTGTGGTATTGACTTTTCTGCGGTGATTTTACCCAGACGGGGTTGGTATTCGGCGGGGGTATTCTCCTTTTGGGGCTCACGCTCCATACCCTGGAATGGATTTTCATCCTTACCGTCGAAGGCCGGAATGGCGCGGGTTACAAACACAATCACGTCATATTTCTTCTTCAGATTCCCGGCATCTACATCATTTGGATAGATCACGTCCATCGGGAAATGGTACTGCTCCATCAGCCAGCGTACCCAGCCTGATGGCATCGACCCGCCATAGGTATCCCACAAGGCAATCCGCATGGGCGATACTTTACTCAGCATCGTGGCCGGGCGTTTGCTCAATCCACTTACTTCCAGCCCCAGGTCTTTTGCCGACTTGTCCAGCATCGTCTTGGCTTTAGCCGAAGCGGATACGAAGAAGTCACCGGCTTCACTACCCGATTTGGCACCCGTTCCGTTTGGCATTCGGAACACCTCGATACCCGATGCCAGCAGGTCGTTCACCGCAATGAATGAGTTATTGGCTTTGGCACTCAGCACATAACCCGCCGAGGGTGTACCTGTAACGTGGCCTTCGGGCGATTGAAGCTCGCCAAGAGTCAGCTTTTTGAATGGCCCATCGAAGCCGTCCAGAACCCGGTCAAACTGCACGTTCATCAGGTAAGCCAGTGTCCATCCAGCGGCATCGTAAGGGCGCACGGGCGGGCCACCCGGATACTGAAAGTCGTTGGGGTGGTCCTGCGGCTCGAACATATCCAGCAGGTGGGGCCGGAACGCCTGATCGGTTTTGACGACAAAGGAACCCGCCGGATATTTTTTACCAGCTACGGTGAAATTGGCGGTGGCCTGCTGAATCTGAATACCCGTTTTAATGAGGGCATTCACGAATTTCGTGGCCGTTGCGAAGTCGGGCTGATTGGCCGTGATGATGAATCCCCGTGGGTCGCGCTGGGTGGGTGCCGTCATGATGGTGTCGTAATACTTAATCGGCATCCCTCCCCCGCGCGGCACGAAACCATACTGTGCCAGGGCTGCATTGGTGGGTGGTTTGACTTTATTGGGATCGCTGTTAAAGGCTTCCTCGATGGCGTCGATGCGCTTGGGCGTTAAGGCCCAGAAATCTTTGCTGCCCCGCTCGATGGAGTTTTTTCCCATGCGGTAGATGTTGAACAGCAGATCATCGCGGTAGCGGGCGGCATAGCCCAGCACGGCGTAATTGAGCGACACCGAATAGTCGATGGATTGCTTGAAGTGCCACTTCTGGGGCGTAACCGGAAAGGGCGTGTTGCCGTTGGGGATCAACCGTTTGGGTATCAGCGGAATATCTTCGGGCGTTGGGTTGCCGATGATTTCGGTGAGTAGCCCAATCATGTTGTGGAAGTGCGTAGTGGTACGCAGACCGCCGTTATACCAGGTCGAAAAGACCGAGCCACCCAGACGCGTAAAGCCCGGTTTGTTCTCCTGATTGAGCCGGTTAATCATGGCGGCTCCCAGCGCATCGATACCCGTTACCATGAGCGGATCGAACACGTAGTTGAACGGATCGCGGTAGGGCGGGCCAGCCACAACGGAACCTGCCGGGCCACGCTGGTGGTGGTTGTACATAATCTGCGGAATCCACTCTACGAACAACTGGCGGCCCATATTCTGGGTTTCCTTCATGTTCATGATGAAGAAATCGCGGTTGTTGTCGTGGCCTATGTACTTCTGATACAACCGGGGCAGGTTATCGGTCAGCCGTTTTTCGGGGGTTTTCTCCCGCATGTACCAGTTGCTGACCAGTTCCTGTCCGTCGGGATTGGCGTGGACGAACATGATGATGTCGTTGTCCAGAATTCGCATCGTTTCGGGGTCGTTGCGGCTTACAATCTGGTAGATAGTTTCGATAAGCTGGTGCGCTCCTACCACCTCGGTAGCGTGCAGCCCGCCATCGATCCAGACAATGGATTTACCCTCGTTGGCCAGCGCGCGAGCCTGCTCATCGGTCATGTTTTCGGCGCGGGCCAGTTTGGTGGAAATTTCCTTATAGCGGTCTAATTTGGCCAGGTTGGTGGGTGAAGAGACAAGCAGCATATACTGATGTCGGCCTTCTTCGGTCAATCCCATATCCACCAATTTCACCCGGTCGGAGGCAGCGGCTATTTTCTTGAAATAGGCTTCGGTCTGGGTGTAGTTCGCCAGGTGGTAATCATCACCAATGGCGAATCCAAAGTGTTCTTTAGGCGAAGGGATCGTCTGGGCCAGGGTGGTGCTCAGGCTGGTGAGCAGCAGGAAAAGTAATGAGTAAAGCGAGTTGCGCATTAGGTAAGAATTGAAGTGAAGAGTTAGTTGAGAGCCTACTTTTTGCGGAAGCGGACACCCACCCGGCAATCGCCGACTTCGCCCCGCGCTTCGTCACACACGTTTTCCTGAAAGCCTTCAATCCGGCGACCGTCTTTGAGGTTCAGGATAAATTTGAACAGAAAATAGTCATTCTGAACCACTTTGGTCAGATCAGTACCCGTAAACGTAGCCATCTGAGCCGCCGTTGTGGTAAAGGTTTTGGGGAACTGTGTAACGGTTTCATACAGTTTGTCAGTTGCCACTACACGGCTTGGCAAGGGAAACTGCGTAACACTCGGATATACGCCACCGGGGCTGGAGAGGATAATCGGATAAGACGGGTTACCCGTAGCCGGTGCTTTTACGAACCCCAGATATACCTCAATGGAATTGACCTCGGCTTTGCCAAAACCCTCCCAATTTAAACTGTATTCAAACTCCTGACTCGCCAGATTAGCGGCTCCCAAATCGAAAAAGGATGTATTGGCTGTGCCTACGGTGGGTAGGGCCGATTTGGCCGTATTCACCGCCACCAATGGAACGGCAGTATAGGTCCACTTCTCCCATTCGTAGGTTTCAGTTTTGCAGGCATCCAGGGACAGCAGACCGAAAAAAGATAGATAAATGAGTATTTTTTTCATGAGGTCAGTTAATTATTTGTCCCAGAAAACGGGCGTAATTTGTTGAGATGCCTGCAATTTCTCCGCGTTATCAGACACACTGCCGTTAGTAGACAGCTCGGTAACGGAGTAGGTCAGGCGCAGCGGAAATGTGTTTAACGGGGCAATGGGAGCGGCCAGCACGGGCAAATCCGTTCGGCGGTAGTCGTTATAGCTTTCCATACCGTTGCCAAATTGGGCAATGTATTTCTGGGTCATCACGGCACTCAGTTTACCAGCCGCACTGGCCGCGTCATACTGGGCGGTGCGGCTGGCTACGAAGGCAGTGATGGTAGCGGTGGGCAGCACGGGGGCTGAATTTCCGCCCGATGTGGCAATGGTGTTAACGCTGTTCAGGTGCGCCGTAATTCCGTCCTGAAACAGCTGCTTTGCATCGCCGGTAGTCCCCATGGTGAGGGCCGCTTCGGCCAGAATAAACTTAACCATCGCGTTGGTGATAAGTGGAAATACGCCCGCCCCGGAGCCATCGGTATTAGTCACTACTTTGGGCGATCCGGTAGCCCCCGAATTACTAACGAACACGTTCGATGCCGTGAGGTTATTGATGGGGGCGCTGTCATACAATCCTCCGGATGGATACACGCCGAAGGTGGCTTTCAGGGCGTTGTCGTTGGGCGATGCCGTCGCGTCGCCGGTGTACCGGCCAAAATAACCATTGCCGGTGGGCGTAAACCCGACGGTGTAGTTCGACGTTTGCCGGAAAAAAAAGTAGCGAAGCCGGGGGTCGTCGGTACCAAAAAGCCGTTCCATGAAGTTCTGACTCATGTAGTAGCTTTTACTGGCCTGGTATTCGGCCCGGTACCAAGGGTGTCGGTTGGCGGGCGTTTCAGATGAGCCAAAACGGAAGGAAAAATCCTGGGCGTTAGTGCTGATGAGCGGGGCGTTGCTGCTCAGCAGGGCCGCAATACCCGCTTTGGCTTTGTCGGGCTGCACCAGTCGAATCTGGTCAAACAGCTTCAACTTCAGCGAGTTACCCATTCGGATCCAGGACGCTTTGTCTCCTTTGTAAATAAGGTCGGCGGTGGTGGGCTGTATGGCGAAGTTTCCCTTAGCCGCGTCGGCCAGACCGTCGTCGATGAGGGTGAACAGCTTGTCATAAATCACCTCGCCTTTCTCGAAGGCCGGGTCGGTTACAGTTAGTCCTTTTATGGCGTCGGTGTAGGGAACGTCGCCCCATAAATCGACCATCAGACTGTATATGTAGGCTTTCTGCAGTTTGGCAATGGACACATAGTCCCATCGTTGCTGTGCGGTACCTTCTCGAATAATGATTTCGAGGTCGTCGAGCACCTGCGTGTACAGGGCGTTCCAGGATGCCTGATAATCGGTACCGTCCTGGAAGTTGCGGCTGGTATTCGTGGTGTACAACTGCTGCGTGAGGATGGATGTTCCCACGTTTACGTCGCGCAGGCTACCCGCCATAGAAACCTGCGTGGCAGGCAAAATGAGGTCGAGTACCGGTGTTGTGGGATTGTTGGGATCCGCGTTAATATCGACAAAATCTTTGCAGGAGCCCGCTAGAAAGAGCAATCCCAGCAATGAAGCCGTTCGGATAGTATTGGTGAAATTCATACGTTTTTTTGCTTTTGGCGATTTTGCTCCAACCCTATCCCTGAACAACAGGGGTGGAGTATAATGGGATGATCCTGTTAAAAACTGAACCGCAGGTTTACACCCAATCGGCGCGTGGTTGGAATACCAATGAAATCGAAACCCTGCGAGTTACCCGCTCCCAGCGAACTCACTTCGGGGTCGAAGTTGAGGTGTTTGGGGAAGTTAGGGGCCAGGTACCACAGGTTGCGACCACTAATGGACAGGAAAGCGCCACCAAAGGGCGTTTTTGCCAGCCACGCTTTGGGAAACTGATACCCCAGTGACACTTCACGCAACCGGAACACCGTTGCATCGAATACGTTGGCTTCGTCGGCACCACCCGGGCCAAAACCGCCGGAGAAGTAGTAATCCGCCACGCCGATGCCAATGTTGTTCGGGATTTTTTTGCCCTCACCATCCAGAATCGGTTGCAGGGTATTTACGTTACCCAGCACCCCCGGCCCAACTAGGATGGCTTCCCGCTCCTCAGTATCTTTGGTAACGCCCCGGCTCAAGAGTTCGTAGGCCGTAAACGAATACATATCCCCGCCTTTTTTCCAGTCAAACAGGGCGTTGAGCGTGATGCCTTTGAAACTGAACGTATTCGTGATGCCCCAGATAAAATCGGGGTTGGGGTTGCCAATGGCCGTCGTGCGGCCCGACAGTATAGGTTTACCCGTGTTGGCATTGACCAGGATATTACCCTCGTCGTCGCGGGCGAAGGTTGACCCCCGAATTTGCCCGTAAGGCTGACCGGCAATATGGACGCTGCCGAGGCCCGAGAAACCGCCGTAGGGCAGCTCTTTCAGGTTACCGATGTCGCGTACGATATTGCGATTCAGCGTAAAGGCTGACGAAATGTCCCAGCGAAAGCCATTGGCTAACTTAACCGGGGTGGCATTCAACCCAATTTCCAGCCCTTCATTAGTGGAGCGGCCCAGGTTGATTACTTTCTGGGTGTAGCCCGTTGAAGGTGCCGCGTTTACCGTAAAAATCTGCGAGGTACTTTCCTTATTGTAGTAAGTGATGTCCAGGCCAAACCGATTATTGAAAAACTGGAGTTCGGTACCCAATTCGAGTTCGGTAATGAATTCGGGTTTGAGTTCGGCGTTGGCCAGCAGGTCGGATTCGGTCAGGGTACTCTGCCCGTTGAAGGGTGACGCAATGGAGCCAGTACCCGAACCAATTCCTAACACGGGATTAGCAATGTAAACCGTTTGGGTCTGGTAAGGTGTGGCTTCGTTACCCACCTTGGTATAGCCCGCCCGAAGTTTACCAAACGAGAGGATGTTCTTGGGAATCTTCAGGGCTTCGGTGAAAATCAGCGACGCACTGGCCCCGCCATACAGGTAACTCCGGTTACTGATGGGCAGCGTAGACGATATGTCATTTCGGGCCACGATGTTCAGGAAGGCGAAGTTTTTGTAGTCCAGCGAAATATCGGTAAAGAACGCGAAGTAGCGCTGCTTGAAATCGTTGCGGTTGTTGGGCAGCACGCGTGGAATGGTAACACGCGTATTGTTGAGGGAGTTGATACCCCGGAATATGATGCCATCGCCGAATACGACCTGCCGCTCGGTAAGCCGCTGGTTTACGTTGTTGCCCAGAATCACTTTCAGGCCGATATTCTCACTAATGGATTTGGTTGCCGTAACCAATAAGGTATTGTCCAGTTCCTGCCGATAGATATTATCGGTGGTGATATTACCGTTGGGGAAATAATCCCCGCCTTTTCCGTTTACCGTTACGCGCCGGTCGGTGTAGGCATTGAATCCTACCGTGTTCTGTACGTTGAGCCAGGGCAGCACGTCCACGCCAAGTACCACATTGCCGTAATACCGGTCTACCTTGCTCGTTGAAGGACTGTTCGCCACCGACCAGTAGGGATTATCGGTACCCACCCGGTCGTAAACATTGTTGCCATTCAGCGGATTGGTATTTGGGTAGCCGGTCAGGTCGTAACTCGTCGGTGCAAACAGCAGGATATCCAGGATGGATGCGCCTGCTCCGTTGGCCGCTGTAACCTGGGGCGATACCTGCGCCGTGTTAACGTAGTTGAGTGCCCCCCGAACGTAAAATTTATTGTCTAACTGGGCATTACCCCCAATATTCACGCCCGTCCGGGTAATCTGATTTTCGGGCACGACACCCTGATTCCCGGTCCGCGACAGGCCCACCGTCAGGTTGCCCTTTTCCCCACCCGATGATACGGATAGAGCGTTTTCAAAGACGTTACCCGTCCGGAAGAAGTTCTTGGCATTATACTGCGAAAACGATTCGTACGGCACCTGAACGGGCGTTGTGCCATTGGCTTCGTAAAACTGCGGGAATACCGACGACGGATAGCGATTATTGGTCGTTACGGGATGGGGAATGGTTTGCCGCGTAGGAATCAGACTCGGAACACCCGGATAAGGAGGTCCCCAGGAGCCAAATACCCCGCTCCGGTAATCGAAGTTGGTGCCCTGTCCGTAGTTGGTCTGGTAGTCGGCTAAGCCCGCAACGGTTTCGGCAGCATAACCCATGTTGTAGGTTATTTCCAGCCCTTTTTTACTCTGGCTTTTTCCGGCTTTGGTCGTAACGATGATAGCCCCGTTGGCCGCCCGCGAGCCGTAGAGCGCAGCCGCTGCGGCCCCTTTCAGCACGGTCATGGTCAGGATATTGTTCGGGTCGAGGTCGAAGGCCCGGTTCGTGGTGGTTGAACCGCCCACAAAGCCGTCGGGCTGGGTAAAGCTGGAGTTATCGAACGGCACCCCATCCACCACAAACAGCGGCTGGTTGTTATTCCCCAGCGATGAGTTACCCCGGATGGTGATGTTGGTGGCTCCGCCCGCGGCTCCACCCGAGCCCTGCACGTTTACCCCCGCCACTTTGCCGGTCAATGCACGAAGCGGGTCCGGCTCTGACCGTTGGGCGAGTTTGGTAGCATCCAGGGTACTGACGGAGTAACCCAGCGCATTTTTATCGCGCACAATACCAGCAGCCGTTACCACTACCTCGCTGAGTTGCTTGGTATCAGCGGTCAACGCAACGTTGATAATTTGCTGTGAACCCACTACAATTTCGCGGGCTTCAAAGCCAACCGACGAGAAGACCAGCACAGCTTTGCGGTCAGAGACGGCCAGCTGATAGCGCCCGTCGGCATCAGTAACGGTTCCGGTGGTGGTCCCTTTCACCGTCACGGTGGTGCCGGGCAGCGGGGCTCTCTCCCCCGAGTCGCTCACCCGCCCGCTCACTGTGCTGGTTTGGCACAGGGCATACAGCGGAATCAGCATGATGAATACAAGTAACCTTAGTTTCATATAATTTGGGATGAGTGTTGGGTAATGGCAGAAACTACGAAAGCGAAGGCAAGTATATAAAATAATAGATTGTTAAAAACAGATTAAATAAAATAAAATTTTACCACCTCGATATAATTAAAAACATTTAGTCGATCATACCATAAAATGCAGCATAAAGTAGTCCTGAAAGAAAATGCCCTTTTTCTATGCACGGAGCATATTACCAGCTTAAACTCGTTTTTGTCGGGTTGAAGTTGGTGATGTTAAACATCCCGCGCTGTAGCTCAACAGATGCGTCAGGACGCTCAGATTCTGTCGTCAGGTAATGAAAGGTGTTCCAGGTTGCCGTCGCGCTCTACTAGATTCGCGTTGAGAAAGACCCAGCTAGATGGTAGCCCGTTGTGGGCATATCCATATCCTCCCTCCAGTAAAACATCAGATCTGAAATTACTTTTGGGGGGTATAGCAATTGGGACGCTCGAATCGGCTGGCCGACTCCAGGCTGGGCAGGCGATTACGCAGATAAGAAAAAGGAAACGATTTCTACGATGGAAACAGTAAATTGTAGTCCCAATACAACCGGCACTACCATCCCTTTCCCAGGGCGGAGGGAGAAAAGGGGTGAAGCTCGTGATGATAGGCAGGAAGTTTGTGGTATGGACCAATCTGCCCCTGCCACAGCGTTTTAACTGATTTAGGCCAGCAACTTATCCATAGCCCGCTGTGCCCGGTCGGCACCAAAACCGGCTATGTTTTGCGCCATCTGTTGCTGAATCAGGTCGTTGCCCAGATTGCCAATGCTGCCCTCGTGGGTGTGGTGCAACTGGCGGGGGGGGGCGTACGTCTGTTCGGCAATTTCCTTTCCAACCGTTCGGTAGGCTTCGCGGAACGGAACACCCTGCAGCACGAGTTCGTTTACCCGCTCCACGCTGAATAGCAGGTCATACTTAGGCTCGGCAAGCAGATTTTCTTTCACTTGGATGTGTTCCAGCATGAAATCGGTGATGCTTAGGCAATCCAGAATTTCGTCGAAAGCGGGCATCAGGATTTCTTTCAGTAGCTGCATATCCCGGTGGTAGCCGGAAGGAAGGTTGCTCATCACGAGGGTCACCTCCATCGGCAGGACCTTCATTTTGTTGGTTTTAGCCCTCAGTAACTCCGCCACATCGGGGTTTTTCTTGTGCGGCATAATGCTGGACCCCGTGGTCATGGCATCGGGCAGGGTCAGGAAACTGAAGTTCTGGCTGTTATATAAACAGATATCCATCGCCATCCGGGAGAGGGTTGTGGCTACGGCCGCCAGCGCCGTTAGCGCCGTTTGCTCGGTTTTTCCCCGGCTCATCTGGGCGTATACCACGTTGACGTGCATTCCCTCAAAACCCAGCAATTCGGTGGTGAGTGTCCGGTTTAACGGGAACGATGAACCATAGCCTGCCCCCGAACCTAAAGGGTTTCGATTAGCCAGTCGGTAGGCCGTTTGCAGGGTAAGTACGTCGTCCGCAAGGGCTTCGGCGTAGGCACCAAACCACAAGCCGAAGGAAGAGGGCATAGCGATTTGCAGGTGGGTGTAGCCGGGCAGCAGGTCGTCTTTGTGCTGCTCCGACCGGCTGATGAGCCGGTCAAACACGCGCTGAACGCTGTTGGTAACCTGCCAGAGCCGGTCGCGGGTGAAGAGTTTCAAATCCACCAGCACCTGGTCATTACGCGACCGGCCCGAATGAATCTTTTTGCCCACATCGCCCAGGGTACGGGTTAGCATCAGTTCCACCTGCGAATGTACATCCTCGATACCGTTTTCGATGGCAAACTCCCCCTGCTCAATCTGTTGATAAATGATTTTCAATTCAGCCTGTAACTGCCTTAACTCATCATTGGTCAACAGGCCGATAGTTTCGAGCATTTGGGCGTGGGCCAGGTTGCCCAGCACATCGAACGGGGCCAGGAACAGGTCCATCTCCCGGTCGCGCCCGACGGTGAAACGTTCAATTTTATCGGCGATGGCCGTGGATTCGGCTGGGGTACCTTCTTTTTGCCAGAGTTTCAAGAGAGAAAGAGCGAAAGGGTGAAAGAGCGAAAGACCGGGCTGCTGGTTTGCTGGCCCTGTGAATGAGTTTCAATCACTCTTGATTTTTTGGCAAAGTTCGTAAAGTAAAGTCAGAGGGTCAACGGTACCGGCTGTTTTCGCGAAAACAACCGGTACCGTTGACCCTCTGACTTTACTACCATACAATAAAAGCTTTTGACTATTTTTCTGTCATTCCGACAAAGGAGGAATCTTCGGAGTAGTCCGGTCTCTCAACCTCACCCGAAGATTCCTCCTTTGTCGGAATGACAGAAAATTTACGGTGCAGTGTATTAGGGCATATCCACGTTCACCAGGTTATCGTCCGAAACGCGGTCGATCAACTTATTATAGGGGTCGATGCCTGCTTTCACGGGTTTGCCTTTGACAGTGACCTCGATAACGTGCTCACCGGGGAGCAGGCTGTGTTTCTGCATATAGAGCGGCACTTTGGTGGTTAGCCCGTCTTTGTTTTTACCATCGCTGGTGAGCACGGCAATATCAACGAGAAGGGGCGCTTTACCCCTGGCCAGTTCTTTGCCGGTTTTGTCGTAATACTCCGTCGCCGTTTTTACGTGTAGTGTCACGGTGTATTTGCCGTTACCAAGGGACTTCGCTTCGGCTTTGGTGATGCGGTTATCATAGAGCGTCAGTTTCTCGAAATTATCCGTCAGCCAGCCTTTGAGCGAGTCGGGCGTGGCGGCTTTCAGAAAACCATACCATTCCTGCGAGGTCGTAAATGGCGCTGACTGCCGAAAACGGGCCGCTTTCATATACTCGTTCATCGCCTGATTCACGCGCGCTTCACCCATGTAATCCTGCAACGCATACATCAGCATCGACCCCTTTTGATACCAGACATAACTACGGGTGTCGTTGTCGAGCATCGTGGCCTCGAACTTATCTTCATTGGCCCGGCCCCTCAGGTATTGGTCGAGCGCATACTTCAAAAACTTGGGCATAGCATCGGGACCATACCGCTCCTTGAGCACCATCAGGGCCGAATATTCGGCCATCGTTTCCGAAATCTGGTTGGCTCCGCGGGTCCGGCTGGGCATAATCTGGTGCCCCCACCACTGGTGCGCCACTTCGTGCGCCGTCACGTAAAAAGCGTAGTCCGTTTTGTCGGGGTCATGAAAATCGCCCACCCAGCCAAACTCCTCCGAATACGGCACGGTGGTTGGAAAGGATTGGGCGAAAGTAGCGTAACGCGGGAACTCCAGTACCCGCAGCACCGGATACGGATAGGGCGCGTAGTTTTTGGTGTAATAACCCAGCGACGCTTTCATACTGGCCATAAACCGGTCGAGGTTGCGATCATGGGTTGGGTGATGATAAACTTCCAGCGCAACTTTTTGGCCGTTTGCCCCCGTCCATGTATCGCGTTTGACCCCGTATTTAGCCGAACACATGCTGAAAAAGTAGTCGGAGAAACCGGGAAGTTTATACTGGAAGTATTTGCGGGGCTTTCCGTCGGGGCCGTTGGCGCTCCAGGTTTTTAGCAACTGACCGGGCAGAATGGCCGTTTGGTCGGGAGTAGTGGAAATAGTGCCTTCAAACGTGACCCAGTTCGCATCGTCGGTGAAGAGGAAATCACGCAGACCTGCCGGGTCGTTCTGCTTAGGGAGCGTCCATTCTTTTATCGCGAGGTTGTATTTCTTCCGGTACTTATCGCTGGTCAACTCCTGACTTTCATCGTAGCCGAAACCGGGGAAAATGCCCACATTGAAGAACGTACCGTTGCTCACGACATCCCGGCTGTTGCTGCCATTGGCGAAGCCCACATACTGCCCCGAAACGCTCATCTCCATCCGGGCTGTGTCGCCGGGGTTCAGGGTTTTAGGGAGTCGGTAAATGGAATAACCTAAGTCGGTATCATTCAGGATTCTGACCGGTTCTTTGCCATCAATCAGGAATTTGGTCAGTTGCCGATGAAAATTATCCGTCGGCATTGTGAAATGTAGCGAGTCGATGGGTTGGTTGCCTTTGTTGACAATGACGAACTGCCCCGCAGCCAGGGCTTTGAATTCATCCGGGAACACATCGACGTTCAGTTTCGCACTGGTAATTTTGGGTTGCAGTACATTGGCGTATTTATGGTACGTTTTCTCGAATGCAGCCGATTGTTCGCGCTGTTCCTCGGCGGAGAGGTAGCGATTCTTCACGCTGACGTTGGTGTAAATCCAGGCTCCCGTACTGACAAATGCCACTAGACAAAGCGCGAACAGGGCCATAGACCCGCGCCCGATGCGCTGCCGGGCCAGTTGCCAGCGTGCCTTGAAACCGCTATCGGAACCCCGGTTCCAGAACCACAATGCTAGTACCAGCAGCAACCCGCCGAATGCGTACCAGTAGACCCGAAACGAGAATACCCCGGCCAGGTAGTGCCCGAAACCGTTCAGGTCCGAAATCTGCACACTCCCCCCCGAGAACGGCAGGGCCAGTCGGTAGCCAAACTCGGCAAACTGGGGCACGGCCCAGATAACGATGTACACCACCAGCGTAACGATGTGCCCCACAAACTTTTGATTGACCAGCGTATGCACGAAAAACGCCAGCATCACGTACTGAAAATACTGCGTGAAGGCGATACCGAGCAGGTCCCGGATATACAGTCCGAACTCATAGTTGAAATAGCCTTTCACGGTTTGATTCACCACGCCCGAAACCAGCACCAGCCCGCACAGCAAGAGACAAACGTAGGTCATAGACAGTAGTTTGGCCCCGTAGTTCATCCAGTCGGGAACGGGCAGGGCATCGGCAATGGTGTCGTAATGCACCACTTTATCGCGGTGAACGACCTCGCCGGTGTAGAAGATAATGACAATCAACACGAAGAAGAAAAAAGTACCGTTGCGGGCTTCCAGCATGGCATAGGTCGTTGGCAGGGAGGGCGTGCCGTACGTCTGCGAACCGAACCAACCATCTAAAAACAGGAACAAAACGGCTCCCAGCATGATGGCAATAAAATAAGGGTCGCGGATGATACTCCGAAACTCCAGCCCGGCCTGTCCCAGCATCTGCCGGATATAAACACCCGTGCTGAACACCGGCTTCGGCGTGGGTAAACTCGCCAGTGAAGGAACGTCTTCGATAACGGCTTCCCCTTTTTTACTCCGACTTTTGCCCAGTTTGACGGCTAAAAACCGGGAGAAACTAAACCGAAACAGGGTTACTCCAAATACCAGCAGTGCCACACCGAACCAGATGAGCCGGTTAGTGAGTAAATCGCCCTCCAGCGGAGCCAGCAGTACGTTTTGCTCCACCGGCGACCAGTATTTGGTGGCGGCATCGTAGGCATAGGAACCAAACGGGTCGAGTAGGTTAACGAGGTGTTTGTTCTCCAAATCCTGCGATAGCGTAGACCCCAGCAGGTAGGCAATAAATAGCAAAATGCTGCCCGCGTAGGTCGTAAACACCTGCCGCGAAAATGCTACCAGCGCGAAGAAGATGCTGCCCACCAGAAACATATTGGGCAAAACGAACAGCAAAAATGGGTAGGCATAATCCCGGAATCGTATCGGGCCGAAGCGTTCGACATTATCCGCTAAATTAAATATGGGTCCCAGCACCGAACCAATAACAATGCCCAGTACTCCAACGACCATGATGCCCAGCAATACCACAAAGGAGCCTAAGTATCGCCCCAAAATGTAACCCCGCTCGGTAATGGGAAAGCTGAAAAAGTAGTTTTTGGTGTTGTGCTCCACATCCCGGTACACGGGGACACCCATGATAGCCGAAGCCACCAGCATCCCGAAAATAGTCATTACCACCACAAACTGACTGACCGCGTAGGGCGAGTTGATATTCGTTTTCTCCGACGCAGGGCCGTTGCCATAAATGACAAAGAGAAACGTAAACAGAAACAGAATCAGGGCGTAGAGGTACGTGGCCGGGCGTTTGAGCCGGTAAGCCAACTCGAAGCGAAAAATTTCTCCAAACATGGTTTCCGGGTTTTAAACAGTGGCTACTTCCATTTTCTCCGAAATCTTTGCGAAGTACACATCCTCCAGGTCGGGGGCCACGGAGTCGAAATCGGTCAGGGGAGCTTCGCTGTAGGCGTGTAATCTAGTCTTTCCTCCTTTGAGCTGGGTCGAAATAATACGGTGCGACTGGCGGTACGTTTCGATTTCGGATTTCTCCACCGATTTCTGCCATATCTTACCGTTCAGGTCTCTGACAAGCTCGTTCGGATTGCCCGTTGCTACTACCTGGCCGAGACAGATAATGGCCATGTCGGAGCACAGATTCGTGACATCCTCCACAATGTGGGTGGATAAAATAACGATGGTGTTCTCCCCGATTTCGGCCAGCAGGTTATGAAACCGGTTGCGTTCGGCGGGGTCGAGACCGGCGGTGGGTTCATCGACGATGATGAGCCGGGGGCTACCAATGAGGGCCTGGGCAATGCCAAACCGCTGTTTCATTCCCCCTGAATAGGTACCCAGATTTTTCTTCCGAACGTCGTATAAATTCACTTTCTGCAACAGGCCCTGCACCAGCGCCTTGCGCTCACTGCCATTGGCGATACCCTTGAGCGAGGCAATATGGGCGAGCATGGCTTCGGCGGTAACGCGTGGGTACACGCCGAATTCCTGGGGTAAGTAGCCCAGCACCCGACGCACTGCGTCCTTCTGCGTTAGTACATTCAACTCGCCACCATCGGGCAAACCCGTCAGCCGGATACTGCCGCTATCCGCTTCCTGCAACGTGGCAATGGTCCGCATCAAGGACGATTTACCCGCGCCGTTCGGGCCTAGCAAACCAAACATGCCTTGTTTAATCGTGAGTGAAACGTGCTGAAGTGCGCGCACCCCATTAGAGTACGTTTTGGAGAGGCCGTTGATTTCGAGTTGCATATAGATAACCGGGGATTATTTGTCGGGGAGTACTTTCAGACAAATATGTTAACTATATGGGAAAGATACTTCCCTATTTTTGCAAATGGTCAGGATTAGGCTTTGAGAGGTAGAAACGGGCGGTAGTGCATGCCCGACCTAAGATTCAGGCACGTTTGGCCGGTAGTTGGCGGCTCAGTAACCAGAACCCACCCGCCGATACCAGACTAACCCCCGAAATAGCCAGCCAGTGAACCGAAAACCCCGCATTGGCCACCACCAGCGACCCTAAAGCGGGGGCGGCTGTTTGGGCCAGGGCGCCCCCCATGGCATATAGGGCCAGGTATTGCCCCCGCGTGGCCGGACTGGCCCGCTCAACCGTAAATGACTGTAAAAAAGGCATAACCAGCATTTCGCTGAAGGTGACGAACAGGATATAGAGCAAGGCAATTCCCATTCCCATCGACGCAATGCCATAATAGTTTTGCAGGCCGGACAGGGCCAAAACGGCGTACGAAACTGCCGTTAACAGAACACCCGTTATAATCAGGTTTATTTTGGAACGTTTCTGTTCCTCTACTTTATAAACCAGTGCCATCTCGATAGCCACCACCAGCAGCCCGTTCAGGGTCATTAATAGCCCGACGGACCCTTCGCTGATGTGCAGCCGCTCCTTGAAGAACA
Organism: Cytophagales bacterium; assembly: GCA_038236215.1. Classification (GTDB taxonomy): domain Bacteria; phylum Bacteroidota; class Bacteroidia; order Cytophagales; family Spirosomataceae; genus Spirosoma. The sequence goes on along the minus strand of JBBSTD010000038.1, from coordinate 29,329 downwards.
GGGGCACCATCGTGAAAAGCTGCATGAAAGCAATCAGATACAGGGTATTGCATACCACGAAGGCGATGAAAAACGGGTCGCCGTGGGGTAACAGGTTGGGTAATTCCGGTTGAGCCTGTGCCAGTCCTGCCGAACTGCCTGCCTGTCTATCAGCCGGGCTCTCTGTCGGTACGGGTAGATACAGCCACAAGACAATACCGGCAGCCATACACGTTACCCCGTCGACCCAAAACAGCAGGTTGTACTGGATGCTTGCCAGCCACCCGCCCACCCCTCCGCCAACGGCCCAGCCCAGGTTGATAGCTAGTCGGTTAAAAGAGAATGCCCGTGTTCGTGTCTCGGTATCGGAGTAGTAGGCAATAGCGGCCTGATTGGCCGGTCGGAAGGTGTCGCCCAGCAGTGTGAACATGAACACACTCCCGCACAGCAGGTAGAAATCCGTGACGAACTGAAGCAGAATCAGTGCTACCCCTCCCGCCAGTAAACTAAAGACCTGAATGGCGTAGAAACCGATGCGGTCCGTCAGCCGGCCGCCGAGAAAGGTGCCCACAAAAGCACCTGCTCCGTACACTGCCATCACCGTGCCTGCTTTGGTTACGGAATAGTGCAGTTGCTGCGTGAGGTACAGCGTCATAAACGGCAATACCATCGTGCCGCAGCGGTTAATGAGCATGACACCCGCCAACAGCCATACCGATGGCGACAGGCCCCGGTACGCCCGTTGGTAGAGAGAAACTATTCGCTGCAACATGGTCGCAAAAGTACGACGAACCGACTTTCCGAAGACTTGTTATTCAGGGAGAGAAATGAGCGAGCTATTTCGGTGAAACTCAGTGCGACTTCCGTCGGGCATTCGGCTCCTCGCCGGGGGCGACAAATATCTTTTTGTCAGTAATATGTGGGCGGTGTTCTTCCAGGAAGGCTTTTAACTGCCGGATTTCCTCTAACTGCCGGTCGATAGGGTGCGTGAGGGCGTAACTTTCTACGTACACATCGGTAAAGTCCGTGATAACGTATTCCATTAGTTTGATGCCTTTGCGCTTGAGGGCGTGCAGGTACAGATTCTGGTGGTTGAACAGGTAACGGTCTTTCTGATACGATCCCGTCGTCTTTAAATCCACTGCTTTGAACTTGCCAATCAGGTCGACATATCCGTAGAATAACACATCCTCAATTTCCCACTGGCAATACACCTGCGTATCCACAATGGGGCGGGGGAGCAGCTTCCGCACTTTTTTGATAATCTCGGGGTCGAAACGCTCTTCGTCCGTGCCTTTCACGATGGCTTCTTCAAACGAAATGCCCCGTTCCTGCGCCACCGTGGTGGGTGTGGGCACGCGATTAATCGAATCAATCAGCGCCTGAACCGACAGGCTGCTACCCTGTAGATAGCGGGAGAAATTGTTGAGTAAGGAGGGGTAAAAGCGGTAATTTATGGACACGGATCTGTGGTTTTACGTCGATCTATACCAGCTAAAACCGACGAATGACGTACTTAGTTTTTCACCACCAGCAACACCCCCGCCACAATCAGGCCGACACCCAGCATCCGCCAGCCATTGGCCGGATGCACCGCAAAGTTCAGCAAGCCGTAATGGTCCAGTATAATGGCCGCTGTTAACTGTCCTGCTACACTCAGACTGACCAGGTTAGCCGTTCCTATTTTTTGCACGCTAACGATAACCGTTATCATATAAACGGCCCCCATCACTCCCCCCATCCATTTCCACCAGCTTACCTGCCTGATTACATCAATAGTAGGTACCGAATCACCTGATGCCAGTAGCATCAGCACGAGTGCCACCAGTCCCGAACCGAATGAAACGACGGCGGCCAGAACAGGGCTGGACAGGGCCTGACGCAGGTTGGCGTTCACACCCGCCTGAACGGTGATGGCTATTCCAATCAGGAAGGCAAAGAGCAGAAAAAGCAGATTCATGCCAGTAAAGGTAGGAAACCGTGCCATTGGAACGCAGTATCCAGCGCTGATTTTCAACATGTCGACACGTTGGGGTAATAAGTTCGGACCACAAAGTCCGGGTAAACGGAAAGCCGTCATCCGTATCCAGCAAAAATGGATTAATATTGCCCTTCGGTTCCGTTTCAGTATGTTTTGAACAGGTATGTTGCAACGCAAACAGTAATTTAGTTGTACAGAGTATAGCTGCTCATAGAAACGTGCCGGTTACAATACTGGTTATAAAGCAATGCGGGTGGCTTTTCTGCCATTAATGACTCGTAGACAAATTATTAAATCTCATGCGTATATTCTTTCTTGTCCTTTTATTGTCGACTTCTTTTGCCGCCATTGCTCAGGATACCAAACCCGCCCAGCGTGCCAAACCTTTCAAAGTGAAAATCGGCGGAGGGTATGCGTTGCCTGCTTACCAGTCTACGAATGCCGTTGATAGTAAGGGTGGGGTTGTGTATATGATTGAACCCCAGTACGAAATAGTAAGAAACCTTGATTTGGGCGTTCGGCTGGAGCAGGCGTTGGTGAAGCGGACCGAGTTTCTGGACAATGTTATCTATTACCAGAGTAAAGCCAAATCGGTCTCATCGGCTTTGGTGACGGCAAACTATACCATTCCCATTATGAGTTCACTGCGGGTTTATCTGGGCGTAGGAACGGGCCTGTACTACGTTGATGCCAGCGAGCAGGTGAATCAGACAATCCGTTATCCCCTTCCCACAACAACGACTGTTGGTGGTATGGGACGGGTGGGTTTTAAGTTCAACATTGTCTACCTCGAAGCCGATTATAACCTGATTGGTGATACGAACGTAACTAACAACGCCAGCCGACTCACGCTAACGGCCAAGAACTCGTATTTCAGCGTGAAAGCGGGTATCACCATTGGTGGTTCTCACTGATAGTGAGAAGGGAGGCAAGTTTCAGGACCTGGCATCGGCTGCGGCCCACCTGTTACGGAACATACAGTAGCAGAAACATCTCGGCTGCGTGCCAGGCGTGGGTGAAGGCCAACTTCTGCTTCGCCAGGTCTTTGTCCAGCACGGTCATGCCGGAATAATGGGCATCGCTATCGTGCTGTTGCCAGCTAAGGGGGTAGTCGACGGTGCCCATCATTCCGTGCTTTTGGTTATAGAAGTGATCTTCTGCCCAAACGTAATAAGGAGAATTGATAGCTATTTTTTCATCAAATTCTGGCCCGGCTACGTGTTCATTCCGGTACGCCCACCAGAAAAGGGCCGAATAGCTGTCATATTGTTTGGGGATGCTGTATGGGTCGGGCAAATTGAGCGATTTTAGCCCGTATTTCAGCCATTTGGTTTGATAAACCGGGTGTTCAGCATCATCGGTCTGACCAACCACGTACTTATCCCGTCGAAAACGGCTTGCTGAATCCAGTACCGCCTGTACAACAGGATGATTTTTGTCAGAAACCAGCGATACTAAAAAAAGTACCTGACCTAGGTTGTCAACCTCAGGAATCCCGTGGTTGTTACCGTCGAATGGCTTGTTGAGAGCCATAATCCAGTCCTGAATCAGGGATAGGTTGTTTGTTTCCCGCAGTACCATAGCCATCAGTGCCGCATCCCGATACCAGGGTTTGAGATACACCAGAAAATTAGGGACGGGTCGTCCGTGGATAACATTGATAAGGACTTCCTGATGCAATACGCGAAGTATGGGCCCCCACGGTTGTTTGGCAAAACCGGGCAGATTCAGCCGGGAGCGGGTACCCGGAATCAATTTTGGTTTTCTGGGCGGCTGGAGCAGCCAGACACCGCTTTCGTTTTCCCGAATTTGGACTTGTTGCCCATCGGTCAATACTAAATGAACGAGGTATTCCGACGGAACAATTGTTTCTTCCTTCACCCGCCATTGTTCCTCGATGTTACCCGTCAGGGCGTTCAGCAGGCGTCCGTTGCGGTAGATGAGTTTAAGCCGGTCGCCCATACCGAACAGAAAAAAATGAAGGTCGGGCAGTTCGCGCAGCACCGTGTGTTCATGCCGTAGCCGCGTCAGATTATCCCGATAAACCGTTAGTGCCCCGGCCGGGTCGGCATGTAGTGTCGGTGGCATGAGCTTTTGAGCCTCTACCGATACGGTGATTGCCAGAAAAAGAGTGAACCAGGGGAAAGACATAGACGGGTAAAGGTACCCATTTTGTTCGGTGAGTTAGTGTGTATGGCAAAGGTTGATTCAGCCGCGAACTGGCTGGCTCGTTGAATAAGTCTTTATAAAAATTTCACGCTGTATGCTTATCTTGCTACGTTGTTCTGTATGCACGTTTAATGTACAGCGTTCTCGTTTGCGCGTCCTGGCGATTACGTTTAAAGCGAGAGGCTTCTAGTCAATGAGTTTAGCAAACGTCGACCTGTCCAATTGCGACCGGGAGCCTATTCATATTCTCGGTCAGATTCAGTCATACGGTTATTTACTGGCCCTTCTTCCTGACACCTATACCATTGCCCACGCCAGCGAAAATATCGCTGATCTACTTGGTATGTCAGCTACTCAGGTGCTGGGGCAGCCGCTGAAAAGTGTACTGGCTAAAACAGACCTACCAGCAAATAGGCTGATGGCATTGCTGAAGGCAGATGACCCCAACGGTTCGTGGGAAACCCAGAATCCGTATCAGATGACCGTAAATGGGCAGGCATTGAATTTGGTTGTCCATCAGCACAAAGGGCTTATTTTACTGGAATGGGAACCTGCCATCGAGAACCAGGATGCCGATAGTAGCCACACTTTACTGAATCAGCGACTGATTGCGGAGTCGCTTACGGAAGTCCAGACCAGTCAGACCCTGACCGAACTGTTGCAGAATACGGCCCGCCGGGTGAAAGCGATCACGGGTTTTGACCGGGTAATGGTGTACCGATTCAGTGCCGACTGGCACGGCCAGGTGATTGCAGAGGAAAAAGAGGATCATCTGGAACCGTTCCTGGGCCTGCACTATCCCGCATCCGACATTCCGAAGCAGGCCCGCGAGCTGTACAAAGTTAATCTGGTTCGGCTAATTGCCGATGTGGACAGCAGCCCATCCCGAATTCTGTCGCAACCCAACTGGCCCGACGATAAACCGCTGGACCTGACACATTCTGTTCTGCGGGCGGTTTCACCCATTCACATTGAATACCTGAAAAACATGGGTGTGCAGGCTTCCATGAGTATTTCGCTGATATACCAGGATGAATTGTGGGGACTTATTTCATGCCATAACACAACGCCCCGTTTTGTTGATTATCCGGGGCGCAGGGCGGCTAAGTTTGTCAGTCAGCTTTTATCCATAGCGCTGGAGTTTCGGAAGGATAAAGAGGATCTGGCCGCCCAGCAAGTATACCAGCAGGCAGGGCAACGGTTGCACGAGCAATTATTGCTGAGTGATACGATTGTACGGGCAATTACGGAGTTCCCCACAACGGCATTGCATATAACCAGTGCCACTGGAGCCGCCTTGCTGTTCGACGGCAGGTTACATCTGTTAGGGCAAACGCCTGAAGAGCCAGCCATTCGCGCCATGGCCGACTGGATGAGTACCACGAATACAACAACTTTCCTGGAAACCAGTCAGCTTCCGAACCTGTATCCACCAGCCGAGGAATTTAGGGAAGTAGGCGCGGGTTTGCTGGCTGTCGTGCTGTCGCACGAGCTGAACGAATACCTTTTTTGGTTCAAACCGGAGCGGGTTCGGGAAGAGTCGTGGGCGGGCAACCCGAACAAGCCCGTTACGTTCGACGATAAGGGAGTTGGGAAAATCAGCCCCCGAACCAGTTTCACTGCCTGGATAGAAATGGTTCATAATACCTCAAACCCCTGGAGTAAAGCAGAGGTATCGGCGGCTGTTAAGCTGCGCGACGATGCTTTGCAGATTGTGAACAAACAGGCCAACGAAATTCGGATGCTCAATCAACAACTGAAGCTGGCCTACGAAGAACTGGATGCGTTTAGTTACACGGTTTCGCATGATTTGCGAACGCCCCTGTCATCTATCCGGTGTTATTCCGAAATTCTGCTCGAAGAGTACGGGAAGGACCTCGTTCCAGATGCAAACTCGCTGCTCAATAAAGTAATCGATTCAACGGACAAGATGCGCCGTTTGATTCGGCACATACTGCATTATTCGCGGATGGGCCGCAGTGAACTGGACACCCAGTGTATTGATATGAACAAACTGCTGAACGATATTCGGGAGGAAATTATGGTAGCTGCTCAGGGACGTTCACTACGCATGGAAATCGGCGATACACCATCGCTTTATGCCGATCAGCTGATGGCTCTTCAGTTGTTCACAAATTTACTCAGCAATGCGGCTAAATATACCCAATTAGCCACCGATGGGTTTGTTAGGGTGTCTGGCTACCAGACAGATAACGAGGTAGTTTACTCCGTAGAAGATAATGGTATTGGATTTGACATGAGCCAGGCTAACCGAATGTTTGAACTGTTCAGGCGATTAGAAAATGCTAGAAATTTTGAAGGAACTGGCGTTGGGCTAACCATTGTTAAACGCATCGTTGACCGGCACCAGGGAAAAATATGGTTCCAAAGCACGCCAAACAAAGGCACAACTTTTTTTGTTTCGTTCCCAATAAAGTAATCGGTACTAGCTGAAGAGATCATGGTAGATGTATTGTATGTTGAAGACAATCCAAATGATGCGGATATATTTAGCCGGCTGATGCGTAAGTTGGACAGACCTGTTACGTATACTATCCTGAGCAGTGGTCCCGAAGCACTGGCTTACCTGACGGGTCCCGAACAACAAAAAACAACATTACCTAAAGTCGTCCTGCTGGATTTAGACCTGGGAGGGGTCAGTGGTTTTGAGGTGGTTGCAAAAGCGCGGGCCTCAGACCGGACTAAGTATCTCCCCATCGTGGCATTCAGCACGTCTGACAGTCCCCGGGATATTCAACAGGCATACGATGCCGGTGTCAACGCGTACGTTGTAAAACCCGGTAGTTACCAGGCTACGGGTACGGCACTAACTAAATTGTGTGATTTCTGGTTGGAAAATAACACCCGAATAGATCATAGATGATCGTTTTGTTAGACCGGTTGCGCCAGGATACACAAGAGCTGCACCAGCAAACGGAACGGCTTCTTTACGCATATTCTCTGCGAAACGGTACACTAACGCTGGTTCAATACACCCATTTGCTGCGCACACATCTGGCATTTCATCAGTCGCTGGAAACGGCTATTGATTGCCATCCCAATTTCTATCGGGAGTACGACTCGCAAGCCCGAAAAAAAACTCTCTGGTTGCTGGCCGACCTAAATAATCTGAACGAGATACTACCTGCATTCGTGTCTACTCTGTTTGCTGATTGGTCTGCCATTGACTTGCTGGGGGCAGTTTACGTAGGCGAAGGGTCGATGCTGGGTGGGACCGTAATCAATCGATTGTTACAGCAAATTCCGACTATTCAGTCTATCCTTCCGGGGGCTTCCCGATTTTATCAGGGATACGGTGCTGATACGGGTAAACTATGGCGCAGGGGTGGAGAGTTCATCACCCAGCACGGAGATAGCCATGCCGATGCCGTTGTGGAGGGTGCCAAAAGGGCGTTCAGCCAGTATCAACGGGCTTTTTTGAGCATTCAGCATTGAATTAGGCAAGAGTAAAGCCAGGAACTGGCAGGAATATTTTGAAGGTAGAGCCGTTACCTACTTCGCTGTCGACATCAATTGTTCCCCCGTGATTTTGAGCAACCCGTTGGCAGATAGCCAGACCAATACCGGTGCCGCTGTAGGTTACCGGACTATGCAGACGCTGGAAGGGCGTAAACACCCGGTCCTTGTACCGCACATCGAATCCAATCCCATTATCATTTACGGTAATTAACCAAAAAGTTCGTTGGGGAACTGATTGAAGCGATTCGGGTAACTCGTCAGGGCTGGCCTCCCGGAAGTCAATTCGAATGAGCGGAGCGACGCCGGCCGAACTGAACTTAAGCGCGTTGGCAATCAGATTCTGGAAAAGCTGCCGTAGCCGAGATGCATTGCCACGTACTCTGGGTAGTTTGTTTACCTCAATGATTGCTTTCTTCTCGGTTATCGCCATTTCCAGATCGCTCAGCACATCGTCAATAATGTCGGTAAGCAGAACCATTTTGAACGAATCCGGCTGGATAATACTTAGTTGCGAGTAGAACAGAAGATCTTTAACGAGCGACTGCATCCGGCCGGCCGACTTCTGAATCCGCCGAACCATATCTTTTTCCCCATCAGACAGGCTATCGGAAAACTGGGTCTGGAGCAAATCACTGAATGACTGAATCCGTCGGAGCGGTTCCTGTAAATCATGCGACGCAATGTGTGCAAACTGTTGCAGGCTCTCGTTCGAACGCTTGAGTTCTGCGTTGGCTTCGTTTAGCTTGGCGGCCTGTTGCTGCGCCGTTTGTTCACTCTGTTTTATGCCGGTAACATTGTTAAAGGTAACGACGACACTGTCTCCGTCCTGTTTTACGGCCGATATCTCAAACCAGCCTTCCAGCCCCAATTCATCGTGGTAATACTGCGTAGTCTGTTCCGACTGTTCTGAGTTGACGACGCGTACGTAGAGATCAAAAAAACCGTTGTCTTTATTACCCGGAAATACCGTCAGCAGGGTTTGGCCGACCAACTCGTCGGGCGTTTTGGCCAGACTGTGAATAACCGCCTTATTGGCCGTATCCATTCTGAAATCGACAATCGTATTCTGCTCATCCCGCATGGCCGTTATGGCAATGATACTGTTCAATGAGGCATCCAGCGTTGTGCGTAACTGATGGGCCTGCTGTTCCAGTGCCCGGGTTTGTTTCTCAACGCGTTGCTGAAGCGTTTCTTCGTTCTGCTTGTCGGTGGTTATATCCACAACCGTACCGATAAACCGGTAAGGCACCTGCTTTTCAGTGAAGAAAACATGCCCGTTGGAGCGCAGCCACCGTAACTGTCCGTTACCAATAACGCTTACCACCCGGTATTCATGATGAAAATGCCCGTCACTGCCGGACTGCACGACCGCCTGAACTGCCTGGTTTGTGTCGTCACGATCATCCGGGTGCAGGCATTGCAGAAACACGGCGTAATTGACCGGAGCGGATACAGGCAGGCCAAAAAGCTCTTTGGTCCGGTCAGACCAGGTTAATTCGCCAGTGAGCAGGTTGTAATCCCAGGTGCCTAACTGGGCTGATTCAATGGTAAGCCGGAGGTCTTCTTCGGCCATCCGCGCTTTCAGTTCAACTTCTTTCCGGTCACTAACATTGATTAGTATGCCCGAGAAGGTAACGGGTTCGTGCTGTTGATTGTAGGCAAATTGCCCCCTCGAAAAAAACCATTTCGATTCAGACCGGGTAGTCATTATCCGATAATCTGCCTCAAAAGAAGTCCCCTTTGCTTTCGCTTCATCAATCAGATTGATTACCCGCTGGCGATCATCCGGGTGGATTGTATCCGTAAATACATGCGTGGGTAAGCTAGTTTGGTTCTGCTCAATACCCAGTAGTTTAAACAGAGTGGGATTGCCATACAGCGCGTCGTTTGTAATATCCCAGAACCAGGTTGCTGTCAGGCCGGAGGAAAGTGCCGCATGCAAATGATCGAACGAAGGCTGGAATGACACGGCTTCCTGAATGGGTTGGGAAGTAGATTCCGTAGCGAACGGCTGACTCATAGCATAGCTTCTTTGTAAAATCACAGGGTCAAAAGGCCGTAGAAAAGGTAAATGCTAAACCACGCTAACAGAAAGCACGGGTGACCTGAACAAAAATACACATAAACTCGCAAGGTGGTATCTATCTACAAGTAACTTAGCCCTGATTCAATTAGTTGCCGACCGTTTTCGTGACTCTCTATGAGCGGCTCTTTGTTCCTGCCGGGCAGCTACCTTATCTTCATGTATATCTTCGGCCTCTTCTATTGAATGGGACTCCGACAGAGAAGCTTCATTTTTAGATTGCTCGGCCAGTTTACAAAAGAACTGGTGTAATTTCTGGAGTTCTTCTTCGGTCAGATCCTCCACATTCAGTATTCTGTTGCTGGCTTTTCGGTTAACGGCAAGCAGTTCATTCAGTTTTATCTGCATCGCCAGAGAGTCTTTGTTCTGTGCTTTCTGGATCAAAAACACCATCAGAAACGTAATAATGGTTGTACTGGTATTTATTATGAGTTGCCACGTGTCCGAATAATCAAAAATAGGTCCGGTAACGAGCCAGATAATGATGGACAGGGAAGCCAGTAGGAAAGCCCCCGAAGATCCGGTGGCTTTGGTAGCTTTGGACGCAAAGTGATCAAAGAACCGGGTGAATTTATTCTCGTTCATGTGCTTGGTAGTTGGGGTGATTTACCTCTAAACTGGTTTGTCTGATAATTGTGAGATTAAATTGCACGAATACTATTTTACTCATTACCGGTTAATTCCACATGGGTAATGGCTGGGATAAAAAAAGGGTACCAGAGTCAAACGTAGAAAACCATCAACCAATACCCATGCAGTCTTTTCCCGTCACCTCCTCTATTCTATCGGCAACGCACCTGGCGCAGTTTCTACAGGCGAAGTATTCATTTGGGCTTAGTACAGTTTGCCAGTTGCTGAAAGCAGGCATTAATCACGCATACTTACTCACCGATAGCAGCAAGAAAGCCATTTTTCGCGTGTATAGCCTGAACTGGCGTACGGAAGAAGCCATAAAGGAAGAAATCAGGTTACTAACGCTGCTACAGGAAAATGGCCTACCCGTATCGTATCCAATTGCCGATGATAATGGCAACTACATTCAAAAATTAAACGCACCCGAAGGGGACAGAATGGGTGTGCTGTTCTCCTATGCCGAGGGTGAAAAAATACTATCACTTACGGCCGAACTACATTACGAAATTGGCCGGATTATGGCCCGTTTTCACCAGATTACGCATAACCTGACCCTGAACCGGGATACGTATACGTCACAGCTACTGGTGGTGGATTCTGTAGAAAAACTAGTCCCGTTCCTACCCGCCGAATCTCCTGAAATGGCGTTCATGTATGCTACACAGCGTTACCTGCTGGATACGTTTACCCGCATCGACGACAAGGACGTACGCCGGGGCGTTGTGCATTTAGACATCTGGTTCGATAACCTTAACATTACTCCGGATGGTAGGGTTACCCTCTTCGATTTTGACTTCTGTGGCAACGGTCTGTTGGGCTGTGATATCGCCTATTACATCATGCAGATTCACAGTACCGAACCGGACGAGACGGAGTTTTTGACGAAGAAGGATTATTTCCTGAGTGGGTATGAATCCGTAATCAAAATTAGCGATGAGGAGAAGAGATTGTTACCCATGCTGGCCGAAGCCGTTTATTTTTTCTATATCGGCGTCCAGTGCGAACGGTTTGGTAACTTCTCGAACGTATACCTGAACGAAGTATACCTAAAACGCTTCATCAATCTGCGCCTTAAACGATGGTTCGATTATAATAAGCTGAATACCGAATAAAACGCGTTCGGTCAAAAAGCCGTATATTCGATACCCTCATCTGGAAATTTGCCCCGGCGGTTCCCGTTTCTAAACGTAGCAAGGGCGCATCAGAACTATGCGAATACGGTTTATCTGGCTATTTCTTGGCATTGCAATCCTCCTGCCGGGGTGGGTTGCCAGCCAGAACCTTGTTCCGAACGGTAGTTTTGAAACCTACCGCAACTGTCCGCGTCAGGATAATCTCTTTGGAGAAGCCATTCCCTGGTATAATCCTAACCGGGCCACGCCCGATTTTTATCACCGCTGTTTTGATTTTGGGCAGCTCATTTTGCCCCCTCACTCGGGGCAGGGAGTGGGACATCTTTTTTTCGATCAGGGATGGGCCGAGTATATGGGTGTGCCGTTGACAAAGCCGCTGTCAGTTAGTACCTGCTATTATTTTGAGATGTTTGTGGCTACCGATACGCCTAATAAATACATCACCGAAACGATTGGGGCTAATTTCTCCAATCAGCCGGTTACCGGCACCACAACCGGATTATTGAACGCCAGGCCGCAAATTATAGATAACAATCCTAAAAGTAGTGTGTCCCGTTTGCAGTGGCAACGTGTATCCGGCTTCCTGAATGCCAAAGGGGATGAGCAGTATTTAACTATTGGCAGCTTTTACAAAGACCCGCCATTTTTGGGTTTTTACTATCTGTTTGTCGATGACGTGTCGCTGTTGCCCGTTGTGCTTGAACTGGGTAAAGATACCACCTTGTGCAGCCGACGAAACACGCTTGTACTCGATGGGACCGTTCCCGGTGCCAGTGATTATCGCTGGCAGGATGGCAGCACCAACCCAAAATTTCAGGTAACCAAACCCGGCAAGTATTCCGTTACGGCTATTACTACCTGCAAAATTCTTACCGACTCAATAAAAGTTGACTACGCCATTGATTTTGACCTCGGTCCCGATACGACCCTTTGCACCGGTCAAACACTCGCTCTGGCTGTACCGCAAACGCTAGCATCCCAGTACCGCTGGCAGGACGGTTCGGCACAAAATAACTACTCCGTAAAGCAGCAGGGTCAGTACAGTATACGGGTTACGCAGGCTAACTGCGTGGCGACGGATACTATTCAGGTACATTATATTCAACCCCCTCGTCTGGATTTAGGCCCTGATGCAGAACTTTGCGGGGCCGTAAAATTCACCATAAAACCAGTAATTGCCGAAGGTAAATTTAGCTGGCAGGATGGCTTTACCGACACCCTGCGTACCGTTGGTAGTTCTGGTGTATTCCGGGCCAGCGTTCGTAACGACTGCGCTACCGTAACCGACTCCATTGAAATAGACTACGGAGCCTGCGACTGTATTCTCTACGCCCCCAACAGTTTTACACCCAATGGCGATGGGATGAACGATAATTTTTCGGCCTTTGGATGCGGTGATCTGACCATCACCTCACTCGCCATTTTTAACCGCTGGGGCGAGGTGATTTTTAAAACGACAACTCCGCCTTTTCAGTGGAATGGCTACTACCGGGATGGGGTTTGTGAGCAGGGCGTTTATGCCTGGCACATACAGTATCAGTTGAACCGGGGCAAGAAGGTTAACGTTGATCAGAAACAGGGGTATATAACATTAATTCACTGAGTACCTTATGTACGAGGGACGAGTGGTCTTATTAACCCGTGATGCACGCAGTAAAAACTTGTCGGTTAGCTACGCGTTCAATTATGGTTTATTCGATTACCAAACCAGAAATGTACCCAGGCTGTATTCTCAGAATAACGTAACCAGCCGGGCCAGACCTGCTGAGAATAGCAGTACAACTGCCACAAGTGCCAGACCGTAGTACAAACCAAAGCCTTCGGACACAAAGCCAATGACGGGCGGACCAGCCAAAAACCCAATAAAACTAAAGGTGGCAAACGTAGCGAGTCCGGCGGCTGGTGGAATGCCTGGCACCCGTAGCGAAGCAGAATAAAGAACGGGGGCTCCCAGCGAACAACCTGCCCCCAACAGAGCGAAACCAGCAAGGGCAGTGGATGGGAAGGGTAGGGCAGTAGCCACCAAAATGCCCAGTGCCCCAACAACTCCACCAATCTGTAACCAGCGGGTAGCCCCAATTTTGGGTAAAATAGCGTCGCCCAGGAAGCGGAAGCCGGTCATTGTCAGCGAAAAGCTGGCAAAGCCCAGTGCGGCAATCTGAGCACTGGCCCCCAGCGTTTCGCGCAGGTAAACGGCGCTCCAGTCGAAGGCGAGTCCTTCACCCATGGCCAGTGCCAGGCCAATCAGAATCATCAGCAGTAAGTCCCGATTAGGCCGTACAAAAGAGGAGCCCGCTTTCTCGCCCGATTCGGTCCGGCTGCTCGACGGTATCTGTTTTAACTGGGGTTGCAACACGAAGGTGAGTCCCAAAATCAGTGCGGCCATTACCGCCATATGTACCGATGGGGATACATGCAAGGCAATAACTGCCCCGGTAATTCCCGAACCGAACAGCCCCCCCAAGCTCCACATCCCGTGACAGGACGACATGATGACAATCCCCTGTGACCGCTCCAGATTGGTGGCACTCGTGTTCATGGCCACGTTAATGAGGGCGCCCGAAAGGCCAGCCAGGAACAGCCCAAAAGCCATTACGTAGATGTTGGGCGCATTGATGGGGATACACACCGCCAGTGTCAATCCTATGGCGGCCCAGAAACAGGACCGGGCTTCGCCCAATTTGGCAATGATAAAGCCCGTCAGCGGATTCATGATGAGCAACCCGGCAGGCATAGCAAAGAGCGTGAGACCCAACTCGGCATCGGAGAGGAGAAGTTTTGCCTTCACGTACGGAATGTGCGAAACCCAGCTACCAAACAGCAAACTGTCGGACGAAAAAACCAGTCCAACTGCTAGGGCCCGCCTATTCAGGAAAAATGACAGGATGTTCTGGATGAACCTATTCCGTTGTGGATTTGGTAAAGAAGCGGTTGTGTTCATAGCACAAAAATAGCCGGTACGTACCGGCTATTTCACTAATTGATTATCCTTTACTGATTACGTATTGATTTTTCAGCACAACTTGCTATTCAACCATCGTTAGCGATGTGCTATTTTTAAGGTGGCCAACCATCGCTTTACGCAGTTTTTCTACCTTGGGCAGGGATACGCTCTGAATGTATGGCTGGTTGGGATGTAGCGCAAAATAGTTCTGATGGTACATCTCAGCAGGGTAGAAAACCGTAAGGGGTGTCACCTCTGTTACTACTTTCCCGCTGTAATGGCCTGATTCATTGGTTTTTTTTGTAGCAGCCATTATTTCTGCTTTTTCTTCGGGTGTCCGGTAGAATGCCACCGACCGGTAATCGCGGCCTACATCGGGCCCCTGCCGGTTCAGCGTGGTTGGGTCATGACCCGCAAAGAAGGCTTCGAGCAGTTGCGGATAGCTGATTACTTTGGGGTCGTAGTACACCTGTACCGATTCGGCATGGCCAGTCCGGTCGGTACCAACCTGCTCGTATCTTGGGTTCTTAACCGTGCCGCCAGCGTAGCCGGAAACCACTTCCCGAACGCCCTTAAGCTGGTTCATGCCTTCTTCCAGTGCCCAAAAGCATCCACCGGCAAACGTTGCAACGGCTTCACCCGATTTTAATTCGGGAAGTTTGGCGGGGGCGTGGTCATTTGATTGTCCCTGTGCGCAACCGGCCAGAAGGAGCAGGCTGAGCGCGTATAAATGAAATTTTTTCATCGTCTTTTCTATCATATCGTGTTAATATATAAACGACTAAAAAACGATTGTGGTTTCTTGGCAGCACAGCATTATACCTGAATGGTAGCCAAGGTCAGGTTCACTATGGCATACAACAACCTGTTCTCGTTGATAAAATCGGTCAAAATTATAAACAGCCAGGTACCGGGTGTCTGGCATAGGACCATGCCTGGACAGAAACAATAAACGCCCTGACAAAACCTGTCAGGGCGTTTATATTCAACTCAATTAACTATGTACCCTCACTTATACGCCCGGATAACCTGGATTCTGTGTTTTCAGGTTAGGGTTGTTCAGCAACTCCTGCTTGGGTAGCGGAAACAACAAATGTTTTTCCTGCAAGGGCTGATTGGAACTTGGGTTCACGTGACCCACAAAAGCGTCAAATCCGTTTGTTTTGCCGTTGTACACCTTCCGCAACCGGACCATATCGAACCAGGAAAGTTGCTCGTAGGCCAGTTCATGCCAGCGTTCGCGCCAGACGGCTTCCCGGAATGTAGCCTGCGTGTAGGTACCAATGGCGGGTGTAACTAAGGTAGCCCGGTCACGAACGCGCTTCATGGCCGCATAAGAATCAGCGGTAGGACCACCCACTTCATTCTGAGCTTCGGCGTACAGTAATAACACATCGGCATACCGGATGAGCGGCACATTTAGATTATTTTGCCGCGAACCGGGCTTCCCTGCCGAACCGTTTGCGTTTTGGCTAAAGTGCTTGAACACATAGGGTGCTCCTAAATCGAAGGGTGCTCCACTGCCATTGGTAAAATAGCTGGTGTAGAAATACCCGTCCTGATTTTTGGCTCGCAAATCGCTTTTTTCGTAGGAGTTGTAGAAGGTAGGCGTAGGCACTGAGCTACCCGTACCGCCAGGGCCGCTGTACGTAACTGGTTTAAAGTTCGGATAAAAGTTGTTCATCGGGTTACCCGCTACCAGCGTGTTGTACTGAATCATAAACAGGTGCTCCAGTTTATTCTCAGTGCTCTCGCTATGTACATCGTAGTAGGTTGGGAACAGATTGATCGTGGCCGGATTCGCGTTAGCGTAATCAATGATTTCCTTTGCTTTGTCGGCGGCCAGTTTGTAGTGCGATGCGCCTTTGCTCAGCGGAAAGCCCGCCATTGTCAGATACACCCGTGTCAGCATCGCTTTGGTAGCTGCCAGATTAACCCGTCCGCTAACATCCATCCAGGGTAACCCTGCTTTTTCGGCCGCTGTCAGGTCGTCAACGATAAGTTTGTACACCTCTTCTTTAGGGGTCCGTATCGGCAAAAAGTCTTCGGAAGCCGCCGTTTGTGGTTTGGTAACCAGCGGCACATCGCCCCAGAGTTGCACCAACTGAAAATAAGCCCATGCCCGTAGAAACTTAGCTTCGCCAAGGATTTTGGTTTTCTGGGCTGCGTCCATTGGCGTAATACCCGGTACCTTATCGAGCACCTGATTGGCCTGCGCTATCATCCGGTACAGGCCATTCCACCAGTTGACGATGTGGCCCGTATTGCCGTCGTATACTAGGCTATACAGGTTGTTCAGGTCGGAGTTTTGGGCGGTTTCCGTTGTGGACGTACCAGTGGGTGCCTCAAGCATTTGCCAGCTCGATGAGAAAATCCCGGCATCCCCGCCATAAAAGCGGAGGTTGTCATACACGGCGGCCAAAGCTGCTTCGGCATGGTCGGGAATGGTATAAAAACTGGTGGGCGTCAGGTTAGATGGTGCCTGTTCGGTCAGGAAGTCTTTACAGCCCAAAGGAGCTGTTAGGGCTATTCCGCATAGCATAACCTTACTTATATTTTTTACGAGTGTATGTCTCATAATGAATGTCAGTGAATTTGAATTTCTGGATTGTTATTGTGGTCATTCATAGTCATTAAGAGTTTACCTGCAATGACCATGAATGACGCGAAAGGAGTGACAAGCGATGACGTGAACTATCTACAGGCCAATCTGGATTCCCAGCATATATGTGGTTGGTTTTGGATAATTGTGCCAGATCATACCCTGCGAGAAGGCACTGTTGCCATTGCCCTGGTTGGTTGGCGTTACTTCCGGATCCCCCACGATGGGGTCTTTTAACAACAGGAAGAAGTTTTGCGCCGAGGCATAGATACGGAGCCGATTAAGTTTAATTCTGTTCGTTACGGCAGCCGGGAAGGTGTAGCCAAACAACAGGTTTTTGCCCCGCAGGAATGAACCATCCTTAATCCAGTGGCTATCCACGTTGGTTACGTAACCTGCCTGCGTAGCCCGAACTTCGGCGATAGACGTGTTCTGATTGGTAGGGGTCCAGGCGTTCAGCACGGAGGTGTAGCTATTGGCAAGGGCCTGCCGGTCTTCGCTGGGGTGCAGGTTCATCAGCATTACCTGATTGCCGAACATAAACTGGGTTTCAAACGTGGCATCGAAGTTGCCAAACCGGAAGCTGTTTGTAAAGGCACCCCAGCCTTTGGGGCTACCGTTACCAATAATGCTGCGGTCGGCGTCGGTAATGGCTTTGTCGCCGTTCACGTCCAGGTACTTAATGTCACCGGGTAGAATGGTCAAACCGTTCCGGTAGCTGGTAAACTTGGCGGCTTCTTCGCGCTCAGCCTCACTCCACACACCTACGCGGGTCAAACCCCAGAACGAACCAACGGCTTCACCCACGCGGATGATGTTGGTGGGGTTAGTGAAGTTAGGACCACCTACGTTGAAGATATCCGATGGGGTAGCCAACGAGAGAACTTTGTTGCGGTTGAACGAGATGTTAAACGTAGTATTCCAGCTAAATCCGCCCTGGTTGATATTCACTGTGTTTAGGCCAAACTCGAAACCCTGGTTCTGCATCGAGCCTACGTTACGCCGAATGGTAGCGTACCCACTAGACTGCGGTACGGGCGCATCGAGGAGCATGTCAGTCGTTAGACGGTAGTAATAATCCGCTTCAAGCGTTACGCGTCCTTTGAACAGGCCAATCTCCATTCCTACGTCCGTTTGTGCCGTTTTTTCCCAGCGCAGATCAGGGTTAGCTAAGCGGCTAATACCCGTTCCACTCACCTTCGTATCGTTATATATAGTGGAGTAGTTAGAACTTAGCAGCGATAGCGACGAGTAAGCCGGAATTTCGGAGTTACCGGTTAGGCCATAGCTACTACGTATTTTCAGGTTGGAGATAACGGCATTTCCTTTCAGGAAGTCCTCTTCCGATACCCGCCAGGCCAGGGCCGCCGAGGGGAAGAATGCAAACTTATGGTTTTCTCCGAATTTGGACGAACCATCGGCCCGGCCCGTAGCCGTGAACAGGTATTTGTTTTTGAAGCCGTAGTTGATCCGTCCGAAGTACGAGTTAAAGGCAAAGCGTGAGGAGCCGGACCCAACGCTGGGGTTGATGGCACCAGCTCCAAGGTTATTGAAGCCAAAATAGTCGGTGGCAAAGCCACTGACACTGGCATTGAAATTGAAGTTATTCGTTTCCTGCCATGAGATACCCAGCAAACCCGTAAACGAGTGATCCCGGCCAATCTGCTTATTGTAGGTCAGGTAGTTCTCCAGCGACCAGAAGGAGGTCTTGTTATTGTTAGTCGATGCATTACCGTTGTTGCCAATATTCAGCGTACGGGTCTGCGACTGATTGATTTCCTGGGTCTGCACGTTCGCTCCCAGTACCGTGCGCATCTCCAGTCCTTTTCCGAACGTAATGTTCGTAAACAGGCTGCCTAGTACTGTCTGCGTATTCTGGATATATTTCCGGTCCAGCAGCCGGTGTACTGAACTCATCGTTCCCTCAGCGTACGGATAATCCCGGTTTTCGGCCAGCACGCCAGTATCGGGATACCGCACAGGCAGGAACGGGAAATCTTCGACAATCTGCCGGGCCACGGCATCATTCACGTCCACCAGATTTTCGGTCTGATTGTTATAGCTCAGCGTGCCGCCAATTTTAAGCCAGGTTTTCACCTGATCGTCAATGGAGAACCGGCCTGAATACCGCTTCATGTACGAGGTTTTGATCAGACCCTGATCGTCGCGAAAGTTAAGCGACAGCGAATACTGCGTCCGCTCGTTGCCCCCACTGAATCCCAGCTGGTGGTTTTGCGAGAGTTTGTTCTGTGCTGACTCCTTAAACCAGTCGGTATCATACAGTGGATTCAGATTAGCATCGAACACACCGGGGTGCGCAGCACTGAACGTTTTACGCCGGGCTACAGGGTCCAGAAAGGTCCATTTGCCAGCGGCCCAGCCTGCCGGATCATACTTGGCAATGTTGGCATACGCCAGGTCTTCGGTCGCTAAGTATTGCTTGGCGTTAAGCACCTGTGGCTTGTTGGGACCAATGGTGTTGACACTGAACTGGGCATCGTAAGTAACCCGACTCTCACCGGCCTTACCCTTCCGGGTCGAAACCAGGATAACACCGTTAGCACCACGGGCACCATAAATAGCCGTCGACGACGCATCTTTCAGCACCTCCACGTTCACAATATCGTTCGGGTTGATGTAGTCAATTGGGTTGCTGAACTGATCGCCGGTACCCTGTGGCAGCATCACACCATCGACCACGTAAAGCGGATTATTCGACGAGTTAATCGAACTGAATCCCCGAATCCGAACGGTAGTACGGCCACCGGGGCGGCCCGAGTTTGTATTCACCTGCACCCCCGGCAGGCGGCCCGAAAGCTGCTGATTGATTGACGGGGCGGGCCGTTCCATCAGTTCGGCTTCCTTCACGCCCGATACAGCACCGGTCAGGTCAGATTTTCGGGCGGTACCGTAACCAATAACAACTATTTCGTCCAGCACTTTGCTGTCGGTTTGTAAGCTCACGTTAACAGACGCCTGATTGCTAACCTGAACCTCTTTTGTCAGATATCCGACGAAGGAGAAAACCAGGGTAGAGCTGCCATCGGGCACTTCCAGTTTGTATTGTCCATTTACATCAGTGACCGTACCACGCTGGGTGCCTTTCAGGATAACACTAACGCCGGGTAGGCCTTCATTTTTTTCATCGGTAACGCGACCGCTAAGCGTCCGGTCCGCTTTGTTGACCGGCTTGTATTTGGGCGAACTTAAGCCAGTCGGAGTACTTGCATACGTTCCGCTGGTCGAAAGTGAAGCCAGCAGGAGCAGCGTACCGGGTACACTGAGCAGCCTGCTGAACGAGACTCGAGAAGGTAAGAATGGTTTCATAGAATACTGCTTTTAACTGTTTTTAATGGTCAAGAAGAAAAGTGAGATAACCTGCTTTAGTCAATAGCACTTACAGGTAAAAACCTGTTTGTAGGGAAAACCTTAAGGCCCGTATAACTACTCATAAACATTAGAAAAAAATTAAAAAACAGTTAAGGAGTAATTAAAAAATAATACTGAGTTAAAACTGTGTTTTTAAAGTCCGCAATAGAGAAATTTTGTGCTTAGTCCATTTGAGAAAATAATCGTCCTGAACAAACGATAACCTGCCTGTTTCACAAATACTGTCAGTGACTCACTAAATAGAAGACTTTTTCCGGGCTGAGTTCGTCTAAAAGTTCAAACCGTCTATGTAAACGTTCCAGCTTAGTCCAGACCAGAAATACGTAATTGGGATTCTTTCCAGAACAGGCAAGGGACGGTTTAGGCAAACGAATCAGGTATTTTTTGGCCGGAAAAGCCTTTCAATTGAAAAAAACAGCAATGTCCATGCGCCGAACCTTACTGAGTCTGTTGTTACCTGTCCTGCTTGTTAGCCTGACGGCTCCCGAACCTGCGCTCCATTTCCGGCGGTATTTTGTGGCTGCTGAGAGTTATGAATCCGTTGGGGTGTTCGATGTGGATAAGAATGATACGCTGGACATCGTTTCCGGCGATTTCTGGTACGAGGGTCCACACTTTCGGCAGCGTCATCTGATTGGTAATGAACCCCGGAAAGATCAGTATTTTGACGATTTTTCCACCATTCCGATGGATGTCAATGCCGATGGACGACTGGATTTCGTTACGGGCGGCTGGTTCGACCAAACAGTACGCTGGGTTGAGAATCCGGCAGCCGGTAACGGTAAAACGCAGTGGCCGTTGCACGAAATCAGTAAAGTTGGCAATGTTGAAACCACTCGTGCCTGGGATGTAGATGGCGATGGGAAACTGGATATTGTGCCAAACAATCCGGGTCATCCGCTGAAATACCTGAAATTAGTAGCACCAGGAAAGTTTCAATCCATTACGGTAGCCTCCACGCAGGGACACGGACTGGGCTTCGGTGATATAAATGGCGATGGTCGGGGTGATTTGATCGTGTCTGACGGCTGGCTCGAAGCTCCTGCTAACCGGACGGCAGGTAACTGGGAATTACACAAGGAATTCTCGCTTGGTACGGCCAGCGTACCCGTACTTGCTACCGATGTAAACGGCGATAAATTGACCGACCTGATCGTTGGTCAGGGACACAGTTACGGGTTGCACTGGTACGAACAAACCAAAAATAATACCGGACAACGGAGTTGGACAAAGCACATAATTGATGAAAAAAACTCGCAGTACCACTGCCTGGAGTGGGCCGATATTACGGGCGACGGTAAGCCAGAACTAATTACGGGTAAACGGTATCGTGCCCATAATGGAAAAGACCCCGGTGCTGAAGACCCTGTCGGGCTGTATTATTTTACGTGGGATAAGGCCGGAAAGCGGTTTACGAAACGCGAAATAGCCAATGGAACGGCAGGAGTTGGAAAAGGAACGGGTATCTACTTCGCCATTGCTGACTTGCACAAAACGGGCCGGAAAGATATTATCGTAGCTGGGAAGGACGGGCTGGTCGTCTTTTTTAACGAAGGATTTTTGAAGTAATACTAAGTGGATGGTAAAGAAACAGGGGTTGCAGGTTTAAGGACCCGCAACCCCTGTTTTATTGTGGTGTCAGATTTCCAAATCTGACACCACAATACCTTCTTACGCCGTTAAGGACCAGCCCTGGCGGTAGTCGCGTTTTACGAACTGGTTAGCTTCATCGAAATTGGTAATCTTCATGTTCTTACCATCCCACGTTAGTTTTTTACGACCCGGATAGTTAAATCCTTTGCCATTCGGTGTGCGAACCATGTAGCTACGGATGGCCAGATTACCCATCAGTACCGATTCTGTAAGCGGACCGGCGAAGTCGAATGAGGAGGTTAGCGCCTTATGTTCCTTGCTGTTAAATCCCGCTTTGCAGGCTTCGGTCCAGAGGATCTGGTGGCCGTTTTCCGGCATCTGCTTCACGATATCCGGCTTGGGCGCACCCTCTATCTTCTTGCCGTCTTTGGTATACAGCTTGGGGTTTTCGCCGTACATGCCACACATAATCATGCCTTTATCACCAACCATGATAACGCCGTTTTCACCATTTTCGGGCATCGGTTCACCTTCAGGCAAAAACTCCGGACGGAACGGGCGAAGACCGCCGTCGGTCCATATCATTTTAACCTTCGATTTATTCTTGGCTGTTTCCGGAAACATAATTTCTACATGCGAAGAAGGTGGGCAACCTTCCGGAATGTACTCCGGTGTCCAGTCTTTCAGGAACACGGCCCCCACACTGGTCTCTACCTCGGTTGGGTAGCCCAGGCCCAGCACCCGGAACGGGGTGTCCATGATGTGGCAACCAATATCGCCGAGGGCACCTGCGCCAAAGTTCCACCAGCCGCGCCATTTAAATGGGTGATAAGCGGGGGTATAGCCAACTTTCTGCGCTGGTCCGAGCCACAGATCCCAATCCAGATCGGCTGGGGTTTCGGCTGCTGGTTGCGGTACAGGTATTCCCTGCGGCCAAACCGGGCGGTTGGTCCAGAGCTGAATGGTATGTACGTTACCAATCATCCCCTTATCGAACCACGAGACCATTTCCAACTGTTGCGGATTGGATGACCCCTGATTTCCCATCTGCGTAACGACTTTATATTTACGCGCTGCTTCAGTAAGCATACGGGCTTCGTAAATATTATGCGTCATCGGTTTTTGCACGTACACATGCTTACCGCGTTGCATGGCATGCATGGCAACAATGGCGTGATTATGGTCGGGCGTTGACACCGTTACGGCATCGATATTTTTACCTTCCTTGTCCAGCATTTCCCGAAAATCCTTGTACCGCTTGGCATTGGGGTGCTTGGTAAACATTTCTTTTACGCGGGGAAGGCCCCAATCCACATCGCACAGGGCAACCACATTGTTCGCTCCCTTATTGTAGGAGTTGGTTACGTCACTAAAGCCCTTACCGCCAAAGCCTACACCGGCAACGTTGAGTTTATCGCTGGGGGCTACAAAGCCGGGGCCGCCCAGTACGTGCCGGGGAACGATGAAGAAGCCGGCCGTTGCCAGCGCCCCTGCCTGTATGAACTGACGGCGGCTGGTACCCGACTTAGGCTGTTCTGACGAATCCATGCCGGGAGTTGATTTATCTGATTGATTCATGAGAGAATGAATTGGAGTTTAATGGAAAAGACATTTTTAAAAAATTTTACCTACCTAGGGCTATGATTTTTCGGCGACAAGATACAGTTGTTGGTCACCAAACTGATATATCTGCTTCTCCGTTGATCTATAAACGTCGATTGTCCGTAATCCATGCCTTGCCAACAATCGTTTTATTTCGGAAAGTGTGAATACATAGTGCTTAAAGTGGTGTATCTCCGTATGCTCCGCTTTTGTGTAGGTTAGTTCAGTTATCATGCAGCTATCACCTATGGCATACGAATTAGCGATATCCATCGTCAACTCATCGAGCACGTAATGACCCGTTTTTGGGAAATTGGGCAGTATGCTTTCGGCTACCATACCCGAATTGATAACGAAGCGAGCACCCGGCTTCAGGGCGGCTGCTACCTTTTTGACAAATAGGTCCATACCGCTATAATCGACGTACCCAAAACTATTGCCCATGCAGTAAGCTCCCTCAAACGAGCCGTTAATAGCTGTCGTCAAAACATCACCCTGAATAACTTCAATGGGTAAGTATTCTGTCTCAATCCGTTCGTTTAGTGCCCGTAGAAACTCGTTGGATATATCCAGACCTGTCATCCGAAAACCACGTCTGGCCAGTTCAATGGCGTGCCGCCCGAAGCCGCAGGGAATATCCAGAAGTCGGGCGCCGGGCGGAACGTTCAGCGTATCTACCAGAAAATCGACTTCCTGATTGGTCCAGTCAGTTGTGGCTGCTTTGGTCCACATTTCGCAGTTTAGACCGGAAAAGAAGGTCTCGTACCAATTATTGTTAATAGTTGGATTCATTGGTTTGTAGAATTATAAGCCGCGTCAGGGTAAATTGTCCCCCGGCGGTTTTTTTTAGTGTAAAGAGATGTGCTATCCCCAAAGATGTAGTACAAGCGGGGATTTTGCCCTTATCAATTGTATAGGGTATGAACGGGCCATGCAAAACCAGGACTGACCACAGGAGACAGTCCGTAGAGAAAAAATAGTGCCGCTTTGCAGGATGCGGCAGGGCCTTTTAGGGCCTAAACCAGGGAGATCACAGGCTTATTCGTTTTTACCTGGTTAAGGTAGTAAACTGGCCCATCAGACGCAAAATGATTTGAGGGAATGGTCGTTGATGGTGGAAACAGGGGAGGGTAATCCGTACAGATTTTTCTGAAAGAATGGCGTATTGGTTGAGAATGCTGACTGGGGAAGCCAAATCCAGGTACCCGTTCGACACCCTATCGGTCACTCTTCTTTCAGGACGTACCCCATACCCGGCCGGGTGTGAATCAATTTAGGGGCGAAGTCGCGGTCAATTTTTTTGCGCAAGTAATTGATGTACACCTCCACCACATTGGTTCCTGGATCGAAATGCAGGTGCCACACCGTTTCGGCGATGTCCATTTTGGCCAGCACACGCCCCTGGTTGCGCATCAGGTATTCCAGCAGGGCAAATTCACGGGCGGTGAGGTCAATCGTAACCTTGTCTCGCCGAACCTCTTTGGTCGTCAGGTTAACCGTTAAATTTGCTATCGTCCATACTTCGTCCTCTACCATATCGGTGGTCAGCGTGGTGCGCCGGAAGCACGCGGCTACCCGGGCTACCAACTCCCGGAAATCAAACGGTTTCACCAGATAATCATCGGCACCCAGCGTCAGGCCTTCCACTTTATCTTCCACCTCGCCCAGGGCAGAAAGCATGATAACGGGGAGATGGGGTTTCTCCGCCCGAACGCTCCGGCATACTTCAAACCCATTTAAACCGGGCAGGTTAATATCCAGGATCAGCAAGTCGATACCCGGTTGCAGGGCCATCTGACGGCCGTTAAGTCCTTCGTACACGACCTCCGTTGCATAGCCCTCTTCCCGAAGCCCCCGGCTAATATTCTGGGCAATCCGCCGGTCGTCTTCAATGATGAGGATTTTTTTCATGCTGTGTGGCTGATAAACGTAACGTGATGAATTCTACGCAGGTCGATTGGCAGGCGGTTCTGTCTGTTTTAATAATAACCGCCATAAAAAGGGGTTGGACAGATACAAATAAAAATGCCCCGGCTGCGGTTTGCAAACGGGGCGTTCTTATAGGCTGTGAGCTGAAACTTACGCCTTGTCGGCGGGAGCGGCAATCGGCGTTGCTGACTCTTTTGTACCGTAGCGCTTGCGGAACTTGTCCACGCGACCAGCGGTATCGAGCAGCACGTTTTTACCCGTGTAGAACGGGTGCGACTGCGAGCTAACTTCAATTTTTACGAGCGGATAGGTCTGGCCTTCAAACTCAATAGTGTCCTTAGTTTGAACCGTGGAGCGCGTCAGAAATTTATAATCGCTCGACAGATCGTGGAATACCACGTCGCGGTAGTCCGGGTGAATGCCCTTTTTCATGATTAATCTCAGTTTCTTATCATCTTCTCGGTTTCCGACCGAAAAGGACTGCAAAGGTAAGGCGTTTCTCAGGGATTGCCAACAGTTTTTTTGGTTCTTTTTGTGCCTGATAACGAATGAATTAAAGTATGGCCGTTAGCTAACAAACGCATGCTCATCAATTGACCCGAGCCGGTTTTCTTCCTATATTTCCCCATAAATACTCTTCCTCCATGGAATAGTGATAGCCAACAGCTGGTTTCCCTATCCGACAGATAAAATTTGTGTTTTTTATTTCTAAGAGTTGCTCTCCTAAGGCCTATTGCTAAGTCATTCACACTGACGACTTAACAATTTCTTAACCTAAGCGATAGAGTTAACCGTTTCAGGGATTTGCCCAGATATCCGAACCTTCCGGGTTGCTTTTCCGTCTATTTCAGTGGAACTTTAGAACGCCATTCAGCTTCTGGTTTAGTAGGTCCTGAAGGTAGATATTGTTAACTTATATATATTTTTGTTAACTCCCTGTTGCCAGACATACGCTGTATTCGTCATTTTTTCATATAACTAATCTAAAGACATATGTATGTAATCAAACGCGACGGTCTTAGGGAGTCCGTCAAGTTCGACAAAATCACCGCCCGCATCGAGAAACTGTGCTATGGTCTCGATCCTGCCTATGTTCAACCCGTTGATGTAGCGCTGAAAGTGGTAAACGGTTTGTACGACGGTGTAAAGACGACTGAACTCGACAATCTGGCTGCCGAAACAGCCGCTTCGATGACAACCAAGCACCCGGATTACGCCATCCTGGCCGCCCGGATTGCTATCTCCAACCTACACAAAGATACCAACAAGTCATTTTCGGGTACCATCAAGAAGCTGTATCAGTACGAAGACCCGAAAACCGGCGAAAATGCGTCCCTGATTGCCCGGGAGGTGTACGACGTGGTGCGCCAACATGCGGCTCTGCTGGATTCGACGATTATCTACGACCGGGATTACGGTTATGATTACTTCGGCTACAAAACGCTCGAAAAATCATACCTCCTGAAATTGGACGGCCGGATTGCCGAACGCCCGCAGCACATGCTGATGCGGGTGGCGGTTGGTATCCACATGGAGGACATTGACGCGGCCATTGAGACGTACAACCTGCTCTCCGAGAAGTGGTTTACACACGCCACGCCAACCCTGTTCAACGCCGGAACACCCAAGCCGCAAATGTCGAGTTGCTTCCTGCTGACCATGAAGGACGACTCCATCGACGGAATTTACGATACGCTGAAACAAACCGCCAAAATTTCGCAGTCGGCGGGTGGTATTGGTTTGAGCATCCACAACGTCCGGGCAACGGGAACGTACATCAAAGGCACCAACGGTACCTCCAACGGGATTGTGCCGATGCTGCGTGTGTTCAACGACACCGCCCGGTACGTGGATCAGGGTGGTGGCAAGCGTAAAGGCTCCTTTGCTATTTATCTGGAACCCTGGCATGCCGATGTATTTGATTTCCTAGACCTGAAAAAGAATTCGGGTAAAGAGGAAGGCCGCGCCCGCGATTTGTTCTACGCCCTCTGGACCCCCGACCTGTTCATGAAACGCGTGGAAGACGACGACGTTTGGTCATTGTTTTGCCCGCACGAGTGCCCCGGCCTAGCCGATTGCTACGGCGAAGAATTCGAAGCGTTGTACGAGCGGTACGAGCGCGAAGGCCGTGCCCGCCGTACCATAAAGGCGCAGGAGCTGTGGTTCAAAATTCTGGAATCGCAGACGGAAACTGGTACGCCATACATGCTGTACAAGGATGCCGCCAATAAGAAGTCGAACCAGAAAAACCTTGGTACCATCAAGTCGAGTAACCTGTGTACCGAAATCATCGAGTATACGGCGGCCGACGAAATAGCGGTGTGTAACCTGGCATCCATTGCCCTGCCGAAATTCATCAAGCGTGACCCGGATGGTGTTATGCGGTTCGATCACCAGAAGCTGTATGAGGTAACCAAAACGGCTACCCGCAACCTCAATAAGATCATCGATATCAACTATTACCCGGTAGAAGAGGCCCGTCGGAGCAACATGCGCCACCGGCCCATTGGTATCGGTATACAGGGGCTGGCGGATGCGTTCATCATGCTGCGGATGCCGTTTGAGTCGGACGAAGCGCGTCGGTTGAATGAAGATATTTTCGAGACCATTTATTTCGGGGCCATGACTTCCTCCATGGAGCAGGCCAAAGAATCTGGTCCGTACGAAACCTGGAAAGGGTCGCCCATTTCGGAAGGTATTTTCCAGTTCGATATGTGGGAGCGCGACGGCAAACCGGTCAAGCCAAAATCAAATCGCTGGGATTGGGAAAGCCTGCGGAAAGAGGTGGTCGAGCACGGTGTTCGGAACTCGCTGCTGCTGGCTCCCATGCCTACGGCGTCTACTTCGCAGATTCTGGGCAACAACGAGTGCTTCGAGCCGTACACCAGCAACATTTATACCCGTCGTGTACTGTCGGGCGAGTTTGTAGTGGTGAACAAGCACCTGCTCAAAGACCTGGTGAAACTGGGTCTTTGGAATGATGCGATGAAGAACAACCTGATTCTGGCCAATGGCTCGGTGCAGGCGATTCCAAATATTCCGCAGAACATCAAAGACCTCTATAAGACGGTTTGGGAGATTAAGCAGAAGCACATCATTGATATGGCCGCCGACCGGGGTGCGTATATCTGTCAGTCACAGTCGCTGAACATCCACATTCAGGATTCCAACTTCGGCAAACTGACATCCATGCACTTCTACGCCTGGAAAGCGGGTCTGAAAACGGGTATGTACTACCTCCGTACGAAAGCCGCTTCCGATGCTGTGAAGTTCACCGTGGTGCAGCCCCAGGCCGAACCGCAACTGGAGCCGGTAACCGCCGAAGCCGTAGCCATAGAAAAACCCCTAGACTATGTACAGTACGCCAAGGAACACGCTCAAAACACTACGCCCCAGCCAGTACCAATGGTGACGGACCTAGAGCAACAATATGCTGCCATGACCTGCTCACTCGACGACCCGGAAGGGTGCGAGATGTGTGGTTCGTAGTTTAGATTGACAGATTGAGAATTTTTACGCTCCCGGCTGTGGCTAACACGGTCGGGAGTTTTATCTTACAAAAATTTGAAATTTCCAAAAACTGCATATCAGGACTAACTCCCTTTTTCATTCAGACTATCCGATTTATAACTGAGGCCTACCACAGGGCCTAACTAGTTGTATCACAGATCAGGGCTTTCTTATAAAAACTCAAAACCTCGTAGAGGTGTCATCTTTGTAGAAAATAGACCGTTTACACGCTCTTTAAAACTCCGTAGGAGTGGCATCTCCGTCTTATTATGTCACTCCTACGGAGTTCTAAGGGAGCTTA
>JBBSTD010000037.1:0-54118 GCA_038236215.1 Cytophagales bacterium | reverse complement strand
CTTAGCCGTGCGGGCATCCTGAATGACGCCTTTCCAGTTTAGACCATACCCGAAATCATATGCGTTTCCATCCACATCCCGATAGGGAGTAATGTCGCGGGGTACATCTTCGGCTTGGGCTTCAACGGTTTTCATGTCGGCGGGCATCTGCATGGGCAACAGGGCCGAGGGTTCGTGAACACCCGTCAGAATATCCAGCAACGCCTGGTCCTGCACCCCAAAATGGGCCAGTATCGCGTTCGACTCCTTTTCAAACTCACCAACAACCGTCGGGTTCGACACCAGTAATGAGACAATGACGGGTTTACCATTCATTTTGGCGTAGGTGTCCGTCACCATACCCAAATCGGTTGTGTTGATAGTTTTGGCGGTTTTGCCCGTGTAGGTGCGGTTCGTGAACTTCTCCAGCGGGTCGCCACCGCCGATACTGGGGTCGCGGGTACCCTGCGCGGTGTAATCCCCATACTGCAAACTAACGGGAGTGTAGCCCGTGCCGCCCGCTTTGGCATCGGGAATGCTATATCCGCCACCCGAATCCGGACTGCGGACAAACACCAGCGCGTAATCGGCTTCGGCGGGATTGTCAGTTACGGTAAAGTACTTTTTCACGACGGCCAAACTGACCGGATATTCGAGTTTTTCGGGCGTTTCCATACCCAGAAAATTACGACCGGCGGGCGTAAAGCGCTTGGGGATGTATACCGTTTTACCTTTGGTGAGCGGCAGGGCTTTAGCCTTGTTCTTTAGCATCACTACCGATTCCAGTTGGGCCTGGTACCCGGCATTCATGAAATCGGCTTTGCCTACTATCTTTTTCGACTCCTGCGGGTCCAGGTACGGATTCTCGAACAACCCGGTCCGTAGTATATTTTTGAGCAGTCGCACGGCCGATTGCTCAAAACGGGTGCGCATAAATTTTTCGCCGTGTTCTTTTACCCCCATCTGGTAAGCCGCCATAACCGGCCCGGATTCGTTATTTCCACCAAACTGGTCGACCCCATTCATCAGAATTTTGTAGTGCCGCTGCGGAACGGTTAGTTTTTCAACGCCCCACGATTTCCCGGTCAGGAACACGTCCACCGCCATTTCGTCGGCCGTAATAAGCCAGTCCGTGCAGACAACCCCATCGTAGTTGTATTTCGTGCGTAACAGATCGTGGATAATGTATTTATTATAGCTGTTGCCTACATTCTCACCGTATTTCTTGTCCTGATTGAACGAAATTGTGTAGTAGGGCATCACCGCTGACGCCATGCCGGTTTTGCCTTTTAGTTTGAAGGCTCCGTTGATAAACGGCAACAAATGAGTCATGAAGTTATTGCCCGGATACACCGCGTACTTGCCGTAGCCGTAGTGCGCATCGCGCCCACCTTCGCCCGAACCACCACCCGGCCAGTGCTTTACCATGGCATTAACACTGTTATAGCCCCAGCCGCCCGTTAGTTCATTGGCACCGGTTGAGGTTTGGAACCCGTCAATGTACGCGCGGGCCATGTCGGTAGCCAATTGCGGGTCTTCGCCAAAGGTGCCACTTACGCGATTCCAGCGCGGGTCGGTGGCGATATCGACCTGGGGCGACAGGGCCGTAGCAATTCCCAGCGCGCGGTATTCGGTAGCGGCAATTTGACCAAATTTCTGGACCAGATCGGGGTTGAACGTAGCCGCCAGCCCTAGCGAACCAGGCCACATCGAAATAGTTCCACCAGCACCCGCATTAAATTCGGCATCGGCCCGGGTACCGTGCCGGGGGTCGGAGCTGCTGTTTATGGGAATACCCAACCCTAACCCCTCCACCAGAGCCTGCGCGTTGTTGTTCCACTCGGCAGCCGCTTCCGGACTTTGCACTGACGTTATCAACACGTGGCGCAGGTTATCCTTGGTCAGAAACTCCTTTTGCTGGTCCGACAAATCAGCCACTTTAGCACCACTCTGGGCAAAGACTTTCCCGTTGTATGTACCGGCAAAGGGGCCACCCGGTGCGGCAGGAATGGGTTGGTGTTTGCTATAGAGCATCAGCCCGGCAATCTGGTCTATAGTCATTTGAGAAGCCAGATCCTTCGCCCGAACATCGGCCGATAACCGCCAGTCTTCGTATTTATCTAACTTACCGTTTCTGTTCAGGTCTTTGAAGGACAGTCCCTTATCGTTCAGGAGTTTTACGCCGGAGGCAGGTGCATAGCCCAGGGTTTGCCCGCCTTTGTTGGTCACTTTTGTCCAGTTCCCGGTTTTTGTTTCGGTCCCGTTCTGGCCAAGTATCACGGAGGTAGAGAGTAGGCCCATCAGGCCAATGTACGTGATCTTCTTTCTCATGGTTAGTAGATAATTAACGCAAATTGCGTCACAAAAATAGGTCAGGATGTTGTTTGAATTGGCGATTTAAGTCCGAAAGTGATTAACTCAAACAGCTTCTAAATAATAGTTTTCGGCTCCGCTATCCGAAATGCGCCGTCATCTTTTAGTGCTTTAGAACAGTGCATGAAGATGTAGGGAGTTTCCCCAGTAATCCCAGGTATGACCTCCAGAATGGGTTGGGTATTAGTTGAATAACAGGGGTACGTATTCACTCAGGTACTGCCGCCAATTGATCCACGTATGCCCGCCCGATGATTCTTTGTACTGGTATTTGATGTTGTGTTTGTCGAGCAGGGCCAGGGTCTTTTTGTTGGCATCCATCACAAAATCATCCTTCCCAATGGCCACCCAGAATAGTTTTTTGCCTTTATTGAACGATGGGTCATTCAGCGCCTTCGCGTATTTAGTCTCCGCTTCGTCAACCGTTGCCCCGAAAAAGCCAGAACTAAACACGCCGACGTAATCAAATAACTCAGGATGTGTCATCGTAACGTCCAGCGTTTGGAATCCACCCATACTTAATCCGGCCAGGGCTCTGTCTTCGGGTTTGTTTAGGGTCCGGTACGTTTTTTCCACCATGGGCATTACGTCTTTCAGCAACTCGGCACTAAACAAATCCCGCATCCGATTCATGGTCTGTCCATTGGGCATACCCGTTTGCGGGGGCAGCGGCATACTCCCGTTGGGCATTACCACTATCATAGGTTTGGCCTTTCCGGCGGCAATCAGATTGTCGATAATGAACCCCGCCCGGCCAATGCTGTTCCAGCCTGAATCATCATCACCCGCCCCGTGAAGCAGGTAAAATACGGGGTATTTCGCGTTCCCTTTATCGTAGCCCGGTGGTGTATATACGCGCATCCGGCGCATCATATCCAGCGTACTGGATGGATACCATACCTCCCGCACCTCGCCGTGGGGCACCATTGTATTCTCTTCGAAAGCCATTTCGGGGCCGGGCACGGTCATTACATTTTCGATACTGCTGATGCCCTGCTTGATAACCGGATTTTTGGGATCTGCCGTCCGTACCCCATCCACCATCAGGGTGTATGTATAATAGTCGGGGCGAAGCGGCCCAATGGTCGTTGACCAAACGCCCAAATCGTTTTTAGTGAGGCTAATGGGTTTACCGGACCCCATAAAATCGCCGGATACCGTTACTTCGCTGGCTTTGGGGGCGTAAATCTGAATGGCAACCCGTTTATCGTTCATCACCTTGGGCGATTTAAGGGTATCGTTCGGGGTTGGCTGCCGCTGAAGTGCCTGGGCCAGCAGGCCGGATACCATCAGAGAAGTACACAGGGTTAGTAAAGTACGGCGCATAATTGTAGTGTTTTTATAGGTAGTTTGACTATAAACGGGATAGGTCTATCCAATAAAACAAACCGGAACAAAGTCATTATTTACTCGTATCAACCGGACAAAGGCATCACGCCAAACGGTATTATGGCTAAATAAAACGGGCAAAGTCAGCCTGTCTGGTCATAGTATTAACGCAACCGACACTACCGCAAGGTTGCGTTAATACTATGACCAGACACAAGCCATGCGATACCCGTTTATTGCAATGCTCCACAACGTCCCGTAGCACGTTAGCCGGAACAAGCTCCCTGACATTCGGATTGATGAGCTTGTATAACGCTCACTATACGTAGTGTGCCTGATCAGACCATTATGTACTAATCGGAAAACTCAGGTCAATCTATTCAGCAATGGCCCTTGAAACAGGAGCGAAATAGTACAAACGCCGTATTGTCTTTACTTTAGTGGCTTGGTAGTTTTGCTTGCTACTACGCAACTAAGAGTAGTTATGAAACAACAATTTACTCTTGTCCTTTTACTGACGCTTTCGACCCTAGCTTTCGACAGTAGGGCCCAGGCAACCGTGGCGGGCTATTGGCTTGGGGTAACCTACCCCAGCGATCCTAAGCAGGCTGTGTATAATTACGCCATGACGCTCACGCAGAACGGCACTACGGTTGGGGGGACGGCACAAACGGCTAATCCAAATGTCCCGTTTGGGGGTGTCGCTTATATTAGTGGCATTATAGGTGGATCAACCGTTTCGTTCTTCGAATCCGATAAGAGTGGCAACTCCGCTGTGAAAGACGTTTGTTTCTGGAAGGGAATCGTCGTCTTTACTAGTACGGACGAAAGTCTTATTGGCAAGTATGAGAACATCGTTAACGGCACCACCTGCACCGATGCCGGTGGGGGCACCATTGAGTTATACCGGATTGCCCTGAAATCGCCGGATACGTTTTGCAAAGACAGTCCCATGGATTTACGGATTACGGGCAAGAATTTACGCTGGTATTCGTCCGACAAGAAAACTACGCTGCTGGCCAGCGGCAACACGTATAGCCCAAAACTCACCAAAACAACGACGTTTTACGTCACCCAAACACTTTATCAGAATGAAAGTCCGGTGGTACCCATCACCATCAACGTCCTTGAGTCATCCCTTACCGTCTCGACGCTCAATACGGGCTGCGATAAAAATAACGGTTCCATTGCCGTTGCTGCTACCGGCTCCGGCGGCTTCCAGTATAGCCTGAATAGTGGTTCTTTTCAGAAGAACCCTTTATTCACCGGTTTGAAACCAGGTT
Organism: Cytophagales bacterium; assembly: GCA_038236215.1. Taxonomy (GTDB): domain Bacteria; phylum Bacteroidota; class Bacteroidia; order Cytophagales; family Spirosomataceae; genus Spirosoma. Next base: position 49,154 of record JBBSTD010000037.1, on the reverse strand, counting down.
CTTACACGATAGTGGCCCAAGACACCCTGGGTTGTAAGACCGAGCAGGCAGTTACCATCACATCCGATGCTGCGCCCACCATTACCAGCCTGGTTAGTACACCACCCAAATGCGCTACGGCCAATGGCACGGTCAGTGTAGTGGCTGCGGGTGGTAAAGGGCCGCTCACATACTCGATTGACTATGGCGTTACCTACCAGGCCAATCCACTTTTCATTAATCTGGCCGGTGGTACTTATACCCTCCGAGTGCGGGATGCCAATACCTGCGAAGTAAACAAGGTGGTTGATCTACCGGCCTTCAAACCAATGGTCGTTCTTGGTTCGGCGGTTACGCCCACTACCTGCGGGCAGGCTAACGGACAGGCCAGCATAACAGTAATGGGAGGAACGAACCCCGTTCAGTACAGCAGCGATAACCAGACCTATCAGGCCAGCGGTGTTTTCAACCGATTAAAATCAGGGAACTACAGTATCACCGCCCGCGACAGTGCCGGTTGCACCATAACCCAGTCGGTAAGCGTGGCCGCCAGCACGGGGCCGCAGCCCGTATCTGTTCAAACTACGGCCGAAGGATGTGGACTGAAGAACGGCATCGTGTCGTTCAGCACGGACCAAAATGCAGGAGCCAACGAATACGCCCTCGATGGGCAATCCTTTCAGCGCAAAACGGCTTTTACCGGTCTGGGAGCGGGCACGTACACCCTAACCATTCGCGATGCCCGTAACTGTACCCTCGCCCAAACCGTTACCATACCGCTGGAGTGCCAAAACATTGTTCATTTACCAACTGCTTTTTCGCCCAATCGGGATAACAGCAATGACGTTTTTACCGCCCGTTTTGCGTTTCCATCCCTGTCGGTTACCCGATTCACCGTGTACGACCGCTGGGGAACCATTCTCTATAACCGGTCTAATTTCACCCTGACGAGTGGCGAACCACTCTGGGATGGCCTCTTGAACGGTCAGCCAGCACAGCCCGGTGCCTACGTGTACCGGCTGGATTGCCAGTTTCCCGATGGCACCCAATCGAGTTACCGCGAATCGGTAGCGTTACTGAATTAAACTACTCATGAAATTTTTGCTTGTTGGTTTGGGCAATATTGGCCCCGAATACGCGCTTACCCGCCATAATGCCGGTTTTATGGTTCTCGACCGCCTGGCTGCCCAGCACGGATTTAATTTTTCCATGACCCGCCTGGCCTACACGGCTAAATGGCAACACAAAGGGAAACAACTCTTTTTTATCAAACCCACAACCTACATGAACCTGAGTGGCCAGGCCGTACTGTATTATATGAAGCAGGAAAACATTCCCGTGGAGAATGTACTGATCATTACGGACGATAAAGATTTACCGTTTGGCAAACTACGGCTGAAGCCCAAAGGATCGCCGGGGGGGCATAACGGGTTAAAGAGTATCGACGAAGTCCTGAACAACCAGCCCTACGCCCGACTGCGGGTGGGTATTGGCAACGATTTCTCAAAAGGAAGGCAGGTTGATTTTGTATTGGGTGAGTTTCCGGAGGACGAAATGATTCAGTTGCCTGACTATCTGGACCGGGCCGGAGCGGCTACACTCGCTTTTTGTACTATGGGCATAGAGATGGCCATGAATAATTACAACCAATGATATAACTTTTTAAAGAATATTATAATTTTACCAATACATATTTTATACCTATCAAGTCATACAAAACAAAATTTTATTTGTTTATATATGTAAATAATGGCTTTAATAGCGAAATTAGCTAGAAATTCGGCATTATATTCGGAATAATAATTGGAAGCGCACCCTATAGAACACTTGCGATTTAAAACTTTCTATAGACATTTGTGTGTTATCTAATTGAAAACAAAATAGAATAAAACAATGAAATCACGCGTTATCTTTGCATCGTTGGTACTAGGATTAGGATTGACGATATCACAGGCAGGCGCGGCTACCACCACCAACACTGATGATAGCCCGGCAGCCAAAAAGCCGGCAAGTACGATGCTTGTCAATGGTTCACAGAAGTTATTTGCTTCGTATGTGGAACAACACGTTGCCAGGTTTGCAACTACTACAAATTGGCAGAACTTTATGAGTGTTATCACTTCGTATAACGACCAACCGGCCGCCGTGCTGAACATCAGCCCTGCCGACCGCGCTGCGTTCAACGAAGGAGCCGCTCAGGTCATCAATGAACTGGCTAAGGTAAATGAAGCCGAAGCCGCTCACTGGATGGGTCAGGCAAACCACACTACCCGGATGATTAACTTCATCTGGAACGTGAATCTCCCCTCCAGTGAAGTAGCAGAAACACCTGAAATTCAATAATTTAGATATTTGTCTAAATTAGCTGAACGAAGGGAACAGAAAAGAGTAAAAGTTAGTTTTTCATGTAGAAAAGGTTAAGGGTTTAGGAATAGTCAGTATAGGGTTCTCTGCACGATCAGGGAACCTTATCTTTTTTATACCCCTCTCTCACCCTTATATTTTACTCCCGGCAATTTGTTTTTGACCTGATTAATTAACAAAAAAAGTCGCCCCCGGATTAAGGGACGGCTTTTCTGATTTACTGACATATTTTGAAATGAACCTTGATGTTGGATTGAATCCAATTCGCCTTACTCACGTACCACTTTTACAACCTGGCTCTGGATAACTGTCTGTACCCGAAGCAAATACACCCCAACCGACTGACCCAGCCCAACCGTAGTGCGTACCGTACCTACTACCGGTTGACCAAGACTTTTTTCACTTACCCGGTGGCCCCGGCTGTCAAATACCGACAGCGTTAAAGCACCTACCGCTCCGCAAATCTCAACGCTCACTTCATTGGCTACCGTCGGGTTGCTCAATACAGTTACCCGCAGCGGCTTTACGGATTCGCTGTCTCCTATCCGGGCACTTGCCGAACAGGCAGCCAGCCAGTCGTAAGCATACGAAGCCGAACTGCCAGTCTGTAGCGCACGTAGGTTGATACTTGGATTATCGGTGTAAAGCGTCAGGGTGTAGGGTCCCGGACTGCTGGTAGGTAGCATCTCATTGACCACCGAAAAACTAATGGGTGCGCCGGTTGCCCCGCTGTACGTTGGGGTAAAACTCAATCGGCGCGCCGTGGCTGAGAGAGCGGTGCAACTCACTCCATTCACGCCCGTGATGGTGAGCGGAGCAGCGGGAGCCGAACAGGCAGCCAGCCAGTTATAGGCATACGAAGTCATACTGCCAGCCTGTATCGCACGCAGGTTGATACTGGGGTTATCAGTATAGAGTGTCAGGGTGTAGGGCCCCGGACTGGTGGTGGGCAGCATCTCATTGACCACCGAAAAACTAATGGGTGCGCCGGTTGCCCCGCTATAAACCGGGCTGAAACTCAATCGGCGCGAGGTGGCCGAGAGGGATGTACAACTCACCCCGGTCACGGCTGCAATCGTGAATAAAGGAGGGGGAATGGGCGCGGTGTTACAGGCCGATAGCCAGTTGTAGACGTAACTGGCTTCTCCATCGGTCCCCGTTTGGGAGGCTTTCAGGGTAATAATCGGATTATCGGTGTAAAGCTGAAGACTGTACGGCCCCGGACTAGTGGTGGGCAGCATCTCATTGACCACCGAAAAACTAATGGGTGCCCCGGTTGCCCCACTGTACTGGGGACTGAAACTGACTGTGTGTCCATTGGCATTGCCGGGCGTACAACTCACTCCGGTAACCCCCGTAAGGGCCAGGCTCCCATTGGCCAGACCATTGACTTTACGGATGCGGCTATTACCGACATCTGCGATGTATAGATTGCCCGAGGCATCCACCGCCAAGCTACGAGGATAATACAGATCAGCCGCTGTAGCTGCACCCCCATCCCCGCTGAAACCATAGTCACCATTACCGGCCACCGTGCTGATAATCCCAGTAATAGACACCTTTCGGATGCGCTGGTTACCAATATCAGCAATGTACAGATTACCACTCCCATCTACTGCCACGTCACTAGGCTGATTCAGACCAGCCGACGTGGCCGCACCACCATCACCACTGAAACCAAAACTGCCGGTGCCCGCCACCGTGCTGATAATACCGCTGGTATTAACTTTGCGGATGCGATGGTTACTCACGTCAGCGATGTATACGTTGCCTGAGGCATCCACCGCCACACCACCGGGAGAATTCAGACCAGCCCCCGTGGCGGCACCACCATCACCACCAAAACCACCAACACCAGTTCCCGCCACCGTACTGATGATACCACTGGTATTGACCTTGCGAATACGATTATTAGCTCCATCCGCGATGTATAGATTGCCCGAGACATCTACCGCCACACCACCAGGGTAATTCAGACTAGCTGACGTGGCCGCGCCACCATCCCCATTGAAACCATAGTCACCATTACCGGCCACCGTGCTAATGATCCCGCTAGTATTTACCTTGCGAATGCGCTGATTTTGAAGATCGGCGATGTAAAGATTGCCCGAGGCATCAAACGCCACATCAATAGGAGCAAGCAGACTAGCTGCCGTGGCTGCACCCCCATCTCCACTAAAACCAGCACTGCCGCTACCGGCTACCGTGCTGATAGTTTGAGCGGATACAGTGATCGTCACTAAAAAAAACAGAATAATAAACCATACACCCACCGGGCGACAGTTGTTAAAACAGATGAAAGGAGATTGATACATAGCATTAAAAAGTTAAAGGGTGAGGGAATAAAAATCGGAAAATTGGTAATCAGACGCCTTTTCAGGCGTAAATCCGGCAGGGCACCGGTACAGCAGGCAGATCAGGAACAGGTATTATTGACAGTCGTGACTGACAAAGAACAAGCGTACACCTGATCGTTTATTGAAGCAAAGTTAAAATTCGGACTTATTACGGTCAAACCTCCTTCAGTCTATTCTCGACAAATTTACTTAAAGGTATTTTTTTTATAATAAGTAGTAAAAAATGACTATAAGTAATATAGAGCGGCCCGCTATTTACCCAGCTACGGTATTAGAAGCAGCCGCAAAACAAAAAAGCCACCCCTCAATCCGGGGGCGGCTTTCGCACTTTCTTAACCTAAACTAAGTCCGATTTTCATGTAGGATGTATGATGTATTTTCTGCCTGTACCATACATCTTATAGCATACATCAATTCTGCCCTCCCACCCGGCTTTGCTCGGCGGAGGTGGCGGAGTTGCGCTGGCGGGCACTTTTTACGTCCTGGTTGCCGAAGCGGTAGGTGAACGTCAGCCGAATCTGGCGGCTCTCCCAGCGAGATTGTACCCGGAAGTCGATGTCCTGCACCACAGCCCGTCCGCTGAAATGATTCAGCCAGAAGGGGTCATTCACGTTCAATTTCAGGTTGCCCTTGCCATCCATCACTTTTCTCTGCACACCGATGCTAAATCCACCCTGCGGCCGTGCCCGGTAGAACCCATACTGAGAAGCAGTATTGAACCAGCCCGATAGTTCGCCCGACAGGGTTTTGCTGAACGTGAAATTCTGCGAAGTGTATAAATTACCAGCCACCAGTTTCACTTCGTAGGGTGAACCTGAATAAATGGTCTGATAGTGCTGGTAGTAGGTGCTGATGTTATTCTGCATGCGCCACCACTTGGTTACAGTTGCCGGAAAACTCAGGTTCAGGCTTATGTTATCCTGAACGCCCAGGTTTTCGGGGGTTACGTAAGTAATGTTCTGCGCCGGAATCTGCCGGGGCGTTTCTTCGTTGATGAAATCCGTGGTGCGGCTGTAGTTCAGGGTGGTAGTGAAGGCGTTTTTGTACACGTGGGTCAACTCAACCGAATTGGTGTATTGTGGCCGCAGAAACGGGTTACCCTGCTGATAGGTGTACGGGTCCAGATAGAACACGAAGGGATTCAGGTTCTGGTAATCCGGCCGACTGATTCGGCGGCTGTACGATACGTTCAGCACATTGTTGGTATCCAGTTGGCGGGACAGGAACAGCGTGGGGAACAGGTTCAGATAGTTGCGGTCAACGGTTTGGTTGAGCGTAACGGATGTGCCAACCGAGTGCGTATGCTCCGCCCGTAAACCCGCCTGCACTTTCAGTTTACCAACTTGTCCGGCATAGTTGAGGTAGGCCGCGTTGATGTTCTCGTTGTACAGGAACTGGTTGGAGCGGCTGGCATCGGGCAGCCACTGGCGATTTTCCTGCTGTAGCGTGTCGTAAATAGTGTTATTATCCGCATTCACGTAACTGCTTTTCAGGCCCATTTCCAGTTTATTTCCTTTCTTCAGGGGCAGAATGTAATCCGTTTTGAACGCCATGATATTGATGGTCGAGGGCATATTGTTCCGCACATCCTGATTCGGGCGGTTCGTTACATTTTCGGCGGTGTAATACTGGGTACTCAGGTTGTTCGTATTCTGCCCGCCATAGTGAACATAGTCCGCATCAACCGTCCACTCGCGCCCTTTGCCGTAATCGAATTTGTAGTTGACATTACCCGTGAGGTTCGACAAAAAGTTGCGCATCTCCGTTTGCGTGATAGCCTTACTGGTTAACTGGCGATTCTGGTTGCTGATAAGCGTATTGTTCTGACCGGTAGAACGCCAGTCGTTCGAGAAGCCGTTCACCACCACGCCAATCGTATTTTTGTCGTTGATGAAGTAATCCATACCGGCCTTGTACGAATGCCCGGCAAACTGATTCGGCCGGAAGGACCGCTGGTCGAAGTACGTAGTCTGACCGTTGTATTTGATAACCCGGTTCAGCTCATTGCTCTGGGCACTCTGCCGGTTCACATAGCTGTAGTTCCCAAACAGATTCACCTTCCCGTCGCGATGGTTGAGGTTTAGCGACGTGTTGAACTTAGGCAAATCGGCGCGCATTCCGTTCAGGTTGTTCGTCCAGCCGTAGCCCGTGCCGATAATGGCGGTGCCGTTGGTGCCAAAATTCTTATTCTTCTTCATCTTGATATTAATAATCCCCGATGTACCGGCGGCATCGTACTTGGAGCCTGGATTGGTGATAATCTCAATCGTAGCGATATTGTCGCTGGGTGTATTTTTGAGAAAGTTCGCTACTTCCTGCTGTGAGAGGTAGGTCTGCTTACCGTCGATGTACACAATAACTCCCGATTTCCCCTTCAACTGAATCTGGTCGTTCTGGCGGTCGATGGTCACGCCGGGTGCCTTTTCCAGTACTTCAAGGGCAGTGTTGCCGCTGGAAACGATGCTGTTCTCTACGTTCATAACAGTGCGGTCAACCTGCTGCTCGATGAATGGTTTCTTAGCCACAACGTTAACTTCGGTCAGGTTTTTGGCCTCTTCACTCATTGCAATGGCGGGCAGTTCCTGAGCCGGATTCGCTTCGTCGATAACGAACGGTACACTATACGTTTTGCGGTATCCAATCTGCTGAGCGGCTACCAGATACTTGCCAGCCCCTACGTTCTCGAACGAGAATTTTCCCTCCAAATCACTGATGGCTCCCTTTGTCAGGGTCGAATCTTTCGCTTTCAGCAACATTAGCGTGGTGAATTCAAGAGGTTTGCCAGACACGCTTTTAACCTGACCCTGCACCATTCCCCGGGTTAGTACCTGTCCGAACGTGGTTGAGAGCGTAAATAAAATAAGGAGGAAGAAGGCGGATAACGTTTTCATGCGTAGTGTATTTTCAAAAAGGTTGTGTGTTATTATAAATAGTACAGGGCAAAGGTAGGTAGTGTGTATCACAAAGTACCTGTTGTTACACAAGCGGTTTGAACGGCAGGATAAGCGGATTTTAGGGGATGATAAGCGAAGCGAGAAAGAAAGGCGGTGTTATTTTGTCAGAAAGACAACAGACTAACGGGAACGTTGCATGGTCAACCGTTCAATCATACTTAGTTTAGTGGTGGGTTTCAGTCTTTTTATACCGGGCAGCAGTAGTGGACTGCTTCCCGGCCGCCTGTTGCTGCCAACGTGGTTCGATTAGTGTTGTATAAGCGAGCCAGGGAATGGCTAACCGGCTATTTGCCAATAGCCGGTTAGCCCTATTTTTTACAATTTGATTCCTACCGTCCATATACCGGCATCGGGGCCTTGCCCAGCCCGGAATGGGCTGTTTGGTTCGTAGCGGCCAAAGAGTTTGGCATGGCCCCGGTAACCCAGTTCGGCCATGTAGCCCCAGCGCACGGGGTTCAGGTTATACGTATTATGGGTGCGAACAGCGGAGCCGCCATCGGGCTTCACTTTGGTATAACTGTCCAGTCGCATACCGGCGTACCCACCCAGGCTCAGGCTGAAGCCCGATTTGAACGCCAGATTCAGTATAAGCGGTAGATTCAGTTGGGCCATAACCAGTTTCGATTTGCGCAGGTTGACGGTTGCGGGCTCCACAACCAGTTGACCATTTTGCTCCACCAGGGTGTTTCGACCTTCAAACATAAAGTTGTTCCAGGCTACTTCGGGGCCAGTCAGTAAGCGGACTTTGGTGGTTCCGCTTACTGCCACTGGAATGCGGGTTTGCCAGGCCAACGCGATAAATCGTGAGCCAACGGGCCGGAAATCATAGCCTGCGGGAAGGGTTCCCGAAAATCCGTTAAAGCCCAGGTAAATGTTTAAATCAGTACGAACCCGCTCAACGTGTTTTTTCGGTTTGGTCGTTATGTCGGTTGAATCGGTGATGATGGTAATCGTTGTCGATTGAGCGAATGACGTTATAGAAGCAGCGAGCAGCGCAGTGGTCAGGATGTGTTTGAACGTTTTCATGGCAGTCCGCCGGAGCGGTGGTTTGAACAAAGTTGATACTGATTTCAGTGTTCAAGCGGTTAGTAGCACAGACCTGCAGGATTTGCTTTTTCCGTTTGTTGACAGGAAGATGTATGAACCCGGGGCGCAGGTTGCACGAGGCTGAAAAAATTTCAGTTTATTTTTTTGACACGACTGTCTGGAGAAGAAAACTTGCCCGCCGGGCCAGCGGGTCTGCCTGGCGCGGAGCCTTACATAACGGGCAGGTAAATAGCAAATGTGGCTCCCTGACCCGGCTTACTGACGGCGGTAATAGCACCGCCATGATTAGCAGTCACTTTCTCACAAATGGCCAGACCAATACCCGTACCTACGTACTCACTCCGGTTGTGCAACCGCTGGAATACCTGAAAAATACGGTCCAGGTATTTTTCATCAAACCCGATGCCATTGTCCGCCACGCTGATACAATGGTACCGAGCAACCCTTCGGGCGGGTTTGACATCGACAGGTAAAGCAGCCGCAGTGACCTGAGTGGCGTTTATCTGAATAGCCGGAACGGTATCGGGTTTTCGGAACTTCAACGCATTACTTAACAAATTCAGAAATAATTGACCCAACTGCGATCCATCGCCTAGAACAGTAGGGAGTGCCCCTATATTAAGTTGGGCATTGCCCAGCTCCATATCTTCGATTACAGTGGCCAATACCTGATTGAGATCAATGGGTAGCGTTGCTTCCTGGCGGGTCGATATACGGGAAAAAACCAGCAAATCTTTGATGAGGACGGACATTCGACTGGCCGCACTTTGCATTCGTTCGAGGTAACTGATGCCTTCACCCAACTGCAAACCATATTGATTTTTGAGTATGTCGCCAAATGACTGAATTTTTCGGAGTGGTTCCTGCAAATCATGGCTGGCGATGTAAGCGAATTTTTCCAGATTTTCGTTCGAGCGTCGAAGGTCGAAATTCGAGGCTGTCAGCTGTTCCGTTCGGGATTGCACCTGCTGTTCCAGTTCGTAGGTCACCAGTTTCTGCTCCTGAATATCAGTAGCGGTACCTACCCAAAGCGTGATTTCACCCGCTTCATCCCGCAGGGGTAACGCCCGGTTCAGATGCCACCGGTATTGCCCGTCGGTGCCCCGCCGATACCGATTTTCCAACTCGAACGTAGTGCCATCGGCCAGCGCTTTTTTGTAAACAGCCATCGTATTTGGCAAATCATCGGGATGGATGGCATTCTGCCACCCCGTGCCGTCTGTTTGACCAGGGCGTTGTCCAGTATAGTCGTACCAGCGTTGATTGAAGAAATTAATATCACCTTCCGGTGTACTCGTCCAGGTAATCTGGACAATAGCTTCCAGAAGGGTCCGAAAGCGCGATTCACTTTTTTCAATGGCCTGCCGGGACAGGACCTGCCCGGTCACGTCAACGGCTATGACCGCAACGCCACTGACCCGTTGGGAATCGTCCCGTACGGGGGCATAAACGAAATTAAAGTAAGCATCCTCCAGTTGGTCACCGTGCTGTAAGCGGGTTAGTATCTCGGAACCATACTGGGCAAACCCCGAATCATAGACGTTTTGCATGGCACCAAGTACCCGCTGTCCGGCCAGTTCGGGCAGAGCCTGCATTATGGGTTTACCAATAACAGATTTGTCCTTACCCCAAATCTCCAGCATTGAACTGTTTGCCGTTTCGATAACCAGCTCGCGGCTATCCAGCATACCAATGGCAACCGGAGCTTGGAGAATCATAGTTCGAAACCGTTCTTCGCTGAATCGCAGCCGGTCTTCGGCTTCCCGGAGGGCTTCATTTTTGGCTACCTGTTCCGTAATATCCAGCACGATACCGGTAATGGAGGTGGGTTTACCATTCGCGTTGAACAGGTACTGCCCCAGTATTTTAACCCAGTGAATCGTGTTATCCTACCACACAAAACGGGCCTCGTAGCTAACAGACCCCGTCTGCAGCGCTACTTTATGCGCCTGCTCTCTGATGGCCTTATCTTCCGGGTAAAGATGCTGAACGAAGATAGTATGGTCCTGTTCCGGCTTCACTTCACCCGTCAGTATCCGGGACAAAGTGGGGGTATAGACCACCTCACCCGTCACTAAATTTATCCAGAAAGACCCTGCTCCGGAGCACTCAAGTGCCATTCTGGCCTGTTGGTCGGATAAGGCCGCTTTTTCTCTGGCCAGCACCTCTTCCGTGATGTCCTGCGCAATACCCGAAAAACGATATGCTTCGCCTGAATCCGTAAAATAGGTCTGCCCAATAAACCGAACCCAGCGTACCCGGCCGTCATTGACGTCAACGGTTCGAAAACGCGCATCATACTGCCCACCCGATTCTGGCTTTAAGGCCCACTGAACGGCCTGGCTTACCCACTCTTTATCATCAGCATGAACATAATCCAGGCTCTGCCCGAAGCTCTGTGAATCCTGATTGGCCAGCCCGCACAGCGCCTGGCACCGGGCATCCCACTCTACTACCCCCCGAACGGGGTCCAGCTCCCAGGTACCAAGCTGCGCCGAGTCGAGGGCAAACCGCAGGCGCTCCTCCCCTTCCCGATGCGCCTGTTGCAGAGCAATTCGCTCCGAAATATCCTGCATAGAACCCACCATCCGTATAGGGTGCCCCTTCCGGTGTATTACGTAGCCCCGGTCCAGCACGGTAGCATAACTCCCATCGGCCCGGCCAAACCGGTACTCGGCAGACCAGTTGGTCAGTCCCTGTTCAACCGCCTGGTGAATACTGAGTAAAATCCGCTCTTTGTCGTCGGGGTGAACATGCCGAGACCATGATTCCAGTCCATCTTCTGTAGCTTCCTGGGCAGGATGCCCAAATAACGTGGTATAGCCTTCATTCCACCAGATTGTATCGGCCACTATATCCCAGTGCCAGACGGCATCGCGGGTTGCTTTTGTAAGCAAGTCGAATAGCTCGTTCGTCATTACAGAATCGGTACGCAATGGTCTAATTTCTAACTGTAAGATTGGAAACGCTACCGTAGTAACGGGCAATTGGACTCGTTGGTTTTGTTCCTGTCGTTTACTCTTTTGTTTCAACCCATCCACTGCCAAACGCCGGTTCTGGCCTGTCTACAGACGATGGCATTCGTACCCACCCAAACCAGCTATTTTTCTATAAACTGTAGCAGTTCAATTCGGTTGGCAAAGGGGTCGTGGAAGAACACCCGCTCCCGCCCACCTATTTCGGATGCCTGTTCCAGAACAAGCCCCTTGTCCAGCAACACTCGTTTTGCTTCGTCCAGACTGGCTACTTCAAAAGCAGGGTGCCGTTTGGAATACGGACCAGCAGCCTCCTCGCGCAGGTGTAACTGAATATCGGCCATGCTGAACCAGATGGCCCCATTAGGATGATTGCCCGGAATCTCGTTCAGACCCAGCACGCTCCCGTAAAACTCCCGTGCCTGAGCCGTGGTGCCTTCGGGGATGCCAATCAGTACGTGGTCCAGTCGTTTGAACTGTATCATGTTGCTCAATAGAATCTGGGTGGGGGGTTCAGGGTACTATTCTGCCGCTGATGCCAGTAGGGATAGATGGTGGGGACATCGCTGGCCGCATCCAGTTTTTTCACCTGCTCCGTTGTTAGGTTCCAGCCTACTGCGTCTAGGTTTTGCGTCAGTTGCTCTTCAGTTCGGGCACCAATGATGATGGTTGCCACCGTTGGGCGCTGGAGTAGCCAGTTCAGTGCCACCTGCGCTACGGTTTTGCCCGTTTCGGCGGCTACTTCGTCCAGCACGTCAATGATGGTATAGAAAAGCTCATCCGGTATAGCAAAAGCCGGTACGGGACTTCCCCCCTGCGCTACCCGGCTATCGGGCGGGATGGGTTGATTCCGGCGGTACTTTCCACCCAGTCGGCCAGCCGCCAGCGGACTCCAGATAATAGCCCCTACCTGCTGGTCGATACCCAGGGGCATCAGTTCCCATTCGTATTCCCGATTGACCAGCGAGTAATATACCTGGTGGCCGATGTACCGATTCCAGCCGTACTTCTCGGAACGGGCCAGTGATTTCATCAAATGCCAACCCGAAAAATTGGAACAGGCAATGTAGCGTACTTTCCCACTCTGCACCAGGTCATCCAGGGTGCGCAACGTTTCGTCAACGGGCGTAACGCCGTCGAAACCGTGCATATGGTAAATGTCGATGTAATCCGTTTTGAGTCGTTTGAGACTGCTCTCGCACTGTTTGAGCAGATGAAGGCGCGATGAACCCTGATTGTTCGGCCCCTCGCCAAAGGTAAACGTGGCTTTGGTCGAAATAAGCACGTTGTCGCGCAGGCCGCTCAGGGCTTTGCCCAGAATTTCTTCCGACAACCCCTGCGAATATACATCAGCGGTATCGAACAGGTTAACCCCGGCATCCAGGCATATATTCACCAGACGAGTTGCTTCATCAACCTGCGTTTGCCCCCAGGCCTTGAAAAAGTCGCCACTGCCACCAAACGTGGCCGTGCCAAAACTGAGTACGGGAACCATTAATCCCGACGCACCTAATTGTCTATATTCCATACGGTGTTCAGTTACTTTTTTTACTATTGGAAGTCTACCTATTGGCCCTATACATGTAGATACACGTAGTCTGACCTTTCCGTTTAACGACGGAAGCCCGTATGAATGTTTTGTAAACGTTGACTTCGGTTCGGAAAAGGGCACTTTGGTACAAAAGCAACCCCCTATTTTGGTACATTTCAATCATTTTTTATGCCTATTATCAGCTTTATAAGACACCTGCTTTCCCGCTACAAACGTTGGGCTTATTACTTCCTCATGGAATGCTTGGATAATTTTTATTTCCGTAAAAGTAAAACAAGCACTTTTTGTACTATACCATTATTCACAAACCATCCGACTGCTTTATTTAGTTACTTAGCATACTAACTATTCTATAGCATATCTACTTGTTAGTTATTGATCTTAACTGTTTTATATACCTTATGAAATTCATTTAGATACCAGAAAACAATACAGAGGGTGCTAAACCGATTAGTTGCACTTTTTCACGCTTACCCTGCTTTTTACGCTCCCGGTTTATCCTGCTGACCAGTGCCTGCCAACGTAGCATAGCCGGGCATTACAGCAACACGAGGGGTTGAGTAAATTAACAACGCAGCCTTCTAGCTTGCCGAATCGGACGTTCCAGTTCTCCATAAAGCAGCCAGTCGAATTCGATAACTCCGGAACTCGTCACCCAGGTAAAGATGGGTACGAATCCGCCCATTAAAATTAGTCTATTCTCATCGTTCACAAAGAAACAGAGGGCACGGTTTACCCAGCTTTTCCCGCGTTTCTGATAAGCACACTCCTTTGGCCCGAATGTATCACCGGGTTTTATCAATAGGCCAGGAAAACACGAATCCGGCCTTACACCCGAAACCAATGGTTTAGCGGGGTTCTTCAAACTAAAATCTCACAACACATGAATCGTTTTTCAGTCATTTATCTGCTAAAGAGGCAGTACCAACATAGTTATTGTAGCACTCAACAGGAAGCTGAAGCTCTTTTAGCGGACTTACTTACTCAGGAAGGGTGCAAGCCAATTGGTATCTACGATGCCAAAACGGAGCTTTTCGTTTGGGAGCCTACCCGGCAACGCCAATACGATAAAGCTAGTATTGAGAAGCAGGGCAAACTCGGCGAACAAATCAACCAGATCGCCCAGACCCTGCGTCATAAGGAGTTGGTCCAGCACAGCGCGACAAACTCCTTATCCCAATTCCTCCAGACGGAGGAGGTTTAAAACCACATAACTCAACTATAGTACGTATATCATCATGCAAACGAACCGTCAGAACATCACCCAGGCCCTGCCCTATATGCTGGCCTATCCTGCCCTGCTGGCAGGCCACCAGACCATCGACGCAGCCATCAATGATCACTTACTCAGCAATTACTTGGAGGCTTTCATCGAGCAGGACGGGTTGCCGAATGAGCCGTCAATGACACCAGCACCCTTAACGGACTACATAAACGCAGTTCTCAGTCAATTTTCAGATCCCGTCCCAAGCGATCCATTAGCCCGATTGTGCTCCGACGGAGCCCTGAAATTACCAGCCTACATTCTGCCTACCCTGCTGAATTTGCTGGCCCAGAACGGGGATGTCCATCGAATCGCTTTTTTACTGGCTACGTATGGCCATTATCTGTCGGAGCAGCTCAAAACGGGCCAGGCGGATGAACTGGAGCCAGACGACTGGGCAAAAATCAATAGCGACGATGTGGTGGCTTTACTGAGCATTTCGTCAATGGCAACGGCCCGTCTGCAAACCTATTCGCATTTTGTGGCGATGTACAAGTCGTACCGCAATCAGATAGCTACGCACGGAGTCGAGTTTCTACTTCGGCAAATGGCGTATAACCGATTGGCTATGCCGACCGCTTAAACAATAAAATCGGTGCCGGGAGGCCCGGCACCGATTTTTCATTACTACCAGCGCTGTGGTTTGTTTAACTCTCATCACTGGTACTTATCTACGTGCATCATAGGTTAGACGATAAGATTTTTGGAGGGGTTACCCTGTCGGACAACCCCTCCTTACGCGTATCATAGGTTACTAGATAAGCTCTTTCTACCAGCCCTCAGGGACGGATTGATTTCATAGGCCAGATGGCTATATTTTTGAATTCAGCCGTACCGCCTTCGGCAAACAGTTCGATGGATCCCGCTGCTTTAGTCGGAAATATATAGTCGGTAATAACGCGTTCACCGTCGTTGGCAAACACTGTCACAACGGACCTATCCACGAAAATGCGAAGTTTAATAAGATTGTTCTGCGGCCGCAAGGGAGCTGTTTCGACGCTCGAAAACCGGTCGCTGAAGGCTACGTTGCCCGACTTTCGGCGGTCCAGTTCGAGGTGGCCGTTGGTGTAGCGGATGATGGTTTCTTCAGCGCCCGGTCCGTCGCTGCCATTTTTGGCGATTCGGATGCCCACCGTCTTGGCGGTGCCGGGACTGATTTCGGCTTCTATTTCGTACACATTATCGAGGCTCTTTTCCAGCGTTTGGCTCTGGCTGGTGAGTTTCAGGTTTTGCTGCTTCTTTTTTGCCCCGCGCAGACTGTTCACCCCGGCAATGGGCGTTTGTACCAGCACCAGTCCCTCGGACGTACGCCGGAGTGCGATCTGGCGCGGTAGCGACATGGCCCCTCTGAAGCCAGCGGTGGGTATTTTATTGGCGTACTCCCAATCGTTGAGCCAGCCAATCATGACTGGGTTTTTCTGCGCATTGGGCAGATCATTGAACGGAATGGCCGCGTAGTAATCTTTCCCCCAATCAACGACGTTACTTACAGCCGGAGCAATGGGCCTCGGATTTTCTCTATCCAGCGTGAACGTTTTCCCGTTGAAATCACCCACGAAATACTGCATACCGAGGTAGTTCTTCTGCGGGTGCCCCGCCGATATAAATACCACCAATTTGCTTTTTCCGGACTCATTTTCGATGGGCACCTGAACGATGGATGGGCATTCCCACACGCGGGTGGTATCACCGTGTGGCCCGAAAAGGCTCAGGAGTTTCCAGTCTTTCAGGTTCTTCGAATCATAAAACGCCACCTGATGGTCGAGTGGTTTGATGACGGTCATCAGCCACTTTTGCTGCGGGGCATACCAGAACACACTGGGGTCGCGAAACTCCTTGGTTTGCAGGTCAAGCACCGGATTTTTGGCGTACTGCGTCCAGGTACGGCCCTTGTCGGCACTGTACGCCAGGTTTTGGTATTGATTAGTCTGGACGTCGCCCTTGGTTACGTTGCCCGTATAGATAGACACCATGCAATCGCCGGTACCATCGGGGCACAGGCCGCTTTTGTTACCCTTGTCCACCACGGTACTACCGGAGAAAATGGCTGTCTTTACACTATCGGCATTCGTAAACTCCGGGATAGCCACGGGCAAATCTTCCCAGTGCAGCAGGTCGGTACTCACCGCATGGCCCCAGCTCATGTGCCCCCACACGTTGCCGAACGGGTTATGCTGGTAAAACATATGGTATTCGCCGTTGGCATAAACTAGCCCATTGGGATCATTGATCCAGCCTTTGGGTGCCGAAAAATGGTACTGGGGCCGATAATCAATAGAATCCCTGGTCGTTTCGGTTTGGGCCGACGATTCGGTCTTGGTCGATTGATTGCAGGCCGTTTGGCTGATTGCTGTAAAAGCCAGCAAGGCAAGGGCAAGGTGTTTTCGTTGCATGGAGCATTGTATATTAATGACGAACGATAATTGGGAATTTACGATGGAAAATCGTCCATAAATGAACGTTCTCCATCATAAATGAACTACCAACCTAAATAAATACGAACCAAATCAAAAACCTACATTCTGTTTGTAAAGCCCTTTCGTGAAGGTTATTTCGCGCTGCGGAATGGGCAGGTATTCATCCCGACCCGCTGTAAACTTAGCCCCATTCAGAAACGACCGTCGGGGTATCTCTTTGGCCAGATACGCATTCAGCACCGGCTCGGCAATGCCCCACCGCACAAGGTCGAAGAAACGGGGACTTTCCAGCGCGAACTCCAGCCGCCGTTCAAATTGTAAGGCTTTACGGGCATATACCTGGGTCCAGTTGGTGGCATCGTAGGGCTTGATAAGGTAGTTGGATGGATTAGTACCGTCCGCTTTCTTAAGACGCCCCGTGCTGGCCGCTGCCCGCACCCGGATTTGATTGATAAGCGGTAAGGCCATAGCAGGTTGCCCCAGTTCAATATAGGCTTCGGCCTGCATCAACAGCACATCGGCGTACCGGATAACGTCGATATTCTTGGCCGTGCCAATGAATGGACCACTCTTCTTGTATGAGGAACTGGTAGCCAGTTGCTGCTCTTTCATACTCTGAAAAAAGCCGTAGGTGCCCGCATCCCGTGCCCAGGTATTGCTGTAAGGTTTCGTATTGTCGTACTTGTACGGGTGGCCATCGATACCAATGCTATGGTCAACGCGGGGGTCGACGGTGGCGGTTTTAAAGTCGATAGTACCCTCATTGAAGGTGTCGAATTTAGGCAGCCCGGTGGCATCGGTACCAAAGGCATTGGCTAAGTTCTGACTTGGCTGGTGGAAACTACAGCAACCATACTGTGGAGCACCGGTAGGGTAATTCAAACCGGTTTCAAAATTGAGCCGCCCCAGCGTCGTTCCGTCGTTGATGGAGTACTGAACGGCAAAAACCGATTCTGTACCGTTATCGAATTCGGGCAGAAAGTTCTGGGCAAAATCAGGAAACAGACTGTACTTACCAGAGCTGATAACTGTCTGCGTCAGGGTGACTACCTGTTGCAATTTATCTTTATTGATGTTGGTCACCTTGTTGTTATCATCCTGTTCGTAGGCCTGATACAACCGTAGTTTGGCCAGATAAGCCGTTGCCGACAGCTTGTTGGACCGGGCCACCTGCGTTTGCATGACGGGCAAATTGTCGATAGCAAACTGAAAATCGGTCGCAATCTTATCCCAAAGCTGGTCATTGTTCATGGCCCGGTTCGAGGTGGTCAGAATCTGATCGCTGCCGAGGGTTTCATCCACGTAAGGCACGTACTTGAACAGCATCTTCAGCATGAAATGGGCGTGGCCCCGCAGAAAACGCAGTTCCGCCGTACGCACCGTTTTCAGCGGAAACTGCGCTTCGGTCAGGTTACCAATCGACCGCAGGGCTACGTTGGCGCGGGAAATTACGCGGTAATATTCTTCCCAGGTGTAGGGTGCCATCCAGCCATCGCCCTGCTGGGGCTGCGTAAGGGTATAATGCTCGTAGAGGTTAATATCCTGCACGTCGGCCACGCCCCCTCCCCCTTTGTAGGCATCGTCGGAACGGACACTGCCATACACCCACATACTGGCGATAGGGCCAATCATTTCGCCGTTGCCCAGCGATGCGTAAGCTGCCGTTACCAGCGCGTCGGCATTCTCTACACTTTTGATATTGTCAGACGACAGGGTGCCCTGGGGCTGGTAGTCCAGAAACTCGGTACAGGAAGAAATCAAGCTTCCACCCGCCATGACGAGCAACGAAAGCAATACTTTATTTTTCATGATCGTAGCTGATTCAGCGTTAGAAAGAAACATTTAAACCGAACGTAAACGAGCGGGGTACGGCAATACTGTTGATGTCGACCCGCTCCGGGTCGGGACCGGAAAAAGATTTACTTTTCAGCCAGAATACGTTCTCCACCATGCCGTACAGCCGCAGGCTCGACAGGCCCACTTTACCAATTACGTCTTTGGGCAACGTGTAGCCCAACTGGATGTTCCGGATTTTGAAGTACGAGGTGTTGACGTTGAGATAAGTCGATGGGCGGGTCTCGTTATTAACGTCGGCCAGCGTGAGGGCCGGAATGGTCGACATGGTATTCTGGGGTGTCCAGGCATTGAATATGCCCGGCCCTACGTTATCGCGCCCCCGGATAAAATTGTTCAGGAAGATATAATTATCGAAACCCGTGCGGCCCGCAATACCGGAACCGAAGAATGAGAAGTCGAAGTTTTTATAGCCGAGGTTGATGCGCAGACCATATTCCAGACTGGGCAATGAGGTGCCGTAAAACTCCTGGTCGAGGGGATCAATTTTACCGTCGCCGTTGAGGTCTTTGTAGCGGATTCGGCCCGGCCCGGCACCCGGCTGACTGGGAGCCGCGTCTACTTCGGCCTGACTCTGGAAGATACCATCGGCCCGGTAGCCGAACAAATCCAGTTGCGAGTGACCAATAATAGTGGTCACACCGTTGCCCGCGTAGGCCGAACGAACTTCTTCCGGCAGCACAGTCACTTTATCGCGAAAACGGGCAAAATTTGTAGAAACGCTGTAGGTGAAATCACCCACGGGCTTGCCCACATAAGACAAGGAAAGCTCGAAGCCTTTGTTGGTTTTGGTTGCTCCGTTCACGTACCGTAACTGGCCCTCGCCCACCGCTGAGGCAACGGGTGGTTTGATCAGAATACCGGACGTTTGGCGGGTAAAATAATCGAACGAACCAGCCAGTGCACCATTCAGAAAGCCAAAATCCAGCCCCACGTTCAGTTCATCGGTGGTTTCCCACTTGAGCGCATCGTTGGCGCCCTGCGTCTGCACAAAGCCGGAAGGCAGCGTACCCGATTTGGACCCGTTGAGGTCATAGGCCGTACCCACCTGCGCATACTGATCGAAGAAACTATTATGCCCATTAGGTACCTGCGACGCTACCAGTCCATAACGGGGTTCGAACAGACCAAACCGGGCCAAATCACCAATGTCCTGATTACCAATCCGACCCACACCCGCCCGCAGTTTCAGGTTACTGATGGCTTTCACGTTCTGCATGAAGGCTTCTTTGTCGATCCGCCAGCCAAAAGCAGCCGCCGGAAAGAAACCGTACCGATTTTGGGGTCCAAACCGTGACGAACCATCCCGGCGCAGCGTCAGCGAGGCTAAGTAGCGGTCGCCAAACCCGTAGTCGACGCGGGCAAACTGCGACATCAGGCGGCTTCCGGTCGAGCTGCCGTTGCTGCTGGCATTACCCGAAGCAGCACTCAGCACAAAGAAATCTTCGGTCTGCACGGCAAAGTTTTCGCGGTAGGCAATCATGTCATTCTGATTATCCCGAATGGCTTCCACCCCGGCCAACACGTTGAAGCGATGCGCCCCCAGGTCGAAATTGTACCGCAGCGTATTGGTCCAGGTCAGGCTCATAAACTGACTGGTGTTGATCGTCAGGCTGTTCAGCGGGCGGGCAATGAAGCCGTTCTGGAAGGACTGTTCGATGTTTTTGTTGTAGTAATTCGTACTGTTCATACCCAGGGACGAACGGAAAACCAGACCCCGGATGGGTTCAATTTCGGTGAATATATTCCCGAAGACGATGTTCCGGTTGATTTTGTCCCAGCGGTTCAGGTACTGCATGTACAGCGGGTTATTACGGTCCGAATACCCCGCGCCAATGGGACCGGCGAAATCGCCGTTTTTGTCATAAACCGGAATGGTGGGAGCCAGCGAGATGGCCAGCCCCGGCGTGGGTGCTCCGCCAAGGTCGGTGGCCACGGGCGTTTCTTTCGACGTAATCAACTGAAGGTTTACACCAAGTTTAAAGCGACCGTCGAACTTACTGGTCAGACCGTTGATACGCCCCGTCAGGCGGTTGTAGCCGGTATAGCGCATCATACCGGTGTTATTCAGATACCCCACGTTGACCAGCAGTGAGGAGTTTTTGGTACCGCCCGAAATAGACAGGTCGTTGTTGGTGATAACGCCCGTTTTGTACATCACGCTCTGCCAGTCGGTATCGCCCGACGGCACGTTCTGGTCGCCCCCCACGTAGGGTTGTACCGTTACGGTGTTGAGTTTGGGGGTTTTAAAATCCTTATTCCAGTCGAAATTATAAATCTGACCAAAACCATCCGTCGGATCAACGCCGTCGTTGACCGATGCCTGCCACAACGCCCGCCCCCGGTCAGTGGCGTTCAGCATTTTGTAGCGTTCCGGCTTTTCGGACTGCGCCGTAATGCTGGTGTTAAACTGCACGTTCAGCTTTCCATCGGTATTAGCACCGTTCTTGGTGGTTACAATAATCACCCCGTTCGAAGCCCGCGATCCGTAAATAGACGCCGACGACGCATCTTTCAACACCTGAATGGACTGAATCGAGGATGGATTGAGACTCTGGAATACCTGCGAAACCTTCGTCGGAACACCGTCGATGATGTAGAGCGGGTCCGTATTTCCCAGCGTGTTGGCTCCCCGAATCAGAATCCGGCTGGCGTCGCCGGAAGGCGTTCCCGTTTTCTCGATGTACAGTCCCGGCACCCGCCCCTGCAACGCCTGCATGGGGTTCCCGGAACTGGTACTTTTGGTAGCGGCTACATCTACAATCGCGACGGCTCCGGTCAGGTCCTGTTTACGAACCGTAGTGTACCCAAGCACCACTACTTCGGCTAGCTGTCCTCCTTCGACTAGTGACACCGTAATGGTATTCGCATTCACAATCGACACATCCTGCGCGGCATAACCAATGAATGACACCGTAAGACCGGTAGCACTTTGCGGCACACCGATACTGAACTTTCCCGTTGCATCGGCTACGGTACCCGATGTGGTACCGGGAATTATAATAGTGGCCCCAGGAAGTGGTTCCTTCGTTTTGGCATCGAGAACACTCCCCGTAACCGTTCGTTGCTGCGCCAGTGCCCATGACATTGTCAGGAGCATGACGGTAAGAGTAAACAGGTATTTTTTCATGATCATAGGTATTTTATTTAGCAAAACGGATACATAAAGACGCTACACCGACTACTTGTCGGCCTTCATCAAAAAAGACTGATTCAGAATCGTTTCTTCCGTAAAACCGGGCGTGGCTCCTGACTTGGTGGCTACGTAAGAACCGGTAGCACAGGCAAACTCAAGCGTTTTTTGCGGGGCCTCACCCTGTAGCATTTTGTACAGAAAAGCGGCCAGAAAAGCGTCGCCACTGCCGATGGTATCCGCTACTTCCACCGGAAAACCAGCCTGTTTTGTAAAGCCTGATTCATCAAGCAGGGCCGCTCCATCGGGGCCGAGCGTTACGCAGAGGGTTTCCAGCGTGTAACGTTCGCGTAATTGTTGCATGGCCGTTTGCAGGTCGGCGGTCCAGCGTTCTGGTTCGGGATTGTACCAGCCCGATAATTCGGCCAGTTCGTGCTCGTTCAGCTTGGCGATGTCGGCCTTGTGCAGTAGTTCTTCCACTATCGGCTGATTGTAGTGGGGAGCGCGCAGGTTTACGTCAAACACTTTGCGGGGGGCCACGTCCAGCAGGGCCAGCAACGTTTCGTGCGTTTGCGGACTGCGGGCGGCCAGACTACCATATACGAACACGTCGCTTCGCTTCACCACCTCAATCAGGCCGGGTTCGGGCATGATATAATCCCAGGCAACGGGCTGAAGAATCTTATAGGTTACTTCGTTCGAATCCGAAATATTAGCCTTCGCCACGCCCGTCAGGTGCGTTTGTCCCTCCTGAATTAGTGCGGTCGAAATTCCTTTATTCGCCAGAAAGTCAATTAGTTCGCGCCCCAGATCGTCACTGCCGACGCGGCTGATGAGTTGGGCGTTCAGGCCGAAGTTGCGCAGGTCAGCGGCCACGTTCATGGGCGCACCGCCGGGTTGTTTGCTGGTGGGCAGCACATCCCAGAGAATTTCGCCGAAACAGGTGATGGTTGGTGTCATAGTCTTAAGGGTTTTTAATGAGCAAAAACGGTCCGTTCAATTTTCTCCAGGCTTGTGCCCTTGGTTTCGGGCATGAGCCGTAGCACAAACAGGAGTTGGAGTACCATCATCACAGCGAAAAACAGAAAGGTATTACCGCCACCAAATTGTTCGGATAGGTACGGAAAGGTGAAGGTGATGATAGCGGCCATGAGCCAGTGCGTGAAGCTACCCAGTGCCTGACCACTCGCCCGTACTTCGTTGGGGAAAATTTCGGAGATGAACACCCAGATAACCGCGCCCTGCGAGAAACCAAAAAAGGCAATGTAACAAAAGAGCAGGACAGGAACGGTGGTGCCGAAATCTTCGGTGTAGAAAGCCCATGCAACCAAACCCAGCGTGATAATCAACCCAACCGAACCAATTTTCATGAGCGTCCGGCGCCCGTAGTGGTCAATAAGGTTCATGGAAATCAGCGTGAAAATGAGATTTACCAAGCCCACCCCCGCCGATGACAGCAGCGACGAACTTTTGCCCAGCCCGGTCATCTCGAAAATGCGGGGAGCGTAATAAATAATGGCATTGATACCCGACACCTGATTGAACACCGCGAACAACACCGCCAGCATAATCGGCGTGTTGTACTGCCCCGAAAACAGGCGTGTTGAACCCGTGCTGCGGTGGTTACTCTCCTGAATGGCCACAAAGGTTTGCTCCGCCGTTTCGGGATCAATCATATTCAGCACAGTGCGGGCCTGAGCCAGATCACCTTTTTTGAGCAGAAGCCACCGCGGACTTTCGGGAATGTTCAGGACGGCAATCAGGAAAATAAGCGATGGTAATGCCTGTACACCCAGCATCCAGCGCCAGGGTTCGGCCCCTACGTCGGCCAGCAGGAAGTTGGAGAGGTAGGCAATCAGAATACCGAAGACGACATTGAACTGAAACAGGCCCACCAGCTTACCGCGCGATTTGGCGGGTGAAATTTCGGTAATGTACATCGGAGCCGCCACCGAGGAAGCACCCACGCCCAGCCCACCCAGAAACCGGAAGACGAGGAAAACGGGCCAGTTGGGAGCCAGGGCCGTACCGAGTGAAGCGGCCATATACAGAACGGCAATCCAGAACAGTGTTTTTTTCCGGCCCAGCGTTTCGGCGGGAATACCGCCCGTCATGGAGCCAATCACCGTACCGACAAGGGCGATGGAAACCGTCAGTCCCTGTTCCCAAGTGCTCAGGTGCCAGAGTGTTTGCAGGGATTGCTCTACGCCGGAGATAACCGCCGTGTCGAATCCGAAGAGGAAGCCGCCTAGGGCAGCCGTAATTGACCAAAAAAAGATGCGTTGTTTCTGATTCATACTTGACCTGCCGCGCCGGGTTATCCGGCGATTGATAGGTCAAACTTACGGGAATGATGTCCGACTGGCTTTCAGCATTCGTTCTGGTTTTTTCAGATAATGTTTTATTTCTAAGTCATTAATAGTCAACCATTTAATGCAAAAAAATATCAGGCATTTTCGGTTTTGTTACGCCTATTTTCGATTTTGTTACAGCCCGTTTATTTCATCGGCACCGGAAGTCAAACAAGTCGGGGCGGGTATAGTGGCCAATAACGTCGAAGTCGAGTTTACTTTTCAGCACTTCGTCGAGGTCCAGATCAGCGATGAGTATGCCTTCCTCATCCCAGAGCGGACCGGCCATAAACTCCCCCTGTGGCGAGATAATAGCACTCCCACCCCGACTCAAAACAAGATCATCTTCGTCCAGAAAATCCTGATAGGCGGGTGGATAATCACTACGCTGGAAAAACTGGTTACTGCCCAATACAAAACAACGCCCTTCGCAGGCGATGTGCTGGAGCGTAGCGGGCCAGGTGGGACGGGCATCGGCAGTGGGAGCCAGGTACAATTGGGGTGCCTGCTGGTAAATACTCATACGGGCCAGCGGCATGTAGTTTTCCCAGCAAATCAAGCCGCCCATCCGGCCGATTTCCGTGTCGAACACCCGCAGCGAATCGGCCCCGGTGCCCTCAGCCCAGATAAGACGCTCCACGCCCGTCGGCTTAATTTTCTGGTGCTTGCCCAGGTACCCGTCCGTGGGCGATACGTAGACGAGGGTACAACACAAACTACCGTTCAGCGCATCGCGCTCGGTAACGCCAATGGCCAGATACACGTTATTATCGCGGGCAATCTGCTCGATGCGGTTCAGTTCCGGGCTGGGTAGTTGCAAGCTGTTCTGCCAGTACGTTTTGTAGAGTTCACGCCCGGCGTCGGAACGTGAACCAACGGATGACCCAAACGTAAATTTTCGGGGATAGCCCGGAATAAATGACTCAGGAAACAGGATAAACTGACAGCCTTTTCGGGCCGACTCAATAACCAGTGATTCTAGTTTATCGAGGGTTTTGTGAATGTCGAAAAAGACGGGAGCGGCCTGAACAACGGCGACGGTAACGATCATAAGCGAATTAGAAGCCATCAAATATACGGCTATGATAACCGGGATTACTGGATTTCCGGTCGGCCGTCAGCGTGTTCCGTCAGTGGGGAAATTAATTCCCCCGCTGACGGAACACGTGCTGATAATCCACTTCGCAGGCCGACAGATCATCGCTTTAGGCGTATATTTACGCCCTTTTTCCCCTAAAATTCGACCGGTTCCTGCTCTGGTTGTTCGTAGTCTCTTAATACAGCAACCACCGGATTCAGGGTCGACTCATGATACACCCGTGAGCATAACAACCCTTTCCTGCGGAATTGACTTCGGCACGTCCAATTCGAGTATCGCCCTGGCCAGCAACGGAGCGATCAGTCTGGTTCCGGTAGAAGATACGCAGGTGACGATGCCTAGTGCCCTTTTTTTTCGGCGCGTCGATAACAAAGCCTTTTACGGTCGCACGGCCGTTAACATGTTCTTCGACCGGCAACCGGGTCGGTTTATGCGGAGTTTGAAGCGGGTACTCGGTACGTCCCTGATGAAGCAGGGAACGCTCGTAAACGGCGCGTCGATGGGATTTTCAACCATCATCACCGCCTTTCTGAAACACCTCAAAACACGGGCCGACCAGGTGGCGGGGCAGGAGATCGAGCATGTTATGATGGGGCGGCCCGTCCACTTCGTCGATAATGACCCGGCGGCCGACGGCCGGGCGCAGGCGGAACTGAACGCCATTGCCCAGCGACTTGGGTTCAAACACATCGAGTTTCAGTTTGAGCCCATCGCAGCGGCCTTCGCGCACGAAGCCCGGCTCAGCGGAGAAAAGCTGGCGCTGGTAGCCGATCTGGGTGGGGGTACCTCTGATTTTACGGTGATCCGACTCTCGGATAAATCGAGGTACAAACCAGACCGTACGTCGGATATTCTGGCCAACACGGGCATCCGGGTAGGCGGTAACGATTTCGATAAGGCACTGAGTCTGGCCACCATCCTGCCCGAACTGGGTTACCGGAGCACCTACGGCGCCAAAAACCTGGAAGTACCCCTGAAACCATACCACGATCTGGCCGAGTGGAGCAAAGTTAACTTTCTGTACACGCCCAAACTCATTATGCAGGTCCGGCAACTGCTTCATGAATCGCACGACAAAAAGCGGTACGCCCGCCTGTTGACCGTGTTCGAAGACGAAACCGGGCACACGCTACTGGCGGTTGCCGAAAACGCTAAAATTGCCCTCTCGACGCAACCCGTTCACCAGGCTGAGTTCGATTTTATTGAACCCGATTTTACCATTCCCATCCAGCGGATTTTCTTCGACGAGGCAATCCGGGCGGATATCGATGCCATCGTCGCTTCGGCAAAGCAGTGCCTTCAGGACGCGGGTGTTGGTCAGGAAGCCATCGAACTGGTCATTCTAACGGGGGGCTCCACCGAGGTGCAGGCTATTCAGGCCGCTTTCAAAAGCATGTTCCCGAACGCGGCCATCGCCGACGACAACAAACTCTCCAGCGTTGGTCTTGGTTTAGCTTACGCCAGCGATTATACCTTCGGGCAACGTCGTTAAGCTACCTGGCCCGGCATCAGGGTACGAGCTTCCGGCCGTTAGAGGGCGAATCAATTCATTCCCATTGCGGCTGCACTGAGTAGGTCAGCCGCCCGAATGGTTTCTTACGGAAAGAAATCGCCCCGATGCCCAAATTCCCATCCCTTCGCTGCGTCCTGCTGGTTGTCCTGTTCTCTTTGCTGGGCTCTCTAACATGGGCGCGGATTATCCGTATCGAAATCATCAGCCGGGAGTCGCCCACGTTTAGCGGAAAGTCGTTCGGGACGGTGGGTACGTACGAAAAGCTGCGCGGCAAAGCGTATGGTGAATTAGACCCGACCAATCCGAAAAATGCCCTTATCACGGATATTCAACTGGCCCCCCGCAATGCCAGGGGTATGGTAGAATATGCTATGGATATCTACATCCTTAAACCCATCGACCTGACCAAAGGCAGTCACAAACTCTTTCTGGAAGTCAACAACCGGGGGGGCAAACTGGTTGGCGGGCTGAACAAAAGCAGCGGGGGCAACGACCCAACGACGGATACCCAGGCCGGGGACGGCTTTCTGATGAATCGGGGCTACACGCTGGTTTGGAACGGCTGGGACCCCTCGGCCGCGCCAGTCAATAATAACCTGACCATCACCGTGCCACTGGTCAAAAACCCGGACGGTTCACCCATCACCGGCCCGTCCTACGAATACATTGTGTACGATAATGCCACTTCGCTGGCCCACACCCTCGCTTACCCGGCCGCTACGCTGAACAAAACAATGGCGACGCTCACCGTGCGCGACCGCCTTGCCGATGCGCCGGTGGTTATTCCGGCGGATGGCTGGGAGTACGCCAGCGACCGGACGATTCGGCTGCTGCCTGCCGGAACCCCATTTCGGCAAAGTGCCATTTATGAATTCAGCTACACTGCCCGCGACCCGATGGTAGCAGGAATCGGGCTGGCCGCTACCCGCGATTTTATTTCGTTCCTGCGCTACACCACCACCGATGACGCGGGCAATCCAAACCCACTGGCGAATGACATTCAGTTCACGTTTTCCTTCGCTCTATCGCAACCCGCCCGGTACCTGAACGATTTCCAGACGCTGGGTTTCAACGCCGATGAGCAGGGCAGGCGCATACTCGACGGCATCGAAAACTGGCTGGGGGGTGGTAGCGGCATCGGGCTGAACGTTCGATTTGCCCAACCCGCCCGTACGGAGCGCAACCGGCAAAATCAATTGTACCCGGAGGCTGGTTTTCCCTTCGCGTACCCCGTTCTGACCGACCCGCTTACGGGTAAAACCGCTGGTCGGCTGGCGGCCTGCTCGACCACGAATACCTGCCCGAAAGTGTTTGAAATCAATTCGGCCAATGAATACTGGGTAAAGGCGGCCTCGCTGCTGCACACCGATACGCAGGGCAACGACCTCCCCGACCCCGCAACTGTCCGGTTTTATCTCGTGTCAGGGGCGCAACATGGCACGGGTAATGCTACCTCGCGCGGGACCTGCCAGCAGTTCCAGAACCCGACCAATGCCGAACCACTTTTACGGGCACTTTTCGTAGCCCTGGATGATTGGGTCACCAAAGGAATAGCTCCCCCGCCCAGCGCCGTTCCCCGTCGGGCCGATGGCAACGCCGTTCTGGCGCTACACCAACCCGGCTCACCCACGGGCATCGTGCCCAAAGAAGCACTGGGCTGGCCCGCCATTCCCGACGTTACCTATACCGGGCTTATCACCACCCGCTACCAGCTTGACTTCGGCCCGTCGACCAGTCAGGGCATGCTGACTGCCTTCCCGCCCAAAATAAACGGTAGGCCGGTTTACGTTAATTTCGTTTCCAAAGTCGATACCGATGGGAATGAAGTGGCCGGTATCCGGTTGCCTTCGGTAGCCGTTCCGGTGGCAACGACTACGGGGTGGGCCTTACGGCGGGCTGGTTTCGGCGAGAATGACGGATGCGAAGGAGCCGGGCAATCGATCCCGTTCAGAAACACCAAAGCCGAACGACTATCGGGAAATGACCCGCGCTTATCGCTGGAAGAGCGTTACCACACGCACACCGGATACGTTCAGGCCGTGACGAAGGCAACGGACGCATTACTAAAACGTCGGTTACTCCTGCCCGACGATGCACGGCAGTACAAGCGGGAGGCCGAAGCCAGTGCCGTGCTGAAATAGTATATGGTGTCGGTTTTGACCGGACTGGCCGGTGCGATTCCAGAAACCGATACCATCGGAACCAACCTATACCGGGCGGAGAAACGAAACCAGAGGAACCAGTCAATCCATTTCATCGGAAGTTAATGACGCGCTTTCCTACCTTCCGGCTGATTTTCCGTAAATTGCCCACTCGGCCCGTATCACACGCTGATAATCGGCGCCAAGTGAGATAAAGACGTTTTAAACAGACACTCCTGAAATGATGAACACCAACTCGTCCGACGGTCAGTTTACTTTTGGCATGATTGGCCTGGGTACGATGGGCCGCAACCTGCTGCTCAACATGGCCGACCACGGATTTGCCGTGGCTGGTTACGACAAAGACCCCGAAAAATCGGTGCTGCTCGAAAAAGAAGGGGGTGACAACGTGGTAAAAGGTTTTACCGACATCAAATCGTTTGTCAATAGCCTGCAACACCCCCGTTCTATTATGATGCTGGTACCCGCTGGTCCCATCGTGGATAGTGTGATCGCGGAACTGACACCGCTGCTCGACAAAGGGGATATCGTTATTGATGGTGGCAACTCACATTTCACCGATACTACCCGGCGCGATAAAGAAATGGCCGACAAGGGGTTCCACTTTTTCGGCATGGGTATTTCGGGGGGCGAAGAAGGGGCACGGAAAGGCCCGAGCATGATGCCCGGTGGCGATAAAGATGCCTACCAGTTTGTTAAGCCTATCTTAACCGCCGTAGCCGCCTACGTAAACGGCGATCCCTGCGTAACGTACATCGGACCAGGTGCTTCAGGGCACTTCGTGAAGATGGTACACAACGGCATCGAATACGCCATCATGCAGTTGCTCGCCGAAACGTACGAAGTGATGCGGAAGGGATTGAAAATGGACAATGCCGCCATGCACGACGTATTCAAAAGTTGGAACGAAGGCCGTTTGCAATCGTTTCTGCTGGAGGTAACCACTGATATTTTTGCCTATAAAGAGCCGGGAGCAACGACCCTGCTACTGGACGGTATCAAAGACGAAGCCAAAGCCAAAGGCACCGGCAAGTGGACCTCGCAGGTGGCGATGGACCTGGTAACACCCATTCCGGCCATCGACAGTGCCGTTTCCATGCGTGATCTGTCTAAATATAAAGCCCTGCGCATTGAAGCTGCTTCGCTGTATGGCGATGACCAGCCGGGGCTATCGGTCGATAAAGAAGCTTTTCTGGCGCAGTTAGAACAGGCCTTTTTCTTTTCCATGATTACGACTTATGCGCAGGGTATGCACCTGCTGGCATCGGCATCGACGCAGTTTGGGTACGACCTGAACCTGGCCGACATCTCCCGCATCTGGCGCGGAGGCTGCATCATCCGGTCGACCTTCCTGGAAACGATGCTTAGTGCTTATGAGAAAAATCCCGAACTAAAGCATCTACTACTTGCCCCAGCCGTAAAAGATATCATCAATGAAACCCAGTCCGGCGTTCGGACCGTGGTGACTACGGCTATAGCGGCTGGTATTGCAGTGCCGACCTACGCGGTTTCTATTGGCTACTTCGATGCGTTCCGCAGTGCAAAAATGCCCTCGAACCTAATTCAGGCGCAACGGGATTACTTCGGTGCCCACACCTTCGAACGGATTGGGCAGGAAGGCGTCTTCCATGCCAATTGGCAGGGCGAAGCATCGGTTCAGCCGTAGTCCATTCAGGAATATCATTGTGAAGCCGTGCTCTTTCAACGAGGGCACGGCTTTTTGCAAAGAAGCTATTTTCCCGCCCTGGCTTCGGCTACCCGGCTCAACGTTAGCGGGACAATCCAGGCCGGAAAATCCGCCCCGCTCGGTCAAGCCTGACTAGTATGCGATGGTGAGAACATATCACTGTTATTTATTGTGGGGCACGGGTATAACACGCTGCTATTCAGCCTTTATAAGGCGTATTGATTCCATCCAAACAATTACCATTATGTACGCACGCATTATTCATGTTCAACTTCTTGCTGATTCAATTTCCGAAGCTACCGAGTACTTTCGCGATTCGGTCGGACCCGCACTTAAGCAGCAGGCAGGCTTTGCCAACAGTCGCGCACTATTTAATGACGAGACCAACAAATGCCTGCTGGTAACGCTCTGGGAAGCCGCCGAAGCGCGCACAGCATCCGAAACGAATGGTTTCCTTCAGGGAGTCATAACAAGCATGAAAAAATATTTCGCCAGTCCACCAGCCATTGACTATTATGAGGTAAGCGTTCAGGTTGTTTGATTGCCTGGCTCATGTACGTGGTAAGCAGTCCGCTGTTTTCCCGGTTTAGAACCCCACACTCTTTAGGGTGCGTGGGGTTTTCCATTCACGGTCTGACACCGAATTTCATAAACGACATATCCATCGTTATCTATTTCAACAACACGCTCTTCCGGTCGTACAACTCAATCGGCACATTGTCCAACTCGCTGTTAAAATATGGTAATCATTTAAGCATCAGCAAACTATTATGATGGCGATGTACGTTAACCAACATTACCATCCTGAAATTAGATTTGTTCAATCCATTTCAATTCCCCTTACTGATGGCCATCGTTCGTCCGGCGGTCACGGTTGCGGCCAAGCTAATTGCTCCTGCGTTGGGGTCATCCGCGATTCCCCAGTCTTCATTTTCTCCCGTTCATGCAGTAACTCGGTCCGATGCGACCGCTCTATTCAACAGCCGGTCCGGCGACCGGGGTCTACTCAAACCAGTAACCAACAATTCGCCCGAATTGCCCCTGCTGGATGTTAATTTCTGTGGTGAGTGCCTGCCCTTTGAGCAAACCGACGTTGTGAGCCGCTGGAAACACGTCTTTACGCTTTTTCGGAGTAGTACCAGCGACCTGAGCAAACTCCGGGAGCGGGCCGATAAATTCTTCCCGATTATCGAGCCGATTATGCAGAAGTATGATATTCCCGACGATTTCCGCTATATCCCGATGGCCGAGAGTGATCTGCGCCCCCGAGCCGTATCCAGAGCGGGTGCCGCCGGGTACTGGCAGTTGATGCCGGGCACCGCCCGCGAGCTGGGCCTGAAAGTAGGTGGCCGGAACGATGAGCGCTTCGATGCCAAAAAATCGACCGAAGCGGCTTGTAAACACTTACGTGATCTGTATAAGCAGTTTGGATCCTGGTCGCTGGTAGCAGCGGCTTACAACGCCGGTTCAGGCTACGTAAAAAACCAGCTTCGGCATCGGAAAGACAGCGACTATTATAGCATGAAACTCCCCCGCGAAACCCGCTATTACCTGTTCCGGGTGCTGGTGTATAAGGAAGTAATGTCGCGTCAGAACGATTACTCATCATTCCTGTGGCCGGACTCCGGCTTAAAAACGGCGTACGTTCATCTGCCGGGTACGGGGTTGGGGCAGTTTAGTTAATTTTTGCTTTCCATTTTTTGTTACGGCTCCAGCCATTTTTTTGTCATTCCGAGC
This sequence comes from Cytophagales bacterium, assembly GCA_038236215.1. Lineage (GTDB taxonomy): Bacteria > Bacteroidota > Bacteroidia > Cytophagales > Spirosomataceae > Spirosoma. Next base: position 16,709 of record JBBSTD010000037.1, on the reverse strand, counting down.
TGCCCGGCTCGGAATGACAAAAAAATAAAATACTACCCATTATCAAACCAGCCGGATGCCCGTTTCTTCAATCAGAATCTTCCGTTCCCGATAAAGGGTGCCGATGGCTTTCTTGAACGTTTTCTTGCTCATTTCGAGCGATGCGTAAATCGCTTCGGGGGGGCTGTTGTCATTCAGGGGCAGGAAACCGTTTTCGGCTTTGAGCGTGGCCAGAATGCGCCGGGCGTTGGGTTCTACGTTCTCGAAACCGACTTTTTGCAGGCTTATGTCCACCAGATTGTCATCCCGGATTTGCTTGACGTAGCCAATGAGCGGGTCGCCGGGTCGAACCGTGCGGAAGATTTCATTCCCGTATACCAGACCTTTATGACGGTTGTTAATAATTACATTTACCCCCAAATCAGTCATTTCGTACGCCAGGAGCTGCACTTCTTCTCCCGCCTGGAGGTAACTCACGTCGGGATCCAGAAAGCGGCTCAGTTTACTTGATGCCACAAGCCGGTCTGTGGCCGTATCGAGGTACATAAATACCACGTACCACTGGCCGGTTTCCATGGGCCGGGCCTGTTCGCGGTGGGGTACCAGCAAATCTTTTTCCAGTCCCCAGTCCAGAAAAGCCCCGGCGCTGCTAACCGCCACCACCTGCAAGGCCGCAAATTCGTCGCGATGAATAGCCGGAGTCAGCGTGGTGGCGATGGGCCGGTCTTCGGAATCAGTATAGACAAATACGTCGATGTCGTCATCGACGGAAAGCGTTTCGGGAACGTACTTATTGGGCAGCAGGATATCGTTGCTAAAGTCCTGGCTTTTCCGGTCCGACAAATCGCCGAGGAAAAACCCGACGCTGGTTTGGCGCAGGGCCGTTAAGGTGTTTATTCGTCCAATGTCAATCATAAGTAAGGGCTTACTGGCTCTTTATCGAACAAAGGTCGTTTTTTTATGTTGATGTAACGCTTCCCGTCCATTATTCGACCGGTAAGCTACGGGTTTACGGCACTGGTCAACTATTTCTTGGGTTCTACCTGGTTCACCAATACATTGACCGGTACTGTTTAGTAACTTGCCGACAAAATAAACCCTAACCCGTTAATCTGGTTATTAATCCAAAGCCGCCGGGCCTGTCCGACGGTTCGCCCTTTTTTAGTCTTTAAATGCCGGCAGACACGACTAAACCTACTTCTTCAACATCGGGCAGGGCCACGCCTGGTTGGTTCGAGCGAATGTTTCTGGCGCTGGCCGACGTATTCGCTTTTGTCAGTCGTTTCTTTCGGGAGCTTTTTCTACCTCCGTACGAATTCAAGGAAATTATCCGGCAGTGCTACGAAGTGGGATTCCGCTCGTTGCTGCTGATTTCTACGACGGGATTTATTACGGGTATGGTGTTCACCAACCAGTCGAGGCCCTCTTTGGCCGAGTTTGGTGCTACCTCCTGGCTTCCCTCGCTAATTGCCATTGCTATCGTTCGGGCACTGGGGCCACTGGTAACCGCCCTGATTGCCGCCGGTAAGGTAGGATCGAGTATCGGGGCCGAAATAGGGTCCATGAATGTAACCGAGCAGATCGACGCGATGGAAGTATCGGGTACTAACCCGTTCAAATTTCTGGTCGTTAGTCGGGTACTGGCCACGTCCATTACGATTCCGATTCTGACGATGTACACTATTTTTGTAGCCCTGCTCGGTGGGTTCCTGAATGTAAGCATGACCGAGCAAACCAGCTTTACCTCCTATATACAGGAAGTATTCGGGGCGATTTCGTACGTCGACATTTTCGCGTCATCGCTGAAATCAATCGTGTTTGGTTTTACTATCGGTATGGTTGGCTGTTATAAAGGATATAACTCATCGAAAGGAACAGAAGGTGTTGGAAAAGCGGCCAACGCGGCTGTGGTGACCTCCATGTTTTTAGTCTTCATTGAAGAGTTACTATCGCTACAGATTGTATCATCGTTCCGGTGAGCAGAACGAATTTAGCTATGAGCAAACCCAGTAAAACCGACGAGAAGTCTGTTATCTCCATCCGTAACCTACGCAAATCATTTGGTGATTTGCACGTACTTCAGGGTATCGACCTGGAAGTAAAGCAGGGCGAAAACGTAGCCGTGTTGGGTCGGTCGGGGACGGGGAAATCGGTTTTGATAAAAATCGTCGTCGGCCTGCTCAAACCCGATTCGGGTAGTGTCGTTGTGCTGGGGCAGGATGTGGAGCAACTCAGTGCCAAAGAAATGGATACCTTCCGGCAGAAGGTAGGTTTCTCGTTTCAAAGCAGCGCGCTGTACGATAGCATGAGCATTCGGGAAAATCTGGAGTTTCCGCTGGTACGAAACGTTCGGAACCTGAGCCGGGCTGATGTTGATAAAGCGGTTGAAAAAGCACTGGACGATGTAGGTTTATCGCAAACCATCAACCAGATGCCGTCGGAATTATCCGGTGGGCAACGCAAACGGATAGGCATTGCCCGCACCTTGATTCTAAATCCCGAAATCATGCTGTACGATGAGCCAACCTCCGGCCTGGACCCTATTACGAGCATTGAAATCAACAATCTGATCAACGAAGTACAGGAGCGCATTAACGCAACTTCCATTATCATTACCCACGACCTGACCTGTGCCAAAACCACCGGCGACCGGGTAGCTATGCTGTTGGACGGGAAGTTTGAACGCGTAGGCCCATTTGACGAAGTATTCGCCGACCCCGATGAGCGGGTGAAGCAGTTTTATAATTACAATTTTGTGAACTGAATGGGTGATTTATGGTTTTCGGTTTAACGTTTATGGCTGGCTGACACGTCAGCTACTTATACGTAAGACTCAGTCGGTACGCCGAAGCGGGACACCGTAAACCGTAGACCTTAAACCGCAAACTACTACATGAGTACAGAATCAACTAAGCGCAATATCACGGTCGGCATTTTCGTGCTGCTGGGGATTATCATTTTTGTTGCCGGCATATTTGTGCTGGGGGGGCAGCAGAAACGCTTTACAAAGAGTATCAAGATAATAGCAGTTTTCAACGATGTGGGCGGCCTCAAGGCAGGGAACAACGTCTGGTTTTCGGGGGTTAAAATCGGCACCGTCAAGCGCATCAGCTTTTATGGCACCGCACAGGTAGAAGTGGACATGAACATCGAAGAGAGTTCGCAACAATTTATCCGCAAAGATGCCAATGCCACCATCAGCAGTGATGGATTGATTGGCAACAAGATTGTGGTTATTACGGGCGGAACAACCAGCCACCCCGAAGTGGAAGACGGCGACCGGCTGAAAACGGTAGCGGCCCTTAGTTCGGACCAGATTCTGGAAACCCTCCAGGAAAACAACAATAACCTGTTGCGGGTCACCAAAGACTTTAAGGAACTGGTGGGTAATCTGCGTAAAGGCAAGGGCACCGTGGGGGCCGTATTAACCGATTCCATCGTAGCCGACAATTTTAAACGGGCTATGAGAAACCTGGAAAGAGCTTCCGATAATACCGTCACCCTAACGGGTTCGGTGTCCAAATTTGCGTCTAAACTTAATATGCCCGGTACTCTGGCAAATCAGTTAGTGACCGACACGGCGGTATTTCGGAGCCTAAAGCGGTCGGCCTCCCGGTTTGAATCCGCCATGACCTCGGCCGACCAAAGTATCAGCACCCTGAGCCGGGCGGCAGAGAATGTTAACAAAGCTTCCGAAAAACTCAATAACCCCAACAGTCCATTGGGTGTACTGCTCACCGATCAGGAAACAGCCCAAAGCCTGAAGTCTACACTTAAAAATCTGAATACCAGCACGGTATTATTAAACCAGGACTTGAAAGCGGCTCAGAACAACTTCCTGCTGCGGGGATTCTTCAAGAAGAAGACAAAAGCCGAAGAAAAGCAAAGAGCCGATAGTCTCAAAACGGTGCAGCAACAAATGCCCGATAGCACAGCCAAAAAACCTGATTGAGTACTTAAATCACAGGTCAGGTTAATTGACTGGTAAACCAAATCGCCCCGGCTATGCACTAGCCGGGGCGATTTGGTTTATTATAGCATCTGCTTCACTATGTCGGGGTGTTCGGCGGCCACTTTCAGCACCATCTCGCCGAATAGCGTGTTGGCCCACGCAAACCATTTGCGGGTAAATTTCGTCGGGTCATCTTTGTCAAAGGATTCGTGCATGAAGCCGGTGCCCGCGTGGGTCCGCTTCAGAATCTGTAACTGCTGTTTTATTTCGGCGGGGTCGGTGGACGTAAGTGCCCGCATCGTAACGCCAATGGGCCAGATATTGTTGATCAGCGTGTGCGGACTACCGATACCTTCGCCCGCTTTCCCCCGAAAGAAATAGGGATTGTCTTCACTCAGCACAAACCGGCGGGTATTTTTATAAATTGGGTCGGCAGTTGAAACAGCGCCCAGGTACGGTAGCGAGAGCAGGTTGGGCACATTAGCATCGTCCTGCAACAGACGATTACCGTACCCATCCACCTCCAGGGCGTAGATTTTACCGTATTTCGGGTGGTCATAAATAGCATACTTTTTCAGCGCAGCCTCTACCTCGTCGGCCAGCGCGCGGCACTCCTTACTGAACGCGGCATCAGGCCGAACAGCATCGGTCATCTCCGCCAGTTGCCGAAGCGAAATCACCGCAAACCAGTTGGACGGCACGTAGAAGGGAAATATCGTGGCATCGTCCGATGGGCGAAAAATGCTGTGAATCATCCCAACCGGACGCGTCAGGTTACCGTAGCCATCACCCGGCACGGTGTCCGTCGACCAGAAGGTATCCCGACCAAATTTGTAGGGGCCACGGTCGGTTTTACGCTGCTGTACCCGCATGGTTTTCACCGCCAGTTGCATTGTTTTTGCCCAGGTTTCATCAAACGGACTTGTGTTGCCGGTGCGTTTCCAGTAGCCATAGGCCAGCCGGATAGGGTAACACAATGAATCGAGTTCCCACTTGCGCTCGTGCAGACCGGGTTTCATGTTGGTCCGGTCTTTTTTCCACTCACCCTCCTGCTTCGGGTCGGCGTAAAAGGCGTTAGCATAGGGGTCGCGCTGGATGCACTGCGTTTGTCGTCGGATAAGTCCAGCCACCAGCTTTTGCATGGGTTCATCCGTTTTGATAAGCGACAAATAAGGCCACACCTGCGCCGTGCTGTCGCGAAGCCACATGGCGTCAATGTCGCCGGTGATGACGAATGAATCGGGTTTTCCGTCGATGACCGAATAGGCAACGGTGGTGTCCAGGGTGTTGGGAAAACAGTTTTCAAAGAGCCAGGCCAGTTCGGGGTCTCGAATCGTTTTTTTCATCCGCCCGATGGTCTGCTCCACGGCTTCACTGGTAAAATTGCGTTTGGCGGGTGCTTCCCGTACGACCGGAAATGTAGGCTCGGCGGCCTGTGTCTGACGCAATCCACTCACTAAAACACCAACTCCAATTCCGGCTGACTGCTGAACAAAACGACGACGATTCATGAGTATCTATGCTATAAAAAACGTTTGGCTTGCAAACTAACGACCATAAACCGCCATTTGCAACGCACAGGTAGCTTTCGGTACGGTACTGAAATATTCGTACGCCTATTTCAGCCGAAACTGTTTACTTGCAACATGACAACACAAAAACCCATTCGCGCCCTCTTTTTAGACATCGGGGGCGTGCTGCTCACCAATGGCTGGGACCGGCACGCCCGCCAACGGGCCGCTCAGAAATTCGACCTGGATTACGAACAGCTCAACGAGCGGCACCACCTGACCTTCGACACCTACGAATCGGGCAAACTAAGCCTGGACGAGTACCTGAGCCGGATTGTTTTTTACCAGCCCCGCCCCTATACCCGCGCCGAGTTCACGCAATTCATTATGGATCAGTCGGAGCCGTTCAATGATATGATCGACCTGGTTTGCCAGCTCAAAGCACAGCATGGCCTGAAACTGATGGCAGTGAACAACGAAGGGCGGGAAATTAACGAGCACCGAATCCGGCGCTTTGAGCTGGGTAACTTTTTTGATGCCTTTGTATCGTCCTGCTACGCTCACTTCCGCAAACCAGACACCGATATTTTCCAGCTAGCCCTCGACATCGCCCAACTTGACCCCGCGCAGGTCATTTACATCGACGACCGGCTGATGTTTACGGAAGTAGCCGGTACGCTGGGCATGCAATGTATTCACCACATCGGTTACGCATCGACGCGCCAACAACTGGCCGAAGCCGGACTGGTACTAGGGTAAAACCAGGATGATTCAGTTAGGGGATGGGGTAACCCGAATATTTCCGGTCGTTTCCGTAAATATCCGCAAGCAGACGCCGTTTCCGTCAGCGGGCGAATTAATTCGCCCGCTGACGGAAACGGTGAGTTACACCTGCTCCGATCGAACAGGCTCGCCGTAGAAAACGGTGGCCTGTCGGTCAAAATCGTCGGTGGAGTCGGTGGTCAGGAAAGTGCGGTTGCCGTGCTGACTAATTTGCTGTTCCAGTTCGGAGTGGCGGATCAGGTAGTCGGCCAGGCTATCTGCCACAATGCCGCCCTGCGTCAAAATCGTGGCATTATCAGGCGTATACTGACGAATCTTGTTTATCAAGAGCGGGTAATGAGTGCAGGCTAACAGGATGGTATCGATATCCGGCGATTGCGCCATCAGTCGGTCGATGTGTTGCTGTACGAAATAATCTGCGCCGGGGCTGTTGTACTCGCCGTTTTCAACCAGCGGTACCCACATCGGGCAGGCTTCCTGAAACACCTGTAAGTCCGGAAAGAACTTCTCAATTTCCACCCGATACGACTCCGAGGTTATGGTTCCCCGCGTGGCCAGAATGCCGACCTGACCGGTTTTGGAGTACGTACCAATTACTTCCGCCGTTGGCCGAATCACGCCCAGCACCCGTCTATCTGGTCCGTCCAGTCCGGGCGCCAGCGTAGGTAGATCAAGTTGCTGAATATTGCGCAGGGCTTTGGCCGATGCCGTGTTGCAGGCCAGTATCACCAGTCGACAACCCCGGTCGAACAGGTGCCGGACGCACTCCAGCGTGTACTGATACACGGTATCGAAGGAACGGGTGCCGTAAGGCGTTCGGGCATTATCGCCGAGGTACAGATAATCGTACTGCGGGAGCGTATGAACAATCTCACGCAACACAGTAAGGCCCCCGTAGCCAGAGTCGAATATACCAATGGGTTGGTTGGTCATGATTTTACAAAAAACCCTATAAGGTCTCAAAGACCTTATAGGGTTGAAAATTAATGACGAAATCTTAGTTTAAAGCTTCCGGGTGACAACTTAATAATCACGAATTAGACTCGAACAAGTTACGTTTTTCGCTGGTAATGGGCAAAGTCGGATTTAGTTTCAACAAGTCATCACGGAGTACCTGTTCAGAGGTAATTTTGAATTTAAACTGAGGCCTTTTATGCTGCATTTTATCGCTGAAATAAGCCTGATACTTATCACTCGCCAAGGCATTAGGCGTTAGATGTATCTCAACCCATTTATTATTGACAATGGCAATCCGATAAACTTCCTTGTCCTTTACCATACTCATAAACCGCTTTTGGCTTGTTTCGCGGATGTCATCCGTACAGGAAATCAGTACCATAGTCATACTCACTATGACTACGAGTCTAGTGGTACGCAGGAACCAACAGCCAGGAATTTTAGTAGCCATAGAATTTCATTTTGTACCTAACTAGAGAAAGACTCTGTCTTATCACTGTCCTGTTTTTTTATCCCAACAACTCTTTACCTTGGGCCAGGGCGGCATCCAGCCCGGACGAATCAGTACCACCCGCCGTGGCGAAGAAGGGCTGACCGCCACCGCCCCCTTTTATATTTTTGGCGAGTTCTTTCACCACCTGACCCGCATTCATCTTCTTTCCCTGAATCAGCGAATCGGGCAACATTACGGCTAGTTGTGGTTTGCCATTAATATCGGCACCCAGCACTACGGCGAGGTTATCGACTTTAGCTTTCAGGTCATAGGCCAGTTGCTTAAGCGCGTCAGCGTTCGGCACGTCCACCCGCTCAACGAGTCTAGAGTGGCCGTTGACCGTTTCAATCTTCTCTAGCAACTGATTCTTCAATTGCTGAACTTTCTCATTTTGCAGGGCTTCGACCTGTTTCTGCAACGCGGTCCGCTCATCGAGGAGCGACTGCACCGCTTTTACGATATCCTTAGGGGCTTTCAGCAACTCTTTCAATTCCGAGACCACAACCATCTGTTCGTTAATCAGGGCTTCAGCACCGGCTGAGGTTTTGGCCTCCACCCGCCGAATGCCCGTCGACACGGACCCTTCGCTGGTGAACTTGAACAGCCCAATGTGGCCCGTGGCCGGTACGTGCGTCCCTCCGCAGAGCTCTACCGAGTAGCTGGGGTCGAAGGTGATTACGCGGACGAAATCGCCGTATTTCTCACCAAACAGGGCGGTAGCGCCTAATGCTTTGGCCTGCCCGATGGGTACGTTTCGCTTCTCATCCAGTTTGATGTTCTCCCGAATTTTCTCGTTTACAATCCGCTCTACTTCGGTCAGTTGCTCATCCGTCACCTTGCTGAAGTGTGAGAAATCGAAACGCAGGGCGTCGGGGCCAACGTACGAACCCTTCTGGGCTACGTGCGTACCGACCACCTCGCGCAGGGCGGAATGCAACAAGTGCGTGGCCGAGTGATTGCTGGCAATCAGGGCGCGACGCTGAATATTGACGGTCGCATAAACTGAACTGGCTTCGGTCAGTAGCTCATCGATTCCGCGTATATCTTCCACGATGTGAATGACCAGGTCATTTTCTTTCTTCGTATCCAGCACCGTGAGCGAACCAATTTCGTCTGGCCCGACGAACAGGCGCAGGGTGCCCGTATCACCAATCTGACCGCCCGATTCGGCGTAGAACGGCGTTTTATCGAGCACGACCTGTATTTGCGTGCCCTGCTTGTTCTGGATTTTGCGGTATTTCACCACATGGGCTTCCGTTTCGGGCTGGTCGTACCCAACGAATTCAATCTTGTCCGTTTCGGCCAGTTCAATCCAGTCACCTGCCGATGAGGTGGCATCTTTCCGCGACCGGGTTTTCTGCTCCTGCAACGCTTTCTGGAATCCTTCTACATCTACAGTCCAGCCTTCTTCTTTCGCAAGTAATTCCGTCAAGTCAATTGGAAAGCCAAACGTGTCATTTAAGTCAAAAGCAAATTGGCCAGAGATAACCTTCTTTTCGCGTTCCGTCGAATACCTTTCATGCATGTTGGATACGATTTCTGGATCAGAATTCATATTATCAACTAGCAAGAGATCGCTGTCCTTCCGGGTATAATTATCGAATTTCAATATACCTTGAGATAATGTCCTGAAAAACGCAATTTCTTCCTCCCGAATAACGGTCGCCACAAAATCGCGCTGGGCGTTTAATTCGGGGAATACGTCGGCAAACTGTAGGGCCAGCGTGGGCACAAGTTTGGTCATAAACGGCTCGGTCAGATTCAGGTACGAGTACCCATAGCGGATGGCCCGGCGCAGAATCCGCCGGATTACGTACCCCGCTTTGGCGTTGCTCGGCACCAGTCCGTCGGCAATGGCGAAGGCTACCGCCCGGATATGGTCGGCAATAACGCGCATGGCCACATCTTGCTTGCTGGTTCCTGCTTCGTAAGCCAAGCCTGAAATCTCTTCGATAACCTTAATCGTTCCGGTAAATACATCAGTATCATAGTTCGACCGTTTCTGCTGAATGGCCATGCACAACCGCTCGAACCCCATACCCGTATCCACGTGACGCGCGGGTAGCGGCTCCAGCGAACCGTCGGCCTTTCGGTTGAACTGCATAAATACCAGGTTCCAGATTTCCACCACCTGCGGATGGTCGGCGTTGACCAGTTCCTTACCCGATGTTAAGGCTACTTCTTCCGGCGTCCGTAAATCGACGTGAATTTCGGAGCAGGGTCCACAGGGACCGGTTTCGCCCATCTCCCAGAAGTTATCCTTCTTGTTACCGTAAATAATCCGGTCTTCGCCCACGATGGGTTTCCAGAGATCGAACGCTTCCTGGTCAAAGGGAACGTTATCTTTCTTGTCGCCCTCAAAAACCGATACGTAGAGCCGGTCTTTGGGCAAGCCATACACCTCAGTAAGCAGCTCCCACGCCCATTCAATGGCTTCTTTTTTGAAATAATCCCCAAACGACCAGTTGCCGAGCATCTCGAACATTGTGTGGTGATAGGTGTCGAACCCTACATCTTCCAGGTCGTTGTGCTTTCCCGATACACGCAGGCACTTTTGGGTATCGGCCACCCGTTTGGATGGGGGTGTGCCGTTACCGAGGAAAAAATCCTTGAACTGGGCCATACCTGAGTTGTTGAACATCAGAGTAGGATCATTCTTGGCAACCAGCGGGGCCGAAGCGACTATCAGGTGTTGTTTGGATTGGAAAAATTCGAGAAAGTGCCGACGTATTTCGTGGGAAGTCATAATACAGTTGAAAGTTGCAGAACGGGGCCGCCCGTACGGTCATAAGTTGTAGGAGTCATGTCACTTTCGACCGCACGGGCGGCCCCGTTCTACGACTTACGACTTTTTTTACTTCGACAAATTTACGCCAAAAACTTGCAGGTTTACCCGAAGGTCAGCAAGTTTGTAGGATGGAAGGCAGCGGCAAATTGTATTATAGCATCACAGAAGTAGCCGAGCGATTCGGCATCAATGCCTCCAAGCTTCGTTATTACGAAAAGGAGTTCAAAACGCTCCAGCCAAAGAAAAACCGTTCCGGCGACCGTATTTACGTCCAGGCCGACATCGACCACCTTACGGAGATTCTGGACCTGATTGACCGGCAGAAGTTCACGCTTCCCGGCGCCCGCGAACACCTGAAACAACGCGATGAACGGAAACGGGAGAACGCCCGCTACATCAGTAAACTACAGAAAATAAAGTCGTTTATGGAAAAAGTCCGCGCTACGCTCGATAACGAGCCCAAAGGATTCGCCGATGAACCCGTCGACAAATCGCTGACCGAATTGCCGGAATAAATCCATCTTTCAAAAAATTATGCCCTGATCAAAAGTAACTTTGCCCGTTCTGTTGTTGTAGTAAAGAAAAAAAAGCAGCAGAAAATACCATGATTATAGCAAAAGATACAGTAGCGGGTATACACTATACGCTACGTGATAGCAAAGGCAATGTGTTGGATACCAGTGAGGGTAGCGATCCGCTCTACTACCTGCATGGCGCCAGCAACCTGATTCCAGGCATGGAAGACGGACTGGAAGGACACAGTACGGGCGATCATTTTCAGATTGAGGTTTCGCCCGAAAAAGGCTACGGGGTAAGCGACCCCGCTTTACTGGAAAAAGTACCCCGCCAGGCATTCGGCGGGCAGGAAATTGAAGTAGGTATGCAGTTTGAAACCAACGAAGGACAGGTTATTACCGTCACAGAAGTTGACCCCGAATTCGTAACCGTTGACGCCAACCATCCACTAGCGGACCAGAATCTATTTTTCGACGTTGAAATTATGGAGGTTCGGGAAGCCACTGAAGACGAACTGGCGCACGGGCACGTTCACGGACACGGCGGAGACCACTAATCTGGTCTACGGTTTTAGATTTACAGTTTTTGGTTGGCTGACGCATCAACAACTCTCGCGTCAGCCAACCAAAAAACCGTAAACCTAAAACCGTAACCTAAGACCGAATGGCACAGATTGGTACGGATATAACGGCAGCAAAAGCATTTCTGGAAGCAGGCAACGTGGTCGGTATTCCCACCGAAACCGTCTACGGCCTGGCGGGTAACGCCCTTGACCCGGATGCCGTTCTGATGATTTTCCGGGTGAAAAATCGCCCCTCCTTCGATCCGCTCATTGTCCATACGGACTCCCTCAACAAACTTGACCGCTTCGTTACCCACATCCCCGAACCGGCCCGGCGGCTGGCCGAAACGTTCTGGCCCGGCCCCCTTACGCTACTCCTGCCCAAACGCGACCTGATTCCTGACCTCGTTACGGCAGGTCTGCCAACCGTAGCGATTCGCATTCCAAGGCACCCGCTGACGCTTAGTCTGCTGCGGTCGCTCGACTTCCCCCTGGCGGCACCGAGTGCCAATCCGTTTGGCTACATCAGCCCCACTAGTGCGCAACACGTAGCCGATCAGTTGGGTAATCAGATACCCTATATTCTGGATGGTGGTTCGGCAGACATTGGGCTTGAATCTACCATTGTTGGGTTCGAAAATGACCAGCTCATAGTGTTTCGATTAGGCGGTATGGCCCTGGAACAGATTGAAGCAGTTGTTGGCCCCGTTTCGGTACGGACGCATTCTACCTCAAATCCAGCCGCGCCGGGGATGCTCAGTAGTCACTACGCACCCCGAAAACCGCTGATACTTCTGGCACCGGGCGAGAGTCCAAAACCCGCAGAACGCGTCGGTGCGCTGGCCTTCCGGCAGCCTTTCGGCGGTATCAATCCCGATTTTCAGCGTATCCTCTCCCCCACCGGCGATTTGACTGAAGCGGCCAAAAATCTCTTCGCCCACCTGCGAACGCTGGACTCTTTACCCATTGACACCATCTACGCCGAACAGGTCCCCAACCGGGGATTGGGCGGAGCCATCAATGACCGTCTGCGCCGGGCCAGTATGCGGGGGTAATGAGTCCAACTTCCTACCGGCTCCCATTAAATTTCTGCCACCATTACCAACGTCATCAGTCACCGCATTAACAATTTAGTCATTACATACGGACACACTGATGAATAAAATGGCTAATTTTCAGTGTTTCAATTTTACTCCGCTGTGGCTACCTTCATAAAGATAGCCACAGCGGAATTTCTTTTATTGTCGTTCTTCGACTAACAAGTTGGCAGTATCAATAAGATGTTCGGCCAATAACTTTCCGGACCAATTAGAAGGACAAGTTAACACATCTATACTCCACGGCTCAATTCTATTCACCACGTTAATAAACTGGCTTTTTGTAATCTGATTCAAGTAGTTTTCAGCTTGTTGTCTGTAGTCGTTTATCTGTTCCTCCTTCCATTCTTTATCAACCTCACTTATCACCTGATAACGTTCAATAGTTTCTATCAAAATCCATAATGTTTGATAGAGGTTGGTAATTGATTTACCAATAGGATGCGAAGCGGGCTCCGTCCAGATTACATCTGGTAGGGTCTTGATAGCGTCTGCATTCAAAATAATTGGGATAGGTGCATCTGACGTTGAAATGTCCTCTTCTTTGCCGTCTAAAAGTTTAGCCACTTTCTCAAAAAAACTACGATTGAAGCGAAACCCAGCCACAGCTTTTCTTTCTTTACAAACAACCACAGTTAGAAAATCTACGTCTGTCAAACTAATACTTGCCAAACTGGCAACGAACATTACAAAATCTTCCTCTATTTCATTCGCCGTTAGGCCTTCAATACCAACAATTGCATAAGTAACCAGTTCCTCGTCAACCAATCCATCAGGTTTGTAAATAGTATAGCCAGTTAATTCGGCAAAACTGTCAAGGCAAGCTAAAAGATTGTGGTAACGGGATGTTTGCTGACTTTTCCAATGTGCAGCGATAGTCACAGCAACATCGCTCACGGCTTCAAAGGACCACTCAATAACGTGTTCACCATAATAAATAGCGGCTCTTCGCAATCGACCATACCAATATATCTCCTGCTTTTCTAAATCGGTCGTATCAAAATAAGATATAGTCTGTTCTGCAATTGTGGAAAACGACTCTTGCATTTTGGGTAGGCAAACGTTAGCCTGTCGTAAATTCAACAACGCTAATCGCCGAGTTTCTGGTTTATCAATTCCAAACAGTCCGGCGAACTGCCGATAACAGTTGCGAATGTGAGAAATCCAATCTCTAACTGATTTTCTCGGTTGCGTTAATATTTCTTCATTCTCGATCAAGGCGTTCATTGCAAATGGAAAAATTGGCATTGTGTTATCAGCAGACGAGAATGCATCTATGCATTTATCCCAGTCATGAACTGCTTTTTTAAATGGACGCTCCATTGATTTCCGTTGCAGCATTAACTCCATCAATTGGTAACATAAACGAGCACAGTCTAAAGACTTTTTACGAAGTGTGATAGTATCAAGTTGCCAACCGTATACGGATTCCGCCCGATAGGGTTCCAGTAAAGAATCCCGCCAAGAACGGTTAAGGCTTACAATCAGCGGATTAAAGATAGCTTTGGGTGACAGAGTCTTGTGAGCGTCCTGACGCACAATACTGGTAATCTCTTCGTTTGGATAAGGAAAAACCAGCGCATTTGTCTCGTAAGTCTGAAACATAGGCAGCCAAGCGTGAACAATATCAATTATCTCTACGCTCTTGTCATTTGCTCGGTCGATTTTTTCATCCGTTAAAAGATACTCTATTTGCACGCGGTCTCCATCAGATTCGATTTTTAATGCCCCTGTTTTACGTTTGAGCCAATGGATTATTTCCTCCCTATGTTGGTTAACAAAATCGTTAAAACCTTTAGCCTGAATGGCTCCAAGACCTAGTACGAAATCATAGCCAGTTTTCCTCTCATGCTTTTTTAGCCAAACAAGTATTTCATCATCATGGGGTAAATCAATTTGTAAATGAAATAGAGCAAACCAATTTAGTAGTTGTCCCATTTGCCCTAGTGATACCTGCTGATAGAGTAGTTGCTTGTGAATAACTGGCAGTAGCCAACGTATTGACGTCTGTTGAATTAATAAAGCTGGTAATTCACGAATTGCCCCTATTAAATGATGGTCGGGATCATCTGTCATTTGTTGTACGACACCTACAGGGTCGGCATTCTCATGGGGATAGGGGATAGTAGACATTGCAAAAAATTCGTACCCTCCCTTCTCGAACACACTTTTGCATAACACACGGTGCTTTTGGCGGTGTATTTCTACTTCCCCCTGATAAATACCCAACAAAAGCATTGATAAATCATCAGGGATAGCTGGTTTTAATAAAGTAGCTAAGCTTTCGTAAAATATACTTTGTTCCCTTTCCTCTACCCGCTGAGGAATTGCTCTACCGAATGCAATCAAATTCTCTGGTTCAATGAGTGTGGCCAGTTCGAGTAGTGTTTCGCTAACAGGCTCAGACTGATGTAATAATATTATTAGGTGATTCGATCGAACGGGGTGTAATCCTTCAACATAATATTGGTCAAATCGGACATAATACTCTGCCTCCAATTGGCGCAAAAGTTCGCCTAAATCACCTTGTAAAATAAAATGTGACTTAACATATTGCCGTAATCTACTAGTCGGCAATAAAATACCAATATCATGAGCCGTAGCAATTAATCGTAGTATAGCAAGCTTAGCAGCCCCATCCCTCTCTGCATTCAGTAAAGCGAGTTGAGATGAAAGCCGTTGCTGCAACATCTCTCCACGAGTGAGTAGATAAACGTACTCCATCAGTAACCCGCGCTGATGTACTCGCTCCCAAGCGGCTTGCCAATGCCCGCAAGCGGGATGTGTTCGCTTATAACGCTTTAACTCTTCGTAGATATGTTTGGCTTCCGTTTGATTAAAGTCCAGTTTGATTGGCTCACCCGTTTGAACACGGTAAGCTTCTCTGCCAAAACGTACCCAGTCCTCCTCACGTGTAGTTACAATGAACTGCACCGGCAAATCCGTTAGCCTACTGGCAAATTCAGCCCATTCTGTGTGCCTTGCTGATAGCCCATCGATCACTACAATAGGTGCTTCACCAATGCGTACCCTAGTTTCTAAAAATTCAACCAATCCACCGGCTGATTCAGCAGTCGGGCAGGTATGCAGTTGATAAATTTGACGGCCGCATTGGTGTAGAGTTTGACTTACGCGCCAAGCTAATGTTGATTTACCTTGCCCACTTGATGATTTAATTACAGCGGTATCAAACTCCTCCAAATGTTCCAAGATTTGCCGTTCTAATTTCGGTCGGGGAATTGGTAAACCAGTAGCAATATGTACGGGTTGGGCTGGCTGACCGTCGAAGTAACTTGCATAATCCCTGACAGTTTTAGCGGTAAAATCAACCGGCGTAATCAATCGCTGCTGGATAGCAGGATTGATTACGCCCAATGCTTGCTGATCCTGCACATATTGCTTTAGACTTAATATCCCTTGACGGTCGATTATTCCCCCTTCCCGCGACACTTGAAAAAAAAGTTGAAACAGGGCGTTGAGATAGATAGAGTATGTCGAGTTCGTTAACTTAAAGTATTGTATAATCAATTTTTCGGTTTCGGTGTGTAATGTTGCCCTATCAATAATTTGAATCGTAATGGACTTTAAAAAGGTACGCAAATCAAATAGCTTCCAATCCCAATTGGTAACGCGGCTCTCACCCTGAAATTTATCGAACTTATTTTGCCAATGTTTGTATGATTGTTCATCAATATCCGAACCATCTAAGAAGGCCAGCTTGACATCTTTCGTAGGCTGGTTAGTTACAATCACAAACGTGGCTTTCTTATTGAGAAGGTAAGCCTCTGCAAAATTCTGCAGAACGTTGAAATCCCAAATCTTACTGGCAGTGAGTGATTCTGACGTATGTTTTAATTGATATAATTCTTGAGTATCAATATGTATTTTGCTAAGTACATCAACGTCTTCAATTCCCTCTAATCGGATCTGCTATAGTGTACCCCATTCTTTGTACCACCATCCGGCCAAACGGAATGGTTAGTTGATACATTTATTTTGTTTTTCTTCCCCTTCCACCAAGACTTTAGCTGGTGTGCGGTAGCCCAAAGATTGATGAGGCCGCTGGTGATT
>JBBSTD010000036.1:0-54690 GCA_038236215.1 Cytophagales bacterium | reverse complement strand
TAATCTTGGTAGCTTGGTAACTCCAAGATACGACAGACTCTCAATTTTATCCTATCCAAAACATACTCTTAGTATATTTGTTAAGTAGACAAGACTCCTCCCAAACGATACTCAGCATGAAATTCACCTCTTCCTCCGACTCGACCGCTACGTTTGAACTAGCTATTTTAGGTTACAGTACCACCACCAAAACCTGGCGGGACCGCAACCGGCTGCAGTGCCGGTTTTCGACGCTGTGGGGACAGAAGTCCGATACGCATTCGGCTCCCCTGCAAACCTGGGAAATCCGTCGTTTGTTGAGTGGATTACAGCTACTCTGGACGAAAGCGACCAATCACCTGACCCTTAGCTTTTCGGAGCCGGGCCTGAGCCTGGACGCAAAGGTGTTGCCTAATGATGCGTTTCGCCTGCAAATTCAGTTGGATCATGACCTGACTCCCTCGTGGCACAAATACCCCGATTTCCCGATGGAAATGGCTATTTTTCTAAGCCGGGACCAGTTGCAGGAGGCCATTCAGGAATTGGCCGACCAGGTTGACTCTTATCCAGAGCGATAATCGCTGATTCTGCTTCCGGTGCTTACTCTGATGGCCTTATCATCAACCAGCAATCAGGAAATCAGTTACCACAAAACCAGGTCATTTACGACCCCAAAAGGCTTTTTTTGTCATCTCCACCGTAATTATACCGGTGTTATACATGACCTGCGTTTACTACGTAGTCTACTTTTCCCTTTAGCTAAGTATTGTTACAAACTTCAGGAGAATGGTTGACAACATAGTGCCTAATACCCATATTTGTAACTATTGTTTACAGACCGGTGAATCAGTAGCGTTGCCCACTATGAATAAACCTGATACGAACTAAAAAATATACAATCCTATGAAAGTTGTTAAGCGCAGAAACCGCCAGATGACCATGGAACGCATTCTGCGTGCTATGGGCGATGTGATGGCCGAACGGGGTACCGACAAAGCAGGAATCAATGCCGTTGCCGACCGCGCGGGTGTTAATAAAGTACTTATCTATCGGTACTTCGGTGGCTGGAATGGTTTGCTAGAAGCGTACGTACAGCGGGGATTCTTCCTGTCGATGTTCAACGAAAAATTCCTGGATTCGGTGCCTAATAACCTGGCTCCCGAAGCGCGCAGCAAAGCCTGGTCGGAGTACACGATTCAGTTTATGCGCGAGTTTCGAAGCCGTAAATCATCGCAGGAATTGATCCGCTGGGAAATGTCGAACGGAGGTACCGAGCTGGCCCGCCGACTGGCCGATTTTCGCGATCAGTCGTACAGTAACATGGTGAGCAAGCTGGCGCCTTATGCTGATTTTGACCCCACAGCTATCACCAGCCTGATGGTGGCGGCCGTTACGCACATTGTGCTCACCAGCGACCAGCGCGACCACATCGGCGACATTGACCTCCGTTCCGATGCGGGCTGGGAACGGCTGGAGAAGGCTATCCGTCGGATTTATTCAAGCCTGAGCATCGCCCTCGAACGCGAAAACACCAAACAGGCAGATGTTACTCTGCCTGCCTGACATTACCGATTCATTAACTCTTCAATCGCATCGGCTTCGACCGGAATAGTTGCCATCAGGTTAATATTGCCTGATTCCGTTAGCAGCACATTATTTTCCAGTCGAATGCCTAATTTTTCCTCGCGTATATAAATTCCCGGCTCTACCGTAAACACCATCCCTGGTTCCATTTTCCGGTATTTATTGCCTACGTCATGTACATCGAGACCAAGAAAGTGCGAGGTGCCGTGCATGAAATATTTTTTGTATAAAGGGGTATCGGGGTCCTGATTGGCCACTTCCGCCTTATCCAGTAGTCCCAAACCAATCAGTTCAGACTCCATCACCTTACCTACCTCCCGGTGGTAATCGTCCCACAGGTTGCCGGGCCGCAGCATCTGGGTTGCTTCATTCATTACCCGCAGCACCGCATCATATACCGCCCGCTGCCGCTGAGTGAACCGACCGTTTACGGGCACTGAGCGAGTCATATCGGCATTGTAATTGGCGTACTCCGCGCCGATATCGAGCAGGATAACGTCCCCATCGTTGCACTGGGCACTGTTATCGATGTAATGCAGCACGCAGGCATTGGCCCCGGAGGCAATAATTGGGCTATAAGCCGCCCCCCGTGAACGGTTTTTGAGGAATTCGTGCATCATCTCAGCCTCAATCTCATACTCCCAAACGCCTGGTTTAATGAACGTTAACAGTCGGCAGAACATAGCTTCCGTTGTGTCGATGGCTGTTTGAATGAGGGGCAACTCCTGCGGCTGTTTGATGGCCCGCAACTGATGCATGAGTGGAGCGAGCCGTATCAGCTGGTGGAGCGGGTATTTCTGCCGGAACTCATCTACATACCGGGCATCCTGGGTTTGCACCGCCACACCCGCCCGGGTATGTTCGTTGGTGTTCAAATACACAAAATCGGCTTCATAGACCAACTGGATAAAGATGGTCTCGAACTGATTCAACCAGTAAATTTGCTTCTGCGGTATACCGGTCACCTTCTCCGCTTCAGCCTTGGTCAATTTGTGCCCCTCCCATATTTCAATAAGTTCGCTGGTTTCGCGCAGGAACAGCAGTTCCCGAAACTTTGGGTCGGGGTGTTCAGGAAAAAGCACCAGTCGGGTTTCTTCCTGATCGACACCACTGAGGTAAAAAAGGTCATTGTTTTGCCGAAAGGTCATCGTACCGTCGGCATTTGTCGGCATTATGTCATTGGCATTGAGGACTACCAGTGATTTTGGTTTCAGCAGCTGAGTAAGACGCTGACGATTAGTGGTGAAAAGCTGATTATCAATGGGCAAATAACGCATGCGTCCGACGGTTGAGGCTGATTTTCTGATTATTCTTTATTTTTGCAAATAAACTCAAAAGCCACAACACTATCTACGGGTTTTTGTGTTTAGTCTGTCAGCAGCTTTTTGCCGAAAGGCCCTGCTCATTTTCTGCCTAAACCTATTCTGATGCGTCAAATAACCCTGTTCTTCTGCCTTTTCGTCTCGTTTGCTGTGGCCCAGCCTGGTGCGGCCCAGCCCAACGCTCCCAAGTACTGGGTGCTGCTTCGTGACAAAGAACAGGCATCGACTCCAGCTCTGTCGCAGCAATCCATCATTCAACGGCAACAGCAGCAGTTACCGATTGACGAAACGGACTTGCCCGTTTCAACGACCTATCTGACTCAGCTAAAACAGGCGGGCATCCAGCCCGTTTGTCAGTCGCGCTGGCTAAATGCGGTTTCGGTTCGGTTAACCACCGAGCAATACGTACGGGTTTCGGCTATGCCTTTCGTCAAACAGATTCAGGTTATCGACCCCGCTATTGTCGTCACGTCTCTCGGGTTGCCAGCCAATCCGCAGATGGCTCCGGTACTCACCCAGATTCAGGCTCCCGATTTTGTGCAGGCCGGTTTAACGGGGCGCTTTGTCAACATTGGCATTATCGATGCTGGTTTTTTCGGGGCCGATTCGGCCAGTTCGCTCAAACATGTATTTGCCCGCGACGGGGTGAAGCGGGTGCGTGATTACGTCAACGAAAAGAAAACGCACGACAACCTGTTCCGCACCCTCGAAACCATGTCCGATTTTCACGGTACGGAGGTCATGGCCGCCATTGCGGGCAATGACCCAACTGAAAACATCCAGTTTGGCATGGCCACCGATGCGACGTTTTACCTCGCCCGCACCGACCAGGGAAACCGCGAGTACCGGGGCGAAGAAGATAACTGGGTATCGGCCATGGAATGGATGGACAGCCTGGGTGTGCGGCTCATCAATACCTCACTGGGTTACGCCAAGGGCATGAGCAACCCGAAGGAAAACTACGAACCCAGCCAGATGAATGGCCATACGAGCCTGATTAGTAAGGCGGCCCAGATTGCCGCCGACAAAAAAGGTATTCTCATTATCGTGTCCGCCGGGAACGAAGGCGAAGACCGGTCGTGGCGCATCATCAGCACCCCTGCCGATGCGCAGGGTGTACTGGCGATTGGAGCTACCAACGGGCGACTTTGGAATCGCATTGGCTACAGCAGCATCGGGCCGGAAGAACTGCCTTATCTAAAACCGAATGTATCGTGTTTTTCGCTGTACGGCACCTCGTTATCGGCACCGGTTATTACGGGCTTTGCCGCCTGTATTATGCAGGCAAACCCCAAACTGACCAATAAACAGGTGATGGATATCATCGAAAAATCATCACACCTGTACCCATACGGCAACAACTACATTGGCTACGGTGTACCACAGGCATCGCGAGCACTGGCATTGCTTCGAAATCAGGACGCGCCAGCAACGGCCCGGTCGGTGAAAGCCACCGGTAAAACACTGACGTTACCGGTTGAGACAGCGGAGGCTATTGTATCGATATTTCACAAGAAAGATGCCACGCACGTCCTGAATCAGGAAGCGGGCAAAGTGAACAACGGCAAACTCACGCTGCGCCGGTCGAATGGCGAAAAACAGACGACGGTCGATTTAAAGAAGGAAGTAATCGAGGTGATTTGGGAGTAGGAATAGCCTGACGACTTACAAATACTGGTCTTTGCTTAAGTAATTCCTCACATAATCGGCAATACCATCTTCGAGAGTGTAGAAGTGTTTTTGATACCCGATGGAACGAAGCTTTGACATATTCGCCTGCGTGAAGTACTGGTATTTATCGCGTATGTCGACGGGAGTGTCGATGAAGTCGATTTGGGGTTCCAGATCGAGGGCATAAAACGTGTTTTTGGCCAGATCGAGGAAGGTACGGGCTTTGCCGCTACCGAGGTTATAAATGCCGGAATTCCTGCGATGGTGCATCAGAAACAGGCAAACGTCCACCACATCTTTCACGTAAACGAAATCCCGCATTTGCTCCCCATCGGCAAAATCAGGATTGTGCGAACGAAATAACTTCATCCCACCTGACTGCCGTATCTGGTTATACGCATGGAAAATAACGGATGCCATCCGGCCTTTGTGGTACTCGTTGGGGCCGTATACATTGAAGAACTTCAGCCCGGCCCAGAAGAAGGGTTTCCGCTCCTGTTCCAGCACCCAAATGTCGAACTCGTTCTTCGAATCGCCGTACGGATTGAGCGGTTTCAGTTGCGGAATAAGTGATTCATTATCATCATAGCCCAGTTCACCCAGGCCGTAAGTAGCGGCCGAAGAAGCGTACACCATTGGTATCTGGTACTCGATGCAGCGGTTCCAGATTTGTTTGGAGTATTCGACGTTCAGGTGCTCGAAAATCTGCCGGTCAAATTCCGTGGTATCCGTACGGGCACCAATGTGAAAAATGAACTCTACCTCCTGATAATTCTGATCGAGCCAATCGAAGAAAACCTCCCGATCTACCCGTTCCTGAATACGTTTACCGGCCAGATTTGCGTCCTTTTCGGGGTGCGAAAAGTCATCGACAGCAATAATGAAATTGAAATTTTCCTGATTCAACCTGCTGATTAAACAGCTCCCAATAAAGCCGGCGGCTCCCGTAACGATGATCATAAACTGGTAGTCGTAAACGTGTTCGTATTGGTAACTAGCTAACTAGCACTTAAAACTAAGTAAAACCGGCTGTAAAGATACAGGTTTTATATCAGAGAATAGAATAGGATATTTAGGGATTAAATTGCACATTTCCAATACGAGGTACAATGCCGCCTAGCGTCATATATATACATAGACTTTTCTATTTTACGGAGGGTCATTCCGTTCGTATCTTTGTAGCTTATTTTTCAAACCGGCGTTTCTGGAAACCGCCCCATCTAAACCAGACGAATGGTCTATATCAATCGAATTGAACATTTCAACGCGGCCCACCGGCTTTATAATCCAGCCTGGTCGGAAGAGCGGAACAAAGAAGTTTTTGGCCCCTGTGCGAACATAAACTGGCACGGCCATAACTTTGAACTTATCGTAACGGTCAAGGGAGAACCCGACCCCGATACGGGGTTCGTAATCGACCTGAAATTACTGGGCGACATCATCAGGCGGGACGTTATCGAGAAGGTAGATCATAAAAACCTGAACCTCGATGTCGACTTTATGCACGGTAAAATGGCCAGTTGCGAAATCTTCATCACGGAGATATGGAAGATTCTGGAACGCGCCCTCGAACCCGTCACCGATGCGCATTTGCACCAGCTTCGGTTATACGAAACCCCGAAGAACTTCGTCGATTATTTTGGTGAGTGAATTAAGTTAACCAGTCAGACAGTTCGCTGGTTTATTAGTCAAAAAGTTAATCCAGTAGCTAACTACTGACCGACTGATTATCTCATTAACTGCCGGGCTAACTAACTCACTATCGGTTATGACTTACTATTTGATAGCTGGTGAACGCTCCGGCGACCTACACGGTGCCAACCTGATCCAGGCAATTCACTCCCACGATTCTCAGTCCAGTTTCCGGGCTTATGGCGGAGACCAAATGGAAGCCGCCGGAGCCAGGTTGGTGTGCCACTACCGCACTATGGCCTTTATGGGTTTTCTGGAGGTCGTAAAAAACCTGAAAACGATCCGGCGTAACCTGCGCGAATGCCAGACGGATTTGCTGGCTCATCGGCCCGATGTGCTTATTCTGATCGATTATGCAGGTTTCAACCTGCGCATGGCCCGTTTTGCCAAACGGCACGGCATTCCTGTTTTTTACTACATATCGCCCAAAGTGTGGGCCTGGAATCAGCGTCGGGCGTTGACTATCAAAGCAACCGTAGATCGCTTATTCACGATTTTGCCCTTTGAAACCGAATTCTTTGCCCGGTACAACTTTAAGGTCGAATACGTAGGCAACCCGCTGTTCGATGCGCTGGCCGAGTTCCGGCCAGATCCGGCTTTCCGGGAAAAACTGGGCCTGTCGGATCGGCCGGTCGTTGCACTCCTGCCCGGCAGCCGCCATCAGGAGATTACGGCCATCCTGCCCGTTATGCTGCGGGTTACCAAACAATTCCCCGATTACCAATTTTTGGTGGGCACCGTCAGCAATCTACCTGCTACTCTCTACGACGACTTTCTGGCCAATTACCCCACGGTAAAACGCGTTGACGACGCAGCGTATGACCTGTTACACGTAGCAACAGCCTCGCTGGTTACGTCGGGGACCGCTACCCTCGAAACCGCCC
This sequence comes from Cytophagales bacterium, assembly GCA_038236215.1. GTDB lineage: Bacteria > Bacteroidota > Bacteroidia > Cytophagales > Spirosomataceae > Spirosoma. Next base: position 47,558 of record JBBSTD010000036.1, on the reverse strand, counting down.
TGCTGAACGTACCCCAGGTAGTGTGCTACAAAACAACGTTAATTTCCTACGCCATTGCCAAGCGGTTGATTGCCGTTCCGTTCATCTCGCTGGTCAATTTGATTGCAGACCGGGAAGTGGTGAAAGAGTTGATTCAGAATGAACTTACCCCGGAACGAATAGCCACCGAGTTACGCGCTATTCTACCGGGTCAAACGGGTCGGGAGGAACAGCTGGCCGGTTACGCCGAAGTACTGCAAAAAATGGGAGAACCAGGCGCGTCGGAACGGGCGGGAAGGCTAATGGTGAAGGAGTTACGAAAGATGGTCCCGTAGCTCTCTCCAGCCCCCCGGTTTATAAGAAGATACGTCAAAGCAGATTTTCCATAGTACTCTCTTCTTGAGCGAAATACGACTCCCACCGTATCATTTACCGGGGTAAAAGCCCAAATACTAGAGCAACACTATTTTATTTCGCATCAACTGCACCTGACCATTTTTCTCCATCTGTTTCAACAAACGGGATATTACTTCACGAGAGGTGACTAATTCCTGGGCAATATCTTCGTGGGTGATGGACAACACGCTGCATTGGCAGCTAGCCCCCTTTTTTTGCAGATAAACCAATAGCCGCTCATCGAGTTTGTGGAAAATCACTTCGTCGATGGTTTCGAGCAGGTTGTCGAATCGTTTCTGGTAGGTTTGAAAAACAAATTGCTTCCAGGTTGAAAAGCGGCACATCCATTCATCTACTTTTTCAACGGGTATACCAATCATCGTTGTTTCTTCCTCAACAACGGCCGTAATTTCGCTCTGCTTGGTTCCCAGGCAACAGGTCAGAGACATGGCACAGGCATCCAATCCGCCCAGATAATACAGTAACGCTTCACGACCGTTCTGGTCAGGCCGCATGATTTTAACGGAACCCGTAAGAATGATGGGAACGGAACGGATAAACTCACCCGGGCGAATGAGGCATGACCCAACCGAAGCGTTTTTTAACTGGCCAGCCTGAGCTAGTTCTTCCAACAGTGTATACTCAAAACGCCCCTGAAAAACTTCCTGTAAATACTCGACCGATAGTTTCATGTTTCACCAAAGCGTTATTACCCGGTAGGAAATGGGCAAACGTGTGGTGTAGTAACTGTTTCGACTTCGGTTAGATTCATAAGACTCATAACTTGCCGATGGCAAAAGCAGAAAGACTGTAAAAACGATTGGCGAGCTACCTGACTCGCCAATCGTTTTTACAGTCTTTAACCGTTTACTGTTTCGGGTAGTTACCTCCGTAAAAGGTTGTTGGTTAACAAACAGCATGCGAACTCAGGCTACTGTTTGTTAAACTCCCGGTGGTAAGCCGCTTTGTAAAGCTCCTCCTCGGGTAAGCTCTTAAAATAATCGTACGTAATGCGCAGTCCCTCCTCACGAGTCACTTTAGGCTCCCAGTCCAGGATGGCTTTTGCCTTCGTAATATCAGGCTGGCGCTGCTTGGGATCGTCGGTGGGCAGGTCTTTGAAAATGAGTTGCTGCTTCGTGCCGGTAAGCTTGATAATCTCTTCGCCGAATTCTTTGATGGTGATTTCCGATGGATTACCCACGTTGACCGGATAGGCGTAATCGCTGAGCAACAGCCGATAAATCCCTTCTACCAAATCATCAACGTAGCAAAACGAGCGGGTTTGACTGCCATCGCCAAAAACGGTCAGGTCTTCTCCGCGCAATGCCTGTCCAATGAAAGCGGGCAATACCCGTCCATCATTCAGGCGCATACGAGGGCCATAGGTGTTGAAGATTCGGACAATGCGGGTTTCCACGCCATGATAGGTATGGTAGGCCATCGTCATAGCCTCCTGAAAACGCTTGGCTTCGTCGTACACCCCACGTGGTCCTACGGGGTTCACATTGCCCCAGTACTCCTCATTTTGCGGGTGAACAGTTGGGTCGCCGTACACTTCCGAGGTGGAGGCAATCAGCACCCGTGCTCCCTTCACCCGCGCCAGCCCCAGGCAGTTGTGGATACCCAGTGAACCAACTTTCAGGGTTTGGATGGGTATTTTGAGGTAGTCGATTGGACTGGCCGGCGAGGCAAAATGCAGGATATAATCCAGATTACCCGGTACGTGGATAAACTTGGATACGTCGTGATGGTAGAATTCAAAATTAGCCAGATGAAACAGATGCTCAATGTTACGGATGTCGCCCGTAATGAGGTTGTCCATCGCTATCACGTGGTAGCCTTCTTTAATGAACCGGTCGCAAAGGTGCGACCCTAGAAATCCGGCCCCACCGGTGATTAGTATTCGTTTCATTCTTTACGTTTAAGGTTTATAGCGTGTGGTTTACGGTTGCGGTTCCCCGACGGGACTGACGCGTCAGCTAACCGTAAACTACAAACTGCTTTATACTTTCTGCTCGACCGGTGCCAATACTGCTTCCCGACCGACGCTGTAATAGGTATAGTTTTGCTCACGCATCTGCTCAAGTTCATACACGTTCCGACCGTCGAAAATCACCTTGTTGTTCATCAGCAGGTTCATCTTGTCGAAGTCAGGCGTGCGGAATAGGGGCCATTCGGTAAGGATAAAAAGCGCGTCGGCATCATCCAGTGCTGCGTATTGCGTATGCGCGTAGGTAATGGAATTACCCAGTTGATTACGAACATTGTCCATCGCTTCGGGATCGTATGCGATAACTTTTGCCCCGGCATCGAGCAATGCCCGGATATTATCCAGCGCGGGTGCTTCCCGAATGTCATCGGTGTAGGGTTTAAACGCCAGCCCCCAAACAGCGATGGTCTTCCCTTTCAAGTCGCCCCCGAAGTGATTCAGGATCAACGGCATCATCTTGATTTTTTGCTCATCGTTCACCTCCATCACCGATTTCAACACCTTAAAGTCGTAGTTGAAATCTTTAGCCGTTTTCGCCAGTGCCTGTACATCTTTAGGAAAACAGCTTCCACCGTAGCCAATACCTGCGAACAGGAATCGCTTGCCAATGCGGCTATCCGTACCAATACCCCGCCGAATATCATCGACATTGGCACCGGCCCGCTCGCACAGGTTAGCAATCTCGTTCATGAACGTGATTTTGGTGGCCAGGAACGCGTTGGCAGCGTACTTTGTCATTTCGGCAGATCGTTCGTCCATAAAAATAACGGGGTTTCCCTGGCGCACCAGCGGTGCGTATAGTTTGTTCATCACCGCTTTGGCCCGCTCCGATTTCGTCCCGATCACTACCCGGTCGGGCTTCATGAAATCTTCAACGGCCACGCCTTCCCGCAGAAACTCGGGGTTCGAGACAACGTCGAAATCAACTTTGGCGTTATCGGCAATGTGCGCATGAACTTTCTCGGCGGTGCCAACGGGTACCGTGCTTTTATCAACAATAACAGCGTACTGGCTAAGAATAGGACCAAGATCGCTGGCTACCTTCAGAATATATTTCAGGTCGGCAGAGCCATCTTCGCCCGGAGGGGTAGGTAGGGCCAGAAAAATAACTTCCGCGTCTTTAATCCCTTCTTCGAGATTCGTCGTAAATAGGAGACGACCTTCTTCTACGTTCCGGTGAAACAGGGTTTCCAATCCTGGTTCGTAGATGGGTACAATTCTATTATTTAGTTTCTCAACTTTTCGCTCATCAATATCAACACACGTCACCTGGTTGCCGGTTTCGGCAAAACACGTACCCGTAACAAGACCCACGTATCCAGTTCCAACTACAGCTAATTTCATATCGATAGATTAACTAAGAATTTTACAACAATTATAACAGACTGGTAGATTTATCTGATGTCACAAAAATAGAAGTTTTTTAATAACCCCCTCTACTTAACTTATCAATAGTAACTTATCGGTATTTAAGCACTTCGTCAATCGCACCAGTTTTATACACTTTAAACTGAATTATACTCATTAAACCAATGGTGGGTAAAACAATCCAAATAGACACGGAAACCCTGTTTTTCGCCTGTTTAAATAGCGAAACAGCGAAAACAAAAGGCAAAAAAAGTTAATAGATTCAGGGGGCAAAAAAAGGTGAACTTAATTGCTTACTTTGTAAAAACCACAGGTAAGATATTTTATCAGATTACTTCTTTCATGACAAACGAAATTGTAGAAAACCAAGAATTAATAGCCAAATCAGTACATGACCTAGGTGAACGGCTCATTAGGCCAAATATCCGGCAATGGGATGAAGATCAACGCTTTCCGGCTGAGTTGTTTCAACATCTAGGCGAGCAGGGATTGATGGGCATGCTGGTCCCTGTTGAATACGGTGGCACGGGCCTGGGCTATCGTGAATACGTAGCAGCCATTGTCGAACTATCCCGGATTGACGGGTCAGTTGGCTTATCGATGGCAGCGCATAACTCCCTTTGTACCAATCACATTCTCATGTTCGGTAATGAGGAACAGAAACGGACCTACCTGCCCCGGTTAGCCACCGGCGAATGGCTGGGGGCTTGGGGTCTTACCGAGCCTAACACCGGTTCTGACGCGGGCAATATGCGAACAACGGCGGTTCGGGACGGGGACGGCTGGGTGCTTAACGGGGCTAAAAACTTTATTACGCACGGTAGAAGTGGAAATGTAGCCGTAGTTATTGCCCGAACCGGCGAGCCAAACGCTCCCCATAATGCTACCGCCTTTATAGTGGAACGGAGAACCCCCGGATTTACGGGTGGTCGTAAAGAAGACAAATTGGGCATGAGAGCCTCGGAAACGGCGGAAATGCTATTTCAGGATTGCCGTATTTCGGATGCTCAGCGGCTTGGTAAAGTGGGCGAAGGATTTATTCAATCGCTCAAAATCCTCGATGGTGGCCGGATTTCAATTGCGGCCCTCAGCCTGGGAATTGCCTACGGTGCTTATGATGCAGCCCTGGCGTACGCCAAAGAGCGGGAACAATTTGGAAAACCCATTGCCAGTTTTCAGGGAATCAGTTTCAAATTAGCCGATATGGCTACCGAGATCGAAGCAGCAAAACTCCTGACCTATCAGGCTGCCGATTTAAAAGATGCTGGTAAACCCGTAACCAAAGAGTCGGCGATGGCGAAGCTATTTGCTTCTGAAACAGCCGTTCGGGTGGCGAATGAGTCGGTACAGATTTTTGGTGGCTATGGGTACACGAAAGATTTTCCGGCGGAGAAGTTTTATCGGGATGCCAAACTTTGCACTATTGGCGAAGGAACCAGCGAAATTCAGAAACTGGTCATCTCCAGACAAATACTAAAATAAGAAAGGAGAGCAATAAAGGAAAGAGCGGGGGCAGAGGGAAGTAGATTTATCCATTCTCTCTGCCCCCGCTCTTTCCTCTATTGCCTTATTTAATTTATACCGCGCTGCTGCGGCCTTTTATCAGAGCAGCAATGCCAAGAATGATAACAGCCCCTACAAAAGAAGTCAGAATCTGATCAAGAACGCTGCCGTCACGACCAAATAGCAGACCGCCAACAAATCCACCGGCGATACCGAGGAGAATCTGAACGATGAGCGAGAATGAAAACCGCTTGAAAACCAGGTCAGCCAGCCAACCGGCAATGGCACCTACTAAAATTGAAACCAAGATTCCCATATCCGTTGCGTGTAAAGTGAAAAGTTGCTTAAGAAACAGTTACCTAACGGCCAATAAGGAGACATTGTTTAGCTTTTCAGCCCGATAGCTGCCAGCATCCGCCCGGTTTGCCCATTTTCGGCTCTATACGAAAAGTAGTCATTATTATTGATCACCGTCGAGAAAGGCGATACGTCTATCTGCTTCGGTGGTATACCGAAGCTGGTTAGGCAGGCCACGTTAGCCCCCTTCAAATCAACATACACTTTTCCTGTGCCGGACTTAGTTTGTTTATACGTTGGGGCAAACTGTTCGGCAACTTCCGGCCCAACTTCAAACGAGCATTCGTCAATGCAGGTCCCGACGTAGGCATAACACGACCCCGCCACCGTACCAAACTGCTGCTGCATTAGGGTCAGTGTTTTAGTGACTATCCCCCCCACCGTTCCCCGCCAGCCCGCATGGATAGCAGCAACAGCCTGATGAGCCTGGTCATAAATAAGGATGGGTACACAATCGGCAACGGTAACGCCAATCAGCAAACCGGGCTGGTTGGTTATCAACGCGTCGTACTCGTCAAAACGCCCCGCTTCGGTCGCGTATAAAATGTCCGTGCCATGAATTTGATTGGCATACGCGAAGGAATGCGCACCAGCACCGATAGCGTCGAAAAAGCGCCGTCGGTTTTCAGCTACGTTTTCTGGCGTATCCGTGGTGTTGATTCCCAGATTAAGGGAGTCGAACGGAGCCGGACTAATTCCCCCGTGTCGGGTGCTTTCGGCGGCAATGAGGTTGGGAAAGCTGGCAAGGATGGCGGGCGGGCGGTACAAAATACTCGCTACCGAAGTCTGAATGGGCATATAATTATAGCTACAAAGCAAATTTGCGATTTAACGAGCATCATTCCAACTAGCCGTTCCCTCAACTACCCCTGTGTAATAACCATTCATCCAGCCGGAAAACCGTTCCGGTAGTTTGTTATGCATAGTACCGGCTAGTACCTATATCTTTGTTTCACCAACTGGGAGAAGCCCGGTGGAAAATATCGAAACAATCAAAAAACCATAATCACCATGAAAACGCTTATTAAATCCCTCGCTTTAGCCCTTTCGCTCGTTGCTGTTACATCATCGGTTACGTTGGCCGAAACCAACCCTGGCGGTAAAACAAAAACGGTGGCCACCTACAAAACTGGTATTTACATGACCCAGAGTGGCAAACTGAGCATTGCCCTCGACAAAGAAAAAGGAGGTACCGTATCAATTAGTCTGAAAGGTGCCGATGGTCGGCTGCTGTACAGTCAGCACCTCGGTAAAAACGACCAGATCTACCGCACCCAATTGAATTTAAACCAACTGGAAGACGGCGTATATCAGGTAGAAATCACCAACGGGGTAGAAACTACCATGCAAAGCGTAACTATCTCCACCCAACAGCCTGCCACGCCTAATCGGCTTGTCTCAATCCGGTAAAGCGTCATTCATACTAGCAGAAAATCCCTTATCCCGCACGTGGGTAAGGGATTTTTTCGGGTCTGACGGTCAGCAAATGAAGTTATGGAGTCAGGCCCGAAAATTTGTCCGTAATTTTACCAAAAAGGATTATTTATTCGTTTCCCTACGTTACTACACCGCTCGCTACAATCATGGTAAAACTTGTTCTGTTTCTAACCCTGCTCCTGAGCAAGCCCCTGTTTCTTAGCGGTGCGCACCTGAGCAAAGGAAGTACAATAGATGGGGAACTGGCCTCGAAAGCAAATTTTTGGGCGAAAGAGGACTCAATTGTCTATAAGTCGGACGATTTGCGTATCCAGAAATTCTCCGATCATGTTTACGTTCATACCTCCTTTCTGAATACCCACAGCTTTGGTCGGGTGGCCTGCAACGGAATGATTATTGTCAATGGCAAAGAGGCCGTTGTTTTTGATACTCCCGCTGATAACAAAAGCTCAGAAGAACTGATCCAGTACATAAACGGAGTACTCAAAACGAACGTGACAGCTCTCATTCCTACCCACTTTCACGCTGATTGCGTGGGTGGTCTGGAAGCGTTCAACGTGCACAACATCCCAGCCTACGCATCCAGCCAAACAATAGCACTTCTAAAAAATAAGGGACAGGAATTTACTAAACCCATAAAGGAGTTTAAGGAAACCCTTACGCTGCCCGTTGGCAATAAAAAAGTGTACGCGGAGTATTTTGGCGAAGGGCATACGAAGGATAACGTAATCGGCTATTTCCCGGACGATAACGCGCTGTTTGGTGGTTGCCTGATAAAAGAAGTGGGCGCAACGAAAGGAAATCTGGAAGATGCTAATGTACTAGCCTGGCCGGGTACGGTCAGTAAGCTCAAACAAAAATACCCACAGGTAAAGCTAGTCGTTCCGGGACACGGAAAATCGGGCGGTACGGAACTACTGGATTACACGATTCATCTGTTCCAGTAAAAACAACCGTACTCATTTGGTCTGCTTCTGCTTCAGTCTGGCCCATTAACAGTTCCCATTATGCTCTCGTCCCGCCACCTTATTTTTATGGAAGTGGCCCGTTTACTAAGCTTCACCAAAGCCAGTCAGACCTTGTATATTAGTCAGTCGGCCATTAGTAAGCATATAAAGTCGCTGGAGTATTTTTACAAAACGGGCCTGTTCGAGCGGCATGGTAACCACATCAGTCTAACCAAAACAGGGCAGGTATTGTACGACAAACTCCTGGAGGCAAGCCAATTGCAGGAATCACTGCACCAGGAAATCCAGCAACTCAGCGAAACGTTCCGGCCCCCTACCAAACTGGCTATTGGTGCCAGTACCACCATTAGTTTGTACGTGTTACCCCCCGTGCTGTCTGCTTACCTGCGGCAGTACCCCAACCTTCAGATCAATGTACTCAACCGAAACTCAAACAACATTCAGAACGCCCTGCTGGCGCACGAAATAGACGTGGGTATCGTGGAGGGATTGGCGCAGGTAAACACGCTGACCTACACCCCGTTTATGACCGACGATGTGCTGGCGGTGTGTTCGGGAAAAAGCCCCTTGCGCGGGCAGGCGCTCGTTGTTGCCGATCTGCCCACCATTCCATTAGCGCTACGCGAAAACGGGTCCGGTACGCTGGCGGTGATTGATGACGAACTGGATAAAAGAGGAATTAGTCTGGCCTCATTGCCTGTACTGATCCGACTAGGCGGTACCGAGGCTCTGAAAAATTTCGTTCTGGCCGATACCTGCCTGGCTTTCCTACCCAAACGGGCTATTATTAAAGAACTGGCCGCTGGCGAACTGGTTGAAGTACCCATTGAGGATCTGACTCTGCAACGCACGTTCTACTTTATTCAGCGAAAAGGAACGGAGAGCAACCAACTGGTCAACACCTTTATTCAGTTCACAAAGCGGCATTATTCCAACAGGGAATAACTCATATCAAAATGCTATTTGCTTCATGCGTTGATTACCGGGATTTTTCGGAAAAATATAACCGTGAATACCGTCATCACTTCATCACTTCTGGAAGACCTGCACTGTTCGCACTGCGGCTCCGTTCATAATGCGCTCGTGCGCCAGACCCTGTCAACCTGCTGTAAGGCCCCGTTACTGTGCCAGTACGCATTGGATACGGATGCAGTATCTCAATCGGCCTTGCTGAATCGTCCTAAATCCATGTGGCGATACGAAGAGCTTTTGCCCGTTATTCAGCCCGAAAATCAACTCACGCTGGGTGAAGGATTCACCCCCATTTTACCCCTGAACCGGCTGGCGGCCAACGCGGGTTTCGACCAGATCAGCCTGAAAGATGAAGGCGTAAATCCAACCGGGTCATTTAAGGCACGGGGGCTTTGCATGGCCATTGCCAAAGCGAAGGAAAATGGTGAGCGGGCCTGTATTATTCCTACTGCCGGTAACGCGGGTGTGGCCATGGCGGCCTATTGCGCCAGGGCTGGCCTGGAAGCGATTGTGGTGATGCCCACCCACACGCCCGATGCCTTCAAGGAAATGTGTATTGGCTATGGTGCCACGCTGGTTCTGGTCGATGGACTCATCAACGATTGTGCGGCTAAAGTGCAGGAACTGAATAAAGATGACCTTTATTTCGACGTTTCGACCCTGAAAGAACCGTATCGGCTGGAAGGAAAGAAAACGATGGGCTACGAAATAGCCGAACAATTGAACTGGCAACTGCCCGACGTAATCATGTACCCAACGGGGGGCGGAACCGGGCTAATTGGCATCTGGAAGGCGTTTCATGAACTGAAAGCACTTGGCTGGCTGAGTCCCGACCAGCGTTTGCCTCGTATGGTGGCAGTGCAGGCCGAAAACTGCGCGCCCGTTGTAACGACTTGGCAGGGAAAGCAACTCAACAGCAAGCAGTACGTAGGCAAGGCCACCCTGGCCAACGGACTGGCCGTGCCCCGCCCCATTGGCGAGCCGCTAATGCTGAACGTACTCCGCGAATCGGGCGGAACGGCCATTGCGGTTTCGGAAGATGATATGCTGGATGGTGTCAGCGAACTTTGTCGGCAAGAAGGCCTGTTTGTCGCCCCCGAAGGGGGCGCCATCTGGTCCGCAGCCAAAAAATTACTGCATCAGAACTGGCTCCAGCCGCACGAGCATGTACTGCTACTGAACACGGGCGCGGGCCTGAATTACCTGGAAAACCTGAAAGGGCAATGGCGTAGTTAGCTGGCACATAACCTCAACGAATAGCCCGTTAGCAGATCAACCGACTATCCGTCCGTTGTCCCTGCCGACTCTTGAATCCCTGCACGGGAGAATAGCCCTGCGTCTGTTTGCCATAGTATCCCGACCCATCGTACGGGCGGAGGGCAGGATCTTCTTTACAGGCATCCGTACAGGTACCCCCGTGGTCATGCCCGCAGGTGTCGCAAAGGGTGATGTGGTTATTACAAATCGGGCTGGCACAGTTTATCATCCGACTGGTGGGCGTACCGCAGCGGTAGCAACTTGATACCGTAACCGGGTTAATAGTATTGACGGGTACCGTTATGCGATTATCGAACACGTAGCACTCGCCGTCAAAATCTTCGCCCCCCGTTTCCAGCCCGTAGCGGATAATGCCCCCGTGAAGCTGGTACACATTGTCAAAACCCTGCGCCAGCAGGTACGCCGATGCTTTTTCGCACTTGATACCGCCCGTGCAGTAGGTAACTATTTTTTTTTTCGTGCCGCGTAGGTGGTCCAGTTCGGCCATGTGTTCGGGAAGTTCGCGAAGGTTCTCCATGTCGAAGGTGATGGCGTTTTTGAATTTCCCCACCTCGTGCTCGTAGTTAGACCGCATATCGACCAGTACCACGTCGGGGTCATTCTTGAGTTGCCGGAATGCATCGGGGTCAAGATGGATGCCCGTTTGCCGGAGTGGGTCGACGTTGAGTTCAGAATGCACAATTTCCGATTTTACCCGAACGTGTAGTTTTTGAAAGGTATGCTGATCCGTTTCATCCACTTTGAATTCGACTCCCGCAAAACGGGGATCGGCCCGCAGTGTATCCATGTACGCATCACAATCGGCAGTCAATCCCGATACGGTTCCATTCAGCCCTTCGGGTGCAACGATGACGCGGCCTAGCAAATTGAGCCGCAGGCACAGCAAATGATGAGCCTCCCGGTATTGATCCGGATGTTCGATGGGTGAGTATATATAGTATAAAAGGACGCGGTACGGTTTCATGGCTTCAACAGTAAAATCGGATGGCCAACGCAACGCGAATAGCCGGTCCGAAACACAATTTCGATTACAAAATTAAGCAAAATGGGCGTGAAAACGTTGTGATTATAGACATACCGGCGCGGCCGCCGATGGGATGCTGGTCGTTTACAGTACACTCACTTAGCACACACGATGCACATTGCGATTACGGGGAACATTGGCGCGGGTAAAACGACGCTGGCAAAATTATTGGCAGCCCACTATGGTTGGGAGGTGCTGTATGAAGCCGTAGAGGGGAATCCTTACCTGGCCGATTTTTACGAAGACATGCCCCGCTGGTCATTCAACCTGCAAATCTATTTCCTGAACAGCCGCTTCGCCCAAATGAAAAAGATCACTGGCCGGTTGCAATCAGACAGCGCAACAACGCTGGTTCAGGATCGAACCATTTACGAAGATGCGGCCATTTTTGCCCGAAACCTCAAGCAGAGCGGTTTTATGAGCGAGCGCGATTTTGATACGTATCAGGATTTGTTCACGAACATGATGAGCATTGTGCGGCCACCCGACCTGATGATTTATCTGCGGGCCAGCCTGCCCAAACTTCGCCAGCAGATTCAGAAACGGGGTCGGCCCTTCGAGCAGGCCATAGCCGATCAATACCTGACGAATCTGAACAACCTTTACGAAGAATTTGCTGATTCGTACGCACTAGGACCCCTACTGGTGCTGGACATGAATACCCTGGATTATGCCAGTCAGCCGCAGGATTTTCAGGAAGTTGTCCGGCAGGTAGACATGCACCTACAATCAACCAACTAGGTCAGGCTAGTTTCCACCGATTACTCAATTCCTGAGCCAGTGATTTCAGTTGACTCAGGGAGAGTGGCTTTGTCAGGAACTGGTTAGCCCCTAACGCCAGTGAGCGTGAGTGTTCGGCTTCGGTAGCTGAGGTGGTGAGCATCACAACGGGCAGGTGCTTGTACCGGGGCAAACTGCGTAATTCTTTAAGCGTCTCAAAGCCGTTCTTGAGCGGCATGTTGATATCTAATAGAATCAGACGGGGCAGTTCGTTGCACTCAGCCAGTTTTGGGAGTAGTTCCGCACCATCATTAAGTATCAGGACGCAAATTGGGGGCTGGCCACTCTCGAATGCAGAGCGTATGAATAGCTGATCGTCTTCGTCGTCATCAACGACCCAAACTGTTGAGGTGGTCATTTGCGGTAACTGGTAGGATGACAATCTTTAGGGAGGAACGAAAAGCTGAAAAGCAATACTACTGGATAAAAATTTCCTATCCAAGTACTTACTTTTTAGTGAGACACCTATCTGCTTGTATCTCAAGAGAAACGGATTCGAATTATTTCCGGGAGTACTTTCCAGAGTGGCGCATTATCTTATTTTAGAACTGGAAAATAGAACAGGTAGTCTTTTACGTTGTTTCCATTAATAACTTAACGCCCGAATAGCGATGAACCAGACAATACTTGTAGCCGACGATAATGACGAAGACTTCCTGCTACTGAATAATCACATTCAAAAATGCCATTAGCACGTGAGCCTGACGTACGTACCAACTGGTGAAGAAGTAATCGAACAATTACAGACCCTTCCCCTCCCCAGCCTTATCATACTGGATGCCGAAATGCCTCTGAAACGGTAACGTTACTACGCGCTTCACCGAACTTCCAGCCTATCCCTGTTTTGGTCGGGTCCGGCTCACTATCCAATGACGATGTCGTACACTATTATCAGGCTGGAGCTAACTTGGTGATACTCAAACACAAGTTACCTATGGAGCAGTAGCCATGCCATCGGCCTAATAAATTTCTCTCAAAAGACACCTTGAAACAACATGAAAACTACCTACGAATGGTTGCTCCACAATATGGGCAATGAGGCCAATTACCTGACAATACTAAACGTACAGCAACAAACGAATGAAGTTGGAATAGCCCGGATTGACGTGATGGCTCGCACTAAAGATTTCGAGGTAAAAAACCTGATTATCAGCCCTGAGGGCACAGATAACGGGGCAGGCCATACGTTGGTGGACACAGCGGACGAATCGATTTCGGTCAGCTACCTTTTCAGCAATGAGCAGTCCGTAATCGCGTATTTATCGGAAGGCCAGACGGACACTGCGGGTACAGACGGATCAGGTATCCGGGTATTATTACTGGAGCCAGCCGATGGCGCAGGAGAGATTATCTTTCCACCTAAACGGTAAAAAAGTGGCTTAAGAAAAGAGTGCCCAGACCAATCCCGCCGTCAGAAACAGGGTAATGAACAGTACAGTAAACCAGGTGATGGCATTTACCAGGCTGAAGGAAGTAGTGTTTTCGAGTTTCATTGTATTGATAATGGACAAGTACACATTTGTTACTAGCAGAATGACGTTTTTGACGCTGCTATGCACATACGTCACATATAAAGATTAAGATTTCAGTACTGTTACTTTTTCTTATATAAGAATACCGGGATAGTAGTTTTTGTTTTATTTTCACAAAAAAGGATACGAAAAGGTGTATCACAGCAATAAAGCTAATCAGCTTATTAGGGGATTAATCCTATTTTTTCTCCATTTTTCCGAAAAGAAGTAGTAATAAAGTAAAGTAAAATTTCCCGACGCAGGCCAAGCGTGCTGATGTAATCAATTGAACATTAGCGTGTGAGCGCCCCTCTCACACCGTACTTTGGAGAAGCGTTTCCGATTCGCTGTACATCCTGTTAATAAATTGACTGGCAAGTTATTGTCTAACCAATGTATTAACAGGATGTACAGCGAATCAGCTTTCCCGTTCTTCCACATCGAAAATATATCTGGCTCAGCACGAGTGCATTACAATATCCCACACGCTGTGTAGCAATCATACACAAAACATTTTTTATCAGAATAATTGTATTAATTCTTTTTATTTACCAATTTTGCCCCACTTGTTGCTATGGCAATAGACAATATTGCTTTTTTCAATTCAGGTTGTATTCAATGGGAAAGGCTGGTCGCTCTACGACCAGCCTTTTTTTATGACTTCTTTAGTCTTCTAACCGGCATAGCTTGTACCTTTGCGGCTTCAATCGACCGCGTTACCTGATGCCGCTGATTGCCCCGTCAAGTTATGAGCCGCCTGCCCGTTTATGGAGCGGCCACCTGCAAACCATTATTCCCTCGCTGTTTCGCAAGGTATCGGTTCCCTACGTCCGGGAACGTATCGACACGCCGGATGATGACTTCCTTGACCTAGATTGGGCCTACTCGAATGATGAATGGAAGATTAGTCATTCATCATTCCGCCCGGCGGCCCAGATCATTGATAATTCATCATTGATAATCCTCTCTCACGGACTTGAGGGCAGCTCTACCAGTCCCTATCTGGCGGGCATGGTGCAGCATCTAACCCGACAGGGTTTCACCTGTCTGGCCTGGCACTACCGCTCGTGCAGTGGGCAGATGAACCGGCAACAGCGCTTTTACCACGTCGGCGAAACGGGCGATCTGGATTTAGTCTTTCAGTACGCGCTCGCCAAAGGGTATCAAACAATCTACCTCGTGGGGTTCAGCGCGGGGGGTAACGTAACGCTCAAATACCTGGGCGAAAAAGGAAAAGCCATTCATAAGGCGCTGAAAAAAGCCGTTGTCTTTTCGGTACCTGTCGATTTGATGGGATCATCCCGGCGGCTCGAACAATGGGATAGTCTGGTGTATAACTACCGGTTTAGCCGGACGCTTAAACGAAAAGTACTGGAAAAAGCGGCTGTCATGCCGGGCATTTTCCCAATAGAAGCTATTCAAAAAGCGCGCAATGTTCGGGAATTCGATGATTCGTTTACGGCACCCATGAACGGCTTTCGGGATGTAACGGATTATTATACCCGGAGTAGTTCGCTACCGTTTATTCCGGCCATTACCATTCCTACGCTGGTCATAAATGCTAAAAACGACCCTTTTTTGTCGCCGGAGTGCTTTCCAGCGGCTCTGGCGCGGGAACTACCCAACGTCTGGATGGAGTTCCCTGCACAGGGTGGTCATTGCGGTTTTCCTTCGCGCACGGGAGGTATTCAGGGAACGTACTGGTCAGAAGAACGGGCAGTGGCTTTTTTCAAGACCAGTGCATAATAAGTACGATTGCCTGTCTACACGTCAGGTACACTGTTAATTAAACGTAAGCGAATTGACTGCCCAAAGGGGCGGCTGTTCACCACAACGACACTATGACTACCACAGAACCAACCCTCGGCCAGAGTGCCGTACCACCGGCCGAACAGCCCTACTACGTTATTGATTTCGACAGCACCTTCACGAAGGTAGAAGCGCTGGATATACTGGGTGAAATCTCGCTCGCGGGTCAGCCCGAACGGGAGGATGCACTGTACCAGATTAAAACCATTACCGACCGGGGTATGTCGGGCGAAATATCCTTCACGGAGTCGCTCAATCTACGGCTGGGTTTGCTAAAAGCGCACCGCAACCACTTGCCCGCCCTCATCGAAAGCCTGATGGGGAAAATTTCCGACTCATTTCAGCGCAATAAAGAATTCCTAACCGAAAACGCCGACCGCATCTACATCGTGTCGAACGGGTTCCGGGAATTCATTTTGCCCATTGTAACATCGCTGGGCATTCAGGCAGAGCACGTCTTCGCCAATACATTTGTGTACGATGAAAACGGTGCCATCATTGGTTTCGACCCAAAAAATCCCCTATCAGCCAATGGTGGCAAATCGCAGGTAATCCGGGACCTGAACCTCAACGGCGAAGTATACGTCATTGGCGATGGCTACACCGATTACGAAATTCGGGCATCCGGGCTGGCCAATCGTTTTTACGCCTTTACCGAGAATGTGCTGCGACCCAGCGTCGTTGAAAAAGCTGACCACGTAGCGCACTCCCTCGACGATTTTTTGTACCAGAACAACCTGAGCCGGAGTCAATCGTATCCAAAAAGCCGGATTAAAGTGCTGTTGCTGGAGAATGTGCATCCGATAGCCGTTCAGCTTTTTGAACAGGAAGGATTTAAGGTAGAAATCAGAAAAGAGGCATTGGATGAGGACGAACTCATTGAAGCCATCCGCGATGTATCCATTCTGGGTATCCGCTCCAAAACGAACCTAACGGCCCGCGTTTTGGAAAATGCCAATAAGCTCATGGCGGTTGGTGCATTCTGCATCGGTACGAACCAGATTGACCTGGACACCTGTACGCAGAAAGGCATTGCCGTATTCAATGCCCCCTACAGCAATACGCGCTCGGTAGTAGAATTGGCCATTGGCGAAATCATTATGCTTATCCGCAGCATTGTGCCCAAAAGTAATCTGATGCACAAAGGTGGCTGGGATAAATCGGCGAAGAACAGCTTTGAAGTGCGCGGTAAAAAGCTGGGTCTGGTCGGGTATGGCAACATCGGTACGCAACTGTCAGTAGTAGCCGAAGCACTGGGCATGGAGGTATACTTCTACGACATCGTTGACAAACTGGCGTTGGGGAACGCCCGAAAATGCAAATCGCTGGACGACCTGCTGGCCGTTTCTGATATCATCAGCCTGCATACCGATGGCCGTAAGGAAAACAAGAATTTGTTTAGCTACCGCGAGTTTTCGCTCATGAAAAATGGAGTTATCTTCCTGAACTTATCGCGGGGGCACATTGTCGATATTCCCGCGCTGGTCGATGCCATTGAGCGGGGAAAAATTGCGGGCGCGGGTATAGACGTATTCCCGCTGGAACCCAAGACCAATAGCGAAGAGTTTACCAGTGCTTTGCGCAAACTTCCCAACGTGATTCTGACCCCGCACATTGGCGGCAGTACGGAGGAAGCCCAGGTAAACATTGGCAACTTTGTGCCGGGCAAACTACTCGAATACATCAACAATGGCAGCACGTACGGCAGCGTAAACTTCCCCGAACTACAACTGCCCATGCTGAAAGGGTCGCACCGTTTGCTGCATATCCACGCCAACGTACCGGGTATTCTGGCCAAAATGAACGCCATTTTTGCCAACTATCACATCAATATTCATGGTCAGTACCTCAAAACCAATGAACAGATTGGCTACGTAATTACGGATGTGGCCAAAGAATACGCCCATGAAGTGGTGGAAGAACTGAAAGGCATTGACAACACCATTAAGTTTAGACTACTGTATTAATTGCGAATGAGTGAATGAACGAAAGAGTGACTTACATCGCAGATTATCTTTCACTCATTCGCTCTTTCACTCTTTGACCTATGAAAAACACCTACTTTACGCCCGGCCCGGCCGAACTCTACCCAACTATTCACCAGCACCTGCAACGGGCAATGGACGAACAGATTGGCTCCATTTCGCACCGGAGCAAGCAGTTTCGTGAACTATACCGGTTTATGGATGAGCAGTTACGCACCCTGTTGGACATTCCTGCTACGCACGGCATTTTTATTACCGGCTCGGCATCGGAAGTATGGGAGCGGATGTTGCTGAACTGCGTAGAGCACGAGAGTTTTCACCTCGTAAACGGCTCCTTCTCGCAGAAATTCTACGACTACGCCAAGGCGCTGCACAAACACGCTCATGTATTCGAGAAGCCGTTTGGAGAAGGGTTCGACGCGGCCGATATTCAGGTGCCGGACTACGCCGAAGTCGTTTGTGTAACCCATAACGAAACATCGTCGGGGGTGCAGATGAAGCCATCCGAAATCCATAAACTCAAGCGGAAGCACCCCAAAAAGCTGTTCTGTGTCGATATGGTCTCCTCAGCCCCCTACCCCGACCTGGATTTCAGCCTGATTGATTCGGCTTTTTTCTCGGTACAGAAAGCATTCGGTATGCCCGCCGGCATGGGAATCTGGATTGCCAGTGAGGCCTGTCTGGCCAAAGCCGAGCGACTGCAAAAGAACGATACGCTCACCATTGGGGCGCATCATACGCTTCCTGCGCTCTGGAAACACTACAAAGATTTTGAAACACCCGCAACGCCAAACGTGCTGTACATGTATCTGCTGGGCAAAATTGCGGAGGATTTCAACAAAATCGGGATAGATGCCATCCGGAGGCAAACCGAAGAAAAAGCGCGGATGCTGTACAAATTTATCGACTCGTCCGATGGCTACGAGCCTTTCGTAAAGCAGGAACGGCATCGGTCACAAACGGTTATCGTAGCTACTACAAAAAAGCCCTCATCCGACGTTATTGCGGTCGCCAAAGCCGCTAATATGCTTGTTGGGAGCGGGTACGGAAAGCTTAAAGAATCACAAATCAGAATTGCCAATTTCCCGGCGGTGTCGCCTGAGCAGGTAAACGAGCTGGTAAATCAGTTGGGCAAAGTCTATTAATACACGATCTGTCTTGGTTATGGCACCTTTCTCAGGCAGAGAGAGGTGCCTTTTTTTTTCAGCCTTCCCAGCAACTGTAGTTTGCCGGTAAACCTTATGGATATATTATCGTTAATTGAATGATGATTTCAATGTATAAACTCAACAGTAATGAAAACGACAATTACGGTTCTACTCTTCTCAATGGGACTTTCGGCAGTGAGTCTGGCGCAAAACAGAAGTGATTCAACCAACCAGAATAAACCGCTTGTGAGCGATCAGACAAAACAGGATATCCGCCAGACGGCCAACCAGGCTAGTGATAAGCTGGAAGGTGAAGTAGACAAATCCATTAGCTATCAGGATGCCAACCAGTTGAGTTGGTTCCAGCCCGGAAACGTGTTTATTGGTGCCGGCCCTGGCTTTGGTACTAACAACGGTCAGGTCTACTTCGACATAAATACCCGTATTGGTTATTTTTTCCAGCCGGGTTTCATGGCTGGCCTTCGGTACGACTCAGACCGGCTTCTGGCGAAGAGTTATCATGCCCGGCAGTTTGGCGCGTATGCCCGCTATTATCCCTTTCGGACTCGTATCAGCAGTTTTGTGGGGGCAAGTTTGAACAGTGGCCGTGAGTACGCGGATAATATTCCCGCCGATACCAAGTCCAAATTCACCAGCGTAGGGCTTGAGTTAGGCGTGATGGCCTGGATTGCTCACCGACTTGGGGCCGAGCTGACCTTTGAAAGCAATTTCTACAACAAAATAGACCCGGCCGTTAGCCGGGGTAAAGGGGGACGACTGAAACTTGGCGTTAATTACTATTTCGGTACGGTTGGAAAAAAGGGGGCGAAGCTAGCCCGCTAATCAACACCCAGATGTGCTGGAGTTACTTACTAGTCAGCGATTGTTGAACCGGTTCAGATTTTAACTTTATCAAGTACCAACGCATTAACCCCGGATGAACTGAAAAGTCATCCGGGGTTAATGCGTTTAAGACGCGGTTATTCTTTTTATTTCGGCTAAAAGTACAAACGCCCACGGTTGAGCTACGGACAACGTAGTTCACCTGAATTTCTGAATACTGTAATCATTGGATTGCAGCAAAGCTGGATTACCCATTGCGGCACCAATCTCGCCGATACGGGCGTTGAGCGTATAAATACTATTGTTTACCGCTACATTCGTAGTAGCCTGAGCGTACCCATTTCCATCCGTTTTGATAATGCTGGCGGTTTGCCAGTTGTCCGTACTGCGTACCTGTGCTACGCGACTTCCGCCGGTTACTACGTATAAATCGCCGTTGAGCAGGGTAAGGCCATCACCGGGTAAACTCCCCAAGCCTCCAACTTCCGATATCGCATTGCCGTTCGCCAAGTCAACTTTGTACAGCTTTCCAGAACTCGTGTGGGCAACAATCAGGTAATTGTCAGGATGGTATACAATTCCGTTCAGGCCAAAAGTAGCACTGGCAAAACGAGGATCGTTGACCAGTACGCTGGCCTGCCCACCGGGTGTAACGTTATAGATAACGGGCGCAAACGAATCGGTCACGTAGACGGTTCCGTCCGGTTGCAGAGCCAAATCGTTGGCCAAATGACGGGCGCTTTGATACACATCCTGAAGCTTAATCCAGTGCTCCAATTGTAACGTGTTCACGTTGAGTACTAATAGTTCGGCAATAGCCCGGGTTGTTTGTGGGGTGCTTTTGGTAGAAACGCCCTGATCACTGTTGCAGACGAAGATATGTCCGCCCCCGACCCGTATGCCCATGCTGCTAATAATTTCGGGTGGTGCTACTAAATCAGCGTAATTACCCAGAATGTCGACAGTACCAATTTTCCCCTGTGTAATCGAACTCACCAGGAATCGGTCCAACTGGGCCGAATACGAGATACCTTCAGGATACTGCCGCTGAGCGGTAAAATTAATGCGTTCGGGGAATCCTGCACTAGGACTAAGGCGGTGATCTTCGCAGGCGGTTAATCCACAAACGGTTAACAATACGAGTGGAATCAATTTAAAGAATTTTTGCATGTTTTGTGTGTTAAACGTATTGATTACGACTGAGTTAGTCCGTATTCTGTTAAATAATGATTGAACATTTTTGTTTAAATAATAGTGAGGCACCCGCTTCATCGGTGCAGACAAACAAACTATTTTGGATAGCGGTGGTTTCTATTACATCAATTCTCACCTTATCAAAAGATACGATGGAACACATGACCACCCTAACCAAAATAATGGAAGAACTTCGCCAGAAAGGATATACCCACGAGTTTGGCCCAAAAAAAGATTACCTGGAAGAGAAAAGCACCAATACCATGTTGAAAAGTGACGAATTCACGGTCGATCAGTTTTACCGGTTCGAGGGGGAATCTGATCCGGGCGATGAGATGACCCTGTATGCCATTACGGCTTCAAACGGCATGAAAGGAGTTTTTGTGGCAGCACAAGGTACGTACGCTAACGAAGCATCGCCCGAACTGATGGCCAAACTGGACGTAAGCGATCGTAAGAACGTAAACACCGATGGAGCCGTTCAGCCACTGAATAAATAGCAACGAGTTTTAATAATCTTTTCGCTGATATTTGCAAGAAAAACCCCGGAAAATTTGACAAATTCCGGGGTTTTTGCTATCTTTGCGCCCTTTACAAAAAACGCAGCGTTCTTTTCTGTGCTACTATATCATGAAGTTATCCGAGTTTAAATTTGATTTACCCGAAAGCCTTATTGCTAAATACCCGGTTGAACGGGGTGAATCACGGCTGATGGTTATTGACCGCAAAGCCAAAACGATTGAACACAAGAAGTTTTCGGATATGCTGAGTTACTTCGACGATGGCGATGTAATGATCATTAATAATACCAAGGTTTTTCCGGCGCGGCTGTACGGCAACAAAGAAAAGACCGGGGCCAAGATTGAAGTATTCCTCCTGCGCGAACTGAATCGCGAAATGAAGTTGTGGGATGTACTGGTTGACCCTGCCCGTAAAATTCGGGTTGGTAACAAGCTTTATTTCGGAGATAGTGATCTGGTAGCCGAGGTTATCGACAACACCACATCGCGGGGCCGGACCATCCGGTTCCTGTTCGATGGTAACCACGACGAGTTTATGAAAGCAGTGGATGAACTGGGCGAAACGCCCATTCCCCGCGCCATGAACCGCGAAGCCGAAGAAGCCGACCGGGATGATTATCAGACCGTTTTTGCTCAACACGTTGGAGCGGTAGCCGCACCTACGGCCGGGTTGCACTTCACCAAAGCCATGATGAAGCGGATGGAGATAAAAGGTGTTCACTTTGCTCCTATCACGCTGCACGTCGGCTTGGGCACGTTCCGTCAGGTAGATGTAGAAGACCTGACCAAGCACAAAACGGATTCTGAAAACTTCCAGATTTTGCCGGAATCGGCCCAGACGGTTAACAAAGCACTTGATACGGGCAAGCGGGTATGTGCCATTGGTACTACTTCACTCAAAGCTATCGAATCGTCGGTATCCGCCAACAGCCGCCTAAAGCCAATTGACGGCTGGACGGATCGGTTTATTTTCCCACCTTACGAATTTAAGATTGCCAATTCGCTGCTCACAAGTTTGCACCTGCCTGAGTCGATTCTTATTATGATGACCTCCGCCTTCGGTGGTCACGAACTCATTAAGGAAGCCTACCAGGTAGCCATCAAAGAAAAATACCGGTTCTTTAGCTACGGCGATGCCATGCTGATTATTTAAGGCAGGCAGTTGGCCGGTCTGTTCGTTGATTAGTACTTTTGAGGGGCTTTATAGCCCCTCTTTTTTTATGACTGATTCATTGACTAACGAACCGACTGACCAACTATTTGCCATCATTGTGGCGGGGGGAAGTGGTAGCCGAATGCAATCCAGCGTATCGAAGCAATTTCTTTTGCTGAACGATAAACCCATTCTTCAGCGTACCATCGAACAGTTTCTGGCCGTTTTACCCGCTCAGCAGATTGTTCTGGTCCTTCCTGCTGCCGAACAGTTCACCTGGGATGTTCTTTGTGAACAGCACGCGTTCCATCCACCCATTCAGCTTGTTGATGGGGGTACTACGCGCTTCCAGTCGGTGCGAAACGGCTTGCAGTCTATTCAGGCTGCCGCCGGTTTTGTAGCTGTACATGATGGCGTGCGGCCTTTTGTAACGCCAGCCATTATCCAGAACAGTTTTGATACAGCCGCCCGGACGGGATCAGCCGTAACCTGCGTACTGGTCAAGGATTCGGTGCGGGTTGTTAGCCCCGATGGTGTTAGTCAGGCGGTAGATCGCAGTCAATACCGCTTGGTACAAACGCCCCAAACGTTTGCGCTCAACCACTTCCGGCAGGCTTTTCTGGCAGAAGAACAGTCATTTTTCACCGACTGTGCCAGTGTGATGGAGTTCGCCGGTTTTCCGATTACACTCATTGAGGGTGCTTACGAAAACATCAAGATCACGACGCCGGATGACCTGCGGTAACCAGTCCGGTTAGCTCGGATCTGGCACAACGCACCAGTTCATCCAGCAGGCGGGTCAGGTGTTCCGGGGTCGTGAGTGGATTCATGAGCGAAACCCGCAGATACACTCGCCCACGAATGGTAGTCTGAACGATATAAAACGCCCCCTCTGTCACCAGTCGCGTTCTTATCTGGGCGTTTAACCTGTCTAGCTTCTGCGCGTCCACCTCCGTCCCTACGTATCGGAAGCAGACGATATTAGCCTCCGGCTCAACGGCCAGGTCAAAATCCGGACGGCCACGAAGTTGTTCCACCAGATTTTCGGCCAGTCCGTATAACGTTTCGACGTTGGCTGTGAACAATTGGGGCCCGTAGGTACGCAGCAGGGTATAAACGTTCGCACTCATCATGAGTTTGGTGCATTCGAACGCTCGTTTGCCGGAATTGAACCAGTCTTTTGCCTCGGCATCGGCCCATAAGTATTGCGCTTTCTGCTGGAAGGTCCGGTACGAATCGGCGTCGCGCCGATAGAGCACCGCCGTTACCAGTGCCGGTACCATCATCATTTTATGAAAGTCGACCACTACCGAATCGGCCCGCTCGATACCCCGAACCAGATGCCGGTACGTTTCGGACAGGGCCGCTACGGCACCGTGGGCGCCATCGGCGTGGAACCAGAGCGTGTGTTTTTCACAAAAGTCAGCAATAGCCGTCAGGTCGTCGTAGGAGCCCGTTGATGTTGAGCAGCAACTGCCCACAATGGCAAAAACAACCAGCCCACTCGCACTGGCCTGCTCATAGTACATTTCCAGCAAATCGGTTCGCATCTGAAAACGGTCGTTGGTCGGAATCTTGATGATGCCCTCCGTACCCAGCCCCATAATCCGGGCCGCCCGGTCAACGCAGTAATGCGCTTCTTCAGACACCATAATGGCCAGACGACTGGTTGTGCCCCCTTCCCAAACATCGGCAGGAGCCCGAACAGCGCGGGCGGTAAGCAGGGCCGTCAGGTTGGCCAGCGTTCCGCCGGAGGTGAGCAGCCCACCCGCTTCACTACCCAGGGTCAGTTGTTCGGCCAGCCATTGGGTTACGATACGCTCCAGCGCGTTGGCGGTCATGCCCATCTCATACACGGCCATGCCCTGATTGAGCATTCCCGTCATCAATCCGGTCAGAGCCGCCAGGGGCAATGGCGGACTAACCTGGTGGCCAATACAGTGCGGATGATGCAAATGAATGGATCGTTGCAGCATGGTAGCCAGCAGGGGAATCGGATCGGCACCGGGGGGTTGGGCAAAATCGGCCTGCCAATAGGCCAGTTGTTCTTCCGGCAACCGGTACTTCAGTACCGGCCCGGTACCGGCTTCGGCAGTAGCTAGGTGGTCGGCCAGTAAATCAATCAGGGCGTGTCCCTGCTGGCGAAAAGCATCAGCCGAATAGGCTTCCGCGAGGAGCGTGTTCATTGGATTTTCCGTTTAAACAAAGCACGCAATTCTTTTTGACACCCGGAAATCTTTATTTTTGAGCCACTCTTCACCTCACATGCGCCCACGTCTCCCCGCCCACGCCTACGCCAGCGGCATCCTTGCCGGCGACCGACTGCTGCTCAGTCAGGCCATTACGCTGGTGGAAAGCCGCCGGGCCGACGACCAGGAAATTGCCCGGCAGGTGCTGGACGCCGTTTTACCCAAAACGGGCCAATCCGTCCGAGTCGGGATTACCGGCGTGCCGGGGGTGGGTAAAAGCACGTTCATCGAAGCGTTCGGCACATACTTGACGCAACAGGGTCACCGGCTGGCGGTACTGACCATCGACCCTACCAGCCAGCGGTCGGGGGGAAGTTTGCTGGGCGACAAAACCCGGATGGATATGCTCTCCATGAACCCCGACGCTTACATACGGCCATCACCAGCGGGCGATTCGCTGGGGGGCGTGGCGCAGCGTACCCGCGAGTCGATTCTTCTTTGTGAGGCCGCCGGATTCGACATTATTCTGGTCGAAACGGTGGGCGTTGGGCAGTCGGAAACGGTGGTGCATGGCATGGTCGATTTCTTCCTGCTGCTGATGCTGGCCGGTGCGGGGGATGAGTTGCAGGGGATGAAACGGGGCATTATAGAACTGGCCGATGCGCTGGTGATTACCAAAGCCGATGGCGATAACCTGACCACCGCCAACCGCGCCCGGATGGAATACCAGAATGCCCTGCACCTGTTTCCGCCCACCGCAACGGGCTGGTTTCCTCCCGTGCTGACCTGCTCGGCCCTATCCGATGCTCATGGGAAACTCATCGGCATAACGGAGGTCTGGCAGATGATTCAGGAACATCAGCAACTGACCACCCAAAACGGCTACCGAAACCACCGACGGCAGCAGCAACAGTTGACCTGGTTCAGGGCATTGGTGCAGCAGCAACTCGAAGCTCAGTTTTACGCCAAGCCGGGTATTTACAACCAATTGGCGACCCTTGATGAACAGGTACTGGCCGGTACGCTCCTGCCTGCGCCCGCCGTTGATCAATTATTTGGCCCGGCAAAGAACAGCCAATAGCGGGCTTTTTTTGCTGCGTCATGCTCCGGTTACGCGTACTGAACCTTTCTCTTTTCAGCCAACAATGGTCAGAAAAAGCTAATGAATCCACTAATTTGCTATACCCTGAACCGACTGGCAAAATAGTAAAAAAGGCTGGCCGGATTCCGCGAAAGTGATAACACTTCTGCGGAATCCGGCCAGCTTAACCAGATAAGAACTTCGTTAAAACCTAGGCATTGCCCAGCGTACGAACGGGTTCGTTGGCACGGGTTGCCGGTACACTCTCGTCGCTAACGCTGGCATCCGTACCCGCTGCGGCCTCTTTGTCATCACCCAAAGCGGCTTCAGCTTCAGCTTCAACCTCGTCCCCAGGCACATCGGTATCGTTACTTCCTGCCACGCGGGATGGCAAATCATTAACCAGGTTTTGGTCATTCAACTGCCCCAGGGCAGGGTGGATACCCATCGTACTGTGCATCTGTTGAGCCGCGTTGGACTCGGTGCTCTCTTTGCGGGAATTGCTACTTACGCTCATAATGTTGTATGTTTAAGTGTTTAGTGAATTATTAACGGTTAGTAAGACGGTTGGTTACTCAGGTCCGTGCCGGTTTCAGCAATTTCATCATCGCGTTCCTCCACCGTCTTTTCTGGCTTTTCCTCCGGCGAATCATTCTGTTCTTTGGCGGCTTCCTGCGCTTTAGGAACCGGCACTTTATGGGCCGATGCATAATCGTCAGGGCCGTGTGTTGTAACGGATACCATGGCCGTATCCGTTTTAGCTGAATCGGCTATGGCACTTTTCATACCCTCTTCCGTAACTTCCATGGTGCTATTGGCCGTATCTCCCCGACGAAGCAACCCTTCTTCGCTGTCCATGTCGGTACTGCCGATACCACGAATGTTCCGGCCATCCTGTCCACCACGAATTTGCAGACTATCTGTTCCGTTAGCGGAGTTTTCCTGGTCGTACCGGTGTTTATTATCCTCGGCCCGGCGGTCAACGTCCGTATCATCGGAGCCAAAAGGACCATCTGTACGGCCCGTTATCTGAGCATCGTCCTTTTCTACACCCTCCTGTTCTTCGTCTTTCATGATGTTGAGTCTGTTGCTTTGTAGAATAACTATGTGTACAAAAAAAAGTTTGGGACAGGGTGACAAGAGACAAATTCATTATGATACCGAAAAATATATTTCAACACCTTATAGTTTACATTAACGCTCAAAATTTATGATTTTAGAAGATTTTTCATTTACTTTAAATTCTGATTTAGATCTTAAAGCCATTGCATCTTCCTATATGCACTGGTTAACTGGGTTAGTAAGTAGTATTTATTGGATAAAGCTTCTTGCAAAAAGCGGACTGATTCTATCGGTCCGCTTTTTTTAATGGAGCTCATTCAGGCCCATTCTCCTCTTGTCCGCAGAGCGGACAGTAATTGTCCGGTTTCGGACAACCCCACGCCCGTTATCATCAACAAAACATCTTCTCCGTACAATCAGTGGGCATTTCCTTAGTTGGCATTGCATTTGTTCGACATTATCGTATAAAATACATCGGCGATGAAACGGGCGTTTTTGGGAGAATTTGAGGAAGTAGTTTTGCTCACGGTAGCCATCCTTAGCGATGCCGCTTACGGAGTCTCTATCACACAGGAAATTGAGCAGAAAACCGGGCGTGTCGTTGGTTTCAGTACTGTCCATACGACGTTGCAACGGCTGGCCGAGAAAGGGTATCTGACTTCCACCATGGGCGGAGCCACGGCTGAGCGGGGTGGCCGACGAAAACGATTTTTCACCGTCACATCGGCTGGCCGAAGAGCCTTACAGGAAGTGAAACAGGTTCGTGAAGAGCTATGGAGCGCGTTACCTCCCCAAACGTTACAACTAATGGGGGGCTGATCATGAAAAACCAACCAACCCCGCCCCAATGGGCAGAGACCCTGCTTCACTGGTGGGGCCACCCCGACACGCGGGAGGAAGTACAGGGCGACCTCCTCGAACTGTACCCTTACTGGGTAGAAACGGTTGGCGAACGCCGGGCTAACTGGCTCTATAGCCTGAGCGCATTGAAACTCCTGCGGCCATTGGCCAAACCAAAATTATCGTTAGACTATTCTCGCCCTTTTTTCCTGAGTTCTGACATGATACGCAACTACCTCAAAATAGCTTTCCGCCAGTTATTACGCAACCGCCTGCACAGCCTACTCAACATTGGCGGGCTTGGAATTGGTATTGCCGCCAGCCTGATGATTCTGCTGTTCGTGGTTCATGAGCGAACGTACGACCGCTTCCACACCCACGCCGAACAAATTTTCCGGGTTCACTCCCTGTTTCATTTCGGTGAACAAACGATGCAGTCAGACCGGATGTCGGCCCGGTTTGGTCCGGCAATTCAGGAAGCGAATGCGGGCGTACTCGACGTAGTACGTATTGGTACTCCCCGCAGTCGGGTAGTTATCAAAACCAGCCCTGAACGCCTGTTTTTTGAAGACAAGTTTATCATGGCCGACCCGTCATTTCTTACCGTATTCTCTTTTCCGCTTCTGACAGGCTCAGCTAAAACTGCTCTAACCCGGCCATTGACGGTACTGCTGACCGAGCGCACAGCAAAGCGGTATTTTGGTCAGGAAGACCCCATCGGGGAAACCATTACGTTTAACAACAAACTCCGTTTTGAAGTAACGGGGATATTGAAAAATCCACCGTCGAACTCCACCATTCAGTTCGACTTTGTTGCCTCTCTCAAAAGCGACCCGGCGGTTGAACGGCTTCGGGAAGGCATTATCAACGAGGACGATGTATCATTGAACAGCCAGTACATTCAGGGGGGAAGTTATCAGACTTTTTTCCGGCTGCGTTCGCCAGCAGACACGGCCAACATTCTTCGTACACTGCCTGCCTTAATAACCGCATCGGGGGCAAAAGGAGAAGGGATCGCCTACTTGTTTTCCCCACTTACCAGCGTCCATCTGGGTACTAATTTCGGCGATACGGCCAATGCCCGATACCTGACCATTTTCAGTATCATCGCTGCCTTTACGTTGTTGTTGGCACTCATCAACTACATGAGTCTGACCACCTCGCGGGCTACACAACGCGCCCGCGAGGTAGGCATCCGCAAAGTAATGGGGGCGGCCCGCCGGTCCCTGGCGGGGCAGTTTTACGGCGAATCGGTTCTTGTAACGGGTGTAGCCTTTGGGTTGGCTATCGTATTGGTTTGGGCACTCCAGCCTTTCTTTTATCAGTTGATGCAACTCGACATTGACTCGTCCTTCGTGTACAGCACCAAGTCTGGGTTGATTGCTCTGACTTTGTTCGCGGGTTGTGTTCTAATTTCGGGCAGTTACCCGGCCTTGTTGCTGTCGTCCTTTAATCCCGTCCGGGTTCTGCAAGGCACATTAAATCCGGGCAAGGGCGGCATCACCATCAGGCAGGGCTTCATCGTATTACAGTTCACCGTATCCGTTGGCCTGATTGGGTGCAGTATGTTGATTTATCAACAGGTACAACATTTACAGAATCGCAAATTAGGGCTTTATAAAGACCGTATGGTAGTGGTACCGCTGGCGGCATCGCTGACTCAACAATACAACAGCTTTAAGCACAGTTTGCGACAAATACCAGGTGTAGAACGCGTGGCAGCTGCATCGCGGGTGCTCTATAAGGAAGGAGGCAGCATTTACTTCACTCAATCGCCGATAACGAAAAAAGATGTTAGCATTCATGTGTTGTCCGTGGACGATCAATTTGCGGAAACGCTTGAAATTCCCTGGAAAATCAAACCAGTTCCAATGCGGCTTGCGGCTCCGAACACCGTTGTCCTCAACGAAACAGCCGTACGAAAATTAGGATTTAACGGCAATCCCCTGGGTCAGACTCTATCGTTTGGCAATGGAAAGACGGAGGTTATAGGCGTGATGAAGAACTTCTACTTCACCGACATCAACGACTCGAATGACCCACTGGCCCTGTTTGTAGCAAAAGACACGGCCAGCATCATGGCTACCCAGGGCGGCAGTCTGTATATCCGCATTCAACCCGGTGCTGACATTCGGCAAACCGTTGCCCGCATTGAGAAAGAATACGGAACATTGGGAGCCGAAAAGCCATTTGAATACTTTTTCCTAGATGACACCTTCAACAGCATCTATAAATCAGAAGCCCGGCTAGCCACTTTATTCGGCTTATTTACGGCTTTTACGCTGTTTATCGCCTGTTTGGGCTTATTTGGTCTGACCGTCTTCATGGCGGAGCAGCGCACGAAAGAAATTGGGGTGCGAAAAGTACTGGGCGCATCGGTATCCAGCATCGTAACCCTACTCTCGAAAGACTTCCTGAAACTGATTGCATTGGCAATTCTGATTGCTTCGCCCCTGGCCTGGTGGGCCATGGACAAGTGGCTTCAGGAGTTTGCTTACAAGATTACCATTTCGTGGTGGGTATTCGCCGTAGCGGGTTTAGGCGTTGTTGCCATTGCCCTCCTGACGGTAAGTTTTCAGAGTATGAAAGCCGCCCTGATGAATCCGGTGAAGAGTTTGCGGAATGAGTGATAAAATGGGCGTGGCAGATTGGTTTACCCGGTCACTCCTCAAAATAGCGGTCTGCCATTCTGGCTGAAGCATTTGTAGATACGATACGGTCAGCAGGAAACCAAAATCCCCCGCCTGGTTGTTGGCTGATTATTGGGTAAATTTGCCCACTAATTAAATCGCGGGGCTTTGAACCCCGGCAGATATGAGCAAACACGGACGCATTCTGGTCGCTATGAGTGGCGGCATTGATTCTTCACTGGCAGCGGTGATGCTGCACGAAGAAGGGTACGAGGTCATTGGCATGACCATGAAAACCTGGGACTATGCCTCGTCGGGCGGGACCAAAAAAGAAACGGGCTGCTGCTCTCTCGACAGCATCAATGATGCCCGCAACATCGCCGTTAACCTCGGCTTCCCGCATTATATTCTGGACATCCGCGAGGAGTTTGGCGATTCCGTTATCGACTACTTCACGGGGGAGTACGTAGAAGGGCGCACCCCCAACCCCTGCGTTATGTGCAATACGCACATCAAATGGGATGCCCTCCTGCGCCGGGCCGACCGGCTGGATTGTGAATCCATCGCTACGGGTCACTACGCTCATATCCGGCAGGAGGATAGCCGGTACGTTCTCTCGAAAGGGGTTGATACGCTGAAAGACCAGTCGTATGTGCTCTGGGGCGTCTCGCAGGCGAGTTTGAGTCGCACAGAATTACCGCTGGGGCATTTACGCAAATCCGACATCCGCGACATGGCTACAGAACGCGGCTTCATGGAACTGGTGACTAAATCAGAATCATACGAGATCTGTTTCGTGCCCGACAATGATTATCGGGGTTTTCTGAAACGACGATTGCCCACTTTGGAAGCCGAGGTAGCCGGGGGTAATTTTATCCTGGAAGGCACCGGCAAAGTAATGGGCCAGCATCAGGGATACCCGTTTTATACTATCGGTCAGCGCAAAGGGTTGGGAATGGCGTTCGGGCAACCCATGTTCGTAACCGAGATTCGCAAAGACACAAACGAAGTAGTGCTGGGCGTGGATAAAGATTTGTATCGAGATGGCATGGTAGTCAGTAAACTGAATCTACAAAAATACGATACCATCAACGGGCCACTGGAAACGGTTACGAAAGTGCGGTATAAAGACCCCGGCACACGGGCCACTATTTCGCTGGTCGCCGACGATAAAATGGAAGTGTTGTTCGAGGAAGGCGTATCGGCCATTGCACCGGGACAGGCGGCCGTTTTTTACGAGGGCGATGATGTCATTGGCGGTGGCTGGATTATGAAAAGTTTCCGCCAGTCGGACAAGTGGCAGAACGGTGAATCAACCGGATATACGGAGCCACAATCAACTTTGGCCCCAACTGCGGTTTAATTTACTGTAGGCCTTGAGTATGTATGGCAAAAGACATTGACAAAGCTGATAATTCGCCGGTTAATGGCTCAGTGTATCAGCTTTGTCAATGTCTTTTGCTCGCTCTTTTCTCGTAGCAGGCAGACCACCCAGCGATACTTTATCGTTAAGAAAAAAGTACGACAACCTACTTTATCAAAAAATTAACTGTTCCATGCGGAAACTCATTTACCTGATCGCGTTGTCCCTCAGCCTTCCCTTATGCCTTTCGGCACAAACGGCACCATCCGGTGTGGCAGCATCTAGGGTTGCTCCCAAAGGGCATCCGAACCCCAGCGGCCCGGGTTGGAAACCGTTGTTTGCCAGCGATCTATCCGATGCTAATTTCCCGCCGGGGGTCTGGAGTATGGATGATGGGGGAATAATAACCGCCACGGCCGACAAAACCATCTGGACCGCCATGCCGTACGAAGATTTTGTGCTGGATTTACTTTTCAAAACTGCTGAAGGGACGAACAGTGGGGTAGTTATTCACGCCAGTGATACGACCAACTGGATTCCAAACTCCGTAGAGATTCAGATTGCCGACGATTACGCCAAACAATGGGCTGAATCGCCCAAAAACTGGCAATGCGGAGCCTTTTTCGGTCACCAGGCTCCAACGAAACAGGGAATCGTGAAGAAGCCCGACGAGTGGAATCGGTACACCATTACCAGCCTGGGAAAAATGATTTACGTCGTGCTGAATAACCAGCTCATCAATACCATAAATCTGGAGCAATTTACTTCGGCCAAAACGAACCCCGATGGCTCATCCGTACCCGACTGGCTCAACAAACCACCTGCCGACCTGCCCATCAAAGGATACATTGGATTGCAGGGCAAACACGCGGGGGCGCCCATTTATTTCCGAAATCTGAAGATAAAAGCACTGTAGCTTTTACTGATTCGCCGTCATGCAACCCGAACCCCAAACCCGCCACAGCTGCGTGCTGCCCGAACTGCGTTTCTCCCTCAACCTGCTTTACGTAGGGCGACTGTTGCTGGGTATGAATGCCAAAACCTTGGTTGATGACGATGCGCTGACTGAGCTGGATGAGCGTATAGAAACGATAACGGACGAATTGGTAGCCACCGAATTACTGCACGAAGCAGCTATATTAGCCGGTGATAGTTTGCCCAACATACCACCCAACAGTGACGTTTAGGCCTTAATCGTTTTCTTTGCTGTTTCATTTGATGTAACATATAAGCCGCCTGTTCGACGGCTTCTTCTCTTCAGGACTTACCACCGGATTGAAACCTGGTGCAGCCCATATTCTCATTTTTCTATGGCCGATACGCCTTCTGAATACGCCCCCTGCTGGGCGGCCCTTTTCGATATGGATGGGGTGCTGATTGCCAACACTGACTTTCACATCAATGCCTGGCTCCAGTTTGCCCAACGGCATGGTTTCTCCCTGACCCAAGACCAGTACGTTGAAAACATCAATGGGCGCGTGTCGGCGGATGCGATGGCGTACGTATTCGGGCGACCCATTTCGGCGGGCGAACTCATCACGCTAACCGAGGAAAAAGAAGTGATTTACCGCGAACTCTACCGGCCACACCTCCAGCCAACACCCGGACTGATGGCATTTCTGGAAGCGTTGCAGGAGCAGCGCGTACCGACAGCCGTGGGCACATCGGCCCCGGAAAGCAATGTCCGGTTCACGCTCGACGGGTTATCCCTTCGCCCTTATTTCAACGCTATAGTGGATGCCAGCATGATTCGGCACGGCAAGCCCAACCCGGAAATTTACCTGACAGCCGCCAGTCGACTGGGCGTTGAACCGGCACGGTGTGTAGTCTTTGAAGATGCGCTGGCTGGTATTGAAGCAGGTCTGCGAGCGGGCATGGCTGTAGTGGCGCTGGCTACTACCCACAACCGTGAGGAATTGGCCGGGACGGGTGCCGCCCTGATTGTAGACGATTTCATCGGGTTGACAGTACCGGCTGTTTATCCGTTAATCAGCCGGTCGTAACCGGTTGCCCCATCCAGATTCCATACCTTTGTCAAAACATAGCAGCATCAATCATTACTCGTTTGGCTTATTCATCTAATACCCCTATCATTCCGGCCCGCGAGGGTTTTTTCTTTCCGGCCGAGTGGCACCCGCACGTGGCTACCTGGCTGAGCTGGCCCCATACCGAAGCGTCCTGGACCCGCGAACGGCAGGAACTGATGTTTCCGGCATACATCGAGTTTATCAAGGCCATCGCCGAAAGCGAACACGTTTGTATCAACGCCCATAACGAAACGGTGATGCAAGCGGCCAAACTACGCCTGTTACTAGCCGACGCTGACCTGTCTAAAATCACCCTCCTGCCCCACCCCACTAATGACTCCTGGTGCCGCGACCACGGCCCGGCGTTTCTGATTAATCCCTCCACGAATCAGCGGATGATTGTTAACTGGGGCTACAACGCCTGGGGTAACAAATACCCGCCCTATGACCGCGACGACCTGATTCCAATTCAGATTGCGCATTACCGCCACTTGGATTACGTAACCCCTGGAATTGTCATGGAAGGCGGTTCGGTCGAGTTCAACGGCGCAGGTACAGTGCTGACGAGCCGGGCCTGTCTGCTCAATCAGAACCGGAACAGCCACCTCACGCAGGCCAACATCGAGCAGTATCTGTGCGATTACTACGGCGTTCAACAGGTGCTTTGGGTAGAGGAAGGTATCGTGGGCGATGACACCGACGGACACATTGACGACACCGTTCGCTTCGTGAATGAAGACACGGTCATTGCGGCCTACGAGTCAAACAGGAACGACGATAACTACCCGTTTTTGCAGGAAATTCACCATGAATTGAAACAGATGCGGCTACTGAATGGCAAGCAACTGACCATTGTGGAGCTACCCATGCCCGACCCGGTTGTAAGCGACGGGCTGCGACTTCCGGCCTCGTACGCCAATTTCTTGATTACCAACAACTCTGTCATTGTACCCACTTTCCGTTGTGCCAAAGACCAGCAGGCACTGGACATCATCGGCCAGTGTTTCCCCGACCGTAAAACGGTAGGCATCGACTCCACCGACATCGTCTGGGGCCTCGGCAGCTTTCACTGCCTAAGTCAGCAGGAACCAGAATGATGTATGATATAGGGTGTATGAGTCATGACTTTCAATCCATTGCCGTTGGGCTCTAGCCAATGGTAAGCGAGCAAAAAAGGAAAGTCTAAATAGCTTCCCGATTTCATATAGCATACACCATACATCCTTCAACTCGTGTACGATAACAAAACATTTCGCTCCGTTATCAATACCAGCAACGGGGAGGTGAGTGGCGACACGCTTTTCCAGCATCGTCAGCAGGATAACATTGTCTGGGCGGAGTACAGTGGGGGTAGCATTTTAAAAGGGTTTCTCGTAGCCACCGTGCAGCCAGATAACAGCCTGGATATGCGCTATCAGCACGTTAACATTCAGGGTGAATTAATGACCGGTATCTGCCAGTCCACCCCCGAATGGCTGGCAGATGGGCGCATCCGGCTGCATGAGCAATGGCAATGGACCAGTGGCAATCGCTCGTCGGGAAAGTCAATTAGTGAGGAAGTTTGAACAGTATGCCGCCAGCCGCCTATACGCTCCTTTTCGTGCGCGGTGAAATACGACTGATTTGCCAATAAGCTCCTCGATGGTATCGTTTCCTATACGAAGCGAATGTTTTTATCCATGAATCTGTTTTCCTAGTATTTTAAAATCTCTTCTGTCAGACGCTATGCGCCATTGTATAGGCGGTTTTTTATTGGCTCTTTTTGTAGCAGCCTGTAAAACGACCGCGCCGGTTATTGTTAAGCAAACCCCTCCGGAACCAGTCCTGCTGTCTCTGGGCACCAAAACCTTCACGACCGATGATTTTTTTCAATCGTTTACTAAAAACCAACTTTCGGCGGATTCATCCCTGCGAACCGATGTAAACGATTACTTTACGTTATACACCAATCTAAAACTGAAAGTGCTGGCTGCTGAAACCGAAGGCCGGGATACCACGGAGGCTTTCCGGGAGGAGATGACTACCTACCGCAAACAATTGGCACAGGCTTATTTAACGGATAAACCACTGATTGAATCACTGGCTTCGGAAGCCTACCAGCGTATGCAGCAGGAAGTCAGCGTAGCGCATATTCTGATTCCAGTGGCCGAATACGCGCTACCTGCCGATACACTCAGCGCCTACAAACAGGTGCTGGCAATAAGAAAGCAGGCACAGAACGGGACCGATTTCGCAAAACTGGCCCTCGACTATTCAAAGGACGCGACAACGGCCGAAAAAGGCGGCAATCTGGGCAATACAACCGCCTTTGGCCTTATCTATCCGCTCGAAACGGCCGCTTATACAACGCCCGTTGGAGCCATTTCGCAGCCGGTCCGTACCCGATTCGGGTATCATCTCGTTAAAGTTAACAGTCGCCGGCCGAGTCGGGGTCGGGTGCGCGTAGCCCACATTCTGGTGCGCCTGAGCCCCGGTGCCGACGAAGCGGGGCAGCAGGTAGCCCGGCAGCGGATTGATGCGATTTACGCCCGTCTGCAAAAAGGAGAAGCGTTTGAGGTGGTTTGCCGTGACGTGTCCGACGATGCTACTTCCCGAAACAATGGGGGTGTTTTGCCCCCCTTTGAGCCTGGGCGCTGGGTTCCTGCCTTTGAGGATACCACCTTCGCGCTCACCGCCCCCGGCGACTATTCAGAACCCGTACTGACAAATTACGGCTGGCACATCATTAAGCTTATCGAACGTAAGCCGCTGGAGTCCTATGCTACGCTGGCTCCTTCCCTGCGCCAGCGCGTCACAACCGATAGCCGGGCCGATTTAGTACGGCAAGCTACCGTGCAGCGATTGAAGATTACCTACCCGGTACGGGAAAATACGGCCATTCTTGAAACAGCATTTACCAAAGCCGACAGTAGTTTGCTGCGCGGTCAATGGCGGTATAAGGAACCACTCGACGCGGCCTTGCAGGGCAAACAGATGGTCACAATCGCGGAGAAGCCGTACACCGTCAACCAGTTTTTCGACTATGTGCAGCAACGTCAGCAGCCACAACGAAATCCAGCCCTGGCCTCTTCTTCAGCCACCACGTCCACCGGTAATGCCCTGACAGGCTCCCCGGCCGTAGCCATGCATCGGTTGTTCGACCGGTTTGTGGGCGACCAGTTGCTGGCCACTGAAGAAGCGAATCTGGACAAAAAATTCCCGGAGTTCCGGGCACTGATGAATGAAATTCGCGATGGCGTATTGCTCTCGCAGGTGATGGAAGAGAACGTGTGGGAACGGTCGATGGCCGATTCAACGGGGCAGCGCCAATACTTCGAGCAGCACAAAGCGGACTATCAATTCCCGGAGCGGGCTGTGGCTACCATTCTGACGGCTTCCACGGATAGCCTGTTGAAACAGGCCACTATAGCCCTGAGTAGCAAGCCTCCTTACCAACTCCGGCGGTCGGCGGTTTCGCTGCCTTTCACCAAAAACAAGACCACCTTAACCCCTGAGCAACGCGAAATTCTGGTTGAGTTGCTGGCCGTGATGGGGCAAAATTCCGGCTACGTTGTGGAGGTGTCCGGCTCACACGACCCCACCGAGCACGACTCTATTTCGGCCGGGCGCATCCGAACAGTGGTAAACTACCTGCAAAAAGGGAGTGTCCCGCTCATCCGTATCATGGAAAAAGATTACCAGGGCGCGCGGCCCGGCGTTCGGGCCGATGCCCAGCGTAACGTAACCTTCCAGTATTTCAGCAATGCCAAAGAGGATGTCGTTAAGGCTATTAACAGCAAGCAGACGGCACCGTCGGTTTTGTCCATTAAAGAAGGCGCGTTTGCCCAGGAAGACAATTCGTATCTCGACTCTATCGACCGCTGGAAAGTGGGCGTGACCACCCTGCACAAGGATGGCAAAGCGATAGCCGTTATCATTAACCGTATCGAACCGGCACGCGCCAAAACGTTTGCCGAAGTACGGGGCACGGTCATTAATGCGTATCAGGCAATCCTCGAAAAACAATGGCTGGAGCGGCTTCGGAAGACCTATCCGGCGAAGGTCAATGTAGCCGAAATGCAGAAACTAACAAAATAAGTACCTGCTTTTGTTACGATCCTTTCGGGTAGGCATCCGATAGTAGTACCACTTAAAATTTCTTAAAACACGAACCGCATACGGTTCTGTGCGTATCTTTGAAACTATGAAAAAAGTAATTGGTCATTTGCTTATCGCCCTGGCTGGCTGGTTTCTAACCACGCCCTCCTTCGGTCAGGGACAGGGAATTAGCCTTAACAAAATAATTGCCAAAGTAGATAACTACTACGTGCTGCGCTCCGACCTGGAGGAAGCTACTCAATCCTACATTGGACAGGGGCAAAAAGCCCCTCAGAAGTGTCAGCTACTGGAAAGCCTTGTCATCAACAAAATGATGCTTGCCAAAGCAGAAATTGACTCTGTGGTGGTAGACGACAAGATTGTGGACAGCGAACTCGATACGCGGATGCAGTACATGGCCCAGCAGTTTGGCTCGGAAAAAAACATCGTTGAAGCGTACGGCAAAAGCCTGGAAATGCTCAAAAGCGAACTGCGTCAGCAGGTGAGAGAGCAGAAAATCGTGCAGAAAATGCAGCAGAAAATTACGGCCGACGTGAAGGTGACTCCCCGCGATGTTCGTAAGTTTTACGACGCTATTCCCAGAGATAGTCTGCCCTACATGCCCGCCGAAGTAGAAGTGGGCCAGATTGTTCGGATTGCCAAGGCCACCAAGGAGCAAAAAGATGTCCTCCGGCAGCGGCTACTCGATTATAAAAAGCGCGTAGAGGCCGGTGAAGATTTTGGGGCGTTAGCCAAGCAATATTCCGAAGATGTGAGTTCTGCCGAGAAAAATGGCGACCTCGGTTTCGCCAAGCGCGGTATGATGGTGGCTCCCTTTGAGGGGGCAGCCCTGAAACTGAAGCCCAACGAAATGTCGGACGTGGTTGAATCCGACTTTGGTTTGCACCTGATTCAGTTGATAGAAACCCGCGGTGCCGAATACCACGCCCGCCACATCCTGCTCCGACCAGATTACAATCGCCTGGATATGACCGGGCCAACGCATTACCTAGATAGCTTGCGGACACAGATTCAGATTGATTCGCTGAAGTTTGAAAAGGCAGCGCACGATTACTCCGACGATAAAAATACCGCCGATGCGGGTGGATTGCTTCGCGACCAGCAGTCAGGTGGCAGTCGGCTGGCCATGGACGGCAGTATGGAGTACGCGATGTTCCAGATGCTCGATACCATGAAAGTAGGGAGTATTTCGCCCGCCCTGCCCTACCGGACGGAAGATGGCAAAAGCGGGGTACGGTTATTGTACTTCAAAAGCAAGGTTCCTCCCCACACCGCCGATTTTTCGAAAGATTTTGAGAAATTACAAACTATTGTACTCCAGAACAAGAAAAACCGGGCCATTGACGACTGGTTCCGAAAGTCGGTGTCTGATGTATTCATAACGGTCGACCCTGAATTCCATGACTGTAAAATATTTGGCACCACAAAAGGCAGTGCCTCTACACTCAGCGGAGGAGGGAATGAATGATGAATGATAAGTGATGAATGGCAAAACAACCCATTCTCTTTATCATTGCCCCGGCGACCCGGTTATCATTCATGATTTATCATTCATCATTTATCATTAAAACCTGTGCCTTACACATCAGACGTTGCCGCTGCGGAAGCACTCACCCGCTCGTACGAAAAACTAAAAAATGAAATTGGTAAAGTCGTCATTGGTCAGGATGAAACAGTCCGTCTGTTGCTAACGGCTATTTTCTGTCAGGGGCACTGCCTGCTGGTAGGTGTCCCGGGACTGGCTAAAACGTTGCTGATTCAAACTATTGCCGGCGCACTTGACCTTGACTTCAACCGGATTCAGTTCACGCCCGACCTGATGCCATCGGACATTCTGGGTTCTGAAACCCTCGACCAGGAGCGTAACTTCAAATTCATCAAAGGCCCTATTTTCGCCAATATCATTCTGGCGGATGAAATTAACCGGACGCCACCCAAAACCCAGGCGGCCCTGCTGGAAGCCATGCAGGAATATTCGGTTACCATCGCTGGACAGAAATACAGCCTGGGTCGCCCTTTCTTCGTATTGGCTACCCAAAACCCAATTGAGCAGGAGGGTACCTACCCCCTGCCCGAAGCGCAACTGGACCGCTTCATGTTCAATATTTACCTGGATTATCCGTCCTACGCGTCTGAACTGGATATTGTTAAAAGCACTACATCCGACCAACGGTATGAGGTACAACGCGTAGTAACCGGGGAAGAGATTCGGGAGTTCCAGCATCTGGTGCGCCGGGTACCGGTGGTTGACAATGTGATTGAGTACGCCGTTAAACTAGTACACAAGACCCGCCCTAATACCGATATGGCTTCGGCCGATGCCAATCAGTATCTGGAGTGGGGAGCGGGCCCCCGGGCTTCGCAGGCCCTCATTCTGGCCGCTAAATGCAATGCGCTTCTGGTCGGCAAATACTCCCCTGATATCGAAGATGTAAAGGCCGTGGCTATGCCCATTCTTCGCCACCGCGTGGTGCGGAACTTCAAAGCAGAGGCCGAAGGTATTTCCGTTGAGCAATTGATTAAGCGGATGATGTAGAAACCGTCGTCCCGCTGGTAATTTGATTAATAAGTTGGGGAGTGGCTGATGCAGGTGTAATTCCCGCATCAGCCACTCCCCAACTTATTAACTCACTCATCAGACGTGTTGCTTCTCCCCAGAAAATCGTCTCCCTCCATACCCGTCGAGTCATCATCAACGCCGGTGGGTTTGACATTTTCGGTTTCTTCACCTACTAAGAAATCGGGTCCAGCAATGGGTTCATCCGGGCTGGCAGCCTGCGTTTTTTCGTCTTCTTTCATCGCGTGTTAGTCGGTTATTTTAGCAATAACTCGCCAATGGGGGACTTAGTTATCAGTACCTAATTTCGCAGACACCAGACAGGTCCATCAACCAGTGCTAGGTTTACCACCTGCCCTGTCTGCACATCACTACGGCTGGTGAACAACCGTACCGATACGTACCGCGACAGGTCAACATCCAGTTCAACCGTACTCCCCCTGAAATACACGGCCCGAACGGTACCCGGTGTACCCACATCACTGAGAGTGATCTGTTCGGGGCGCAAACAAACCAGGGCATCCAAGCTATCAGGAACGGGCAGGCCAAACAGGGGTAAGTATTTCGCTTTGATAATCGTGACTGGCCCCGTCATACGGGCGGCATAGGCCGAAACGGGTCGATGGTACAGGTCGACTGGTGGCCCCAACTGAATTAGT
Organism: Cytophagales bacterium; assembly: GCA_038236215.1. GTDB lineage: Bacteria > Bacteroidota > Bacteroidia > Cytophagales > Spirosomataceae > Spirosoma. Next base: position 6,836 of record JBBSTD010000036.1, on the reverse strand, counting down.
TTTCCATCCCGCAGAATGCCCAGCACGTTGGCAATGGACAGTGCATCGATTGTGTCGTGCGTTACGAACAGGCAGGAAGTGGGTGGTGTCTCGCCAGACTGATGACGAACCAGATCGAATAACAAATCACGAACCAGCAGCCGGTTGGGTAGATCGAGGTGACTGAAAGGTTCGTCCAGCAACAGCACCGCCGGTTTATCAGCGATGGCCCGGGCAATGGCGGTCCGCTGCTTTTCGCCCCCCGATACCTGCCGGGGCAGCCGGTCCTGAACATCGGTCAGGCGACACAGTTTCAGCAGTTCGTTGACCCGAAACGTACGGTAGTTTTTTTCGAAGAAGCGAAGCGCGTAGGCAATATTCTCCCGTACCGATACATTCGGCATCAGTTGGTATTCCTGATGCACCAGCCGGATGGCCTCGTGACCCGGCACCAGTTTCTCCGACGGACCCAACACCCGTTTATCGTTGAACCGGACCTCACCCGTATCGGCATCGGCCAATCCTGCCAGCAGATTCAGGAGCGTACTTTTCCCCGATCCGCTCGCGCCCACAAGGGCAACAATTTGCCCCGGCTGGAGGGAGATGGACACATTCCGTACGGCTTTCACATCGCCCGAAAAGGATTTAGTGAGTTTGGTGGCAGTAAGCATGTTTAGTTATAAAACCCAATAAGGTTTTCAAAACCTCGTAGGGTTTTATAGTTGGATGGCTGGGTATCAAAAAATAAAACTCGTACTCAAAAACTCAGATTTGTGCTCACCCACAATTTCGTTCAGAATGGCCTTATTGGCAGCCGTATCTTTCGTGGCCACGGCCGACCGGATCGAGAAAGACCGTAAGGCATCTTCCACCGAAAGCGTTCCTTCGGCGGAATCTTTTCGACCGGTGAAGGGGAAAGTATCGGGGCCGCGCTGGCATTGGGCGTTGATATTGACCCGGCTGACGAGGTTGACGAGCGGGTCGATCAGTTCGGCTACTTTTGTTGTATCCGTGCCGAAGATGCTCGCCTGCATGCCGTGGTCGTCCGTAATCAGGTACTCGATAAACTCCGCCGTATCGTCGTACACAACCACTGGGATAACGGGGCCGAACTGTTCTTCCCGGTATAGTCTCATCCCTTCTTTTACCGGATACACGACGGCGGGTTTAAACAGCGATGCGACCGTTCTGCCCCCGTCTTCATTCACCACCGATGCCCCACCGGCAGTAGCATCGGCAATAATATCGGTCAGGTACTGCGTTTTGGTGGGTTCGGGGAGGGGCGTAATCTGGACACCGGCCTGCCAGGGCATACCGGGTTTAAGGTTACTCACTTCGGGGCTGAACTTCGCCAAAAACCGGTCCACGATGGAGCGATGCGCCCAGATAATCTTGATGGCGGTACACCGCTGCCCGTTGAACGAAAGCGACCCAAGCAGGCACTCATTTACGGCCACGTCGAGGTCGGCGTCCGGCAGGATGATAGCGGCATTCTTCGCATCGAGACTCATAATTGACCGGAGCCGGTTTAGTTTGGGGTGCAATCGCTGCAACTCATCGGCCACTTTGCTGGAGCCTATCAAGGTCAGTACATTCACTTTCCCCGACTGCATAACGGGCGGCACCACGTTGGCTCCCCGGCCGTACAATGAATTTACCACCCCTTTGGGGAAGCTGGTCCGAAACGCTTCGAGCAGCGGATAATGGAGTAGCGAACCGTGTTTAGGGGTCTTGAAGAGAATCGTGTTCCCCATCAGAATGGCCGGAATGAGCGTGGTATAGGTCTCATTGAGTGGGTAATTGAACGGCCCCATAGCGAGTACAACACCCAGCGGTGACCGGCGTATCTGCCCGATAATACCCTCCTCGATTCGGAAACGGGATGAGTTCCGATCCATGTTTTTTAGGGTATCGACGGTATCATAAATGTATTTTACGGTCCGGTCGAACTCTTTGGTCGCATCGGCAAGATTTTTACCGATTTCCCACATAATCAGGTTGATAACCAGTTTCCGTTGCTCCAGCATTTTACCGATGAAGGTTTCCATGCAGCCAATTCGATTGGCTGTGCTCATTTGCGGCCACTCGCCACGGCCGTTATCGTAGGCCGCCACGGTTGCATTCAGGGCCTCTACGGCCTGGTCTGGACCGGTAACCGGAAAACTGCCGACTAACTGCCGCTGTAGCGTACCATTGGCATCGGGCATGCAAATGGGTGAGTACACGTCCGAAAAAGGGCCATCCCAAGAACGCATTTCGCCATTTAGCAGGTATTCGCGCTGGTGGATAGGGTCAATGTGGTATTCTGCAGGGATTTGAGCCCCGCTGGCAGGAAAGAGGCTGGTAAGTTGTGCGTCGTTCATTCTGAAAGCCGGTTGTAGGTAACGGCGGCAAACGTCGCGATTTAGCCAGCGAAATCCAACAGAAGACAGCCCTTTGTACTGTTTTCCGCTAGAGAGACTAGGGGTTTTTCGCGGCCTCACATCCCTTCCCCCAACCGGCCGTGGCGGTATTTGCCTGGTCCTGTTTGCTGCTACAGCCGGATATCAACCATGTTTCGATCAAAAATAGATTTGACATCGAATACAATCGATTTCTCGTCCCTTTTGAACCGATTGATATCCAGTTCCAGGAACTGTTTGTGCGCCACTGTCAGAATAATACCATCATATGTATCAACCCCTATGGCAGGAATCAATTCAATACCGTATTCCTTTTGCACCTCCCGTGCTGATGCCCAGGGATCATATACGTCCACGGCGATGCCAAAATCGTTCAGTTCGTGGTAGATATCAATAACCCTGGTGTTGCGGGTGTCGGGGCAGTTTTCCTTGAACGTGAACCCCAGAATCAAGATACGGCACTGTTGAATCTGCGCCCCATTGGCAATCAGTTGCTTCAGTGTTTTCTGGGCAACGAATACGCCCATCCCATCATTTACCAGCCGCCCGGATGATATAACCTGGGGGTAGTAACCCAAACTTTGTGCTTTATGAACCAGGTAGTAAGGATCGACACCGATGCAGTGCCCACCCACTAAGCCGGGTTTAAATGGCAGAAAATTCCACTTGGTCGCAGCCGTGGTTAGCACATCGTTCGTATCGATACCCATTTTGTCGAATATCAGGGCCAGTTCGTTTACGAACGAAATATTAATGTCGCGCTGGGCATTCTCGATGGCTTTGGCGGCTTCGGCTACTTTGATGGACGGGGCTTTATAGGTACCGGCTTCAATGATAGAGCCATACAACTGGTCGATGCATTCGGCCACTTCCGGTGTTGAACCCGACGTAACTTTCAGAATCTTCGTGAGTGTCCGTTGCTTATCGCCGGGGCTGATTCGTTCGGGTGAGTAGCCACAGAAGAAATCCTGATTATAGGTCAGTTGACTCCATTTTTCCAGCACCGGCACGCAATCCTCTTCGGTACAGCCCGGATACACCGTTGATTCGTACACCACGATATCGCCTTTTTTCAACAGCTTCCCAATGGCTTCAGATGCGCTGAGCAGGTAGCTCAAATCGGGCTTTTTGTACGCGTCGATGGGCGTAGGCACCGTGATGATGAACAGGGTGCAGTGGGTTAAATCACGCACGTCGCTGGTGAATGATAGTAATGACACCTCCTCGATTTGATCCTTACTCATCTCCAGCGTAGCGTCGTACCCATCCATCAACTCCCGAACACGTCTACGATCGATATCGAAACCCACAACCGGGTACTGCTGCCCAAACGCCACCGCCAGCGGCAAACCCACGTACCCCAACCCGACAACACCAATGGATACTTCTTTCCGGTCAAGCATGCAAAAACAGGTAATAAAGACGGTGTAATTTAATCATACCCCAATCCGTAACATACGAATTACGCGCATGTCGGCCGAAATGGCTATTATTGTAGACGTATAGTTTATGGATTCTATGAACGCCTGCCAGCGGCTGACCGGTTTACGAAGTCAGCCCTATTCTGGCCTATCAGCCACTGGTGGTTTATTTTTCCAATCTTTACTGAGCGCCCGAAAAACCAACTGAATGACAAAGATTAGTCTCATTGCGGCCGTTGCCCAAAACAGGGTTATTGGCCGCAACAACCACGATGGCAAACCAGACCTTCCCTGGCACCTGCCCGACGACTTTGCTTTTTTCAAGCGAAAAACCAGTCATCACCCCATCATCATGGGTCGTAAATCGCTGGATGCTTTAGGAAAACCATTACCCAACCGCACGAACATTGTGCTGACCCGCAACCGCGATTTCATGGCGGATGGCGTTACGGTTGAGCATACGCTGGAGAAGGCCATTTCGGTAGCTTCGGCTATCAATCAGCACGAAATTTTCGTCATTGGCGGGGGGGAAATCTACGAAATGGCTCTTCCCGTTGCCACCACCCTCTACCTAACCGAAATTCAGCAGGCGTACGAAGGCGATGCTTATTTCCCGGATTTTGATAAAAGCCAGTGGAATGAAGTTAGCCGCCGACCGCACCCCGCCGATGAGCGGCACGCTGTAGCATTTGACTTTGTGGAGTATGAACGCAAACCCTAACCGGTAGTTCCTGAACGCATTACTACCTACCCACAAAAATTCGGGTTTGCGGTTAGACAGTTGCCAGTAATGTCAGTACGAATTCGGTAAACTGCCCTTCTTCACTTTCTACGGTTAGGGCTCCATCATGCCCCTTCGTTACAATATCGTAGCTGAGAGATAGACCAAGACCCGTACCCTGACCAGTTGGTTTGGTGGTAAAAAACGGCTGGAAAATCTTTTGCCTGATGGCCTTTGGAATACCAATTCCATTATCACGAATGGCTATTCTCAGCTGATTTGCTTCCCAGCTCGTTTTAACCAACACTTCCGGATAATAATCGGCGGGAGTTTGTTGCTGACGTTTCTGTACGGCGTAGAATGCGTTATTAAACAGGTTCAGGAGCACCTGCCCTATTTCCTGTGGTACCAGCATTACCGGACTCAATCCAGCGTCGAGATCGGTGGTTAGTTTTACTTCGATGGACTTATCTCTGGACCGGATGCCATGATAAGCCAGTTTCAAATATTCTTCCGTCAATGCGCTTATATCCGTACGCTCTTTCTGTCCTCCACTGGGCCGGGCATGCTCGAGCATGCCTTTAATAATGGCCGAAGCCCGATTCCCGTGCTGGTTAATTTTTTGAAGATTCTGCTGCACATCGCCCAACAAGTCATTTTCCAGTTCCTCGTCACGTACCGTGTTTTGGCGGTGTTCCATTAGCTCATTGACTAATTCTGAACTGACTTCCGAAAAATTATTGACAAAATTTAGTGGATTTTGAATTTCGTGCGCAATACCAGCCGTAAGCTCGCCCAGAGAAGCCATCTTCTCGGCCTGGATGAGTTGCATTGGGTTGTTTTCAACTGGGCCAGCGTTACTTGAAGGGCTTCTTCCTGCTCACTTAACTGACGATTAGCCAGTTGCTTTGACCGATTATTACGGGTTAAAATGAGCGAAAAAGCTATTAAAAGGGCTATACAGCCAATCAATACTAAAACAAATTGCTGCTGACGCCGAGCTTCCTGATCACGCAGCTCCTGCTCTTTCGTTAACAATTTAATCTGGGCCTCTTTCTTGAGCAGGCTCTGCTGGTACTGCAACGAGGCCAGACGCCGAGTGGTAGCTTCGGCAGTCAGGCTATCTTTATACGCACTGTATTGCAAATAATACCGATAAGCCTGCGCGTAATCTCCCTCTTTGGCAAACGCCTTACTCAACTCCTGGCTAGAGTCACGAAGTTTCTTCCGCGCCGTGATTTGTTGCGCTATTGGCGAATTGCTGCCACCAGAATGAATGAGGGTATCGAGCCAGCGGTCAACGAAATCGGGCCTGAAATGCGCTTTGCGGCTCAAGTCAGGCGGTTGCGGTTGAACAGGCAGGGAAGCCAGGTAATCGGCAGAATTAGTTAAAAATGCCCGTTTATCGTGTATTCGTCGCTCCATCGGCGCAATGGCTTCGGGAGGAAGCGACACAGATTCTTTGCTTTTGGCAAGCTTCGCGCCACTGATACGCATGGAAACATCCAGTGCGTCCATGACGGCGGTAAATACCCCAACCGAAGCAGGGTACTTTCTGGCAGTACCATTCAGTATGCGCCCTACCTGACTCATGGCCCAGCCCGCTTCGCGCAAATCGCGGATTTGGGCCGCTATCCCTTTGGCCTCCTGCGAAAGAATAGCCGCCTGATCGGGTTGTTGTTGCTGTATTCGTGTGTTGGCCAACTGGCATAATGCTACTACCTGACCGGGCAGGTAAGCCAGTTTACGGGCCAAACCAAGAAGCGTATCGGCTACCTCAATGGAGTTGATATTCCGCCTTAGTGCTCCTTTCAGCCGACCGATCTCCTCATTTCCAGAAGATGGTACTGGCTGCCCCAATGTGCTATCTGATTGTATGGACTGTGCCCGTACAGGAAGTATATTCAGTGGTGAAAACAGTACGAGACAGAGGCTGATGCCAACGTAAAAAAGTTGCTTCATAAGTGGTGACTCAACAAACCCTATATTTCCTGTTTTTTATCCCCTAAACCGGTAGCCGTACCTACACAATCCAATGCAAGTATAACCCGAAAATACGTAAACCATACGACGGTGTCCCGGCTAAAAGTTCGGAGCTTTCAGCCGGGACACCGTCGTAGAATTTGAGGTTATCTTATGTGCTTATTTCAGGCTCATTACCGCCTGGTTATACTTAGCCGTGCGGGCATCCTGAATGACGCCTTTCCAGTTTAGACCATACCCGAAATCATATGCGTTTCCATCCACATCCCGATAGGGAGTAATGTCGCGGGGTACATCTTCGGCTTGGGCTTCAACGGTTTTCATGTCGGC
>JBBSTD010000035.1:0-54745 GCA_038236215.1 Cytophagales bacterium | reverse complement strand
TAAGAGACGGTATGAAAATCGAAGTTTTTTTGCGCCTGCTAAAACAGCATCTGCTCTGGTTTATTTTTATTCCCGCCATCGCAGCAGCCACGGCATTTTACGTTACCCGTAATGAACAGAAGGTGTATAAATCGCAGGCCACACTATATACCGGTCTGGTTTCGCGGTACTCCCTGTTGTCGGATCGGCAAAACAGCTTCAACGACCGGTCGGCCAGTGCATTTGATAATATCCTGACGACACTTAATTCGCGGGAAACGCTCCTCCAAATTGGTATTGATCTACTGACCGAGCATCTTCGTCTCCGGCAGCCCGACACGCTTGTACTAGGCCGGGCTGGTTTCCAGAAACTCCACGAAGCCATTACGCCCGGCTGGGAAAACCTGTATTACGTGGCGGCCGATTCGGCCCTGTTGCACCGGACCGTGGACAGCCTGGCTAAAACACCGACTGATAATCCCATAAAAACGTTATTGCTGAAATCGGACTCCTACTATTCCATTCAGCAACTGGGCAACAACATAATCGCGATGGCCCGAAAAAACACCAACGATGTTCTGTTGATGGAGTATGAGACGGATGATCCGGCGGTTTCGCAACGAACACTGCATTACGCCATCGAAAACCTGAACAAACGGTATTCAACCCTCAAAACATCCGAAACGAACTCCGTTATTGGGTATTATGAAGCGAAACTGGAAAAAGCGAAAACAAAACTGGCGCAGGCAGAAGCCAATATGCGCGCTTTTAGCGAACGGCATCAGGTACTGGATTACGACGAAGAGGCCCGCAACGTAGCCTCGTCCCGCGAAGCCCTGAACGGGGAATACAACCAGGAGCTGATGCGAAGAAATGCCGCCAAAGCATCGCTGGATGCGTTGAACAAGCGTATGGGGCAGCAGGGCAGCGTCCGGGTGGCTAATAACGACCTGACCGAAAAGCAGAAAAAACTGACCGATGCCGAAAGCAAACTAGCCAACGCCCGCGCCTACGGGCAGTCAAGAACCGTTATCAGTCAACTCCAGGCCACCGTAACGCAGGCTGGTGAAGATCTTAAGGTTAGTGCCGAAAAATACGATGCCGCTGCCAACTCCGCCGATGCCATTCCTACCCAGACAATGGCTAATGACCGACTGATGAAATCCCTTGAATACGAAGAATCGGCCGCCAAACTGGAACTGTACCAGAAGCGGATGAATGAGTTCGCAGTCAAAACGAACGAGTACGGGCCACTGGGATCACAGCTTCGGCAGCTAAACCGCAACCTGGCCATTGCCGAAAAAGAGTACCTGGACCTGATTCAGAATGTAGACCAATCCCGTACCCGTCGCCAGGACGTTGCTATTGGCGGAACGCTGGAGGTACTGGATGCGCCGGATTTTCCGTTGGAGCCTCAGCCTACCAAGCGGATGCAGTTAGTACTTATTGGTTTGGGAGTCGGCATTTTCATTGCCATGTTGCTTACGGCCCTGCGGTTCTGGCTGGATAAACGAATCCAGTCGCCCGAACAGGCAGAGTCAATGATTGGTATGCCGGTGGTGGCGCTGTTCCCAACCGTCAAGAAACCAACGGTTTTTACGAAAGCCAGCCTGGCATCCCGGAGTATGTTTGAACAGCTCTTCAATGCCATAAATATTGAAGTTACCCAAAATGCAACCAAGCCTTACCCACCGGTTATCACCCTGTTTAGTATTCGCTCCCGGCAGGGGAAGTCATGGGTGGCCAAAGGGTTGATTCAACTGTACGAAAACGCCGACCAGCAGGTAGCGTACTGTTACCCCAAGGAAACGGGTAGTGAGCAGCGGGAATATAGAAAGGGTATAGTCTATTTTCCGTACACGGTTCGGCCCGATTTTATGAACGTAACGGGTATTGAGTACCTCATTGATTATAACGAGGGGCTGGATACCACCCAGTATGATCGGATTATCCTTGAGTTACCGGCGCTGATTAATAATCAGATTCCGGTTTACCTGCTTAAAAATAGTGCGTTGTCTCTGTTGGTAGTCGATGCCAACAGTCCTTGGGCGCGGGCCGAGAAGCAACTCCTGAGCATGTACGAACGTGTAACGAATCAGCCCATACTGACCGTATTGAATCGCGTTGAAGGAAACTATGTCGATGTGCCGGGGCGGGGGGATATCATGCGATTTCCGACAGACCCGGAGCGGTCGCCCAGCCGGAGCGTAAAATATTCCAGTGGCCGATAAACCAAAAGGATTGGTTTTCTGGCTCATTTAAACGAAGAACGATGTGGATTAGACCTGATTCCATTCAGGAAAGTTTACTGTGAACCAGATACGTAGTGGTACTTGATTGAGCAATGATATGGATGACTGTAAAGACATAGATAGCAGGTTGGATGTTACTCTCCAGCAGCTTGTTGAACAGGTCGTATCCGAACATAAAGACAGGGTCGCGGTACAGTTTGGTAATAAGGAACTAACGTATCAGCAACTCAACGATCGGGCAGACACACTCGCCCAAGCAATCCTGTTTGCCGACCCGGATGCCGAGTGGATTGGGGTGAGCACCACCCGTAATCTGTCGATGATTATTGGCGTACTGGCTATTTTGAAAGCTGGTAAAGCCTATCTGCCCCTGGACCCCGCGTATCCTGACCTGCGTTTACAGCAGATCATCACTGATTCTGGCCTTAAAACGGGCTTGGCTACAGAAGCTGATGAAGCCCTGTTTGACCGGTTGGGACTTCGGGTCATTAGGTCGGATGAGGCACCAATTTATTCACCTCCTCAATCGGTTGTTCACCAAACCAGTACGGCTTACATATTGTACACGTCCGGCTCGACCGGAAAGCCGAAGGGCGTTTGCATGGGGCACAGCCCCCTTGTCAACCTATTGCAATGGCAGGCAAAGCACTCAAAAGCCGGTACGGGAACCCGAACGCTTCAACTGGCTCCGTTGAGCTTCGATGTGTCGTTCCAGGAGATTTTCGCTACTCTAACTACGGGTGGAACGCTGGTGCTGGTAGATGAGTCACAGCGACTGGACCTGAATGCACTGTTGCAATTTATTGATGAACAGGCGATTAATCGCCTGTTCCTGCCGTTTGTAGCTCTACAGTACCTGGCAGAAGTGGCTGTGAACACCCAGCGCTTTCCGGCTGGTTTGCACGAGGTGATGACCGCTGGCGAACAGTTGAAGATTACTCCTCAAATTGCCGCGTTCTTTACGGCATTGCCCCAGTGCCTGTTGTTCAATCAGTATGGTCCCACGGAATGCCACGTTGTAACCCAACTAATTCTGTCCGGCAATCCGGCTTCCTGGCCCTCGTTGCCCACCATCGGCTATCCGATTGACAAGGTTAGTCTGCTGGTGGTAGATGAGAGTTTGAGTCCTCTGCCCGACGGGCAGACGGGGGAACTCTGCTTTGGCGGGGCTTGTCTGGCCGAGGGGTATCTCAATAATCCAGTACTAACACAGGAGAAATTTACGAAGCTACAGTCAGCCACCGGCAGTTCGGCACGGGTGTACCGAACTGGTGATCTTGGCCGGGTGCTGCCCGATGGGAGCATTGAGTTTTTAGGCCGTCGCGACGATCAGGTTAAAATTCGGGGGCATCGGGTGGAACTGGGTGAAGTAGAAGTGATCATCAGCCAGCTACCGGCTGTCAGCCAGGCGGTGGTGGTGGCACATAGCGGACCCGATGGTCAGAAACAACTGGTAGCCTATATCGTGCCGGTAGGAGGAACTCCGCCACAAGCCGACTTTCGCACCCAACTCGACCAGAAATTGCCCGATTACATGATGCCATCGGTTTTTGTCTGGCTGGATGAACTACCCAAAACAAGCAGCGGGAAAGTTGATAAAAAACGGCTGCCCGAACCAGATCGCAAGCGACCGGAGTTAACGGTTGCCTACCGCAGACCCCGAACGGAACTTGAACAGGCCATTGCCCGGATATGGTGCAGTGTGCTCCAGATTGATAAGGTGGGGCTGGACGATAACTTTTTTGAACTAGGGGGTAATTCACTGCTGGTGCAAAAAACGGTAGCGGCCCTGAAAGAACAGCAGCATACCCTTCCCGTCATCAAGTTATACCAGTACCCAACCATTGCGGCCCTTGCTGAGTATGTACAGCCATCCAGAGGGCTGGGGCAAGGACATTTTGCCCAAACCACGACAAGAAATCAGCCTGAACGAGAACTACATGATTCACCGAATGCCGATGTGGCCATAATTGGTATGGCGGGGCGTTTTCCGGGGGCCAGTACCATCGACGCGTTGTGGGATTTGTTGAAAGAAGGTAAGGAAACAACCCGCTTCTTTACGGACAGTGAACTGGATGCTTCCATACCGGCCAGTCTTAAAAATGATCCGCTTTACGTGAAAGCGCGGGGCGTTATAGACCAGGTCGACCAGTTCGATGCGCATTTCTTTGGCCTGTCGCCCAACGTGGCTCAGCTCATGGACCCGCAGCAGCGCGTCTTTCTGGAAATTGCCTGGGAAGCCTTGGAGCAAACGGGGTATCTACCGCAGCAGTATGCCGGTCGGGTAGGGGTGTTTGCCGGGTGCGGCAACAATACGTATTACCAGTACAATATACCGGGGCACAAAGACCTGATCGACCAGATTGGTGCTTTTCAGGTAATGACCCTGAACGAAAAGGATTACATCGCTTCACGAACGGCCTACCAGTTGAATCTAAAGGGCCCGGCCGTGAGTGTATATTCGGCTTGCTCTACCTCGCTGCTGGCTATTTCTCAGGCGGTGCAGAGTATTCGGAGTGGTCAGTGTGAAGTGGCGCTGGCGGGAGGAGCCAGCATAACAACGCCCATAAATAGTGGGCATCTGTATCAGGAGGGAGCCATGCTGAGTCAGGACGGCCATTGCCGATCGTTCGATGCCGACGCCCGGGGAACCGTCTTCAGCGATGGAGCGGGCGTTGTGCTGCTGAAAAGCCGGGAAGCCGCCGAGCGGGATGGCGATACGATTTATGCCGTTGTAAAAGGAATTGGAGTCAACAATGACGGGGGGGGGAAAGGAAGTTTTACGGCTCCCAGCGCCGAAGGACAAGCGGGTGCCATTGCAATGGCAATAGCCGACGCCCAAATTGACCCTGCCACCATCAGCTACGTAGAAGCGCACGGAACCGCCACGCCCCTGGGTGATCCGATTGAACTAGACGGGCTGATTCAGGCCTTTGGTGACCAACCCATCAACCAGTACTGTGCCATCGGCTCCATCAAAAGCAATATGGGGCATCTGACGCAGGCGGCTGGTGTGGCTGGACTCATTAAGGCCACGCTGGCATTATACCACCGGCAGATTCCCCCGTCAATCAATTTTTCGACCCCTAACCCGGCTATTGACTTTACTAACAGTCCGTTTTTTGTCAACACCCGGTTAACCGACTGGCAAACTGAAATCACTCATCAGACAAGTCCATCGGAACTCGGGGCGATTCCATCGGAACGCCGACCGCGCCGGGCAGGGGTGAGTTCATTTGGCGTGGGCGGGACTAACGTACACGTAGTACTGGAAGAGTTCATTAACCCAGAACGGGTAACCAACGCCGGAAGGCCGGTCCAGTCGATTACGTGGTCGGCGAAATCAGCCGCGAGTCTGGATGCTTACGCGCAGCATCTGGCCAGTTTTGCCGGAGAGACGCCCGAACTGGATTTGGCTGATGTTGCTTTTACCCTGCAAACGACCCGCGCCCCGTTTATGTACCGTCAGTTTGTGGTGGCATCTACGCCGACGGAGTTACGAGATAAACTATCGACCGAAAAAGGAACGTCACCCGCCCCGAAAGCCGGGAACAGACCCGATGAGGTAGCTTTTATGTTTCCGGGCCAGGGTGCGCAGTATCTGAACATGGGGCGTGGGCTGTATGCGCATGAAGCCGTGTTCCGGCAGGCTGTTGACACCTGCGCCGAACAACTGTTGCCCCACTTGGATAGGGATATCCGACAGGTCATGTACCCGGAAACAGTGGATTCGGATGCGGAACAGCGACTGAAAAATACGCGCTATACGCAGCCCGCTCTGTTCGTAACGGAGTACGCGCTGGCTCAGTTGTGGATGAGTTGGGGCATCCAGCCAACCCTGTTTTGCGGGCACAGCATTGGTGAGTTCGTGGCGGCCCATCTGGCGGGTGTTTTCTCCCTGTCGGATGCGCTGACCCTGATAGCCGCCCGCGGGAAGATGGTGAGCGAACAGCCACGGGGCAGTATGCTATCGGTTAGGATGGTGGCTGAGGAAGTAGCTACACTGATGACGCCTGGTCTTTCGATGGCAGCCATCAACAGCCATAAACTGTGCGTGGTGGCAGGCCCTGACGAGCACATCGCCGACTTCGCACGCCTGCTGGACGAACAGGGAATTCCCAATCAACCACTCTCGACCAGTCATGCCTTTCACTCGGCCATGATGGACCCAATCGTGGCTGAGTTTGCGAAAAAAGTGGCGGGTGTTACACTAAACCGTCCCCAAAAGCCGGTTGTTTCAACCGTCAGTGGTGCCTGGATGACCGATGCCCAGGCTACCGACCCGCACTACTGGGCGAAGCATCTGCGTGATACCGTACGTTTTTCTGACGCACTGGATACTATTTTCTCCCTGGGAAATCCACTCCTGCTGGAAGTAGGGCCGGGGCGCGTTATGGCCACACTGGCCCGGCAACAGGCGGAAAAAAAACCGGTAACGGTGCTGGCCGGTATACCTGATTTGCCCGATTGGAAAGCAGATTGTCAGTCGATGCTGACCACACTTGGGTTATTATTTCAGAACGGAATAGACCCGGACTGGGCTGGCTTTTACGCTAGTCAGCAGCGAAAAAAGGTGCCCGTGCCTACCTATGCCTTTACTAAAAAAAGATGCTGGCTTGACCCGGTTTCTACTAACCTAGTCAGCCAAGACCGAGGAACTTCCAGTTCGCCGTTACCAGACCGCGAAGTTAATTTTAATCCGGTAGTAGCTGTACATTCAGTAAATTCAGCACACGAACTGATGCCACAGGAAGTCATAATACCTGATCAGAACACACCAATACCCATGCGAAGAGATAAATTGATCCATACGGTAAGTCAGTTGCTGGAAGAAGCTTCCGGGATTGAGATGGATGGCGTGGCACCGGATACTAGTTTTCTTGAAGTTGGACTGGATTCGCTCCTGTTAACGCAGGTAGCACTAACACTCAAAAAAGAATTTGGGGTGCCCATTACATTCCGGCAATTGACAAGCGACTATACCTCGCCAGAGCAGTTGGCTGGTTACCTCGATCAGATACTCCCAGCCGAGCCTCAGCAACTAGTGCAGCCTCCCGTACCTGCTCGGTATGTGGCACCTATTACGCAATCAGCCACAACGGCTACTAATCCGGTCCTGGACCTGATAGCCCAGCAAGTGCAGTTACTGGCCAAACAGATTGAACTGATACAGGCGGGAAATAAATCGGTGCCGTTACCGACCTCTCCGGCCCCAGTGCCCACCGCTCCGGTAAATGGCGTACCAAAAACCCATTCAAACGGTCATGCCGTGGCCGATGCGGCAGACCTGACAGCGGAAGAGACGATTGAACTTAAAAAACCGTTCGGGGCAACGGCTCGCATTGATCGGCAGGGGTCGGCATTGAGCGATACCCAACAGGAATTTATCCGGCAACTAACCGAACGGTATAACCGAAAAACCGCGAAGAGCAAAGCATACGCGCAGCAACACCGCGCCCAGATGGCTGACCCGCGCGTGGTTTCGGGCTTCAGGCCTCATACGAAAGAACTGGTTTATCCCCTGGTTGTGAACCGGTCGGCAGGCAGCCACCTTTGGGATATTGACGGTAACGAATACATCGATGCCCTGAATGGCTTCGGTTCAAACATGTTTGGCTACCAGCCCGACTGGTTGAAAGAAACCCTCCACGCCCAGATAGAACGGGGTTTTGAGGTGGGGCCACAGCACGAACTGGCGGGAGAAGTGAGTCAGCTCATTTGCGAACTGACCGGTGCCGACCGGGCTGCCCTGTGCAATACCGGCTCCGAAGCGGTGCTGGGTGCTATGCGAATAGCCCGAACCGTAACGGGGCGGTCGTTGATTGTGGCATTCTCTGGCTCGTACCACGGCATCGTGGATGAAGTGCTGGTTAGAGGTACTAAAAAACTGAAGTCATTTCCGGCGGCCCCCGGCATCATGCCCGAATCGGTGCAGAATATGCTGATTCTGGACTACGGCACCGACGAAAGCCTCCGGATTATTCGCGAACGGGCGCATGAACTGGCCGCCGTGCTGGTAGAACCGGTACAAAGTCGCCGACCCGAATTTGTGCCTGTCGAGTTTTTAAAACAGGTACGTACCGTAACCGAATCTTCGGGCACCGTGCTGATTTTCGATGAGGTAATTACCGGTTTTCGGGCCCATCCGGGTGGAACCCAGACGTTGTTTGGTATCAAAGCCGACCTGGGCACGTACGGGAAAGTAGTGGGGGCGGGCATTCCCATCGGTGTTATTGCGGGTAGACGCGCTTTTATGGATGCGCTGGATGGCGGCTTCTGGCGGTATGGTGATGCCTCCGTGCCCGAAGTGGGCGTTACCTATTTTGCGGGTACGTTCGTACGGCATCCGCTGGCACTGGCAGCCGCCAAAGCTTCTCTGACGTACATGAAGGAGCGTGGCCCGCAACTGCAACAGGACCTTACCCAGAAAACGACCCGGCTTGCCAATGAGCTGAATAAAGTACTTTCCCAATGGAAACTGCCGCTGGTAGTTGTTCATTTTGGCTCACTCTGGAAACTGAAATTTACCGAAGAAGTCGTTTACGGAGAGCTATTGTTTACCCTAATGCGGGATAAAGGCATTCATATCTGGGATGGTTTCCCCTGCTTTTTGACCGAAGCCCATACCCACGATGAAGTAGATACGATAATTTGTCAGTTTACGGAAAGCATTCGGGAACTGATAAACACTGGTTTTTTTGGAGCAGAAACATCAACAGACATAAAATCCCCCGAAAATGGAGCGGATTTTGCGCGGTTTGTACCACCCCCCGATGCCAAATTAGGTCGTGATGTGGATGGTAACCCGGCCTGGTTTGTTCCTAATCCAGCCCTGCCTGGTAAATACCTACAGGTTAAATTAAATTGAGTACGGATGACGGAAAGCACTACAAACGAACAGTTCATTGCGGTAGAATTCGATCCGTTCGCCGGTCCTGATATCCTTAGTCTGGCACCCGCTACGGAGTCGCAAACGGAAATCTGGACCTCCTGCCAGCTTGGTACTGATGATGCTAACCGCGCTTACAACGAGTCATTTTCGCTTCGGCTTACCGGACTCCTTCAGCGGGAGGCCTTTGATAAAGCCTTCGGAGAACTGGTACGCAGGCACGAAGGCTTACGCACGGCTTTTAGTGCAGACGGGCTTCAAATGGTTGTTTTTCAGGACGTATCCGTTCCGGTTGACTGGATAGACTGTTCTGGTCGACCCGGCCCTGAGCGGGAGGAATGTGTGCGGGAATACGCCCGGCAGGATGCGCAGCACCTGTTCGACCTCACGTACGGGCCGTTGATTAAGGCAACCCTCATCCGATTGTCGGACACGGTACACCATTTTACCCTAACGGCCCACCATATCGTTTGCGATGGCTGGTCGGTTGGGGTTATCCTGCAGGACCTGAGCATTCTCTACTCCGCTTATGCCCAGAATCGTACGCCCAGCATGGCAGCAGCTCCCTCGCTGCTGACGTATGCACTTGAGGAACAGGCGTACATGGCTAGTGCCGAGTACCGCGAAATTGAGCAGTTCTGGCTTAACCAATACCAGGATTCAGTGCCGGTGCTGGACTTGCCAACCGACTTTACCCGACCCCGTATTCGTTCGTATGCCGGTAACCGGTTGGACCTCCCGTTGGCAGATTCTCTGGTGCGGGGCATCAAAGGCGTGGGTATCAAGGCAGGATGTAGTTTTGTTACTACCCTGATGGCCGCGTTTGAAGTACTGCTGCATCGGCTCACAGACCAGACAGATATTGTGCTGGGGCTACCCGCGGCCGGGCAGTCGGCAACGGGTGTGGCGGGGCTGGTAGGGCATTGTGTCAATTTGCTGCCTTTACGGAGCCAGCCCGCTGGAGACAAGACTTTCCTGTCATTTCTGGGTGAGCGAAAAATGGGACTGTTAGACGCGCTGGAGCACCAGCGGTTAACATTCGGCCGGTTGCTGAAAAAACTGCCCATCAAGCGGGACATCTCGAGGCTTCCCCTGGTGCCCGTAGTGTTTAATGTTGACATTGGCCTGGATAACGGTGTTGCTTTTTACGGGCTGGAATATCAGCTCATCAGCAATCCGAGAGCCTTCGAAACCTTTGAATTATCGCTGAATGCGAGTGGGTCGGAGCAGAAGCTGGTGCTGGAGTGGTCGTATAACACTCAGCTATTCAAGGCTGAAACGATACGCACGATTCACGAGCAGTTTGAACAACTATTAACGCACATCATTGACTCGCCAACGGTTCGCCTGGGCGACATTCCGGTGGGCAGAAGCCAACCTGTACACCAACCGGATATGCCCTGGAATAATACCCGGGTTGATTTTCCGGCGGAGAAATCCCTGCATGTCCTTTTCAGCGAAACCGCGCGTAAATTTCCCGACAACACAGCGGTCCGGTTTGGGAGTGGCACCCTCACGTATCAGGCACTGAATGAAAAAGCCAGTCAGTTTGCTTATCTGTTGATGGAGCAGGGCGTAAAGCCGGGTCAGCGCATTGGCATGGCTGTTGAACGGTCGCTCGAGTTGCTGGTAACTATGATGGCCATCCTCAAAACGGGTGCTGCCTACGTACCCCTCGACCCTCTGCACCCAACCGAGCGGCTCGAGTTTATCCTGGACGATTCGGACTGCCAGATTCTGGTCGTGTCGCGCTCGCAGCAGGGCCGGTTCAAATCACCCCAGCGCGAAGTTGTTATCGAAACCGTCTGGCCCACGCTAACAGACTATCCAACCACCGATCCGCCCGTACCCTCTTCTGGTAATGATCTGATGTATGTACTGTACACATCGGGAACCACCGGTCGGCCCAAAGGGGTACAAACCAAACAAAACGGTGTGGTTAACGTGCTGCTAAGCGTACAGAAAAAACCGGGCCTGCTTCCTGCCGACAAAACATTAGCGCTGGCTACGGTTACGTTTGATCTGGCCACGGTAGAAATTTATACGCCTTTGCTAGCGGGTGCCGAGTTGATTCTGGTCGATAACGCGACGAGCCGGAATGGCGAGCAACTGGCTGATCTAATCGTTACCCAGGAGGTCACCTTTATTCAGGCTACCCCGGCAACCCTGCGTATGCTGTGGGAAGCGGGCTGGCGGGGTAGCAAAAAGCTGGTTGTTATTTCCTGCGCCGAAGCCCTGCCCATGGATCTGGCCCAGAAACTGATGGAATCGTGCCACTCCCTGTGGAATTTCTACGGGCCTACCGAAACCACGATCTATGCCACGGGAATTCAGATTTTCCCCACCGATGAATCCATTACCATCGGTCGGCCAATTGATAATACCCAGGTGTACATACTGGATGAGCAGTTACGGGCGCTGCCTCCCGGTAAGGCAGGCGAGATTGGCATTGCGGGTGCGGGTCTGGCTAAAGGGTATCTGAACCAGGCGCAGCTAACAGCCGAAAAATTCATTGATTTCCCCCTTGCCGATGGCGCGTCTGTCCGGCTTTACCGAACCGGCGATTTAGGGCGGTTCGATGCCAGCGGGGCCATTCATTATCTGGGCCGCATTGACCAGCAGGTGAAAATCCGGGGCCACCGGATTGAAGTGGCCGAAATTGAACACCATCTGCTGAAGCAGGCAGGGGTGAAAAATGCGGTTGTTATAGCCCGCGAAGACACACCGGGCGACCAGCGGCTGGTGGCGTACATTGTTCCCGGTCAGTATATTAGTGACCAGGAAGCTCAGATTGGTTTGTGGCGACAGGGCATTCGGCAGATGCTGCCCGACTATATGCTGCCCAACAACTTTGTTCTGCTGGAAGCACTGCCCGTTACATCAAACGGGAAAATCGATAAAAAAGCGTTACCCAAGCCTGGCACCCGCGTTCAGACCCAGCAGCCGACTGCTCATCCCCAAACGAAAGCAGAACAGGTACTGGCATCCATCTGGATTGACGTATTCGATCTGGATACCATTGACATTGATGAGAACTTTTTTGACATCGGTGGGCATTCGCTGAACGCTGTGCAGGTAATGACCCGGCTCGAAAAAGTAACGGGGCGCCGGTTGCCGCTCTCTACACTTTTTGAGTTTCCCACCATTCGGAAGCTGGCCCAGTTAGTAGAAGAAAGTCAAAAACCAGCTACCAGCAAATCACTCGTACCCATCAAGCCGGAAGGCGGCAAAGTACCCGTTTATATTATTCACGGAATTGGGCTTAACCTGCTGAATTTCAGCGGACTGGTAGCGCATACCGATCCGGATCAACCCATTTACGGATTGCAGGCAAAGGGACTGGACGGTACCGAAGAGCCCCTGGACAAGATGGAGGCTATTGCTGCCCACTACATTGCCGAGATACTCGACCATAATCCAACGGGACCCTACGCTATTGCCGGTTACTCGTTTGGGGGCTACGTAGCCTACGAAATGGCCCAACAGCTAACGGCCATGGGGAAAGACATAAAAATGCTGGCTATGTTCGATACGGATGCCCGCGCCCTTATCAATCACCACACTACTATGGGCAGGGTTATCTGGAAAATAGGTCGGCAATTGCCCAAGCTAGTCTGGATTGGGCAATCGTTGATAAAGCGCCCCCTGACTACCATTTCCTACCAGTGGAGCGTTCTGTGTACGCGGATGAATGCGCTACTGCGGAAAGCGGGGGTAGACCGGGAATCCGGAACGGAAGATGAACCCGCTCACCTGGTCTATCTGATGGAAAAACACGAAACCGCGTTTCAAAACTACGTGCTTCGTCCTTATACCGGTACTATTGATCTGTTCAGAGCTACTTCCCGCCTGTATTTTGTCGACGATTTTCACTACCTGGGCTGGAAAGACTACGCGGGTGGGGGCGTTCGGGTCCACGACGTTGCCGGTGACCATGCAACCATGCTGCTGCCTCCTAATGATGTTGTCTTTGCCCGCGTCCTGCAACGCGCCCTGGATAACGCCTGAGACGAAACCGAGTTCATAAATGGTACCGGCGGAATCTACAGTATCCCCTGCCGGTACGCATTCAGTTCGGCGTAGGAGAGCTTATAGGTCAAGGTAAGCAGGAGATAAGCAGCCCCGCCAATGCCGATTTCTGCCAGTACGTTCAATAGACCGGATTCGCCTACAAACAGCTTGTACAAACTGATGAGGCCAACCATAATCAGGCAAAAGATAATTGGTTTGACGATGTTTCGGGAGAAATCTCCCACAAAGTCGCCAATCAGGTAATGGACCATACCGAAGTTGACAATCATGTTCAGGAACGTAGTCAGCAGGAAGGCCATCGCGATACCCGTAATGCCCCAGTACGTCCCGAATACGTACACGAGGGGTACTTTCACAATCAACGTACCCAGGTTCAGGTAAAACAGCAGGTTTGGTTTTCCCTTCGTGAACGCTATCGTATAGAGTGGGTGGCTCAGACAAATGAAGATACCAACGAACACAAAAATCCGAATCAAATCCGTTGTCTGTTCCCAGCCGGGGCCGTAAATAAGAGGCACAACGCCATCGGCTGTGATGAATAATCCCGCCAGCAGGGGCAGGTTACAATAGCTGATGAAGTCCAGAATTTTAAGGTACGATTTTTTCAGGTCAGCCGTATTCTCCTTCATTCTGGCTAAAATCGGGTAGGCAACCTGCAAAATTATCGGGTTCAGTTTCATGATGGGGAATACACAAAGCTGATAGGCAATGGTGTAGTAGCCCAGCATTTTTACCCCCAGCATGCCCCCCAGAAAAATATTATCGGTGTTGGACTGGATGTAGCCCAGAAAACCATCACCCATGTTATAAATCCCGAAGCGGAGGTGCTCCTTAATGTTATTGATGTTGAAAAACAGCCGGGGCACAAAGAAGCGAAGCCCAAAGGTTATCTGTAAGGCCGACTTTACCGTTTGCATCACCAGCGCACCAATAATAAGCGATAACTCATGGTAGTCATTAAACGCCAGCGTTACGGTCACGATGGAACCCATCACCGTTCCGGTTATATCGATGATGGCTACCGATTTGAACCTGAGTTCTTTCTCCAGCAGAAACATGTATATCTGACCGAAGTAGGCAATCAGAAAATAATAAGACGATAAATCGAGTACCTGTGCCAGTTTCGGTTCATGGTAAAACGAAATGATGTAGGGGGCGGTCAGGTGGATGAGAATAAAGATGAGTACCCCAACAGCCAGGTTTAAGTAATACAGGGTCGATAATACATTTCGATCACTTTCCTGTTTGTAAATGATTGAGTTGGAGAACCCCAGGTTTGCGAACACCTGAAAAAAGGCAATGATAAGACTACTTACACTGACGAGGCCAAAATCGGCTGGACTTAGCAAACGGGCCAGTACCGCTACCTGCACAAACTGAAATAAGGTTGAGATAACGGTGGAAACGGTGATCCATTTCCCCCCGTTCATCGCTTGTTTTGTATTACTCATGTAGATACGCTACGCTGTTAGCTTGCTTACCCGGCGAATGGCCCTCCGTTCGCTGTTTCACCGGGGTTTAGTGATTTTTTTTACAACTCGTGCCTGGCCCTGGCGTACATCCAGCAGGTACGTACCGGCCGGGAGTAAACTTACGTCTATTTGCGTGCGTAACACCCGTCCTGTTTTTGAAAAACTTACCGGCTGGTACTGCCGTCCGGCAGGGCTGATAATACGTGCCGTTACCGGATTCAAACTACCATTTTCAACAACTATTTCTATATACTCGGCCGCTGGATTCGGATATACCTGCAACGTGCTTAAGTCGTCGGATCCTTCGCTGCCGGACCTTGTCAAAGGCATAACGAACACCGGTGTTTCACTCACGTGTACGGTAATCGTACCTGTTTGACTCACGTTTACCGTGCGCGTCATTTTATCCTGCCCGGCAGTTGGTACGCAAACCATCAGGCTATCGCCCGGATTGACGGATAACGTATACGTGTCCGTGCGGCCCCGCTCGTCTGGTATTACCAACACATAGGCCGACTGACCATCCAGTTCGTATCGGTCAACAAGGAGGTCGTTGGGGCCGTTGGTGGGTTTGATCGTTTCTTTATACCGATAATCACCCAGCAAATTCTTAGCCTGATATAAATAGTCGGCGGCTGGTTTGCGCGTTTTTGTCGCATCGTCGGTCAGTAAACCCATCGAACTGAACTGAGTAGGGTCCGCAACATTACCATCGTACGCCTGAAAGAAAAATACCCGGTCGATACCAACCCGGCTGTAAAGCAGCGCTGTTCGCAGAATCCAGTCGGCCTGGGTTGCCAGAACGGACTTGTTGCCAATGGGTATGGCGCGGAATGGACTGCCCTGATTAATATCGTACCCCGTTTCGGTAATCCAGACGGGCATCCCCTGCGCATACTGCCGGGACAGTTTCACGAAGGCAGCCGCCTGTTCACCCACCCCGGCTAGCTCCGGCGCGGCTCCCCGACTGGCCCCGCCGTTTTGCGATGACTGGGCATCATTGGCGTACAGGTGTTGGTTGATCACGTCCCAGCAGAGATTGACGGACCCATCGGAGCGGTAACCCCTGAACTCTCTACACCAGTCGATCATGGCCCGCACGTAGTCGGTGGTGGAGGCCGAAATACCGCCAATGACAACCTGAACGAATGGGTCGGCATTTTTTACACCTACACCGGCACCCAGGGTGTTTTTGTGCCCATCGTAAAAAGCCGACAGGTTCGCTGCGTATTCGCGGGGCGACTGGTAGCCATTCCGTCCTTTCCAGGTCTTGTCCGGCTCGTTGTTGCATTCGATATAGCGAATAAGACCCAGGCCAATCTTTTTCGTGTTCACTCCCGCCCAGGTTTTTTCTGAACTGACACTGACCAAAGATGGATCGACGTGTTTATTATAGCCGTAGCGGGCTATGTACTGGAAAGCTACCCGGGCGTGTTCCAGGTAGGAGCCGGGAGCGGAGAGGTCGGCTCCGTACCTCGCCGGTACATTGCTGTAATCGCGCCCACCTTCCGGGTAGGTTTCTTCCATCCATTTTGGCAGGGTTTGAAAGCAGGCCAGTACGTCGATGTTTTCCGCTTTGAGTCGCGCGTACATGGCGTCGTAATCCCAGCTACCACTGAAGGTAGGATTGAAGGTGTAGCGTCCCTGTTGCGCTTCCAGCTTATCCCAGTCCATATAATGACGGAAAGACGAAAAGCTTTTTATCGCGGCAACCCGTTTGTCGTCCACGGGGCGCAAGGCAGTCGGCGCATCGGAATCTTCGATGTTCCACTCGAATCCATTAATGCCTGCTTTATTTCGAAAAGGAGACGGTTGCAGCGGAGCCAGTGCTGGCTCCTGACCCGCCTGATAGGTTCCGTACAGTTCCATTTCGGTAGGATACGACCCGTAGCTGTTCAACACCAGATAGCGGGCATTACTAATAGGCTTTTTCAGGGTAAACAAGGTCGGTTGGTCCGGGTCAGGACCAACCCAGGTCTGGTATTTATTCCCGATAAACCGGGCAATGGGTATGCGTTCCCACTGCTCCGTTATGATCGATAAGGTCATCGGCGCTTCCGTGTTTTCACCGGCCCCATCATACAAACGAATCTGCTCAAGGCTAAACTGCTCATCGGCCAGCAGCGGGTAATACGCATCGAAACTGGGCAAGAGTTTGCCATATCCGGTACTCACCGTCTTCGTTGTATCCCCATCAAATAGGGCATCGAGGCCATTGGTGGCGTTAACGACCTGATACCAGCGTTTGGGGTCGATGGGTATTTTGACTACGCTGCCGGGTTGTAAAACCGCTAGTGTATTGTAGGTGGTTGTGTGGTATACATCGGTCTGAGCAAAAAGCAGCAGCACAAAAGAGGTGGCCAGTACCGTAAGCAGTGTATTTTTCATAGGATTAGTACATGAAACGATAGTTCGCAGAATGTAATGGCCCCTGGAGTCAACGACAGGCTATCAGCGCATTGACAGTACATGACCGGTCCGTACGTATGTAGTTTTACCAACGGTGCTGTAGCTAACTACCCAGGTGTACGTATCCGACTGACAAGGCACACCAGCGTAGGTGCCATCCCATTGCTGGGTTCGGTCCGTATCCGTAGTGGTATAAATCGGGCTTCCCCAGCGGTTATATATGTTTAGACTGAAAGAAGTCACGCCCGTTACACGCAGGAAGACTGCCATCGTATCGTTGATACCATCATTATTGGGCGTGAAAATGTCAGGGACGTACATGGCTTCGGGTACGCCGACACATTCGCTGCACTGCTTCACCTGAAAATCATCAATGGCCATATCATTGCCACAACCAAAATCGCCCTGGTAATCGACCAGTTTTATTACTGCGTCCTCCAGGCCAGCAGGCATGGTGAATACGGCTTTATACTGCCTCCAGGTGGGTGCGTCTGTTTGCCCGATAAGGCCAAGTGCCGTCGACTGAATCACTATTCCGGTTTTGGTTACTACATCGATAGAGAGGTTGGGTATTAACGGATTGAGGCAGGTGCCCGTTCTGAGCAGGTTAATGATCCAGAATGAAACTTCGTAGGTGGTACCGCTGCACAACCCCGCTACCGGCTGCTGGTAAAACGGCCCGGCTTTATTACCGCCATTCACGAGCATCATACTCCCACCTGCTTCGTTAGGCGTATGGTCACTGCTTATCGCGTGCCAGGTGGCATTAAAACAGGAGCCATCAAGCGTAGCGGCAATGGTATACTGCCCGTCGCCGGGGCAACTGATGGCTTCGTACGGATAAGGTGTCAGGTCAGGCGATAAGGCTTTATTGGCATTGCCGAAGGTTTGATTAATAATTAGCGGGCCTGCTGGATCAGCGCAAACCTGCGCCAGGACGGATTGAGAAAAGACGCACAAAAAACACGTAACCAGCTTGATCGCTACCGGTAACGTAGTAGATTGCAGAAAATAATTTCTGATAAACGTACGGATTTCAGAAGCCATATACGTGCATACTAAAACAACAGAAACGCACTCAGAGTACCATTCTCTGCTGGATTTCGTGTCTGTCAACACAGTCGGGTACTGTGTTGATGCAGTACCCCCACAATCTATCGACTCATGATGGCGCAAAAAGTAACTGACACCTTCGTTTCCTGTGCCGCCTTACCGGCTACTCACTGGCTACCGGAGTCGGCCTGTCCGTATACCGATTCACTGGCGGTATTCAGGTTTTGGTTAGCAGACAAGATACCGCCCGATTATGAAAAAACCTCCCTGCAACCCGATGAGATCATCCGTGCTGGGCGGTTTCACCGGTCCGAGGATCGAAACCGATTTGTTTGCGCCAGACATGTGTTAAGAACGCTGGCCGGACGCTATACCCGTAAACGGCCGGGTGATATCTGTTTTACGGTTAGTAAAAACCAAAAACCCGAAATTAAGGATACTGACCGCTGGCACATCAATGTGTCTCACGCTGGCCAATGGATTCTGGTAGCCATTGGCGTGACCAGCGTTGGCGTTGACGTCGAAGAGAACAACCCTAACTTTTCTTTTCAGGATGTATTAGCGCATAGCTTTATGGCGGTTGAGCAGCAGCATATAGAAGCGAACGATTCCCGGTCGTTGTTTTATCGGTCATGGACCCGGAAAGAAGCCCTGGTCAAAGCAACGGGAAAAGGGCTGGATGATGACTTTCAACAAGTGCCCTGTCTGGATGGCAGGCACCGAATTGGGAGTGATCTGATTGGCGCAACCGGCCAGTGGAGCGTCAACAGTTTCACGGTTTCGGACGGGTATTCGGCTGCTGTAGCGTATAAGGAATGGGACGGAATCCCTAAATTTTATACGGTCGATGGTGGCCTGTTCGACCGATGGGAGTCATAATCTGAGGTATGCCACTTATTGGCCGTTCACTTTTTTATTAACAAGAATCCTTTCGTATGCAGCAATTAATGCTGAAGTTTCTCTACGTCGTCGCATCGCTCCGATACCCGGGAATCCGGCGCGATCTGCGGTATTTTATCCGGGATAATTATTTTGCCCGGCTGAATCAGACCCGCTACGTGGTGAGCGACCATGTTGCCAAAAAGCCGTATAAAGTCATTGATTACCACGGTGAGTTCGATCAGGAGCTCCGGTACGTACTACCGTTTGCCTACTGGCACCACCTGAACGGAACCCTGAAAAAAACCATTTCCTGCACCAACACAAAGGAGTTCTATTTTTTTAGTGCAAACCACGCTGAACAATACGAAAAACGCGTGTGGCAGGCCGGTTACGGGTATTACGACGTGCCTAACATGACGCACAGCCCCACGTTCGATTACTCGAAATG
The DNA here is from genome assembly GCA_038236215.1 of Cytophagales bacterium. GTDB lineage: Bacteria > Bacteroidota > Bacteroidia > Cytophagales > Spirosomataceae > Spirosoma. Next base: position 35,329 of record JBBSTD010000035.1, on the reverse strand, counting down.
GGCGCGGGTACCCTTCAAGAGCCATTACAAAAATGATCGGTTTGTGTATGACAAACCCCTGCTAATTATTGCCAATAAATACAACATCGAGTGGGACAAACCCCCGATCAATTTTCTGGATATACCCGCCCTGGACCGGATTATAACGACCTGTAAATCAACCTACCAGATTATCTATAACCGCCCTTTATCTACCCAGATTGTGCTGGATAACAGTGAGATAATGGATCTGAACGAGCATGCCTGGTTGCGGGAAAAGCACCCGGACGTACTCCTGATGCACGATCTGCACGAACAATACCGGAGCGAGGTGTCCAGCTTCAACCACCTTCAATTACTCGTATACGCCAACGCCGACCGGTTTATATCTATGCACGGGGGTACGGCTGCCCTGGCCAGTTATTTTGAGGGTATAAATATCATTCTTTCGCATCCCGGCGGGGGTATGGAGCACCATTTCAATGAATATGCCACCATTTTCCCTGCCCTTTCCGGGGCGCAAATCCTGCACGCCAAAAACACCCAACAGGTGTTCGACTACCTGAGCCAGTATTATTGATAGGGTGAATACGGAATCAGTCTTTACCCCCTATGGGGCTAAACAGCGTAGCGTCGGTAGAAGGCTTCGTTGTTGATTCAGGATACTGCTTCGGGGATGCAGGCGTTTGGGATTTTCTGGATGACCGCTTCGAACTCCTCCGCCCGTTTCGCCCAGGAATTATTTTGGGCCATCATGATTCGCTCGTTTATCCGTTGGGGACTGATATCGGCTAAGGCACGGCGTAGGGCCTGCGCAAAACTGGCGGGGCTATCGGCCAGTTCAATGACGCCATCAAAATCATCCAGCAGCGAGAAAGGAGTCGAGACAACGGGTAGGCCCGCAGCCAGGTATTCGTTGATTTTAAGGGGATAGATCGTGTACGTGTGCTCATTGCAAACGAACGGAATCATAGCCGCCTTCATCTGTGCCAGCAACGGGGGGAGGTTTACCGGCTGAACGGGTAGCGTGAAGACAACATTGGGATACACCGATAAGCGCTGTCTCAGGCTGGGTTCGTGGACCTCGCCAATAAACTGGAACGTTACATCCGGCATGGTTCGGGCGCAGTATTCGACAATATCGATATTAATCCGATTGTCGGCCGTGCCCAAATACCCGACTATCGGTTTTTCGGGTACGGGTTGTTGTTGCGCCAGGTGATAAGCCTGATTGAACAACTCGAAATTGACCCCATTTTTAACGCAATGGGCATTGGACTGCAAGAGAGATTTAGATCGGCGCAGGGTTTCGGAAGTGGTTACCACCGCGTCAACGCGTTTCAGATAATCCGGCTCATAGCGGCTACCATGTTTGCTCATCCAGTTGATGATGGTTATCTCATCGAAGCAGTAGTAAATCGTAGCACATTCATTGAGCTGGTCCAGCATGGGTAGCCCAAATACGGGATTGAGGCCGTTGATAATCAGGGGGCGTTTCATGTTCAACTGACGCATCACCCGCCGGAGTCCTTTAATCAACCGGCTTATGTTTTGCGGCACGAATAAATCATGTAGGCCGGGCGGCATCCAGTTTACGGGTAGCATCAGGGGGGGAGTCCAGATGTGTACTTCGGAGCCGTTGGTAAAGGTCTTTTTAATGAGCGGGTTTTTCAGACGAACCGTTTCCTGAACGGGAATCGACTTTTTACCGACTACGCTCATAACCCAGTCTTTGAGCGTGTACTGGTAATCGACGTATAAAACCCGATGCCGTACCGATAGTTCGGTCATCAGTTGTACAACTGCCTTCTGGAAGTCACCCTCCCAGGTCGTTTGTCCCAGACAGATTATACTATCAAACTGTTGCATTGTGCGCCTTAAGAAACGGTGTTGCCGGTAGATGAAGAGGTAAGAAACGTGATTAATTAGTTGGTGGAGATTTTTGTGTCGTGGGGTGGGTGTGATGTAAAGTTAGAAAATACCCGTTTAAGTTCTTTGTTGACCCGCACCATTAATCCGTGCCAGAGCGTCCCTTCCTGAAGAATGGTTCGGGGGGCGGTCCAGACACGGGCCGAGTGGGTTTTCATGGGTACTACCCGGCCGTATTGCATCATATCGAAACACAGTCGCCCATCTTCACCCCGAATGTTTTTGGTTGTGTACCCCGCTTTCAACCCCGCTTCCCGCAAATAACCCATGCTCATACCGTAGGCATTAAGATACGGGCGTTTAATGTACCGTAATTCGGCAATACTATTTTTCAGGGCTTCGTGCAGCGCGAACCGCCAGCGGGGAATAGCGGGTGGAGCGATAAACGAATATTGCCCATACGCACAAACGACCCCCGGTTGTTGCAATACGGCTACCATTTCGTTCAGCCAGTTTGACGGGTACAGGCAGTCGGCATCGGCCAGCAGAATATACTGCCCGGTGGCCCGCTCCTGACCCAGTTGCCGGGCTGGCCCACAACCCTGAATGGGCTGAAAAAATCCCCTGATGTGCAGTTTATCGATTGTCTCCTGCGTTCGATCCGTTGAGTTATTATTGACGGCTACGATGTCGAACGGAATCGTTGTGTCCATAGCCGATAACGAACTAACCGTACGCAGGATGTTGATTTCTTCGTTGAAGGCTACAATCACGATAGAAACCAGTGGCTTCTGACTGATACGCTGGTCGAGCCGGGCGTTTATCTCATCGAATGTCGACTGAGGCACCTGATCGACCGTCTCAAATGGATAATTGTACGGAGAAATCCATTCGGGGTTTGAAAAGATAGTCATGGCTAATCATTGCGTGCGCCTTTGGATAAGCCGGTGCAATAATTTAAAAATAAAAAAGTGTACTACCGTGAATGTGACTGCTTGAGGAGGTGTGGGATTGCCGGTTTACTCTTTTGTAAGCGTTACCTCAGGAAACTAGCTGTTTGTTATTTTTAGAGAGGCAGGAAGTATATACGTCGAGTAGTTGTCGGGCATTTTCCTGCCAGGAAAATAAAGCCGCCCGTTGCAGGCCTTTCTGGCGTAAGGTGTCTCGCAGGGTAGAATCCTGCATGAGTTGACTGATGCCACGCGCCATTGCCTCGGCCGATTTTGGGTCAACTAACAGGGCCGCATCACCCGCCACTTCCGGCATAGAGGAGGTTGAAGCCGTCAGTACAGGCGTGCCGCAGGCCATTGCTTCCAGAATGGGTAAACCAAAACTTTCGCGTAGGGAAGGGCAAAGAAATACCGTAGCTGCATTGTACACCAGTGGTAATTCATGATTGGGTATATAGCCGCACAGGGTGATGTGACTGGCCAGTGATTGACCGCCAATATCCGTTAACAGGGCATCGAGCGAGGCAGCAGGTAAATTGGAAATGACAACCGGCATCGTTAACTGCCCCCGTTGCTCCAGTAAGAGCAGTGCTTTCAATACACCCCGAACGTTCTTTTTGGGGTCGGTATTACCCAGAAAGAAAATGAAGGATTCGGGTAGTTTATACCGGACCCGGGCAGCTGCCAGTTGCCCGGCATCATCAATGACCCGAAACTGCCTGCTAACGGCATTCCAGATGGATACTACCTGGGCGGGGGGCAGATGCAGGTGATTGATGATGCGTTGCCGCTCAAAATCTGATACGGTGATGATCTTTTCGCAGTTCTTCACGATGCGGGGCACGTTCCAGCGTCGATACTGATTCCCGAATCGCTGATACCAGCTGCCCGCCCGCAAGGGTTGATTTTCCAGAAAGATAATATCGTGGAGCGTAACCACCAGTGGAACAGAACAGTGCAGGGGAGCCGTATTGGCCGTACAGTGCAATAGGTCGATGCCGTAGTCTTTTACCGCTTTGGGCAGAGCATACTGTTCCCAGATGGGATACGGCCCGCCCGGTAATTCAACCAGGGTACTATTTGGGGCATCGGGCAAGCCGCTTCGATCCGTATCCGGCTTCACGAAAATAACAAACTCGTGCTGGTCGTAATTTACCAGCGCCCGGATAGTTTCCAGGGCTACAATATCCATCCCGTGCTTATGTGGGCGCAGGAGCCGTTGTGCTTCGATGCCAATTCTCATAAAGCTACTTTTTTAGTGATGGTATGGGCTATTTTAGGTATTGCTGGCGTATCCCACCGGTCGCAGGTGGTAAACAGAAACGAACTGATAAACAGGATGCTGCTGGTGGGAAATTGTCCCAGTATCGGGTTTGTATAACTCACGACACAAATACCGGCAAATTCGGCCAGGAGCACGATCATGATGGTCGTTAGCCAGGGGTCTTTCAGTTGCCAGATTTTGATGGTGCCAATGAGCATAATACTAAGTAGCATGAGTAAATAAAGCGTCAGACCAACAATACCGGTTTCAATCCAGATTTGAACGTACCAGCTATCGGTGGGAATCTGGGCGGCAAAATAGTTTGGTGAAAACCGTTGTCCGGCTCCTGACGATGTACCAATACCCGCACCAAAAGGCTTGTCTTTCAGGAAGGTTTTTAGTTTTTGCTGATTCTCTAACCGGACAAGAAAGGAGGCATCATTGGTAGGGTGTAGGGCGGAGCGAATCCGCCAGATCTGATACACGGAATCGCCAATGTGCGTAAACATCAGGAAACAGAACACGGGTATCCCCACCAGAAGTCCGCGCATAATTTGCACAGGGCTACGCTTCAGGACAAAATAGGCCGGGAATCCTGCCAGAATCACGAACAAAGCTCCTCTGGTTCCTGAAATGGCAAATCCCCAGAAAAAAACGACAGCCAGTACCACGTAAAGAATGCGGTAAAGCCACGATTTGGTCTCGAAAAGGAGGATAATGCAAATCAGCGTTACACCCGCCATTTCAGAACCGAACTGACCGGCATCGGAATAGAATGAGAAACTGCGTAACTGACCCCATAGAATATGCTGTTTGTCAGCTCCTTCGGCCAGCCACCGGAGTTCGGCTGGTTCCAGCCCTATGTACTGTTGCTTAAACCCCCAGAGTGCCGCCAGGAAGGACCAGACAAGCCATTGTATGCAGAATATCCGAATATCCGATTTTTTGATCGGGTTTACGGATACGATGATGGCGAGCAAAAACCAGCTTAATGAAAACGAACGGGCGTGGTAAAACCAGGCCGTGGGATGGGGGTGCTCAGGGTTGAAATATTCCAGAATGGTAAATGATAACCAAACGATAAGTATCCAGAAAGCAGGTCGGCGCAGCCGTTGCCAGTTCATGCGTCGACCATTCAGAAACGTACTCAGTAACGTGAGAACCAGCAGGCCATCCAGGGCCGTGCCCAGGGCTATGTCTCCCGGCAAAAAACGGGAGAAACCGATCAGAAAGCTGAGGTTTACGTAGAGCAGTAAGCCAAGTCTGGGTTCCAGTAGTATGCCGATACCCGCCAGCAGGGCCACCGGTACACCTACGGTAACAAGTGCGCCAAACACACCCCACGAACCTACCAGCCAGCCCGCCAGCAGGGCCAGCACGACACCCAGCACGGTGAACAGGTGGCGACTATAGCGCCAGTGTTCGGGTAAGGAAAGTGTATGAGTTTGGTTAAGCATAGCTTTATACTAAGTCAATGGTATAGCTGATTATTTAGGCGGCCCGTCTGGATTTTTCCCACACGCCTGATAGATTGCCATTCCAGTACCGGGCAAATCCCGCCAGTACGCACCAGTTCATAAAAACAAAATAGAACGGTACGAACGTAAGCTTGAAGCGCGTTTGCCGATTCTCCAGCACATAGCCCACACCCGCAATCAGATAGAATACAACCTGAGCAATCAGCATACTTTCCCAGAAACTCTGCGTCAGTAAGTGATTATCAGCACGCTGTGGCTGCGTAATCATAACGATATTCAGTAAAAACAGCAGCGGCAGACAGAAAGGTGTCACGGCCCAGCGCAGCACCCGGTGAGAAACGTACTGGAAACTCAGCCAGCCATAGTTGAATGGGTTGAGCAGGTGTGCCAGCCGCTGAATCGACTGAAAACCACCCGTAGCAATTCTAACCTTCCGTTTCATCTCTTCCCCAACCGATGCAGACGGGCGCTCCAGTGCGTACGCGTCGGGGGCGTAGTCGACGCGGTAACCCCGGCTGGCGATGCGTAACGAAATAATGAAATCGTCGAGCAGCGTATCTGCTTCTACAGGCTCGTACAGGCTGGTACGAATGGCAAATAACTCACCGGCGGCTCCTACAATGGTATGAAGCCGGGCGTCCAGTTCTTTCAGGAATGATTCATAACGCCAGTAAAGCCCTTCGCCACTTCCTGCTGCGGCTTCCTGCCCCTCCAGTTGAATGCGCTTTTCGCCCGTTACAGCCCCAACGTTAGCTGGTTCAAAGCGTTTAACGATCCGGCTAACGGCTTCGGGGTTGAGTTGCGTATTGGCATCGGTAAAAATGGTAATGGGCGTTTTTACCTTATTCATTGCGTTGTTCATGGCGGCAATTTTTCCGAGCCTTTTGGTACCCGAAAGCAGGGTTAAATTGGGCAGACGCTGCTGTTGCTGCTCAAGGTATTCGGCCGAACCATCCGTCGATCCTTCTATCACGAACAGTAGTTGCAACTGGTGAGCCGGATAATCCTGCGCCAGGCAGTTTTGTAATTTTTCGGGTAAGTAGTCCCGTTCGTTGTAAGCAGGTATAACCATCGTCACATTAGGATAATAATCTGACTGAACGACTGGTAGTTCGTCACCCTTTCGCAATACTTTCACTAGCAACCAGGCTAAAATACCATACCCCAGGTAGGTATAGAAGACCAGGAAGGCCATCAGGAAAAATAGAAACCCGGTTAGAAAGTAGAAAAAGGTCATAAAAGATAGGCTGTTAAACGGCGGATACACTGGTAGCCGTAAAATTCCAGAAAGCCCCCCGAACAAAGGCTTTTGCGTGTGTCAACTTGCCTGCGACAAGGTATGAAAGGAGGTGTTTTGGAAAGACAAAGACACCGAAAAACAGATAAAATATCGTACGCTGGTATAGAGTGCTGTGTCGTCGCATGAATAGTATACGATTCCGGGTCAGGTAGTACGTACGGAGCGGACTGTTCTGCCCGACTGATGCCGACTCTTTGTGCAGGATAGTGGCGGTAGGCTGGTAGTAAATTAGAAAGCCCGCGTTCCGAATCCGCTGCGACCAGTCGAGTTCTTCGTAATAAAGAAAAAAGCGTTCGGCAAAACGACCAACCCGCTCCACCACTTTCCGGCTCACCATCATGGCACAGCCGTGCGCGAAGTAAGTAGCGTGTGGCTCATCGAACTGACCATCGTCGGCCTGGTTGTAGCCAATGGCAGTAGCCTGTCCGGTGTACAAATTGATTGGATTGTACCCCGCATACTGCACTAGCTGGGGCTTCTCGAAGAATCTGATTTTAGGGCAGGTGACCCCAATCTGTTCGTTTTCCCGGAATGGTTTCAGTAGTTCGTCGAGTAGCGCTGGCGAAAGCTCCGTATCATTATTGACGATGAAAAAATAATCGCCCTTCGCTTCCTGAATACCCAGGTTATTGCCCCCGGTGAAGCCCAGGTTTACTTCGCTACGGATTAAACGCACATGGGGATAGTGATGGAGATCAATGCTGATGCTCAACGGTTGAGCGGAGGCATTATCGACGATAATTAGTTCGTAATTCGGGTACGTTAAGGTGGTGGCCGAATCCAGAAATTGACGGGTTAACTCAGGTTGATTGTAATTAATCGTGATAATTGACACGAGTGCCGACTCGTCTGCTGGGTACACTGCGTCAGTTATACGTTCTCTTTTTGCCATAAACTGAAAAAAGTTTTCCAGATGATTTGAACGTCGGTGTTAAAAGAGAAATTATTGGTGTAGTCAATATCGAGTAGTGTCCGTTCCCGGTCCGACATCATACCCTGGCCCTTCGCCCGCTTTTTGACTTGCCACAAACCCGTCAGACCGGCTGGTCCGCAAAAGCGTTGGGCGAATTCGTTGGAAGTGAGTTTTTCTGCTTCATAAAGGGGAAGCGGCCGATTGCCAACCAGCGACATGTCGCCAACCAGAATATTGACCAGCTGAGGCAATTCGTCAATGCTACTGTTGCGCAGAAAGGTGCCTAGCCGCGTAACCCGGGGGTCGTCACGGAACTTCATGAATTTAGCCGACTTCCCGGCTCCGCTCAGGTAAGCCTTCTCGCAAATTGGTTTGTTATGATCAATGAGTATCCGTTGGCAGGCTATACCAAGTTCAGTACAGGCAGGACATAATTCCGTTATGGTGTCTGTTGATTCGTGGGCAGTTTCTGTATATATATTGTGGGCAGACAGTTGATTGATTAGCTGGTCGGCATTCACTTCCATGGTACGAAACTTATACATGTTGAACACATGAAAGTTAGCGCCAGCCCGTTTGGATTTGTAGATGACAGGACCTTTGGAGTCAATCAGTATCAGTAAGGCTACCACCAACAATATTGGAGACAAAAGCACCAATATCAGCAACGAAGCGAAAATATCGATTGACCGTTTCCACCAGGGTGTACTATACTGATATTCATAAGCGGGTGCCTGTTGCTCACTAGGTTGAAACGCCTGAACCTGACTGCATAGGCTCAGATAATAATCTATTTTCGTTTGAATTGACTGATTTTCCTCGTTGATAACCAGCATATCGGTTACCCCGGCAGCGAGGGTTTTACGGACCAGATGATTCTCGCCAAACCGGCAGGTAACAAGCACGGGAACCAGTTGGTAGTCTGCTTTGCTGCGTATGATAGCCACCATTGTGGGCCCCGTATTTTTATCAACTATAATTAAATCAACCTGCTGCTTATCCGTCAGCCACTTTTCTGAATCCACTTCATTTCTGAACCGTACTACGGAGCAGTTTTTTCCCGCAATGGTAGCAATCTGATTCGCTATTAAATCGTCATCCATTACCAGTAGAATGCAGAACGTTGGAATAGTCTGCTCTGGAATAAATGACGTTTCTGAATTAGTTAAGTGATTATGTATCAACATGGTCTTGTAATGGACAAGCAATAAATTCCTGGTACGTGATAGAATAAACTAGTCACTCTAAAGAAATTTTTATGGAATGTTAACGTAATTCCAACTATCTCTTTTAGAAATTGCCTGAGTACAGATATGCTTATAAGATGCTATTTTGATGTAAAAAGAAATAAGTATCGTCGGCACGAATTTTGCGCAATCAATTATGAAAGTAACGGACTGTATCTGTACAATCAGTTAAGTCAGTTGATTGGAAATTACGCGCTTTGTGGCAGCGAATAGTTGCCGAAAAGCAAGGAGAGGATTCTGGACTTTTGTTGCCAGAAGGGCTTCGATTGCGTGTCCATCTGAATCAACTGGCCCGACGCTGTCTCTGGAACCTCCGAACGGCGAAGAAGCGCATGAAGCTTTGCTTTTACCTCAAGTGGATTGAATGGCTTGGAAAGGAAATCGTCCGCACCTTGTTCCAGACATTGAATTCGCGTGGCACTGTCAGGCACATCGGAGAGAATAACGATAGGCGTCTGAGCGGCTACGCGGCTCATCCGAATAAGCTTGATTAGTTCAAGACCATTGAAGAAAGACAGGTTTAGTTCGGTCAATACACAATCAAACCGATTGCCCTGAATTAATAGTCTGGCTGCTTCCTGCCCCGTATTGGCTACGGTAATGGCGAAATCCTTACTGAGTGTTTGAACCAGGATTTCAACCACGTAAGGATTCTCATCGACTATGAGTAAGTGGTGGTTAGTGTTCATTTTAGTTAAAATTATTTACGGGTTAGATTCAAAGTTTTAGACTAGCCAATAATTCATTGGTTACCTGTCTTTAGTAAAAAAAACATATCCCCTATAATCTGTTTAAGGTGATAGAGTTGTTAATTGAGTGATTTGCCTGGTAGGATTCACGTCAACTAAGCTAATGTAATAAATTGACAGTAAGCTATTTGTGAACTATTGCAGCCGCTGTGATAAAGATACTTATCTGTATGCTTTATTTGAATAGTAGTGAATCTAAATAAAATCCAAAATTGATTAAGCGGTAGGTATTCTAAGGTGTATTTAATCCCGCCCAACACGACTCAGGTGAATTGATACGAATCAAAGGCGCAAAGCCCATTTATTCGATTTGGTACAAAGCCGTATCTTTGAACTATGTATCTGTTGATTATATGAACCAACCAACCCTTTTTCAGAGAATCCGCCCCCACCTGATAGCCATAGTATGCTTGTTTGTGCTGGCTATCATTTACTTCCAGCCCGTATTGTCGGGTAAAGCACTCTCCATGCACGATGTGCAGGAGTCAACCGCATCGGCCCGGGAAATCCGCGAATTTGCCCAGCAATCGGGTGTAAAGCCCTTATGGACCGACGCCGTCTTTAGCGGAATGCCGGGGTACATGATTGACTTTCCGTATCCCTACATTCTAGTCTATAAGGGCGTGATGGGCGTTATCAATCTGTTGCCCAATACCGCCAGTATCCTATTCATCGTCATGCTGAGTATGTACGTCCTGCTGGTGGTGCTGGGCTGTAATGCCTGGCTGTCGGCGTTGGGGGCCGCTGCGTATGGGTTAGGTACATTCGGTATTGTTAGCCTCGAAGCGGGGCACGTCTCCAAACTTTTCGCGCTGGGATACGGTGCCGGTATACTGGCGGGGGTCATTCTGACTTTGCGGGGGCGCTACTGGGTTGGTGCCGCGCTGGTGGGCCTTTTTGGCAGCATGGAACTGGGGGCCAACCACATTCAGATTACGTACTACCTGTTTATGACCATTGGGTTGTACGTGTTAATCGAAGGTATCTCTTTGTTCAGGGCCGGTAAAAGTCGTCAGTTGGTTATTGGGCTCGCCGTTCTGGCGGTGGCCGGTGCGCTGGGGGCCGGTAGTTTTGCCAAACGCCTGCTGGTACTTAATCAATACACCAAAGAAACTATCCGGGGTAAATCGGAACTAACCGCCAAAACAACCAATCCGGACGGGAAAAACCCCAGCAGCGAATCGAAAGGCGGGTTAGATAAGGAGTATGCCTTCAGCTATAGCTACGGTATCGGCGAGACGCTGACATTGCTTATTCCCAATGCCTACGGTGGCGCATCCTCCGGGGGGGGATTAACGACGGATTCCGAATTTTATAAAGCCATGACGAGCCGGGGTGTGGACCCGGCAGCCGCCAAACAAATGGCCGGGCTGGGTGCGCCTACCTACTGGGGCGACCAGCCTAGTGTGGGCGGCCCTGCCTACGCCGGTGCGGCCCTTCTTTTCCTGTTCGTACTGAGTATGTTCGTTCTCCGAGGGTCGGTCCGATGGTGGCTGCTCAGTGCCACGGTGCTGATGATTATGTTGGCTTGGGGTAAAAACCTGCTCTTCTTTAATGAGTTCCTGTTCGATAATCTGCCCTATTTGAATAAATTCCGGGCTATGACCATGGCCCTGTGTCTGGCTCAGTTATTTATGGCCGCCGGTGCTGCACTGGGTATTCAGACAATCGTTAACGAGAAACCAACCTTTGCCCAGCTACGGCAGCCATTATTCATCAGCCTGGGACTAACGGCGGGGTTGGCTCTTGTGCTGGCTCTGCTGGGAGGCTCATTCTTTAGTTTTCAGTCGCCAAACGATCAGGCTATTTTATCCCGTTATTTTGGGGAAGCGGCCAGCCAGTTTGAAACCGCACTCATCAGCGACCGGCTGAGTCTATTTCGGTCCGATGCCTTCCGGTCGGTGATGCTGATTTTGCTGGTGGCCGGGGTGGTGTGGGCGTTCATTACGAATAAAATCAGGGCGGGCGTCTTATATCCCCTGGTATTGGTTGTGGTTATTTTCGATTTGTTTCAGGTCGACAAGCGGTTCCTGAACGCGGCAGATTTTGTCCCTAAAGCCCAGGCCAGTGTTCCTTTTGAACCAACACCCGCCGATGAGCAGATCATGCAGGATAAATCACCCGGCTACCGGGTGTTTGACCAGACGGTGGATTTCATGAGTAGCAACCGGACCTCCTATTTTCACCGATCCATTGGGGGGTATAATGCGGCTAAACTACGACGGTATCAGGAACTGATGACCTACGCCTTTCAGCCTAATACGCTGAATATCCTGAGCATGCTGAATGCCAAGTATGTAATTCAGGCTGGGCAGCCCAATCCCGCCGACCCCCAACAGGCACCGGCTGGCCCGATGGTTATTCCCAATCCCGACGTGCTGGGCACGGCCTGGTTTGTTGGAACAGTGCAGCAGGTAAACAACGCCGATGAAGAGATAGCGGCCATGAAAACGCTGAACCCGCGTGATTCGGCCGTGGTCGATAAGCGATTTGCCGCTGAACTGGGAAATCTGCCTGCCACGATGGACCATACGGGCAGTACCGTTCAACTGAAGGATTATCGCCCCGATAAACTAATTTATGAAGCTAATGCCGCTCGGGATGGACTGGTTGTTTTCTCCGAAATCTACTACCGGGGCCACGAAGACTGGCAGGCGTTTCTGGATGGTAAACCCGTTCCTCACCTGCGGGCCAATTACGTGCTGCGGGCCATGCGCGTTCCGGCGGGTAAACACACGATTGAGTTTCGGTTCGACCCTCCTCTGAATCGCCTGGGGGATACCATCGACCTGATCTGTAATGTGCTGCTGATTGCCCTGATTGGTTTCGTTATTTTCTACGAAGGGCGTAACCGCCGTTCGGTGCCGGTGGCACCAGTAACTCCATCAGGTCTGAAACCCGCTGTAAAGCCAGTGAAATCGAAAAGTCGATAGGTTTAAGTAAGCCTTACAAAGCAAAAAAGCACCGCCCATAGGCAGTGCTTTTTTGCTTTGTAAACGTATCGATAAAGAGCTAGTTATTCAAAATCCAGGGTTCTGCACCAATCAACTCTTTGATGGCACTCACTTTGTCGACCAGATCTTCCCGGTTAGCAGAGCCTACGGCAGCTACTTTGTACCTTCCTCTCTGACCGCGTTCAGGCATGATAACGTACGAATCGGTATAACCCGCCTTCTGTAGTTGATTGGTTAGACTTAGTGCGTTACGCTTGCTTGAAAAGACACCGGCAATAACCGTGAAGTGCGGACCTGTGTAAGCGTGCATGACAACGGGCTTAACGCGCCGTTTCCGTAATTTAGCTTTGGTTATGCGGGACTCTGCTTTTTTAACAGCTACCGGAGCAGCCACCGGTTCGGCTACAACGACTGCAACATCTTCCGGTTTAAGGGGTTCAGGTTCAACCGCTACTGTTTCAATGGGTATTTCGGGGGTGGCTATCGGGGTTATAACAACTGGCAGCGGAGCGGCTTTCTGAACAGCTGCTGGTTTTGCTGGCTCACGGCTATCCGTCGACGCGAAAAAAGAGGAAACCGGAATCCGTAATAGATTGGCCGGGTCAAGGCTGCTTTGAAACGGTTGCCCCGGCTTGATAACCGAAAAGTAACTAACGGCACCCAACGACCCGATCAACAGCGCAGCGGCTGCAACGCGCCAGTACGTCCGGGCAGGTCGGTAAGGGGTAAACACGGTATCATCTTCCCGAATGAATATCGGTCCGACACCCAGAGCGGGAACATTCAGCGTGGATACGGGAACGGCCTCAATAGCGGGTTCGGGTAGTGCCTGCTGATTAACCAGCTGAGCGGGTATCGCACTCATTCCGTAAGAGTCACCAAAGAAGTTTTGCCGAAGACCGGGACTGAACTGCAACCGGCTTTCTTCGTTTTGGGTGAACGTGCCAATACCCTCCAGCTCAAATCGACCGGTCGTTTCTACCTGCTTCCGCAAGTCCGAAACGAACGAACTGACAAGCCGTTGCGCTCCCTCACGGGTTACCGGCTCGTGGAGCATAATGTAGTTGGCCAGAATGCCATCGTCGAAACGCAGGGCTTCATTGAACGCCACCCGTTTGCGGGGGGGCAGGTATAAACCGCTGGTTTCTGTATAGACTGCTGACTGATAATGAGTGAGGAAAGCACCCAGCTCCGGTACAACAATGCAGTCGTACTGGTACAGCAGTTTTTTGAGGTAGTTGTTTACGGAGGCCATAGGCTGTGTACGAATAAGAATCAGAATGAATAGCTGATTCCTCCCAGAAAGTTAAGCCCCTGGTTTTGATAATACAAATAACGCTGGTAATTCTGACCGAAGATATTGTTCAGCGACACGAATGCAGCTACCTGAGAACCCAGGAAATAGTCAATTTTCAGGTTCGCGTCATAAATCGGTTTTAGGGTGTAGGAAACACCTGTGGTAAAATTCTTATTCTGGATACCCTCGTAAAAATACAAATCGGCCGTGACGAATAATTTTTTGTTCAGGGTGTACGAGTTGGTCCAGGTAGCAGCCGTTCGCGGACGACCCCAGGCTTGTTCGAGCCGGTCGAGACCGTAGTTGAAGAAGTCCGCTTTTAGTGTCGAGCGAAACTTATCCTTCTGGGCATACGCCAACTGTCCCGATATCGTCAGCACGTTGGCTATGCCACCATCGTACAGAACGAAGAATTTAGTGGTGTCTGGAATCGAGTTATTAAACGTCGAGAAGTTCCGGTACCGGGCGTAGGATGCTTTGCCTTCGTACGAAAAACCACCGCCCAGATTGCCCTTGGAGCCCGCATAAATATCCAGCGACTTAATGGTGTTGGCCAGCACGACCTGCGAAGCCAGCCACTTGTTTTCGGCCAGCAACGAACGAAGCGTGTTCCGGTTAATATCCCCGTCGACACCGGCAAAAATGTGGATGTTATCGAGCGGAGCCACGTCGATGTCGACCACCGGGAAAGCGCGGGTATCGTTGATTCCCTGCCGCTGGTCGGTTTGGTTGACGGCATTGATACCCGCCGTAATGGTGAATAGGGACGATACATACTTGAACGTTGGCTTTACCCGAAACAGGTTCCGGTTATCGACAATGGACCCGCCGGACCGTTGGGTGACGTAGGCATCGGCGGCTACCAGCGCGAACACCTTATCGGAAATGCCGAGCGAGGCATTCAGGTTGGTACCCCAATCGGTTTCGGACGCATTGAACCGGTCGCGGAGGGAAGTCAGTCCCGTTTTCAGCGAATAGTCGATGGCGTTCTCCGATTTCACGTTCTCAATGCCCAATTTAAAATTGACCGTATTAAGTTGCTGTTTAATCAGGTCAGGGTTGAACGCAGGCTGCGCTGCGTACTCACGACTGTAGCCGTAAAAATTGTAGGCGTTCCGGTCGTAACCGAGGTCGGCCTGCAGCTTGAAGGCATCGGCCAGGTACTTACCCGTCACCCGAACCCGCGTATCACTCTGCGCCGAATTCTTGCCATCTACCGGGCCAATGCCCGACGACAGGTGCCGCACGGACCCTTCCAGCGCCAGGTTCGACAGGGTGTTGATGCCCACAAATCCTTCACCCAGAAACGAACTGTAATTCCCGGCACCCAGCTTCACGTAGTTGTTGTAAGCGGGGGTGTTATCGGCCTGCGTGGTGGCAGGGGCCAGCACGCCCGGCGTGATTTTGGGGTCGCCAATGGTGAGTTTACGGTCTTCAAACTCATACGTAAGCTTCCGCTGCTCGGCGGAGGGCTTGAGTGAAGGGATCTTGTTGAAAATCCGATTGGCTGGCGGCAGCTCAATTTTCCGGCTCTTTTCAACCGTAATTTCCTGATTATCGATTTCTCCAACTTTCACGGGCTTCGGCTGCTGGGCAAAAACCACTGCCGACGTGAAAAGGAGGGAGCAGGTGAGTAGGGGGCGTACTATCATTAGTTTTTAGCTTCCAGCGTAGCCAGTTTCTGCTTGGCTTCGGCTACAATGGTTTCGTCGGATGAGTTTTCGATGATTGAGTTCAGTACGGCTTTGGCCTGGGTTGGTTCGTCCAGTGCCACGTTATTATCGGATACCAGAATGAAGGCTTTGCCTTTCCAGTACTCGTATTCGCCGAACTGCTCGTTGAACTTCAGCATGGAAGCGATGGACTCTTTGTACTTCTTCTCCTTGTACAGAATCTCGCCGAGCCGGAACTGCGCTTCGGCTCCGTTGATGTCTTTAGCCAGGGTAACCGTTTTCTCGAAATCAGCCTGCGCCGTCTTGTAGTCGCCTTTGTTGAAGGCTACCTTTCCAAGCATCAGCTGCGCCCGGTTCTGCGCACCCAGCACCACGCTACCCGCCGACATAATGTCGCGGGCAACGACGGCTGCGGAGTCTGGTTTCGGATAGGCAAAATACGTGTCCATCAGGCCGAGTTGTGCCGTTATCTGCTCGGCTTTGTTTTCGGCCTGCCCAATAATGAGTTGGTAGTTCCGAACGGCGCGGGGGTAATTTTTCTGACTCGTTTCCAGTTCGGCGGCCCGCGTTGCAGCCCGAACCAGGTACTCCGATTTATTGTCCGCTACAACCATGTTATAGTAACGGAGTGCATTGGCTACGTCGCTGGTTTGCCGGTAGGATTCCGCCAGGTAGTAACGAGCTGCATTCGTGCTGGGGCTGTTTGGATACTCCTGCATAAACGTCAGCAAGGACTGAATGGCCTGGTCGTACTTGGCGGTGGCGTAAATGTTCCGGGCATTCTCGAACTGCACCCGCTCCACATCCGTGCTGCCCGGATTGCTTTTTTTGTACTGCCCCAGCACCTGTGAAAACTCTTCCGGCCGACCGGCAT
Organism: Cytophagales bacterium; assembly: GCA_038236215.1. GTDB lineage: Bacteria > Bacteroidota > Bacteroidia > Cytophagales > Spirosomataceae > Spirosoma. The sequence goes on along the minus strand of JBBSTD010000035.1, from coordinate 18,782 downwards.
CGTTCAGGGTGTTCTGAATACCCAGCAATGCACTCTGTGCTTGTTCTGACTCGCCGTAGTTGTCCAGAATCCGTTTGTAATCGGCCACGGCCGGGTCGTACTGCTGGAGGTTACCATAGGCGATAGCCCGCCTTAGCAGGGCGGCTGGCAGGCGTGTGCTGTTCGGTTTGTCCTGAATTAATTTCGTATATTCCTGAATAGCAACCTGATACGCTCCTTTCTCGAAATCCACGTTGGCCTTCTGCAATAGGGCCTCATCCACAAAGCGTGAATTGGGGAACTGACGCTGTACCTGGTCGAACTGGGCCTTTGCTTCGGCATCCCGGCCTACATAGCTCAAAATGACCGCTTTCTGATAAGCGGCATAATCTTTATCCGCGGCATTCTGGGCGATCGCCTGGTCGTAATACTGGAGGGCATTCTCATACTGCTTGTTGGCAAAATAGACATCGGCCAGCCGGAGGGTTGCATCCTGTAGTTGCTCTTTATCAGGAGGACCCTTGCTCACAAAGTCACGGAAGTAGGGGAGGGCACGGGTGTACTCTTTTTTGTTGAAGTAGGCATACCCCAGCGCATATAAACTCCGGATGGGGTATTCGCCCGAACCGGATTTGGCCACGCTGGCGTAGAGCGGAATGGCCGTATCATACTGTTTCCCCGCCGAATAGGATTCCGCCTTCCAGAACTGAGCAGCCTGTTGCAACTCATTCTCAACCGGAAACTTCAGGGACTTATCCAGATTGGCCACTGCCTGCTGATACCGTTCGGCATTGAAATCGTTCACGCCCTGGTTGTAGGTCAGTCGCTGGTAGGTGGCGTTGATTTTTGGGGTCCGGCGTTTCAGTCCTTCAATGTAGGCGATGGCGGCCGGGTAATTGTTCGAGGCAAAGTAGGCTTCGCTGACCAGTTCATTGGCTTCGTTCTCAAACTTACTATTGGGGTACTGCTTCAGGAAAGTCGTTAGTTCTTTGACTGCATCGGTTCCGTTGTTCTGGTCCAGTTGCAGCTTGGCGTGGTTGAAACGTGCTTCTTCCTGAATATCCCGGTTAAACGACAGCCGACCAGCCTGGTCGAACGCGTTCATGGCGTAGGCCGGATTCTGGGTTTGCAGGTAGCTAACCCCCAGCGTGTACGAGGCATATTGGGCCGTGGTATCTTTCCCGCCCGCTACCGGCCGGAGTTGAGTGATGGCATCGGCATACGCCCCGGTCCGAAACAGCGACTGCCCGTAACGAAACTTGATGGCGCCGGGTGCTTTAGCCCCGGCTGCACTGATGTATTGCTTATAAAAAGGTATTGCCTGGGCAAACTGATTCTGCTGATAATAGACTTCGGCGGTGTACAGCGCTACTTCGCTCATGGCCGAGCCGCTGTTTCGCTTGAGGAGTGGTACCGTATACGCCAGTAACTCATCATACTTTCGCTGGCGATAAAGTGACTGGGCAATCCAGTTTGGTACCTGATTCTGATACGTTGGGTTTTTCTCAATCCGACGGAAATCACCCACCGCGTCGGTAAAGTTCTGGTTACGAAAATTAATTACCCCGGCATAATACGAGGCTGCTGGTGCATCGGTCGAGCTGGGGTCGAGTTTAACTTCGTTCAGCAGGGGCAAGGCCCGTTGTAAATTCTGGGTGTTGTAATACGAAAGAGCCAGTTGGTATTTATAAGCAATCTGCTGGCTGGCGCTGCTGCCCTTCGCCACGGCTTTTTCCAGAAAATCAATAGCTTTGGCGTAATCCTGACGATTATAATAATACGTACCCAAATCGCCGTATAACTGGGCGGCTTTGGGGTGTTGGCTATGGTTCGTAACGAACCGGTCTACTAACAGCTCGGCACCCGGTTCGTCGATATACAGGCTGGTTAGGGCAACGTAATATTCGGCTTCAACGGCATTCTGATCACCCGTGTTGAGTAGTGTTTGGGAGCCGTCGCCCCGGCGGGGTTCCAGATACTGCCGGAACTCATACCGGGAAGCCGCGTAATTAGCTTTCTCGAACAGTTCAAGCCCGTTTCGGTAATGGTAGTCGGGTTCGGCATAACTCTGGGTTCGCTGAGCCGATACCGACAGGGATGCCAGAAGGCCAATCGCCAAAAGGAGTAGATTCCTGGTCTTTAGCATTCGTAGCCTTTGGTGGGCAGTTAAATAGGGCATAAAATAGTTTTGGGTTTTTGGTGCCTGGTTTACGGTTTATAAACCCTTTCGTAAACTGCTGCCTGAAACTTCCTTCTGAAACGTTTGCGTTGTAGTTTCGCTGCTTAATTGACAAATATCAGGTCAATTCTGGACAAAAAACGAAGGTATTCCTGTTTCCGTATGAAAAAAAACGCCTGCCTGCTGTATTTACTTACTATCTGGACTTTTTTTATTGCCTGTTCCACAATGGCTTCCGGTTTGGGGGTCGCTGACGAAAATTCCCCGGCTACTTCGCCAGCGGTGACCTACGTGCTGTCCATGCCGGAGCCACAAACGCACTATTTTGAGGTGGAGATGCAGTTAAAAAATGTGGCTGCCGCCACTGGTTCGAAGAAAAACGGGTACCTCGATATTAAGATGCCGGTCTGGACACCGGGTTCATACCTGATTCGGGAATACGCCAAAAATGTGGAAGGGTTCACGGCTTCGGCCGGAGGTAAGCCAGTCGTGAGCGATAAAGTAAGCAAGAATACCTGGCGTGTTTATACGGGTGATGATAACCTGACGATTCGGTACCAGGTGTATGCCAATGATCTCACCGTACGGACCAGTTTTGTGGATGCTGACCACGGCTACGTTACGCCCGCCGGTACGTTTATGTACCACGACGCGCTGAAAGACATTCCGCTGCGATTGGTGGTACGACCGTACAAGACCTGGAAAAAAGTAGCCACCGGACTGCCTCCCGTTGTTGGTAAGGATTTCACCTACGAGGCCCCTAACCTGGATATACTAATTGATTCGCCCCTGGAGATTGGCAACCACAAAACCTTTACGTTCACGGCTGCGGGGGTTCCGCACACGGTGGCTATGTTTGGCGATGTGGAGTATGACGAAGAACGCCTGAAAGCCGATTATAAACGGGTTTGCGAAGCCGTAGCTTCGGTAGTGGGCGAGCATCCCTGCCAGCACTACACATTCATTGTGCAGCATATTTCGCAGGGTGGGGGAGGGCTGGAACACCTCAACTCGACCACACTCGAACCGAACCGGAATGCCTACACAACAGAAGCGAATTACAAACGATTTTTTGGTTTGGTAGCCCACGAATATTTCCACCTCTGGAATGTGAAGCGCATCAGGCCCATTGCACTGGGACCGTTCGATTATGAGAATGAGAATTATACGCATATGCTGTGGTTATCGGAAGGTTGCACCTCGTTTTACGGGGAGTACATTCAAATGAGAGCGGGCTTTTATTCGCCGACGGACTACCTCGGCTTAGTGGCCAACGACATCACGAGTATCGAAAATCAGCCGGGGGTACGGGTGCAGTCAGTGGCCGAATCAAGTTGGGATGCGTGGATTAAGGGATACCGCCCCAATGAGAACTCGTCGAACAGTACTATTTCGTACTACAATAAAGGAAGCGTATTGGGTTTGCTGCTGAATTTGTCCATCCTGGCGGGTAGTAGTGGTGCGCGTAATATGGACGATTTAATGCGATTTCTGTATGCCGAGTACTACAAGAAGCAGAAACGCGGCTTTACCGATGCTGAATTCAGGCAGGCAGCCGAGCAAATTGCCGGTCGTAAACTGGATGACTTCTTTACCGTTGGCATTAACTCCGCCGAACCCATCAACTACAACACATACTTTGAGCCGGTAGGCATGCAACTGGTCAACGTGGCGGCCCGGACGCAGGACGGTTTTCTGGGTACAGCGACGGTTTACTCGAATGGTAAAGCCACCGTTACGGGGGTTCGTCGTGGGTCGGCAGCGTACACAAGCGGCCTGAACGTAGGCGACGAAATCATCTCGGTGGATAGTGTCCGGGTAACGGATGACCTGCTCAAACTAATCAGTGGCAGGCGGGTTGGTGAAACGATAAACGTGATTGTAAACCGGGCGGGGTTCCTGCGTGAAATTCCCATTACGCTCGCGCAAAACCCGTTGGTGAGTTATCGACTGGAGCCATTGCCGAATCAAACGCCCGCCCAAAAGGCGTTGTATAACAAATGGTTGTTCATCAAGTAAGGGGAAAGCTGGCCGAATGGTTAGGTGCTGGTTCGTATCGTTAACGTCAATGTAAGGGAAGAAATATCATTTGGTATCAATCAATAGTTCACTGCGCTATGAACATTCGCACGCGTCTGACCCTCCTGTTTGTGTTGCTGGTTGCGTCGATCATGCTGCTTTTTTGCGTATCGGTTTATTACCTGTACAGCCAGTTTCGGGAGCAGGAGTTTCGACAGCGGCTTGCGGAGAAAGCATCGACAACGGTTCGCCTGCGCGATGATATTGGCGATGTGCCCCGGAGAGATCTGCAGTCGATGTCGATGGTTGACCAGCAGGTAACCATTTACGATAGATTTGGAACAGTACTTTACAAGCAGAATAATCAGCAGGCCAGTTTTCCGGCACCCGCCAGTTTTCTGGCAAAAATATCGGCAAAATACGCGCCCTACATTCGGATTGGTGATACCGAAGCGGTGGGTTATCAATATGTAAACTCACACAAGAATAAGAAGACGCTACTGGTTGTTGCCTCAGCAAATGACCAGTATGGCTTTAGTAAGTTAGATCGACTTCGGGAGATACTACTACTTAGCTGGATCATTAGTTTGTTCATTGTAGGAATCGCCGGTTATCTGTTTGCCAGTGATGCGCTCAGGCCCATTGCCGAATTGAGTACGCAGGTCAACGCTATTTCGGCCACCAATATTCACCAGCGTTTGCGGATAGGTCGACAGCGCGACGAACTGGCCGATTTGGGCCAAACGTTTAACAATCTACTGAACCGGCTGGAAGAAGCGTTTGTATTGCAAAAAAGCTTTGTCTCGCACGCGTCGCACGAGTTACGTACGCCCCTAACCGTTATGATGGGGCAAATAGAAGTTACCCGATTGCAGGGCCGGACGGCTGAAGAATATGAACTGGCGTTTGATGGACTACTCGACGAAGTGAAAAACATGATCCGGCTTGTCAATGGATTATTGGAACTGGCTCAGGTAAATTCTGACGCGGTAATCCTCCGATACCAACCTGTACGGATTGATGAATTACTGTGGCAGGCGCAGAGCCATATACTAAATGCTAAACCCGCCTATCAAATCACGATAGACTTCGCGAATTTGCCAAGTCAGGAAGAAGAACTGGTCATTGTGGGCGAAGCGTCCCTGTTGCAAACCGCTTTCCAAAACCTGATGGAGAATGGATGCAAATATTCCATCGACGGGCGCATGACCGTGCAACTATTGTTTGAACGGGGCCAGATACAACTGACGTTCAGCGATCTCGGTTATGGGATTCCGGCCGATGACTTACCCCATATTTTTGAGCCTTTCTACCGATCCGATTCCACCATGACCATCAACGGGCATGGCATTGGTCTGGCATTAACCAAACGCGTTATCGAACTGCATCAGGGACAGATTAAAGTAGAGTCGGAAGTAGGTCAGGGAACTACATTCTGGATTACGCTGCCTGTTCCCTATCGTTCACTGCCACAATCTGGTGAGAAGGATGAGCGCGTGGAAAATCTCCCTACGCCCATAAACTTCTGAGAAATCTGTCGGAGAACGCGCCCGGCATTAGTACCCGATACGGATTCAGCGTAGATTAATGCTCCGTTCTAATCGTTGACTACACACATGATACAGATGAAAAATCGATTTCTGTTTACGCCCCTGCTCGTCTTCTGTTTTTCGGTGGCCAATGCCCAGCAACCTGCTATTTCTACCGTCGTTACCACGAATGAAAAGTGGGTCGGCCCCGATAGCTTGTTTGGGAAGCTGTTTGCCGATGTACAGTTGAAAGCGGTATTCCCAGACTCGAAAACCTTTGCCGACTGCACCCCAAAGTTCCCCGCGGCTGTTATCCTGGCCAGGTATAATAAAGCCCGCTTGCAGACCGGGTTTGACCTGAAGGCGTTTGTGTTGGATAATTTCACCCTGCCCATCAAACCCGCATCGGGCTACACCAGTAAAGCCAGCCAAACCGCCCAGCAGCACATCATGGATTTGTGGCCCGTGCTTACCCGTCCCGCCCAAAAAGCGGGCAACCCAATTGGTTCATTGATTCCACTGCCTAATCCGTATGTGGTGCCCGGTGGCCGGTTTGGGGAGATTTATTACTGGGATAGCTACTTTACCATGCTGGGTTTACAGGCGTCGGGGCAGGGGAGCAAGATCAGGAACATGGTCAACAATTTTGCGTACCTGATCAAAACCTTCGGCTTCATCCCGAACGGAAACCGGACGTATTTTCTGGGCCGGTCGCAGCCACCGTTTTTCTCCTTAATGGTCAACCTCCTGCGTGAACTAGAGGGCCGCCAGACGCTGCTTACCTATCTGCCTCAGTTGCAGCAGGAGTATAATTTCTGGATGGATGGCAAGACGAAGGTAACGGCTCAGAACCCCGCTTACCGGCGATTGGTACGCTTGCCCGATGGGGTTTTCCTGAACCGGTATTACGATGACCGGGACACGCCCCGCCCCGAATCGTATAAAGAAGATGTTAGGCTTGCCCAACAGGCAGGAGCGAGTAAACCCGAAACGGACAAAATACTGTATCGCCACTTGCGGGCCGGGGCCGAATCGGGCTGGGATTATAGCAGCCGGTGGTTTCGGGATGGTAAAACGCTCCGTACCATCCACACGACCGATTTTATACCAGTCGATCTAAATGCATTGCTGGTTAACCTGGAGCAAACCCTGGCCGAGGGCTATCGCCTGAAAGGGGATCAGAAACAGGCACAGGTGTACTTGCGGTTAGCACAGCAACGGCGTAACGCGCTACAGAAATACTGCTGGGATGGGAAACGACAATTCTTCTTTGACTACGACTTTGTGGCCAAAAAGCAATCGGCGGTGTATTCACTGGCGGCTGTCTATCCGCTCTTTTTTACCGTTGCTTCGGCATCGCAGGCGCAGGCGGTGGCGCGGGTCATACAACGGGATTTCCTGAAACCCGGCGGTTTAACGACTACGCTGGTACGCACGGGCGAGCAATGGGACGCGCCTAATGGCTGGGCACCATTGCAGTGGATGAGTATCCGGGGACTGCGTAACTATAAACTAACGAAACTGGCCGACCAGATTAAAACGAGATGGGTTGCCGAGAACCTGCGTGTGTACAAGGCCTCGGGCAAGATGGTCGAAAAGTACGATGTCGTTAATACCACAGCGTCCAAAGGGGGCGAATATCCCACACAGGATGGTTTCGGCTGGACAAACGGTGTACTATTGCGGTTGCTGAAAGAAAAATAACCGCAAAGTGGACTTTTATAGGTAAAGTCTGTACTGCTCAAATACGGCCGCTTTATACTGAGCTAGCCTCATGTCGAAATCTTTGGCTATTGCCCCTCCTTTTTCGATCGCTTCATTTAGCTTTCTAGTGGCTAATACACCGCCATGAAAAGGCTGTAATGCGTTTTGATACCGCAACCTTGTGCCGGGGGAATAATAATCGCTCTTATGCACTGTATTGCCATCCAATACCTTTTTGTAGAGCGTAAATAAACCCCTGGCGGTATCGTCCTGAAATAACTCCCGCAGGGTTGCGCCAGAGTGCCAAAACTGTAAACCCGGTAGTTCTTTCTTAGCACATGGGTTGAACAGTTTAATATCAAAATCAATGATTTCTTCTTCCTTATTTTTAATGGGGAAGGAAAGCATGACACTATAAGACAGATCGTTGATAAACTTTCTAAACTGGTCTGTTGATGGATTTAGGGAAAGTAGTATCATTTTATGGTTGGTATAAGAGTATTTTGAGTAAATGTATTCAATAGATTGCCGAAATGAAAAATTAATATACTTTTCTTAACCACCGGTCTAGCAATGGGTTACCTGTTACTCCCGGCAATGAACTATGCGTATTTATACGGTCGAGTAAACAGAAAGGGGACGGTACGATTACTGACCCCTTTCTGCTAAAAATTATCAGCTGTCACCAATCACTTGCCCGTCAGTTTCAGGATGTGCCCCGATGCATAATCGCAGAGGTACAGTTCGTTTTTCTGATCCACACCAAAAGCCGAAATGTTCCCTGCCCGGGAAACAATTTCCTGATTAGAAGCCGCTTTGGTTCCGTTGGGTGTTAAGGCCCAAACCCGGCCACTAGCGTAGTCGGCGTAAATGTATTTTCCAGTCAGAGCCGGGTTCGCTGTACCCTCATAAACATGGCCTCCCGTAATAGAAATATTACCATTATCGTGGGTATATTGCCAGATAGGGGCGATTACGTTAGCCGCATTTACGTTGTTGTCTTTGGCATTGTAATCTGCATTGCCTTCTTTAACCCGCCAGCCATAGTTGCCCCCTTTCGTAACGATATCTACTTCTTCAATAGCGTTCTGCCCTACGTCTCCCACCCACAACTGACCTTTGTTATCAAAACTGACACGCCAGGGGTTGCGTAAACCGTACGCAAAAATTTCTTCCCGAGAGCCATTGGTGTTGCCCTTAAAAGGATTATCACCCGGAATACCATACTGACCTTTGTCTGTACTGTTGACATCCACGCGCAGGATTTTCCCCAACCAGCTACTCCGGTTCTGCGCGTTGTTTTGCGGATCGCCCCCGCTGCCGCCATCACCCGTCGATACGTACAGGTATCCATCCGGCCCAAACAAAACCTTACCCCCGTTGTGGTTACCATACGGCTGCTCAAACCGGAAAAGAACAACCTCCGAGCCAGGGTCGACTGTCGATGCGGTAGCAGACGAAGCCTTGAACCGACTGACGATAGTTTCGCGTGGGTTACTCTTCGTGTAGTTCACGTAAAAAAATCCGTTCTGTTTGAAATCGGGGTGGAAAGCAAGTCCCAGCAGCCCCATTTCACCCCCCGATGCTACTTTCGACTGAATGTCCAGATACGTTCCTGCCGAAGGAACATTGGCATCATTCTCGAATACCCGGATTTTTCCGGCCTGCTCGATCACGAATACCCGGTTGGTACCATCCTTGGCATAGGTGTACTCTACGGGTGAGTTGAACGTTAATTTTGGGTAGGCATTTACAACACCAGCCGCCAGGGTTCCCGTACTGGTGCCGGTAGAGTCGATGGTGATACCATCGGTTTGGTTTTTTGACTGACAGGCGGAGGCAATGAACCAGGAAAGGCCCGATGTCGCCATTAGTGAAAATAAAAAGGTAATTATCGTTTTACTGAACATGAGTATTTGTTTCATATGTTTACTAAAGTTTGTCCTGCAAATGAGATTCCAATTATGCCGGGCGAACTTTGCGGCCCGCATTTTGTTCCAAAATCATGGAAATGTTCGTTTTTATGCAGCTTATCACCTATCAGCGAACCAAACTTTAGTGTAGTGTTTCCACGTAATGGGGTATAGATTCCACTACGTACCATATAAACAACCAGGTTACCGGGCCTGCATACCCCCCCAAAAAAACATGACTTCTGCGACCAATACGTTCCTTGACCATCTTCAGACCCAGCGGTCGCAGTACCGTTATAAACTACCGTCGAGGCCCGATGCCGGACGGTTTATCGACCAGTTGATGCGCCTGCTGTTTCCTGTTACGCAGGATTGCCGATCCATATCCGAGCACGTAGAGGAGACGTATCAAAATTTGCACGAACAACTGGTTTGCCTGCTGTACCCATTGGAGAAGAATCTGACAAAAAGCCCGGAGGTCATATCCGAACACTTTTTTGACCAACTGCCAGCCATCTATGATGGTTTGCTGTTCGATGCTCACGCCATTGCCGACAATGACCCGGCGGCCGTTGGCATAGAAGAGGTGGTAGCCGTTTATCCTGGCTTTTATGCCATCGCTGTTTACCGAATTGCCCACGAGTTATTGAAACAAAACGTACCCCTGTTACCCCGCATGTTGACCGAGTACGCACACGGGCAAACGGGAATCGACATTCATCCGGGTGCGCAAATTGGCCAGTCGTTTTTTATCGATCACGGTACGGGAGTTGTTATTGGGGAAACAACCGTTATTGGTAATAATGTCAAAATTTATCAGGGTGTAACGCTGGGCGCTACGCACGTAGCGAAGTCAATGGCTCAGAAAAAACGGCATCCAACCATTGAGAATAACGTGGTCATTTACGCCAACGCTACTATTCTGGGGGGGCATACGGTGGTTGGGCACGACTCCGTTATTGGCGGCAACGTCTGGCTCACCAGTAGCGTTGAAGCGCATTCGCTCGTATTTAATCAGCACCAGACGGATGTCCGATTGCGGTCGCTGGAATCAACAGAGCCCATCAATTTCGTCATCTGAACTAGAAATCCTATTAGTGGTAAGTCGTGCTTACCACTAACATATCGTTTACCGTTTACTCCTTCTATCTTATGAAAGCCGCTTCCATTCTCGAAACCATCGGGCGAACACCCCACGTACGCATCAATCGGTTATTTCCTGGCTACGAGGTCTGGACGAAAATGGAACGGGCTAACCCGGGTGCCAGTATCAAAGACCGTATTGCGCTGGCCATGATTGAGGATGCCGAAGCTAAGGGTCTTCTCAACACCAACAGCACCATAATTGAACCAACATCGGGCAATACCGGTATTGGTTTGGCGATGGTGGCAGCCGTGAAAGGCTACAAAATCATTCTGGTCATGCCGGAATCCATGAGTATCGAACGGCGTAAGATTATGGCCGCTTACGGGGCCGAATTTGATCTGACACCCCGCGAGAAAGGAATGAAAGGAGCCATCGAACGTGCCCAGGAACTGGTTGCCCAAACACCGGATGCCTGGATGCCGCAACAGTTCGAAAACCAGGCTAACATCGACGTCCACGTGCAGACGACCGCAGCCGAAATACTGGCCGATTTTCCCGATGGTCTCGACGTACTGATTACGGGTGTTGGTACGGGTGGACACATAACCGGGGTAGGGCAGGTGTTGAAACAGCATTTCCCGAACCTGAAAGTGTACGCTGTAGAGCCGGAACTGTCACCCGTAATTAGTGGTGGCGCACCGGGTCCCCACCCCATTCAGGGCATCGGCGCGGGTTTTATACCTGTAAACCTGCATACCGATGTGCTGGATGGCAGCATTCAGGTCAGCAAGGATGAAGCCTACGAGATGGCTCGGCGGTCGGCCAGGGAAGAAGGAACGTTTATCGGTATTTCGTCGGGCGCATCGCTGGCCGCTATCCATAAAAAATTGCCCGAGCTAACTCCTGGCAGCCGTATACTCACGTTCTGCTACGACACGGGTGAGCGTTATTTGTCCATCGAAGGCCTATATTAATTGGTTGTCAGCAAGGGAGTAGAAGGTAATATGGTTAACGTTGCCTTCTACTCCCTCGTTGGTTGTTTAGCTTGCCTATCTCACAACATTATTATAGTACATGACACAACAGCCAACCGTTGCCTCTTTGATTAAAGATACCGCTTTTATCATTGCTGGGGTGCTTAGTGCAGGCATGGGTATCAAAGGCTTTCTGATGTCGAGCCACTTTATTGATGGCGGTGTTACGGGTATCTCGATGCTACTGGCCTCCCTCGTTAATGTTCCTCTACCCATCTGGCTGTTAGTTATTAACCTGCCGTTTATTGGCCTGGGGTACCGGCGTTTTGGTCGACAGTTTGCCTTCAAAAGTGTGTTGGCCATTGCTGGTCTTTCTGTCAGTCTGGCCGTTATCCCTTACCCAGACATAACGCCTGATTTGTTGTTGACGGCTGTTTTTGGGGGATTTTTCATCGGAGCCGGTATCGGTCTGGCCATGCGGGGAGGGGCCGTGCTCGATGGTACTGAAATTGCCGCTCTGTTAATCAGTCGGAGTAGTCCAGCGCTCAAAGTCAGTGATATCATTCTATTGCTAAACGTACTTATTTTTGGGGCAGCCGCTTTTTTCCTGGGCACCAATCCGGCACTCTATTCTATGATAACCTACTTTGCCGCGTCTAAAACGGTAGATTTTGTTATTCACGGCATTGAGGAGTACACGGCCATTTTGATCGTTTCGACCAAAAATCAGTTGATTCGGGAGCGTATTATTGAGCAGGGCTGGGGCGTTACGCTGCTGAAAGGTCAGGGCGGATATGGCAAGCAGGGTAGCCATCGCAATGCGGATGATGTGCTTTACACCTTAATCACCCGCCTGGAGATCAGTCGCCTGCGCAGCATTATTATTTCAGTAGATCCCAAGGCTTTTATTATTCAACACAGTGTAGACGATGTAGCCGGTGGGAGAATAAAGTCCCTTCCTATGCACTGATAGTTGATCAATAAGCTACGCCTGTTATATAGATCGCCCAGTACAACACTGTTTTTCAGAATTAGCGAACGGGGTCGGTTCACATCGTGGGAAACGATTCGCACACTAAATCCTGCTTTGATAAGTTCACAAGTGACCGGCCTGCCGAGCATACCGGTGGTTCCGATAATTGCGATACGCATCGGTAAGGTGGGTGAAATTCCGCTTAAATGATAGTAGGGAGCAGGATGTACTTAAGTAGCTAGCGAAGGTCACGAACGAACCGGCGCATTGAGTCGCGGTATATCTGTTCTGACTGATCGATTGGCTGCTCATCTTTCAGCAACATAGCCAGCATAATCATGCCGTGGGACATGGACCACCACTGAAAATACAGGCGCTTGATACTATCCTCCGCTTTGGGAATAAAGGAGAAAATTGTTTTGCAAACGATGCGGCTAACCGCTTGCATTGACTCCGACTCGTAAATGGGCATTGTACACAATGCACCACCTAAATTATACATGACCTGATAGATTTCCGGCTGCTGCCGGGCGAATTCCCATTGCACCAGCGAAATTTCATACAGGCGCTTTTCGGGGTCACGGTAGAGATTTACAATACGGTCGTACTCCTGACATAAATGACGGAATCCTTCACTTCTAATCTCGTCCAGTAATACGTCTTTACTGTCGAAGTATTCATAAACAATGGGGGCGCTGTATTCAATTGCGTCAGCTATTTTACGAATAGAAACGGCTTGCCATCCTTCCTGCCGGGCAATGGATTTGGCTGTCTTTAAAATGCCGGAGCGGATTTGCTCACGGTTTCGCGGCTTACGCTCAATAGTTTCCATAGACGTTAGGTTATTAAACTTAGTTAACGGTGTTAAATTAAGTGGAAATTACATACTTAATTGATATTTTCCCGATTTGACAGGTAATTTCTTAAAAAAATAAAGGATAATACACAATAAATGCTCTTTCAGTAGGAACTCCCAGTTCCTACTGAGACTCACCGCTCTATCGACGAAGTTCGCTTTTGCCAGCGTTAATTTTTCTCTGCCAACAGCCAGACGGCTTCGTCACCAAGTGCATAAGGCTCACCCTGCACGGAACCGTAGCAGCCAGTAATTGATAGCCCCGCTTCTGAGCATAATTGCCTTAACTCTGCCAGAGTATATAGATAGTGTTGTGCCAATCGGGTCTGCACTTCTCCGGCTTTCACGTAGGTCAGATGGGAATTGATTCGGCTTTCCAAGGGTAAATAATCATTCTCAACCAGAAGCAAAATGGGGTCTCCATTTGGCATTGGGACGGAGAGCCAGTTGCGGGCCTGGTAGTCGGGTAGTACCGACTCGGCTACCATTTCGGAGTGGGCAAGAAATCGTCCACCGGGTTTTAGCATTGTGGCGATACGGGTCAAAAAGACCAGCATATCGGGACGGGCAAAGAAACTGAAACTATTGCCCAGGCAGTAAGCCGCGTCAAAGGATGCGGCAGCCCCCAGATCCTCTTCCGGCATGGTCAGGAAATCATCCGCTACGGCGACTATCGGCAATTTTTTAGTGGTGGCAATCCGTTGTAATTCAGCAATGTAATCAGTCGCTATGTCTACGCCCGTTATACGCGCACCCATCCGGGCCAGCGGTATGGCATGACGACCATACCCGCAGAATACGTCGAGTAGCTGATCGCCGGGACCAAAATCCAGGGTGTCGACCAGTAATTCGAGATCGAGTTGTGTTTGTTCCTCCGTTTGAGCCGCTTTCCAGGCCAGTTGGGGTAATCCGTGAAAAAAAGTGTGATACCAGGCCACGTATATAGAAATGTTTACAGAAATTCAACTTCCTGACAATCAGAAATGTTGACTAAAAACTGCTTTGGTGTGATAGCTGCCGTTCCCCGTCGGTTCACCTAATCAGGGTAATTGCCGGTCCCTGCCGGAGCGTGTTATGAATCCCGGTGATGTTGTCGGTATGTGGTATCGACTCATCAATGGCCACGCTGGGTTTATCACCACCCTCACCGCCCGTACTGCTGCCGGATGAGTACTTCGGCTGGTTTGCGCTGGGGGGTGTAGTCATCATTTTGCGGGCCGCCTGCTTTATCATTATCCTCGTACCACTTCCACAGAAAACCACCCGCAAACCAGGGTTGCTGCCAAAAGGTCCGGAATAGAGCCGCGTAGGCGTTCTGCTGAGCCACCAGGTTAACCGGTGCTTTCTGGTTCCAGCTATCCGGTAGTTCCCATTGCTTGCCTGCTGTGCGATCCACACTGCGGTACCCGTACTCTGTAAACAGAACGGTCTTTTGGTGCTTCAGCGAGTAGGCCTGTAACCGTTTGGCGGGTTTCTTCCAGGCAACCATCAACTCCGTTAATCCGGGCGTGTCGCTTTCCGACAGCGGGAAGTAGGCATCCACGCCAATATAATCGAGCAGGGGCCAGAAAGAAATGCGCTCGTACTCGTCCCAGTTGGCCGCATAGGTGAGCGGACCACTGTAATGAGCGCGTACCTGCTGAATAAGTCGTTTCCAGAAAGCAGGCCGTTGTTTGGTCACCTGCCGAAACTCCGTACCGACACAGAACATATCGGCATTGGTTTCTTTCGCCAGGTCGGCGAGGGTGAGTACATACTGCGTATAGGTCGTTTCCCAACGTTGCCAGTCGGCTTCGTTATCCAGGGTAAAATCGCCCGCCCATCCCTGACCGGCTACCCAGACGTGGGGTTTTACCATCACCTTCAACCCCTGCTGATGCGCGTGCTGAATGCAGGTACGGATACCTTCGGGTCGTTCGCCCCACCAATGTCCGTTGTGATTGAAGGTGACCTCTGGCTGTCCTTTTTTGACAAAAGCGTATGGATTCAGGGCTACCCAGCCCGCATTTAGGTCTCTAACCGGCGTCATGCAGGATGCGGGAACAGCCTTTACCGGTGCCACGAAATTGACTCCATTTATTTTTGTGACCGACATCGAGTCGGGAGTAATCAGGGCGGAAAGCAACAAAAGCAAATGAAACGGAGCCATAAAGGTGCAGTTGACGTACGGACAAGTTACGTCGTTTATGGGGCTACGCCAAACGTCTGGTGCCAACCCGTTTGGCAATGTGTCCGTTTCGAGCGGTTGTCCTGGAAAGTACTTTCTGCCTTTTTTTGCAACTGACTGGAGCCAAACCAATTATCAACCGGTACTTGCTGCCCCCGCGACGCGACGCTGTCTGGCCCCATACGGGGTTGAAGTCAATCGTGTATTCACGGTACTTACACGGCTTCCAGCACAAACACGGTGGCTTCTTCCAGTAGCACTTTTTTCTGCGCCAGATCGAGGGGGAGGGGCAGTTGGGCCAGCCCCAGAAGTCGCCGGAGCATCTCGATACCGATAAAACCGCGCAATAAGGTGGAGTCGAAACCAACGGGTGTCTGGTATTGATCCAGCACCTGTTGCTGAACCAGGTCACTTTGCCGGGCCAGTCTCATGTGCGCCAGCATCACGCCAAGGTCGAACTCAGGTTGCCCGAAAAAGCCAAATTCCGGGTCTATTACCTTCGTGCCGGATGCCACGCTCAGCCAGCTACCGGGGTAGTAATCGCCATGAATAAGTACCGGGCCCGGTTGCAGATAAACATCGCCCAGCGCTGTAATTTTCTTTTTCAATGCCTCATGATTCCGGTAGGGTATCGAAAGGGCTTCCAAACCCGGTTGTACTGAATCGAGATTGAACCCGGTATCCGTCCGAAAGGGGAAATTGAACACGTGCTCGTGGTTGAGCAACCGCATGGCCCGATTATCCGGAAAATCCGACTGTTTGCCGGTACGCTGGAGGGTATGCAAAACCGATAGGAATTGCACCAGTGATGCCAGGTCAGTTGCTGGAAGTGTCTGATGGGGTTGGTACAGAAAGGTGAAATCAGCCCCGTTGCCGAGGTCTTCCAGGGCCAGCAGGAAATTAGGGGCATCGTACCCAATTAGTTTCGGAACAAACGCCCGGAGCGCGGCATTCCGGTCAATACACTGGTAAAACTGCGCTTCCACGCCGATACGCTCCATTGGAGCGGGCACCTGCGGGTATTTCTGCACCCAAGGGCGGGCCTGTTTGAGAATAAACGTCTGTCGATTCGTACGGACCCGAACAACCACATTCATATTCCCCTCACCCGGTTTTTGCACGGACTGGATCGACTCGTCGGGACATATCCATCCGTGATTTATGAGCAACTGTTGTAATTCAGGGCTTGCGCGTTCTTCCAGAAAAAAGGCATTCGGGTAAAGGTCCGTAAATTGTTGATTGAGGGCCATAATAAAACGATTGTCGAATGAGTTAGTAGCAGCCCCACTGCTGGTTAGCCGGATTCGCAAGTTAGGAAACGGACGTACTTAGAAGATGTCCCCGGATGATTCTTTGCCATTTTAGGCTGGCATCGGGCATTTATTGGGTAAAAATTGCTGTCGGGTTAACCTGGAAGACGAAATAGCAGCGTAAATGATCCGGCGTCTGGCTAAAGAGAAATCGCCAAACCAGTGCAGGTTTGGCGATTTTTTAGGTTGACGAATTGTGATTCTTTTATTGACTGGGCAATACAACCGACTCAGCAAAGCCCAGTTAGAAATCCTTAACGATAAGACAAACAACTACTTATTGTCTCAAGCTTCGCAGAATGAAATGGCTATCAAATTACGACTTGGTAAATTGGGGTTTGATTTGAGCGATGTGGTAGAATATTGTCGTGAATGCTCCATTCGTATGCTCAATCTGGAAATACTTCATTTTGCCCTGATTGACAAGGTTCCCAAAGTCACCGACGATAAGGGTAAACCTCACGATGCCCCATTCTTTCGACTTACAGCTACTTCCTCAACTACACAACTCTAACTGTCATGAGCTACCTGATTAACCCCAATTACTAGGACGGTTAGCCTGTCGGCGGCAATTGCCCCTCCGCAGCCAGCAGATAAACAGTCATTGACTCGCCGACTGTGGCAATCCAGTGGTCATAATCGGTAATGGCCTGCCGACGCTGATTTTCCGTAATGTGGCCAGCCCCAACTAACTGCGGCCCTCGCAATTCAGCCACTTCTGACCACAACCGACTCGTTACAGCAAATGCCGGATCGCTCCGGTGTGTTGCCTCATACTGATTTTCTACCTGCACGGTTGTAAAACCAGTGCCCAGCATCAGGTTGTTCAGGTGATCGGCGATGGCGTTATCGAAACCGGCATCCTGCCGCCATTGCAGAAAGGCATCATAAAATAACCGCATCGCTTTAGGCGGATCAGGACTCCAGGCAATCTTTTCATGATTGAAGTCGAGTACGCACAGATACCCGCCCGGCCGCACGAACCGCTTCATGTTCGTTAGTGCTGCTTCAGGCCGGGCCAGCCATTGCACGGTTCGTGCACAGGTGACCAGATCGAACCGTTCGGTCGTGTCGAAGCTGTAGACATCGGCCTGCGCGAAGGATAAGTTAGGCAAATTAGTTGCCTGTCGACGCGCCTGTTCAATCAGGTCTTCGTTCGGGTCGATACCCAGCACCAGACCTCCCGGGCTTACTTTTTCGGCAATAGTGCGCGTGATGGCTCCTGACCCGCAACCCACGTCGAGTACAGTTAGCCCCGGCCGGAGATGTTTCAGCAGGTTGCGGTTGGCGTTGTCGACGGTTCGTCGTTCTAGAATCGGGTTGTGTCCCGCAGGCATTGTCGCCCGGTCGGTTGCGGTTTGTTCAGGCATTAGTCAGGCTGGTTATTGGCCGCAAGTACGCAGTAATTTGGGAAAGCACTAAATACTGGTCAATCCTCAACGTACAGCACGGCAACGGGTAGCGAATTCCAGCCGGTGGAGTCGCTCACTTAAGCGTTCGTGTTATCAACCGGAATTTACCTTGAACGGTCGCTCTGCCTAACTGGGACGTTCAACTTGCCGCCCGAAAGGTAAAAGTTGAAGCACTGGTTTTACAAAACACTCAACGCCAACGGGTGTTGATGGTGAGTAAGATACTCAAAAACACACACGTGCTTTCGACCTTTACACACCTGCCTTAGTTGGGCTGAAAAGCTTCCTTCGGGACCAGCGTCCTGTCGACGGGAAGCTGCCCATGCAAGTTTTTTATTTTATCGTCAGATCTTTCGTTGTCTTTTTTACCCTTGCCAGTCCCGTCCTACTTAAATTACACTCCTTTCTAACTATCCGTAAGTTCGCTTTTGCTTTGTGGTAATCTCTGAAACTTTGGGTCAAACTTCCGTCTTTAAATATAAGCTGATTGTCTGGGCTTGAGGTGTACTCAATTACATCAAAATCAAAACTATTCACCTCTTTAGAGCGTGTTGGGGAATTATCTTCGGTGTTAGGTCTGGATACGTTGCAACATAATCTGAATGTTGGCTAAATAGAGCCAACTTACCGAAGAAGATACCGTGTATTCATAATCCTTGACGATCCGGCGAAAGAAATTT
>JBBSTD010000034.1:0-54840 GCA_038236215.1 Cytophagales bacterium | reverse complement strand
CAGTCAGCCAGTCCGGCTGACAAAACGTGTGGGCAGATGGCGTAAATCGTTGAAGCGGTTGCGCAATCAGGTGGCTTCCCGAAAACGAGAACGAGTAACCGAATGAAAACGAAACACCCACCCTGTGACTTAAGCCGTTGTCTGCTCTGTCAAAACAGTCTGGAAGGCTGGCTCCCCCTGATCGACGCTAATCGGCAAATGCTGACCTTTAAAAAAAAGGATGTAATCTTTTCGGAAGGGAGCCAGGTAACGGGGGTCTACTTTGTGTATGAAGGCACGGTGAAAATCCACAAGGTGTGGGCTCTGCAACGGGAGTTGATTTTGAACTTTGCCCGCAGTGGGGAAATGATCGGCTACCGGGCATTGGGCAACAATCAGATTCTGCCCATCACGGCCACCGCCTTAGACGACGTTACCATCTGCTTTGTGGCATTGCCATTTTTTGAACTCTCCATCCAGTCCAATCATCAACTTACGATCGCGCTGATGAAGTTCTACGCTAATGCGTTGCAGGAGGCCGAAAAGCGGATGCGTAATATGGCCCTGATGGAGGTTAAGGGACGAGTGGCCGAAACCTTACTGATGCTGCACCGCAAATTTGGTACGGATCAAACCGGACGGATCGACATGACTCTGTCGCGGCAGGATATGGCTGCCTATGCCGGTACGACCTACGAAACCTTTTTTCGGACGCTAAACGACCTGAAAGCTGGGGGGACAATTCAGCAGAATGACAGGGATCTGATTATTCTGGATGCGGTAAAACTGGCCGCTCTGACGCAGTCCGGCGCTTAACCGGGAAAATGCCTGCCAAGCCACGAAACACTTCTCTTGATGAAAAAACAGGCATTTCATACGTACCACCTGCAGGAGTATCCGGATAATTCGACGGCCCAACATGGGTTTTATATGATCCGGCTGCGGGATCTCATCCGACAGATTGAGACGATTGATAAACCCCATGCCCATTCATTCCATTTGTTGCTATACGTATGGGCTGGTACCGGAACGCATGTTATTGATGGGCAGTCGTACCCGGTTACGCCCCCTCAACTGTACTTCCTGACACCCGGCCAAGTCCATAGCTGGACTCTATCTGCCGATACGGAGGGGTACCTACTTTTTTTCGATGCCGCTTTTTTTCAGGCCCGTTACCCCAAACGGCTTTTTGATTACCCCTTTTTTCGGGCTGATCGAAACACCTCGCTGTTGACCCTGCCACCCGATGCGCCCATCCTGCCTACCCTTTTCGAATGGGCTTATCAGGAGTTTATACACCCTGATTCCCGGCAACCAGAGGTGCTTGCTTCGTTGCTCCACCTGCTATTGGAGCGAGCCTGCCAGCTGTATAACCTGGCTACGCCAACCGCTCAGTTTAACAAAGGCAGTCTGGTACGGCGGTTCGAGGAGTTGCTTGACCGGCAGTTTTCACACCAGAAAAGTTGTATGGGCTACGCCAGTCAGTTGGGCGTAACGCCCAATTACCTCAATCAGTGCTGTCGGCAGCAGACCGGAAAAACGGCCAGTCAGCTCATCCGGGACCGGATTCTTGCCGAAATCGGGCGATTACTGCTCAATACTGACCTGTCCATTAAAGCCATTAGCTACGCCGTTGGATTTGACGATACGGCTTACTTTTCACGGTTCGTTCACAAACACATGGGGCAGACCCCGCAGCAGTTCAGAAAGGGGGCGATAATCGTTGATTTGTCCTGACTTCGGACGGCTTTATCCATTGATGAATCTGTGGCACACTGGTAGCTTTGCGTAAACTCAAACGTAATCTGAGGTCTGCCCAGTAGCGACCCGATTTATCATGAACGAAGTTGTAACTGCCCTTCCGGCAACGAACCATCACGAACCGCAATCCTTCTGGTGGCGCTATATATTCAGCACTGACCACAAAGTAATTGCCAAACAGTACCTGATTACTGGGATACTCTGGGCCATTCTGGGCGTGGCTCTCTCCATCATATTCCGGCTTCAGTTGGGTTTTCCAGCCATGAAACTGGCTTTCCTGCGTCCATTACTGGGCAGCTGGATTACCGAATCGGGTAAGATTGATCCCGATTTTTATCTGGCGTTAGTAACCATGCACGGTACCATCATGGTCTTCTTTGTACTGACGGCCGGATTGAGCGGTACATTTTCCAACTTCCTGATACCCCTCCAGATTGGTGCCCGCGATATGGCTTCGGGCTTCCTGAACATGCTTTCCTACTGGTTCTTCTTCGTTTCCAGTGTCATTATGTTCTCCTCGCTATTTATCCAGACCGGACCGGCGGCTGGAGGCTGGGTCATTTACCCTCCGCTGAGTGCCCTGCCACAAGCGCACAAAGGGTCCGAACTGGGTATGACGCTCTGGCTCGTCAGTATGGCGCTGTTCATCATCTCGCAACTGCTGGGCGGCATCAATTACATCACAACCGTTATCAACCTGCGAACCCGTGGCATGTCATTCAATAAACTGCCCCTTACCATCTGGGGTTTTTTGCTGACGGCGATATTAGGGCTGATTTCGTTTCCCGTTTTATTTGCTGCGGTACTGCTGCTGATTTTCGACCGAAGTTTTGGAACCAGTTTCTTTCTGTCAGAAATTTATATCAATGGTCAGGCCCTGCCTAATGTGGGGGGGAGTCCCGTTTTATTCCAGCATCTATTCTGGTTTCTGGGCCACCCGGAAGTCTACATTGTCATTCTGCCTGCTTTTGGTATGGTGTCAGAAATAATGGCAACCAATGCCCGGAAGCCTATTTTTGGGTACCGGGCCATGATTGCGTCCCTCATTGGAATCGCATTTCTATCGTTTGTGGTCTGGGCGCACCACATGTTCGTATCGGGGATGAACCCGTTTCTGGGGTCCGTTTTTATGTTTCTGACGCTGATTATTGCTGTTCCCTCAGCTATCAAATCGTTTAACTACCTGACTACTCTTTGGCGGGGTAATATTCGGTTTACGCCCGCCATGCTGTTTGCTATTGGGTTTGTATCGGTGTTCATTTCGGGGGGGCTAACGGGCATTATAATGGGTAACTCGGCGCTGGATATCCAGTTGCACGATACGTACTTTATCGTTGCCCATTTCCACCTGGTTATGGGGGCGGCATCGGCGTTTGGTCTGCTGGCGGGTGTTTACCACTGGTTCCCGAAAATGTTCGGGCGGATGATGAATGAAAAACTGGGATACGTTCATTTCTGGCTCACGTTTGTTGGGGTCTACCTCATCTTTTTTCCGATGCACTATCTGGGTATTGCCGGTTTCCCACGCCGGTACTACTCCTTTACCAGTTACGATTTTACGAAGAATATTTTTGCTGATCTGAACAGTTTTATCACGGTGGCCGCTATCGTTACCTTCGTAGCGCAGTGGATTTTTGTCTGGAACTTCTTCTACAGCATCTTCAGGGGCCGCAAAGCCACGCTGAACCCTTGGCGGTCAAACACGCTGGAGTGGACCACCCCGCTTCATCCGGGTCATGGCAACTGGCCGGGCGAGATTCCGGCGGTTTATCGCTGGTCATACGATTACAGCAAGCCGGGGGCAAAGGAAGACTTTATTCCGCAGAACGTTCCGTACTCGCAAACCCCCGAATCCAACCTGCCGCACGAGAACGAGCAAATTGCCATTGAATCGGAAATCAACGCCCAGAATTTGAACGACCAGTTTAAGAACAACACGGGTTTTTAGCTTGTGGCCGACTGTTTCACTAGCTGAGCAGGACGTATCAATCCTGTCAATGTAATCCGGTTAAGTAATCACTGGCTGATCCCGGCGCGTCAGGCTGTGAATGAGTAGCCAAGCCGTCAGGTAGGTACAGCCGCAGATGGTAAACAGCACGTTATAGCCACCGGTCAGGTTACCGGCAGCCTTATAGTTATCGAGTAAGGTGCCAACAAGTAGTGGAAAGAAGATGCCGCCAACGGAGCCAGCCATGCCGGCAATGCCTACGACCGAACTGACCGACTGGCGGGGAAACAGATCGGAGGCCAGCGTGAAAATGTTCGTGGCCCACGCCTGGTGCAGGGCTACGGCCAGGCTAATCAGGCCTACGGCTACCCATACGTCCGTGACAAATTGAATGCTTATAACCGAAATTTCCAGCAGGGCAATACCCAGCAACACCGTTTTGCGGGCTCGCAGCACCCGCCAGCCCCGCCGGATCAATTGCGATGATAGATAACCACCACCAATGCTGCCCACAGTGGTAGCCAGATAAATCAGCATCAGTTCCAGGCTCGGCTTTTTGAGGTCAAGGTTAAAGGTCGACGAAAAATAGGAGGGCAGCCAGAACAGGAAAAACCAATAGATGGGGTCAATAAGGCCCTTGCCCACGATTAACGCCCACGTTTGCGGATACCGAAAGAGCCGGGTCCAGCGAACAGGTGTGACCGATTCAACCGGATCACGACCGGCGGTGATGTACGCGAGTTCGGCGGCACCAAGCCGCTTCTGGCGGGCCGGTACATCGTAAAAGATGATCCAGAAGATAAGCCACACGAAGCCGAGCGAACCCGTAATCCAAAACACTTCCTGCCACCCGTAATGGCTCAAAATCCAGGGCACAATGAGCAGCGCGACCACCACCCCCACACTGGTACCGGCGTTGAACAGCCCCGTGGCCAACGCCCGCTCTTTCTGTGGAAACCATTCGGCTACGGTTTTTACCGCTGCCGGGTAGTTACCGGCCTCACCCAAACCCAGTCCCACGCGGGCCACGCCAAACCCAAAAGCCGAGCGGGCCAGCGCGTGCAGCATACCCGCCACACTCCACCAGACAATCGTAACGGCGTACCCAATTTTGGTGCCTACTTTATCCACAAACCAGCCCATCACCAGCAGGCCTACCGCATAAGCCGCCGTAAAGGCAATGACAATCCGGGCAAAGTCGCTTTCGGTCCAGCTAAACTCAATTTCCAGCAGGGGTTTGAGCAGACCAATAATTTGCCGGTCGAGGTAGTTGATGGTCGTGGCCGTAAACAACAGCACCACAATACCCCAGCGGTAAATGCCGGTGGTGGTGGTTTTCGGGGCCTGTGAAGTGGTCATGCAGCGGGTAGGGTTTATGGTTTTAGTGTTCTTTGGAATTCCGGGGAATGGAGGAATCTCACGATAATGCGCTTAAGATGTCCCGCTCCCAGGAATGATAAACGATTGAAATCTGTCTATGAAAGACTGGAAATGATTTTTCAATCCGTCCCAGTCTTTTTTGTCAATCAACTGCTTGTCAAAAAGATGACTGCCAATGCCGAAACCATCAGCACCGGCTTTTAAAAAATCGCCCATGTTTTGTAGCGTAATGCCGCCCGTTGGCAGTAGTTTAATCTGATTCAGGGGGGCTTTTACATCCCGAATATAGCCGGAGCCGAGTTGGGTGGTTGGAAACACTTTTACCATACTCGCCCCCAGCGACCAGGCTTTGTAAATCTCGGAGGGTGTAAAGGCGCCGGGAAAAATAGGAACGCCTTTTTTTACGCAGGTTTTCAGCACCTTTTTATTGATAACCGGCGTAACAATAAACTGTGCCCCGGCTGCTAAGGCCAGTTCTAAATCGGCTTCGGAGCAGACGGTGCCTGCGCCAACATTCAGCGTGTCGGGATATTGCTGGCGGGCCGCCCGAATCATGGTTTCAGCCTCCGGTGTGTTCATAGTTATCTCTACGGTGGTTAGTCCCGCTACCTGATAAACGGGTAGTATCTGGCTAACATCTGCGGCCGGAATATGCCGTATTATGCCCACGATGGGTATTTTGTTGAATAAAGGCCACGAAAAGGTAGAATCAATCATTCGGTCGATCGGTTGATAAGCTGTTGCTGAAACAGGAGTAGTTGTCCCATACTGGCCGCCCGATCAACTAGGTCGGCAGGGGCGGTGTAGGTACGGTGCGTAAGCTGAAGTTCGTTGATGGCGAGTTCATAAAGGACTGACAGGTTGCTGCCCCCGCACAAAATGAGCGGACACTCGTTAGTCGATTGAAGCTGGTTTAGTTCGGTACCAATCAGCAGGCCACTCAGGTAAAATGCATTTTCTTCTTTGCTGATTTTATCAAATAACTGATTGGTTCTGACGCTGAATAATGTATTCAGAATACTCGATGAGGCTGCCTGGCGAACACCTTTTTGAAAGGCTTTAACAGCGGTATCCGACAAGTCATCATAAGCGAAATAATCAACCGAATCTTTCAAAATACTGTGCCGACGCATTACATCAAAAAGCTCACCTGTCATGTAGGTTTTAAAATGTACCAATGTCTCATGCTGAATGTATAAATGTTTGGAATGCGTTCCTGGAAAAATGCAGCGTGCTTCCTGCATCCTGTGACCCGATAGCGCAAGTAATTTCACCAGGCCGATAAGCTGCGTTTCCTCACCCCGCATGACGTCCTGTTCACTGCGAACGCCCGAAATAAGAAATAAATCGTGCCGGAAATCGGGGCGGCTTTCGAACCGCTGGATACTGGACTGACGTCCATTTGTGGGGAAGGGCAGGGTGGCATATGGTACTTCGGCCATGCCGATAGACGACGACGCCATGCCCGATATCATCACCGGTACATCCGTCAGGGAGGCCGATAGCTGCGTTTCCAGGCGGCTGATGTGCTTTTGTAGCATCTGCCTGAAAAAATCTTCCCGCGAAATTTCCCGCTGTTTGGCAGCGGTTTTCCAGTCATCGAACAGCGCTGATACACCCGTATCTGACCGGACTTCGCCCGTGCAGACGTGCGAGGTTAGGTCCATAAGCTGCAACCGGAACGATGACGTTCCCCAGTCGCAGCACAGCAGGTGGTTTGTTTTCCGGTTTTCGGGGTACTGCATTGTTTTTACGGTCAGTTGATGGATGATGAAGGAAGTGCAAATGCTACATATGAACCCCCGGATTTTAGCCCGTATCGGGTTCCTCCGCAGGCAATAGCCACGTACTGTTTTCCGGCTATGCTGTAGGTAATAGGCGTAGCAAACCCACCGGCAGGTAGTTTCTGTTCCCAGATTACCTTGCCCGTTTTCCGGTCGAACGCGCGCAGTTTCTGGTCGTAGGTAGCGGCAATGAAAAGTAGCCCACCTGCCGTAACAAGCGGCCCGCCGTGGTTCTCGGTACCGGTCTGGGTTAAGCCTTGTTTCACCAGTTCCGGGTATTCGCCCAGGGGTACTTGCCAGCGGTACTCGCCCGTATTAAGGTCAATGGCGTTGAGCGTGCCCCAGAGTGGTTTTATGGCGGGGTAGCCGTCCTGATCCCGAAACTGGATGTTGCCGTTGTTGAGATAGGGCGAAACATACGGAAAATCAGCGTTTGGCGCGGTGGCAAGGGCATTTGTTGCCTGGTGAGTATCGGCAGGTGATGGGCGGGCAAACTCGGTATGCAACAGGAAATTGATGATGGCTTCGCGGTCATCTTTAGGAAGATGGCTGAAGGAAGGCATCCGTCCCCGTCCCGTCGTCAGCAGGGCGTTAATCTGGCTTCGATCCAAGCGCTTACCCACATCGGCCAGATTCGGGTAGGTTTGGTTTGTGTTGGCAACGGCCTTGTTCTCTTTGCTGATGGCATGACACGCGGCACAGTTGGTGTTAAACAAACTGGCTCCCCGCGAGAGCGCGACACCGTCCGACTGCGTCTGTGTGTTGCGCATTTTAAGCCACCAGAGCATGTTGTTGCCGTTGACGTAGAAAACCCCCTCTGGGTCGGCCGCGGTGCCCCCCCATTCGGCTCCACCCCCTACGCCAAAAATAAGGGAGCCTTCTTCGCTGGGCGGCAACCATTTATTGCCCTGTTTGCTGTTTTTGAACCGGTCCAGCACATACGCCCGTGCTTCGGGCGTACGGTTGGTAATGGTTTTTTCGTCGAGGTGCTGAAAGGCGAACGGGGCTGGTTTGGTCGGTACGGGTTGCGTGGGCCAGGGTTTTTCGCCGGGCAGGGCGGGGGAGGTGGGCGCGGCCGTTTCGCGAATTGGAAATAGTGGTTTGCCCGTCTCACGCTCGAAGACAAACACGTAGCCATCTTTGGTAGCCTGGGCTACGGCATCGATTTTACGGCCCTGATGCGTTACGGTGAGCAGGTTGGGTGGGCAGGGAATATCCCGGTCCCAGAGATCGTGGTGAACGGTCTGAAAATGCCAGATGCGTTTGCCCGTTTTCGCATCGAGCGCTAGAATACAGTTGGCAAACAGATTTTTACCCGCTCGGTCTCCGCCATAAAAATCGACCGACGGCGAGCCGGTTCCGGCAAAGACGATACCCCGCTTTTCGTCGACTACCATACCAGCCCAGCAGTTGGCTCCGCCAATTTTTTTGTAGGAGTCTTTCATCCAGGTTTCGTAGCCATACTCACCCGGCAGCGGAATAGTGTGGAACGTCCAGGCCAGCTTGCCCGTACGAATATTGAAGGCCCGGATGTTGCCCGGTGGCGCGTCGCCCCCTTCGCTCATGCTGGAACCGACAATAATCAGGTCATTGTAAATCACGCCTGGTGACGTATTGCGGATAGATAGATTACTCACGTCATGGCCGAGGGTTTTGGCATCACCCAGCCCTGCGTGCAAATCCACTTCTCCCTTTTGTCCAAAGCTGTTGATTAATTCACCCGTTTGGGCATTCACGGCATAAAGCGAAGCTCCGGACGAGTATAGAATACGTTTATCCAAGCCATTGCTCCAGTACGTTACGCCCCGGAGCGGGTGAAAACGGGGTTGTTTGTCAGGGTTGGAAAACGGGTCGAATTTCCAGATTTGTCGGCCTGTAGCGGCATCGACGGCAAAGAGTTTATGGCGGGGCGTAGTGCCATAAAGAACACCATCGACCACAATGGGCTGGCACTGAATATCCATGCCCCGTTTGGTGGAATCGTTGTTCTCGCCCGTGTCAAAGGTCCAGGTCAGTTGCAGATTTTTAACGGTTTGGGTATTAATCTGCGTCAGCGGTGAATAGCGGTTTCCCGCAGCGTTACCGTCATAGGCTGGCCAGTCCTGCCGGGCCGGCCCCGGCCCGTAGCTGGAAACCAGACTCAACGCCCCAATTAACAGTATAACAGCAAAGCAGTATTGATAGACTGTACGGTTCATGGAGCAGTAGTCTGATAAAATGCGTACTTGATTGTCCAGGTCACTTCTTCACCGGGTTTGGCTTTCAGGTGAATGTAGGGCTCCGGGCAGGAGGTAGTGGGGCAGGCCCAATACACTAATTTCTCCAGGGGACGGTCGCTGGTGGCGTGTACCCCAGCCCCGGTTTTCAGGTTTTCAATGCGAATATCATACGACTCGGCTGTTGGACCGAATCCCTGTAGTCCCGCGCTGTATACCTGCTCCCGTTCATTCAGGTTGCGGGTGTAAGTCAGGGTTTTATCCTGGGCAACAATGGTCGTGCCAAAGCCTTTACCCTCGCCCGTTACGGCAAATGGAAACCGGACAGCTACGGTTGGCCCGGTGGGTTGCTGGTCGATTATCCAGAAATTGTGGTTATAAACGCTGGTTTCGATTAGCTTCTGGCCCGTGTTTTTCAGTCGGTGTTCCAGCACCAGTTCGGGTTTGCCCTTTACTAATTTCACGGTTTTGCTGTAGCGGTACCCATAGCCGCTGGCATCGGTCAACTCATGCGTAAACGTTACCACGTCGGTGAACGGTGCATGCTTCTGCGTTTTTACTGTTCGTTTCCCGTAGTTAGCAACCGTATGCATGGTGGCAAAAGCATACGGCTTCTCATCGACTCTCCGCAGAGCGCCCACGCCGATTTTTACGAATGTATCACCGGGTTTAGCTTCGGTAAAGCCCAGCGGAGTAAACTCTTCGGCGGGGCCGTTGATGGCGTCGTGGAAATAGGGGTCGTAGTGTTGAAACCACTGCTCAATGTAGCTATGCCCATTATGATCAAGGTTTTTAAACGCCCCTGCCCAGTCGAAGCGCGTACCCCGGTAATACCCCTGCGCAGTATCGGGTAGGTACAGCGTGGTGGTAATCAGGCCGTTGGAGAGCGTGATTTGGGGCGGCTCGGCAGCGGGGGTGTGGCCGGTTAGCAGAAATAGCCAGAAGAAGAGCGTTGGATTCATGACAGATATAGTTTAATTGCTTCTCCGGGAGATTTTGTCATTCTGACGAAGGAAGAATCTCAAGCACATTGTCTTGAGATTCTTCCTTCGTCAGAATGACAAAAAATCAGAATGACAAAAAACAAACTCAATTCAGATTCGGGTTAATCGACGTATCCGTATAGGGTAGTGGGAACCAATAGTTTGCCTTTGTGATGGGCTTGATGGGTTGTAAATCGTCGGGGCTTTTGGCGGCATTAGCGGCTTCGACGCGCTCCAGCCGGATCAAATCGAACCAGCGGGTGCGCTCGCAGGCAAACTCCCAGGCCCGTTCCTGCACCACCGCATCGGCAAACTGCGTGGCTGTCAAGCCGTCACCCAGCGTTAATGCCTTTGTTCCTGCGGGTAAGCCCCGCAGCCGGACTTGGTTCAGCGCGTCATAAGCGGCCTGGTCGGGGCCGCCCGTTCCCCGCGCTTTGGCTTCGGCGTAAACGGTCAGTACATGGGGGTAGCGCATCATTACCGAGGGCAACGAACTACTGGACGTTACCACGTTTCCCTTAATGTACCATTTCTTGTAGTACGGGTGCCGGGTCAGGCTTTGCTGCCAGGGTATTTTGGTAGCTCCCAGCCCAAACTCCGTGCGAAACGTCGCGTCTTTGCGGGGACCTTCAGGGAAGTTTTTGAAGAAATTAAGCTCTGAAAACATATCGTCCCAGCCGCCCTCTTCGCCGGGCATGGTCGTATTGCCGTAGGTGGCGTTGGCCGTGCCGCTGCCGCCCGCAAACCCACTAATCTGGAAAACGGCTTCCGCCGTACCCAGTACGGTTGGGTCATTTTCGAAAACAGCCGCAAAGGTGGGCAGCAACTGAAACCCGTATTTAACACTGTTATCAATGACCTCTTTGGCTTTGGCCGCTGCCAGGTCGTACTTGTCGCTTTGCTTGAGGGGCCAGCCCGCCATCGTCAGATACACATCAGCCAGAAAAGCTTTGGCCGCTCCGGCATTGGGCCGACCGGGATCGCGCTTGGCGTTGGGCAGCATGATTTCGGCCTTCTTCAAATCGGCCACGATCAGGTTGTAAACCTGTTCGGGTGATGATTTCTTGATGGTCAGCAAGCTATCCGAATACTCGCCCGATAGCACCAATGGAATATTCCCGTAAAAGCGGGTCAGCCAGTAGTACGAAAAGCCCCGGATAAAGTACGCTTCGCCCGCAATGATGTCGATAGTAGCTTTAGTGCCAACGGTTTTTGTGTAGTTATTAATCACGTTATTGGCCCCCTGAATGGCTTTGTAGCAGCCATTGTACACCGCCCCCGACCGCTGGTTGGTGGTCGATACGTTGAACTGGTCGAACTCGCGCCAGTCGGCTTTATTACTGGCGGGGTGCGTGGTCACGTCGTCGGCACCCAGCACGGCACCATTGGCCGAAGGGTGAATGAATCCCGTCGACCACTGCGAGGCCAGCCCTTTGTAGGAGCCCGTCAGGGCGGATTCCAATCCGGCCTGAGTGGACAAAACGTTGGGGCCGTACAACAGCCCGGTGGTATCTTCTTCGAGGTATCCTTTGCAGCCTGCTACCAGCATAACGGCCAGAAAAATTATCGCTATCTTTTTCATGTCTTTGGCGTTTTGGGGAGTTAAAAACCTAAGTTCAGACCGAGGGTGTAGTTTTTAGCATTCGGATACGAGCCGTAGTCGATACCAATGGCCGTATCCAGGTTTGACCCAACGTTACTCGACTCCGGGTCAGGGCCTTTGTATTTGGTAAACGTGAGCAGATTGGTCGCGCTAATAAATACCCGGATTGTCCCCTTGTTTTTGATGAACGCCGTTGGCAGATTATACGACAGGCTCACGTTTTTTAGCCGGACAAAACTACCGTCTTCGATGAAGCGGCTGGATTGGGTGAAGGGCTGGTAGGTTCTGGTAAACGCGGGTATATCCGACGCTTCGTTGCCGGGCCGGTAATAATCCCGGATTTCGGATAGGATAAACTGCCGTGCATCGCCCGAACCCGACAGGGCAGCAGCCCGCGTGTAGTTTAGCTTATCAACCCCAAATACGGCATTGAAGAACACGTTCAGCGTCAGCCCTTTGTAAGTAAATGTATTATTCCAGCCCCCGGTCAGTTTGGGGAAGGCGCGGCCAATAATCTTAAAATCGTCGGTTGTAATCGAGTTGTCGCCGTTGAGGTCTTCATAGTGCGGATCGCCCGGTACGCGGCCAAATTTAGCGGCTAGGTCGGCCTCGTTGGGTTTAAACGTACCGAGGTAGTTCAGGCCCCAGTACGAGCCGAGTGGCTCGCCGGGCATGAGCATAAACTCGTTGGTAGTCGACATACCCGCACCCACGCCCGTACCCAGCCGGGCCAGACCGCCCAAACTGATGACTTTGTTTTTCAGCGTGGACAGGTTCAGGTTGGTTTCCCACTGGAAATCAGTACCCCGAACCGGTGTGCCGCCCAGCGTAAACTCGAATCCTTTGTTTTCAATTTCACCGATGTTACGGATTTGCGTACCACCACCGGCATAACTCGGCAGGGCTGCATTGAGCAGTAAATCGGTGGTGTTTTTGTGGAAATAATCGGCTTCGATATGAATCCGTCCGTTCATGAATTCCATTTCTATTCCCACGTCCGTTTGGGGGTAGTTTCCCATTTCAGATTCTGGTTGCCCTGATTACCCTGATTCACACCTGCCACAGCCGCTGTATTGTTGAAGGCTACGAACACCGTGTTGTAGGGCGACAGCGTGGCGTACGGGTTGATGGCCTGGCTGCCCGTCATACCCCAACTACCCCGAAGCTTTAGGTTGCTGAACACATTGAGGTCTTTAATGAACTTCTCCTCCGAAAGCCGCCAGCCGAGGGCCACCGACGGGAACACGCTGTATTTGTTATCCGGCCCGAACTTAGACGATCCATCCCGCCGAACGGCAGCAGTAACCAGGTACCTGTCTTTGTAGGCGTAGTTGACCCGGCCCAGCAGCGAGAGCAGCGTCCATTTTTGATAACTCGATGCGACTGAAGCCGCCGAGTTACCACCGATGTTGTCGAAACCCAACTGCGGAAAACGCAGGCCGGTGGCTGTAGCGGTGAAGTTCCGGTTGGTGAACTGCTGCGTTTCCAGCACGC
Source organism: Cytophagales bacterium (assembly GCA_038236215.1). Taxonomy (GTDB): domain Bacteria; phylum Bacteroidota; class Bacteroidia; order Cytophagales; family Spirosomataceae; genus Spirosoma. The sequence goes on along the minus strand of JBBSTD010000034.1, from coordinate 41,692 downwards.
CCACCGCCGTAATGGAATGATTGCCAACGTTCAGATTGTAGGTCAGGTTGTTGGTGTTTTGCAGCGTTACTAAATCGGCCGAATAGCGGTTGGCGTTGGGGTTATTGTTCGAGAGCCGCTGGCCGGTAAAGTTCAGATTCTGGGCGTTCAGGTAATTGACGGCATACTGCACATCAAAAGACAATCCTTTTATGGGCAGCTTGTAGTTTAGTCCGCCAATCACGTTGAACGTAGCCCGGTCGGCATTGATGGACTGGTCGTAGAGGTGATCCAGCGGATTACGGGCCACCGAACCGATGGGGTCCGTAAAAGTGGGCTGTCCGTCGGTTCCATAGGCGGGGGTAGTAGGGGCCCAGGCCAGTACCTGAATCAGGGCACCACCCCCGTTTGTGTTGTGATTTTGGGTTTTTGTTCCTGACAGGTTCAGTCGCAGACTTAGCTTGTCGTTGAGTTGCGTTGTTAGGTTAGTACGGAGAATGTACCGTTTGAAGTCGCTGTTTTCAACGATGCCTTTCTGCCCCACATAGTTTCCCGAAATCAGGAACGTCGATTTATCGCTGCCACCCGAAACCGTTACCTGATGCTGCTGGCCACTGCCTTTTCGATAGATTAAATCCTGCCAGTCGGTGCCGCCGTTTTGTTTGTAGTCGGCTACCTGTGCCGCCGTAAAGGGCGTGGTTGAACCCGTGGCCGTAGCGCGGGCATTCACAATGTCCGCAAACTCCCCGGCGGGCAGTACATCGTATCGTTTGATAACGTTCGATACGCTCGCCTGTCCTTCGTACATCACTTTAATTCCTTTCGCCCCGCGTTTGGTCGTGATAATGACCACCCCATTGGCACCCCGGCTGCCGTAAATAGAGGTTGAAGCCGCATCTTTCAACACCTGAAGTGTGGCAATGTCACTGGGGTTTATGAAGTTGAAATCGGCGCCCACGTAGCCATCAATTACATAAAGCGGGTTATTATCGCCCAAAACGGAGTTGGCTCCCCGCACCCGGATGCGGGCATCACCCCCTGGTGCGCCATTGGCCTGCGTTACCTGTACACCAGCCGCCCGACCCTGTAATACCTGGTCTAAACGCGTAATGGGCTGCTGGGCAAATTCTTTCGTGGAAATGGCCGTCAGCGCGCCCGTCACATCGGTTTTTTTCTGGGTTCCGTAACCAACCACCACTACCTCGTTGAGCGTTTTTAAGTCCTCCGCCAACTGCACATTCACAACCGTTCGTCCACTAACGGGCACGGTTTGGCTGGTATAGCCAATATTGGAGAAAATGAGCGAAGAACTACCCGAAGCACTCAGTACGAAGTTTCCGCTTGCATCGGTGGCGGTTCCGGTAGTGGTACCTTCCACCTGCACGTTTACGCCGGGTAGCCCTTCATTATCGGGGCCTGTTACCTTTCCGGTAATGCGACTGGTTTGTGCAAAAGCGTAGCTCTGGCCGAGTAGCAGCAGCAGAACAACGAGTTTTACAGAGTTTTTCATGATTAGTAGGGATTTTCTGGTTTAGTAAGGAATAGATATTGGCATTCGTTATTGAGTGTTGGTCATAAGCCGTTGGGAATACAGTTGATGGTCATTCTGGTAAACGAACCCCACCCCAACCGCCCGGCAGTTGGGGTGGGGTTCGTTTACCAGTCTACCACCGAGCCATCCAGTGCGTTGTACGACTCCGGGTTTTTCCAGTCGTGGCCAATTTTGTCTTTCATCAATGCCTCGTCCAACTCCACACCCAGCCCCGGCCCTTTGGGAATAAGAACCGTACCGTCGGGTTGTAACTTAAACGGATTCTTGAGGTAGCCTTCGCCCAGCGTCACCTGCTCCTGCACCAGGAAGTTAGGAATGTTGGCGGCCAGATTCAGGCCCACGGCCAGCGAGATTGGGCCCATAGGGTTATGGGGCGCAATGGGCACGTAATAAGCTTCGGCCATGCCCGCAATGATGCGCCCTTCCGTAATGCCACCCGCGTGGCACAGGTCGGGTTGAACGATGCTGGCGGCTCCTTTCTCCAGGATTTCCCGAAAGCCCCACTTCGTAAAAATGCGTTCGCCGGTGGCAATGGGCAGATGGGTGCCCCGGGCAATGTCCACCATCGTATCTACGTTCTGCGCCTGGCAAGGCTCCTCTATAAACATGGGTTTGTAGGGCTCCAGCTCCTTAATCAGCACCTTGGCCAGCTGGGGCGAAACGGCCCCGTGAAAGTCAATGGCAATGTCCATGTCGTCGCCCCCGGCTTCGCGCAGGGACGCAAAGTTGTCCACCGCGTATTTAATGAACTTCGGATTCTCGACGATATTCGCCGGGTGCTGTTTGGCAATGCCGGTTTTAATGACGGTGAATCCGAGCGCTTTTTGCTGCTTGATTTGTTCGGCATTGCTAGCCCGGCCATACACCCGAACGCGGTCGCGAGTGGGGCCACCGAGGAGTTCATATACCGGCACATTCAGGAGTTTGCCTTTAATGTCCCAGAGCGCGTGATCGATACCGCTTAGGGCCGAGGTAAGGATGGGGCCGCCCCGATAAAAAGCGTGGCGGTAAATGGCCTGCCAGTGGTGTACTACCGCTCGTGGGTCTTTGCCGATCAGATAAGGTTCCACCTCCTTGATGGCCGTCTGGATGGTAAGCGCCCGCCCTTCTAGCAGGGGTTCGCCCAGGCCGTATACCCCCACATCGGTGTGTATTTTCAGGAAAATCCAGCGCGGTTTGACCAGGAAGGTTTCCAGTTTGGTGATTTTTACCTTACTGTAATCCCGAAACGGGGCGGGGTTGGCGGCATAGGATGATTCGGGCAGGAGCAGACCCGTACCGGCCATCCCCAGCACGGATTGAATGGCGGAGCGCCGGGAGAGTTTGGGAGATTTCATATAGGGGGTACACTTTGAAGGGTGAAGTTTATTGTTTGTTGTTTGATAGTTTGTCGCTGGCTGGCGCGTCCTGGATGTTTGCGCCAGCCAACGACAAACTATCAAACAACAAACCCGTTATGGCCTGATCAGCGTGCCATCCATTTTCCGCACCTGCCAGTTGGACTTGGTGCCGATGGGATATTTGGCGGCTTCTTTCTCGTTGATGTCCACACCCAGGCCCGGTACTTCGTTTACCGACATATAGCCCTTGTTCATGGTTGGGCAACCGCTGAAGACTTCCTGCATTTTGTCGGAAAAACTGACCGCTTCCTGAATGCCGAAGTTCCAGACGGCCAGGTCGATGTGGGCGTGGGCCGAGTGCCCCACCGGCGATACGTCGCCGGGGCCATGCCAGGCCGTGCGGATGTTGAAGAACTCGCCCAACCGGGCTATTTTTATGGCGGGTGTAATGCCGCCAATCTGCGAGACGTGGCACCGGATGAAATCGAACAGCCGGTTCACCATGGGCTCTTTAAACTCGTTGATGTTATTGAACAGCTCACCCATGGCAATGGGCACCGTAGTCGATTGACGCAGTTGCCGGAACCACTCCATGTTTTCGGGCGAGAAGGGATCTTCGATGAAGAAAGGCCGGTAATCTTCCAGTTTCTTAATCATGTTGATGGCCTCCATCGGTTGCACCCGCTCGTGGATGTCGTGGAGCAGTTCAATTTCGTCGCCACACGCTTTCCGGACTACCTCGAACATCTTCGGTACCGATTTCAGGTAGAGCGGCACGTTCATATAGTTGTCGGTTTCGCCCCCAAAGTTGGCCGCTTTAAAGTCGGGTTTGTCGGCGGTGGCCCCCACGGCTCCGTAGCCACCCTGCTGAATGCGTATGTGCCGGAAGCCGCGCTCCATCAACTTCTTCACATCCTCGGCAACGGCTTCGGGTGTGTTGCCATTCGCATGGGTGTAGCACGGAATGGCAAAGCGGGATTTGCCCCCCAGCAGCTGATAAACGGGCATGTTGGCGCGTTTACCTTTAATATCCCACAGCGCCTGGTCCAGTCCACTGAGGGCATTATTGAGTACGGGGCCGTTGCGCCAGTAGGAACTGACATACGCGCCATTCCACATATCCTCGATGTTGTCCACGTCCTTCCCGACGCAGAAATCGTTGAGGTACGAGTTAATGGCCGTAACAACGGCCATTGCCCGCTGGGTAAACGTCGCACATCCCAGGCCGTACAGGCCCGGCTCCGTGGTTTCGACCTTCACCACAATCAGGTTGGAGCCCTGCGGGGCGGTGGCAATGGCTTTTACACTTTTTATTTTGACCGGAGCCAGTCCTTTGGCGTATTGGGGCGTGCCCTGCTGTTCGCGGGCTTCGGCGGTGGAGAGGCCGCCAAACAGATTTAACGCCCCGGCCGAGGAGCCTAATCCGAGTAGTTTGAGGGCGTTTCGACGGGAGAAATCAGGTTTATTCATATGTGTAAATTAGTTTATAGGGTATTCAGTTTACAGTATTCGGTTTACGGTGGCTGACGCGAGCATGGTTGGCTAACGCGCCAGCCACCGTAAACCAAAAACCGTATATCGTAAACATTTTACTACTTATCCCACCACACGCGGGTATCCAGATCATTGGGTCCCTGCCGCTTGATGGCCTCGTTTAGCTGGGCCGAGTTGACCACAATCTCACTATCGGGATAAGGCAGCCGACGGATGAAATCACCTTTGATTTCGGAGCCGGGGTAGGGGTTTTTCTTCAACGCCGGGAAGCCGCTGCGCCGGAAGTTGGCCCAGGCTTCGGAACCATCCAGAAAGGACGCTACCCAGTACTGCGTGTTGATTTGATCCAGCGCTTTGCCCGCATCCAGCGGATGGGCATCCAGGTAGGCTTTTATGGCCGCTTCCGGAACCGGACTTTTGTACGCGGCCATCTGCTCCAAATCGGCCCGAATGCCCTTCGCAAAATAGTCGGCCGCCGAACCGGCCACCCAGCCACGCACGGCGGCTTCGGCCAGCAGCAGCTGCACCTGCGCGTAGGTGATGTGGAATTCGGGTGCGTCCAGGGCCAGCACCGTGGTCAGGTTCACCTGCGAGTAATCCCATAAACTCGCCACGCCGTTGGCTGCGAAGGTGGACGTTATCGTTACGTCGTTATAGCCCACGGGCATCCCTATCTGCACGGCGGGGTCCGACGAAGCGCGTGCCGCTACCTGTTCCGGCCCACCTTTGGCTCCCACATAACGCACCGCAAAAATGGGCAACCGGGGGTCGTTGTTGTCTTTCAGGTACGTCACAAACGGAGCTGTGAGGTAGAAGTTAGTTTTCTCCCGGGCGGCTAAGTGGTTGGCAATGTAGTTGTTGTAAATAGCCGTATGCCGGATAATGGAGTTGTCAGCGTTGGACTGGAACACCCCGCCCGCTACGGCTTTCTTGACGTAAGCCTGCGCCGTTGTGCCATCCACTTTGGTCAGGCGCATGGCGGCCCGGAGCATGAACGAATAGCCAAGTTTTTTCCAGTTGGCCACATTACCGCCGTACAAAATATCCGTAACTACCGGAGCCTGCTTTGGGTCGAGGGCGGCCGATGCTTCCTCCAGTTCCTTCAGGATGTCTTTGTAAATGTCCTGCTGTGGGTCGTATTTGGGGGTTATAATCTCCGTTGTGTACCCCTGCCCGGATTCAAAATACGGAATATCCCCGTAGGTATCGGTCAGAATCATGAAGGCGTAAGCTTTCCAGATACGGGCCGCGTTGTAGGTGTTTATCTGGAGCGGGTCGCCTTTGGTCTGATCCAGTACGGCAATCAACTGCTTCACCACGTTGCGGTAGAAATTAGTCCAGACCAGGGGCGTATTACCGTTGTTGTTCTGGTTGTAATTTCCACCCGACAATGAACTGCCATAAGGCGTAATAATCTGTTGCACAATTGGAAACGTGTAGGTCAGCATGCCCAGCGTAGAACCACCGTCGAGGTAGGTCGTGCTTACGATAGCTTTGTTCAGTACTAATGATGGAGCCAGCGAAGTGGGATCTACTTTGTTGGTATTGAGTTCGGTAAAGCCATCGTCGCACGCGGTCAGCAGGCTCAGCGAGAGCAGCAGGGCGAGGGTATATATTAGGTTTGTTTTCATAGTTTCTATGAGGGTATGGTTTGTCGTTTGAGGTTTGTTGTCCCTTCGGCGGTAACGAACTACAAACCTCAAACTGGTCTAAAACTTCACATTCAAATTAAAGCCGATACTCCGCGTGGGCGGCAGGCCCGGCCAGAAGTCTAAGCCCACACCATTGTCCGACGATACCAGGGCTTCTTCGGGGTCCATATTTTCGGTCCATTTCTTGATAATCAGGACGTTGTTGGCTACGGCGTTCAGGCGTAGTCCCTTCACGAAGAAGCCGCTGGGCAGTAGTTTGGTAAAATCGTATCCGAGCGAAATCTGGCGCAGTTTCCAGAAACCGGCACTGGATACAAAATCTTCGTGAATACCCAGCGGGTTGATTGATTCGTAGAAGGGCTGCACCGCCGTTTGGGTTTTGTTGACTTCGCCGTTGGGATTTACCCCGTCGCCAATCACATAGCCCACATCGCGGCCCGGCAGTGTTCGCTTCGAGAGACCGTGCCGCATGTAGTTGATGTTTCGACCGGTAATCATGTTGAAACCCAGTTTGAAGTCGATCAGTACCGCCAGGGACAGGCCTTTGTACGTGAATGTGTTGGTGATACCGCCGAAATATTTGGGCAGGGCATTCCCTACGTTTTGCAGCGTGTTGTTCCGTAGCGGTAACCCGCTTTTGGGGTCGAACACCTGACGGCCCTGGTCATCGCGCAGGTACTTGAAGGTGTATAACTGGCCGAGTGACTTGCCCACCACCATGTTCAGCGTTCGGCCACCGCCACCACCGACGGTGATGACGCTATCGCCCGGCGACAGACCCAGCTGCAATACTTTGGAGGTATTGTAGGAGGCATTGGCGCTCACATCCCAGCGGAACGAATTGGTGGTGACGGGGGAGAACGTCAGCAACACCTCCAGTCCCTGATTCATACTCCGGCCCACGTTAATGAGCTTGCTGGTGTAGGACGAAGCATCAGAAATCTGGGCGGCCAGAATCTGGTCGTCCGTTGTTTTGTGGTAATAGGTGAAATCAAGGCCTATTTTGCTTTGGAAAAGCTTCAACTCCAGGCCCACTTCAGCTTCCTGAATCCGGAGGGGGCGCAGGTTTTTATTGGGCACTACGCTGGCATTGATTCCCCCAAGCGGCACCAGTTGGCCTGACGGGTTAGGAAACGAGTTGTTGTCAACAGCATAATACAGGGCGTTGGAATACGGATTCACGTTGTCTGAACCCACCTGCGCGTAAGCCGCCCGCAACTTCCCGAAAGTCAGCCACGACGGCAGGTTGTCGAACGCCTGCGAGAACACGAAACTACCCGTAACGGATGGGTACAGTATACTGCGATTTTCGGGAGCCAATGTAGAGAACCAGTCGTTTCGGGCCGTAGCACTCAGGTACAGAAACTCCTTGTAGGAGATAGTAGCCGCCCCGTACAGCGAGTTAATTTTCTTTTCTGCTAACTGGTAGATGGGATTTTTAATCCGTCCATTGGCCACCGTGTACAGCCCCGGCTGCACAAAATCCTGCACCGTTACGCTGTTGTAATCATTGCGGGCGTAGCGGGCATTGCCCCCGAGGTTCACATCCACCCCAATATTGCCGAACGTTTTGTTGATGCTCAGCAGAAAGTCGATGTTGCGTTCCACGTTCTGGCGCACGTCCTGCGTGTAGGAGCCATTCACGTAGCCAACCGGTGCCTGCGGAATGGGCGCGTAGCCGTTGGGAATGTTGTAATCCTGATTGCGGACGTACGAATCCTGGGCAATGCGACCCTGAAGCGACAGCCAGTCCGTAAACTGGTACCGGAGAGCGATGTTGCCAAAGAGCCGGTCGCGGTTGATGTTCTCAAAGTGCCGACTCATGGAGTAGTACGGATTGTTGCGCACCAGAAACCGCGAGAACACAAACTCATCGCCGTTGGGCTTCGTCTGGTTATCGCGCAGGGCCTCGAACGGCATGGAGTTAGCCAGCGTGAATACCACCGTCGAGACCGAAAAATCCTGGGTGTTCAACTGGGGCGGGTTGATGTTGTTCTCCTTCGAGTAATTGATGTTTCCCGTAGCGGTCAGCCGGTTGGTGATGTTCTGCGTGAAGCCGAGGTTTATCACCTTCCGGTTGAAGGTGTTGTTCTCCATGATTCCCTTGCTGTCAGTGTTGCCGAACGACAGGCTGAATCCGCCGTTTGCCCCGTTGTTGGCTACCGTAACGGTATTGGTGAAGTTGGTGCCCACCCGGTAAAACTGTTTTACCCGATTATAAACCGGCTCATATGGGTACGTCTTATTGTCGAACAGCACCTGCGTCATGCCCGGTTGAAACTTCTCGCCAAAGCTCCACACGCCCGATGTTGGATTCGGCGTAGTGGGTCTCTTTCCGCCTTCGCCCTGCCCGTATTCGTACTGAAAATCAGTATAATCCAACGGCGTGTCGGTGGTGAAGTTGGCATTGTAAGTAACGCCGAAACCTTTACCACTTCCCCGATTTTTGGTCGTAATCATCACCACCCCGTCTTTGGCCCGTGAACCATACAGAGCGGCAGCGGTAGCCCCTTTGAGTACGGTCATGGTTTCGATGTCGTCGGGGTTGATGCTGCTCAGTCCATCGCCCCCGTCGGAACTGTTGGAAGACCGCGAGCCGAAATCCCCGCCCAGGGCGTAGTTTGAGTTGTCTATCGGTACGCCGTTTACGACAATCAGCGGGGAGTTGTTGCCACTAAACGACGACTGCCCCCGAATACGAATCTTGGCCGTACCAGCCGGTCCGGTTCCCATCGTAGTGATGTTTACGCCCGCCATTTTACCCTGCAACCCGCTCACAAAATTGGGTGTGCGGTTCACGTTAATCTGCTCGGCGTTGACCGTAGCCGTGGCGTAGCCCAGCGTTTTGGATTCGCGCTTGATACCGAGGGCTGTAACGATTACCTCGTCAATAGCTTTGGCATCTTCCACTAACTTCACATCGACGATGGAGCGGTTATTGACCGGCACCGTCTGACTGAGGTAGCTGATGTACGAAAAAATCAGCGACGCATTGTCGGGCGCGTTGATGGCGTACTTCCCATCGGCATCGGTCGTGGTTCCGGTAGCGGTGCCTCCCACCAGCACGTTCACGCCCGGCAACCCCTGGTTATCGGCTCCGGTAACAGTGCCGGTAACGCGGTTTGTCTGGGCGTATCCAAAGCCCACACATAGCAGCAACAAGACAAGTAATCCAGTAAACTTTTTCATGGGTAAAGGGGGTAAGAGGTTTGTCGTTTGTGGTTTACCGTTTATGGTTGCGCGGGGCGGTCATTGGCTCGCTCAGACCGGCGGACGTTCCCGCGTTCCGAGCGAGCATAAACGGTAAACCGAATACCGTAAACTGTTCACCAGTTATGAATGGCTCCGTCGGGGCTTTTCAGAACGGGGTGCGGGTACTTTGTGTTTTCAGTTACTTCCAGCACGAGTGTAGCTTTCTTCGGGTCGAATTTTACGCCTAAGCCCGGTTCGGGATTGAGGTAGAGTTTGCCGTTTTTAAAATTGATAAAATCTTCGTTGAAGTAGGCCGGGCGTTCGGGTTCGCCCCCGCCCAGTTCCATCAGGCAGCGCATGGGGCTGCTGGACCCTAGTGTATGCACCAGGGCAGCCGTTGAAAGCGGGCCGGTAAAGTGCGGAATCATGCCCACATAGTGCGTCTCGCACATGGAAGCCAGCTTTTTGAACTCCGAGATGCCACCCGTGTTGGGCAGCGTAAAGCGGGTATAATCAATGAGCCGGTTCTCGATCAGCTCGTTCGAGTCCCAACGGTCACCGAATTGCTCGCCAACGGCAATGGGGACGGTGGTCATACTCCGTACAGTTTTGTAGACCTCCGGGTTTTCTGACCGGATGATGTCTTCCACAAAATACGGCTCTAAGTTTTCGAGGGCGCGGCATATTCTCACTCCCTCGGTGGTATCGAAGCGGGTGTGCAGGTCAACGGCCCAGTTGCCGCTCCCGCCCACGGCCGCGTCGATGCGTTTGCAGAAGTCAATGGTCTTTTTAGCGTTGTCGTAGTAATCGAAGGGTTCGGCACCGTTGCCACCAGTGGGGCCAATACGGTAGGCCCGCAGCCCGGCTTTTATGCAGTCCTGCGCCCGGCCTTCTTCGGTGGTGGCTTTGGAGGCCCGGAACCCGGTGGCGTAACACTCGATATAATCCCGCGTGGCTCCGCCGAGGAGTTCATACACTGGCACACCGAGTGCTTTTCCCTTCAAATCCCACAGTGCCATGTCGATAGCACCCTGTGCGTGGATTTTCTCGCGGCCCGGCGGGTAAAACATGCCCCGGTAGAGCCGCTGCCAGATATCTTCAATGCGGAACGGATTCTCGCCGATAATCATCTGCGCCAGTTGCTCTACCATATCTTTGGAGCCTCCCTCGCCAATGCCCACAATGCCGCCATCGGTCTGAATTTCAACAATCCCCCGTGCCTGGTTGAACAGGGGCTTAGTGTAGCCGGGGGCCGCATAATACCGGATTTTAGTGATTTTAAGTTTGGGCGGTGCCGTCGCGGCCGATAGTAGTGGAAGACTGGTTAGGGCCGCCGTTGTGCCAAGCAGGGCTGATTGTAAAAAGCGTCTTCGTTGCATAGCTGTTAAGGTAAGTAATAGTCAGCTTAATCGTTTAAGCAAAGGATCAAAAATTCAGTGTTGAGGGATGCATTTTGGTTTTGACGAGTTTCGGGCCACCAGTTCGGCATTCATAAGTATCTGTGCTGGTTCTTCGGGAGACTCTTTCAACTTTTTTACCAGCAGGCTAACGGACGTTTGGCCCAGCAGGTCAATGGGTTGTTTCAGGTAGGTAATGGGGCAGTAATAGAGGTCAAAGGCTTCAGCCTGCCCAAAACTGACGATGGCTACATCATCCGGTACGTTTAACTTTCGTTCGTTCAGGTAAATCAATCCGTTAATCGCCAAACCATAGGTGGCAAAAATCAGCGCATCAATGGGTTTATCCGTCTTCGTTAGTTCGTCAATGGCCACCTTCGCTTCCTGTTCGATGTGGGTGAATCTGATTTTTTTTAGGTACCCTTTCTGAAAAGGCAGCCCTCCATCCTTCAGCGCGTCCTGATACCCCCGTATTCGTTCCTGCATATGGAACATAGCTGATTTGTAGGCAATCATACCAATGCGTCTGTAGCCGTTGGTAATCAGGTGGTTTGCTCCATCGTAAGCAGCCCGGTAATGGTCGGTCGAAACAAAATCAGTTTGTATATCCGGGAAATACCGATCCAGCAGCACAAACGGAATGTTTTTTTCTTTCAGCAACTGCACCTGTTCTGCCGAATCTTCAGCCGACACAATGATAAATCCGTCTACCTGCCTGTTAATCAATACATTCAGCAAATCTCGCGATTTGTCGGCGTTCTCATCCGAACTGCCAATAATGACCGTATAGCCGTTGCGTTTGGCTTCATCTTCGACAATCCGGGCAATATTGGCGAAAAAGGGGTTTGATATATCGGCGATAATCAGGCCAATAGTCTGTGTTTTTCCGCTCCGCAAGCTCTTCGCTACGTGATTGGGCTGGTAATTTAGGGCGATGGCTATTGCCCTGATTTTAATGGCAATTTCCGACCCGACCCGACTCTCTTTCTCTTTGCCGTTCAGCACGTACGATACTAGTGCCGTAGACACGCCCGCTTCCTGAGCGATGTCCTTTAACGACGTTTTTTTTGTACTCATCGAACATTAATTGTGGACAAACTTATGCTTAATCGGTTAAACGAAAAAACTTTTTATGTTTTTTTCTACGCTTTCGAAAGAAAGTTAGTTATTTCTCACCGGTAGCCCTATAAACGCGTGTTAGACAGGTGAGTCACCTACTTTTTTGACGCAAATGAAGAACGACATTTCTGATTATCAGATGATTATCGTGTCATAGATGCGTACTGTTCGCAGCAATAGCAGCCACCGTAGACTTCATTACAGCAGAAGCAGGTGAATTTGTTAGAATTCAGGTCAAACGCATTCGGTGGGCTACGAGCTCTGCCCGCAACTTTTTACCAGACACACCTGCCTGGCAGGTGGTTGTGTGATGTGTTTAACGTGGAACGCAATGAGGTAACGGCAAAAATTGCCCAATGACTCGTACTATTAGACCGGCTAACGGCATACTGCCAGCGTTGAACCGAATAGGCGCGTAAAAAAAGTCAATAGGGCCGCATTGAGTAAATTTCAATCAAAATACCCTTAGAGTAGGAGCATTCGCTCCGCCTAATTATCCCCTTATGAGAACACAACGCCGGACATTTATCAAGCAGGCAACGGGTTTACTGGCCGTTTCCAGTTTGCTTAACCCCGTAGAAACCCTGGCCAACCGGGTAAACTCGGTCCTCGGGAAAGCTAAAAAACCACTGGTTGTGTTTGTGACCGGCGATCATGAGTACAGTGGCGAACTGACGTTGCCCTTCATAGCGGCCGAGCTGGAAAAGAATTACGGGATGCAGACGAAAGTGCTCAAAGCGTACCCCGACTATAACGGAGAGAAGGATATTCCCGGGCTGGAAAGCCTGCGCGATGCCGACCTCGCCGTGTTTTACCTGCGCTGGCGGCAACTCCCTCAGGAGCAGCTAAACTACATTGATGCGTACCTGAAGTCGGGGAAACCGGTTATGGGCTTTCGCACTACCACCCACGCTTTCAATTTCCCCGACGGCGACCCCCGGCAGCGGTGGAATGCCTTTGGAGAATTCGCCTTTGGAGCTCCTCCGGGCTGGGGCGGTAAAGCGCAGCATACCCACTATGGGCACAAGAGCACAACGGATGTGACCATCATCCCCGCAGCGGCTAAAAATCCCATCCTGACGGGCGTAGCGCCGTCTTTCCACGCGGCATCCTGGTTGTATCGTACCCTGCCCGACTATCCCGTTAAAGGGTCGGTGCCGCTGCTGATGGGCAAATCCGTTAACCCCGATAAAGCGGCTATCGACAATCCGGTAGCCTGGACGTGGCAGAATCAGTGGGGCGGAAAAGCGTTTATGACGACACTTGGCCATCCGGAGGACTTCAAAGAAGAGCCGTTCCAGCGATTAGTTATCAACGCTATTCACTGGGAACTGGGCTTGCCGGTACCGAAGCGCTGGAAAGGCAAAATTGATATCAACGTGCCCTACGGACACCCCCAATAATCCTGAACGTATGAAACTTCTCATTGCCCGAAAAAATAGCCTTATGGGCCTGATACTTGTTGTCGGGCTGCTGTTGACTGCATTTAGTGCCTTTAGAATCAACACCGCGGAACTGATTCCCGTCAAAAAAGGGGAGCACATCGTTTTGCTGGGCGGTAACCTGGGATCGAGGATGGTGAATTTCGACCATTTCGAGACTAACATGCAGGTTCGCTACCCCGATAGTTCGCTGTTTATCCGCAACCTGTGCGACCCTGGCGATACCCCCGGATTCCGGCCCCGGTCGGCCCGTTTTTCGCCCTGGGCCTTCCCCGGTGCCGAGAAATTTCAGACCGAATACGCCAATCCGTCGGATAGTCAGGGAACATTTCCATCACCCGATGAATGGCTGACCCAACTAAAGGCAGATGTTATTATTGCGTTCTTTGGTAACAGCGAATCGTTTCAGGGACCGGCTGGCCTGGAAAATTACCGGGCCGAACTCAGTGCGTTTATCAGGCATACCCTCAGCCAGAAATACAATGGAGCGGGTGCGTCCAAACTGGTGATCGTGTCGCCCATTGCGTACGAAGATTTGTCGGATTCGCTGGACGTGCCGGGTGGGCAAACCGAAAACGTCAATTTGGCCCTTTACACCAAAGCCATGCAGGACGTGGCCGAAGCCAATAATGTTCAGTTCGTTGATGCTTTCACGCCATCCAAAAGCTGGTACAACGTCAGCAAAGCCCCATTAACAATCGACGGGTCGCAGTTGAACGATGCGGGGTATCAGAAACTGGGGGCATTGCTGGCCGATCAGGTATTTGGGAAGGTAGCGCCCAAAGCCGGGACCAACCGGGAGCTTGTGTATCAGGCCGTGCAGGAAAAAAACTGGATGTGGCTCAACGATTACAAAATCCCCAATGGCGTACACGTATACGGTCGTCGGTTTAAGCCGTTTGGTCCCGATAACTACCCTGCCGAAATCGAGAAAATCCGGCAGATGACCATCATCCGGGATTCGGCGGTCTGGATAGCGGCCACGCAGGGTAAAAAGATAGACCTGGCAGCGGCCGATAAAAACACCCGTACCCTGCCGCCCGTCAACACCAATTTCAACCCCGAAGCCAACGGTAGCCTGACGTACCTGTACGGCAAAGATGCCCTAAATGAACTCAAAGCGGCTCCCGGCTACCAGATTGAGCTGTTTGCGTCGGAAGTGGAGTTCCCCGATCTGGCGAACCCCGTTCAGATGACATTCGACAACAAGGGTCGGTTGTGGGTGGTAACCATGCCATCGTATCCGCATTACAAACCCGGCGATGCCAAACCCAACGACAAAATCCTGATTCTGGAAGATACCGACAACGACGGGAAAGCCGATAAGCAAACCATTTTTCTGGATGGATTACACGTTCCAGTGGGTTTCGAGCTAACCCCCGAAGGCGTGTACCTGTCGCAGGGTACAAATCTGAAACTCTACACTGATACCAATGGCGACGATAAGGCCGACAAGGTAGAAATTATCATGAGTGGTTTCGATGATCATGATACGCACCACGAAATCAGCGCCTACGTGGCTGATCCGTCCGGGGCGATTTACATGGGTGAGGGTGTTTTCCTGCATACCGATGTCGAAACGGCCTACGGTACCGTTCGGGCTACTAACGGTGGTTTTTACCGCTATGCCCCCCAACTGCATAAATTGGAACGCACGGCCCAGCTAGCCATTCCAAATCCCTGGGGCATTGCCTTCGATAAATGGGGGCAACCCATCTTTGCCGAAACATCCAGCCCCGATGTTCGATGGATGCTGCCCGGCACCGTACTGCCCCGCTACGGTGAGTCGACGGATAAGTCGTTTCAGCTGATCGAGGATTCGCAGCGGGTACGTCCCACCTCCGGCCTGGAGTTTATTTCCAGCCGCCACTTTCCGGATGATGTGCAGGGCAACTTCCTAATCAACAATACCATCGGGTTTCTGGGTATGAAGATGCACACCCTGAAAGATAAAGGAACGGGCTTCAAGAGTAATTTCGTGACAGACCTGATAAAGGGGAACGACCGTAATTTCCGCCCCGTCGATATGGAGTTTGCGCCCGATGGCTCATTGTACTTCATCGACTGGCACAATATCCTGATCGGGCACATGCAGCATAATGCCCGCGACCCGTTGCGGGACCACGTACACGGCCGGGTATACCGGGTTACGTACCCATCACGCCCGCTGGTAACACCGGCAAAGGTGTTTGGAGCCAGTATAGATGAGTTGCTGAATAACCTGAAACTGCCCGAATACCGTACCCGTTACCGCACCCAGCGCGAACTGCGGGGCCGGAAGGCGTCGGAGGTGCTACCCAAAATTCCGCAGTGGGTGGCCGCGCTGGATAAAAACGACCCCAATTACGAACACAACCGACTGGAAGCGCTCTGGACCACCTGGGGACTGGATAAAGTAGACCAGACGCTGTTGCGGCAGGTGTTGAAATCACCCGATTTTCACGCCCGGGCCGCAGCCGTGCGGGTCGTTCGGTACACGGGGCATCAGGTGGCCGATCAGCCTAATTTACTAATGCAGGCCGCCCGCGACGACAATGGCCGGGTTCGGCTGGAAGCCATCGTGGCCGCTTCCTGGATTGGCAAGGAAAAAGGGCTACCCATTCTGGCCGAAGCCCAAAAGAAACCGCTTGACGAATGGATGTTGCCCGCCTACGAAACGGCAGTAGCGCACCTCAACGGCGAATCGGTTCGGAAGAAGACCGAAGCGGTGGTGAAGTCGAACCTGAAGGGAAAAGAACTGGCACTTTACACACAGGGGAAAGAAATTTACGGCCGGGATGGCTATTGTGCTACCTGCCACCAACCTGACGGTAAGGGCCTGTCGGCCTCCCAGTTTCCGCCCATTGCCAACAGCCCCTGGGTGCAGGGTAATGAAGAACGCCTGATAAAAATCGTGCTGAAAGGGTTGATGGGCCCAATGGAAATTGAGGGGAAGAAATATTCGGGCCAGGTGCCCATGACTCCCTTTGGTGGCCTGCTTAAAGATGATGAAGTAGCCGCCGTACTGACTTACGTTCGGAAATCGTTCGGCAATGATGCGTCGGCCATCTCTGCGGAGCAGGTGAAAAAAGTACGGGCCGCCACGAATAGCAAAAAAGACTTTTACTCCCCGAATCAGTTGCTGAAAGAGCACCCGATGGGGAAATAAAACTCAGTTTGAGGTTTGCGATTTTTGGTTTGAGGTTTACGGTGTCCGTCGCACGGTTGGCTGACGCAAGCATTGAGGACACCGTAAACCTCAAACCAAAAACCGTGAGCCGTATACCTTAAACCAAAAATAAACTACATGCCCTCTCCCGTTGGATTCAACCTGTTAGTCTGGACAGCCGCTATATCCGAAAAAATGAATCCCATTGCTGAACGACTCAAAACGATTGGCTACGATGGGGTCGAGTGTTTTATCGATACGCAGGAGGTTGATGTGTATCGACAGTTTGGCGATCACCTGAAGCAACTCGGTCTGCTTAGTACCTGCGTCACGGTTGTAGGGCCCGATACCAACCCCGCCAGCGACTCTGCCAGCGTCCGGGCGCAGGCCGTAAACCAGTTGAAGGGAGCCATCGACCGCGCTCATGCGCTGGGTGCGTCGGTTATGTGCGGTCCATTTCACTCCGCCTTTGCCACCTTCACGCGCCGGGAGCCGCAACCCGACGAATACGCTCACAGTGCCGAAGTCCTGCACAAAGTGGGGGATTATGCCCGGCAGGCGGGTATAATCCTGGCACCCGAAGCCCTCAACCGGTTTGAGTGTTACCTCTGTAATACCATGACTCAGTTGCTGGAACTAGTGCGCCAGACTGATCATCCTAACGTGCGGGCTATGTTCGACACGCACCACGCCAACATGGAGGAGAAGCACTTTCCTGATGCTCTCAAAACCATTGCGCCGGTGCTGGCCCACGTTCACATCAGCGAGAACGACCGGGGAACGCCCGGCGACGGCCATATTCCCTGGGATGATACTTTCCGGACGCTGGCCGAACTGGACTATACCGGCTGGATGACCATTGAAGCCTTCACCCGAAACGATATTGATTTCGCGAATTCCATCAACGTCTGGCGGGAGTTCAGCCATCCCTGGGACATTGCCGAGAATGGGTTCAAATTCATCAAAATGATGCAGGAAAAGTACGCCGTCTAAAGGTGCGCCAGTCGACCACCATCAGCCACCAGGGTAGTGCCGTTGATAAAGGCTGCTTCTGACGATGCCAGAAAGCAAATGGCGGCCGCAATATTTTCGGGTGTGCCGACCTGCCCCGTAATTGTTTCGGCACCACTTTTTACGTTGGGATTATCCCAGAGCATGGGCGTGTCAACCGCGCCGGGTGCCACGGCGTTGATGCGGGCCTGCTCGTGGGAGATTTCGAGACTCAACCCACGCACGAAGGCTTCCATGGCTCCCTTGCTGGCCGCATAGGGTACTACGTTGGGCGTGGTCTGGTGGGCGTGTACGGAACTGACCGCCACAATGGCCCCGCCCTTCATGTGGGGCAGACAAAGCTGACAAAGGCGAAACAAAGCCCGCAGGTTTACGTGCATAACGCGGTCCCAGTCGGCAGGGTCAAGCGTGAGGATGGGCTCGAAGGTCATCACCCCTGCGTCGCTGATGAGTACATCCACCTGCTGCCAGGTAGCCAGGGTCTGCTCAACGGCCGACACCAGCTGGGCATCATCGGCCAGATCCGTTTTAACGAAAATAGCGTCACTACCCATCGCTTTAATCTCGGCTACCACCTGATCGCCATCGGTTTCGTCGCGTCCTATACAGACTACTTTAGCCCCTTCCCGACCCAATTGTACGGCCGTGGCCCGACCTATGCCGGATGTGGCTCCGGTAACGATGGCTACTTTGTCCTTAAATCTCATTTTCTACCGTTTAAATGTGGTTGCATGGTCAGTAACCCCCGGCAGAAGCGTAAGGTTTAATGCCGGGCGGCAGGCTTGCAGTAAAACTTCGTAGCCTGTTTGTCCGACCACTGGCAAATCAGTTTGGTGTGTGGACGGGTACTTATCAGAACGGATAGCCGATACCAAAGTTGATAACCAGCGGATTGGGGCCGCTGAAAAGCTGTTTGAAGGAGAACTGTGGCAGAATAAAACGCTCATCCACCAGTCGGCTTTCTTTCGGGCTAAAATATTGTCGGCCGGGGTCCCATACTTTTACACCTCCATCGAAACGGATAACGAAAAAGGAGAAATCGAGCCGCAGGCCAACGCCCGTACCCACGGCAATCTGGGGAACGAATGAATTTAATCGGAACACTGTGCCGGGGCGATTGGTACTGTTACTGAGCGTCCATACGTTGCCCGCATCGACAAAAATAGCGCCATTTACGTCGGCACCGAGGTGAAATAACCGTCCCCGCAACTCTGCCGATCCTTCCAGCAACACGTTTCCCGGCTGCTCAAACTGATAAATAAACTGCCCAGTCGTTTCGTTGATGGCGGGCGTACTGGGATCAGTTTGATAGGGGAAGGCGGAGCCGGGGCCTAACCGGCGGGGTAACCAAGCTCTGATACTGTTGCTACCACCGGCAAAAAAGTACTTTTCGTAGGGAACCGGGCCACCATTAGGTCCATACCCGTAGGCAATACCCGTATTGATTCGGAAGGCCAGCGTGGTGCGGGTACGGAGGGGAATGTAGTGCCGGTAATCGACGTTAGCCCGCAGGAATTTGTAGAACTGGAGGCCCGTCACGTTGGTATCACTCCAGTGAGCAATGGTCTTATCAGAGAAAAAGTTGAGCGTGGTGCCACCTGACTCCAGCACCGCACGCAGGAAATTGGCCCGCCGATTCTGGCCGGGGGTGTTGGTATTGTACGTGTAGGCAAAGCTGAAACTCGAACTGAGCGACCGCCGGAAACTAAGGTAAACAGTACTACCCAACTGCCGCAACTGATTTAACTGGTTTAGGAACGCGGCTCCTAGTTCCGTATCAAAATTAGCGTTGATGAGGTTAATATCGGCAATCAGGAAACTGAACTGTTTGGTCGGGCTGGTTTGCCAGGTGTAGGCCATCGTAGCCCGTAGCAACGACCGCCGGAAGTCGGGCCGGAAGGTGTTATTAAAACTCAGACTGACTTGTGTGCGCGGGGCATAGCGGTTGAACCGGAAGCGAAAACGGCTGGGAAACAGAAGCTGGGGGAATATAAGCGAGCTGCTGATACCCAATTCCTGCGATTTGTACACCTGGCGGGTAGCATTAGGATCGGTCAGGAAGCCCGTTTGTGCTTCTATCCCGTACCGAACGGAGGTCTCAAAGGTTTCCAGCCCGCCAAACAGGTTACGCACCCGGAAGATCAGGCTCCCAAAACCACCGGGGTAGCCCTGCCCCTGATACAACAGTCCCGTTAGCCCTCCCTCGGCCGTGGCTTCGTACTTATCCAGCGGAGTAGCCGTGATGAGCGTTCGCAACTGGCGATTGGTAGTATCGGTAAAGTTCAGGTTGACAAACTTGAACTGGTTGAGTAGAAACAACTGCCGCTGGGTATCGCGGTAATCGCTCTGGCTGTACAACTGACCCGGTCGGAGGAGAATTTTTGACTCCAGCAACCGCGTCGAGATATCCCGCCCACCCAGCAAATAGGTAACTCCGTTTCGTTTGATTGTATCCAGCGGAGCTGCCAACACCACTGGTGTGGTCAGGTCCGGCGAAGTAACGGGGCTGATGCGTACTTCCACATCCCCAATGTGGTAAATCGGGTGGGCAGACAGGCCCGGTGGATTCACTAGTTGCAGGGCTACGTCCACATTCCGCCGGGTCGAATCGCCGGGTTCGAGTTTATCGTAGAACCGCCGGTCATTGCCCCGGCGGATGGTATCTACGTTGGTGGCCCGGATGTATTGACGCGAGAAAGCGTAATAGCCCTGGTCACGCAGTTGCGATTCTATCCGTACCCGCTCGCCGGTCATGTTCTCAAAATCGAACCGGTCGCCAGTTTTCAGCAGTGACTTGTCGAACGATTTTCGTACGAGGGAATCGACGCGGGGATCGTCGATCTGATAGGTGATGTTTCGCAGGTAAAACCCCTCGTTTTCCGTAATCAGGTAGTTCACCCGAATCTGCCGTCGGCGCAGGGTATCCAGTGCGTAGGCCGTCTGGGCGTTGAAAAATCCCTTGTCGAACAGGTATTTCTGCATCTTGGCGGCATTGGCCTTCGCATCGCTTTCGGCAAAATAGGAGGGAGGCTCGCCCAGGCTCCGCATCATCCAGTTTCCACCTTCCGCTTTCAGCCGCAGGTGTTTCAGTTTACGCCCATAGCGCCGGTTGAGCTTCTTCAATGCCTGCGGCTGGTCGGATATACGCTGGCTTTCCTGCTCAAATTCGTTAGTTTTGGCCTCAAGCTCCTGAACGGCTTTCTGGCGGTCGTAACGGCTCAGTCCCAGTTCATAGAACCAGAGCGGGGGCGTGATGGGAAGTCCCAGAATCCGGCGGTTCGGCTTCTGTGGAATCAGACTTTCGAGGGATTCGCCCGGAATAGTGCGGTTACCGCGTACGGTTTGAGCGGTCAGAATATACGCGTTGGTGGGTAACTTTTTGGTGCTCAGGCAACCGGACAGGGAAGCCAGGAGCAGAAACAGGCTTAATCGTGCTACATGACGTAGGCTATAGGATGTATAGCCAGCACACCAGTCATGCATCCTACAGCCTATATCATACATTTCTTTCATGCTTTCTAAAAATAAACTTAAATATATCCAGTCGCTGCACCAGAAAAAATACCGGCAGAAGCAGGGAGCCTTTCTGGTAGAAGGTGCCAAGAGTGTGCAGGAGGTATTACGGTCCGGCTTCACGGTTGAACTCGTGGTTGCCACCGAAGTATTCTACAAAGAAAACGCACACCTGACAGACAACCAACGAACGCCGGTCGAAATCGCGTCAGTGGCCGACCTCGAACGGGCCGGAACCCTGGAAAGTAACAACGCAGCCCTCGCTGTGGTCAGAACGAAAGAGAACCGCCCGCTATTGGCTAAACCGGGTGAGATTGCGTTAATACTGGACGATGTGCGCGATCCCGGCAATCTGGGTACCATTTTACGCATCGCCGACTGGTACGGGGTTCAGAAAATTCTCTGTTCCGAAACCACGGCGGATGTGTATAACCCCAAAGTTATTTCGGCCAGCAAGGGTTCTTTCACCCGCGTCGACTGGTGGTATGGGGATATCATATCCGTCTTGAGTCAACTGGCAGGAACTCCCGAACCCCGTCAGGCGGTGTATGGGGCGTTTCTGGATGGTGAGGATGTACACAAACTGGCAGCCAGTAAGGCAGGTGGTTATCTGATTATGGGCAACGAATCGAATGGCATCCGGCCCGCCGTAGCGCAGTACGTGACAAAACGGGTAACCATTCCCCGCTATGGTGAGGCCGAATCACTGAACGTAGGAATCGCTACGGCTGTGCTGCTGGACAACATCCGGCAGCGGGCATCATAACGGTAAAATAAATCGTCTGGCATGAATCGAATCGCGTTTCTGGTTATTCCGGTATTATTGGCGCTGCTGGCTTTTCTGCCAAAAGAGCCAGTTTATCAGCGCGATAATTCTGCCCTCTATGACCAGTTTCTACGCGATAAAAACCAGTTTCACGAGCAGGTAAAACGGTTGACGGCGTCCGTAAAAAATGACGCTGACGCCGATTCACTCCAAGCCTTGTTTATCCAATGCCGCCGGGATTATAAGCGGATCGAATGGCTACTGGATTATTTTCAGCCGGTGCTGGCCGGGCGCGTTAACGGCCCACCCGTACCCGAAGTGGAGGAATTTGAGCCGGGGCAAACGCTCCGACCTCCAACGGGGTTGCAAGTGATAGAGATTTATCTTTTCCCGGTATATAAGCTCACCCAAAAAGACAGCCTGCTCAATGCGTTAGCTGTATTGCAGTCGTATTCCAGCCGGTTAGAGCAGGGAGTGCCCGCCCATCAATTAACGGACCCGGCCGTACTGGATGCCATGCGGCAGGCTCTATTTCGACTACTAGCGCTGGGTATTACGGGCTATGACACGCCCGAAGTACAAACGGGCCTTTCCGAAGCGGTCATCACCCTCCAGTCGGTTCATAGCGCGTTCCAACCCTATGCCGCCCGGCTACCAGCGGAGCAGGCAGGCCGAATAGATAAAAACTGGTCGGAAGCTATCAGGGTGTTGGAGCAGGCTTCAAACGTTGACTCATTCGACCGGGTTGCGTTCATCCGGCAGCAGCTCTATCCCCTCTGTCAGGCGTTACAACAGGCTCGTCAAGCACTGGGCGTTCCGGTCGCTACGGCGGGTCGTTTTTTATCGCCTATGGTTGCTACGTTGTTAGATTCGGGCGCTTTTCGACCCGATTATCTGGTCAATTTCGGGGAGTTTGTCAGTACGGCCGACAAGGTGGCGCTGGGGAAAGTCCTGTTTTTTGACCCACTACTGTCGGGCAACAATGCCCGGAGTTGTGCTTCCTGCCACCAGCCAGAACGCGCCTTTACGGACGGAAAAACCAAAAGCCGGGCATTTCGGAGCCGAAAAACGGTACTGCGGAATGCGCCGACGCTGCTGAATGCCGGTTTGCAGAATGCCCAGTTCTATGATTCGCGGGTAACGTATCTGGAAGATCAGGCGCACGATGTACTCAAAAACGCCCACGAAATGCGTACTTCGCCCGAGGAAGTAGTGCGTAAACTGTCGGCCAGCAGCGTGTACCGGCAACAGTTTGTCGAGACGTTCCCGACCGGGCTGACGGCGGGTAACGTTCGTAATGCGCTGGCTTGTTATATCCGCAGCCTGACGAGCCTGAACGCCCGCCCCGACCGCTACCTGCGGGGTGAGCCGGTGAGCCTGACCGATGATGAGCGGCTGGGTTTCAATCTGTTTCTGGGCAAGGCGCACTGCGCCACCTGTCATTTCTTCCCGATTTATAACGGGTTTATACCCCCGCACTATGAAAAGACGGAGAGCGAAATTATCGGGGTACCCCGGCAACCGACAATCCGCAATGCCCGGCTCGATGCGGATTCCGGTAAGTTCAATACCTTCCGAAAAAATAACCAGCAGTTTGCATTCAAAACCCCGACGGTTCGCAATGTAGCCCTAACGGCTCCGTACATGCACAACGGTGTTTATCGGACACTGGACCAGGTCGTTGATTTCTATAATCGGGGTGGCGGACAGGGCATTGGTATACAACTCAATGGTCAGACACTGCCCGGAAAATCGCTCAATCTGACGCAGGAAGAGCAGGGTGCTCTGGTTGCTTTTTTGACCGCCCTAACCGACACCGTCGGCCTAACCGAACGCCCGGGCCGGTTGCCCCTTGTTGATGGGAATCGGGCTTTGAGTGGGCGAAAGATTGGTGGAAGGTATTGATAACCAGCTATTTATTTGCGTCTATGTATGATTGGTCAATTAGTCGAGTAACGAGCCGATGAAACCACTATTGTTTCGTATCCCAACGGTGGATGACCGTTCGATTCGGGTGCAGGAAGATAACGATGTCAGCTTCTACGACCGGCTGCATTATCATCCCGAAATTCAGTTGACCCTTATCAAACAGGGCGCAGGTACGCTGCTGGTTGGTAACCGGATTGATCGCTTTGGCCCGTATGATTTATTGCTGATTGGCGATAACCTGACCCACGTCCTACGGAATCATGCAGACTATGATGAGCCTGACACGACACTGCGTTCGGTGGCGTACTCCATCTTTTTTCGGAAGGAATCTCTACAACACACGCTGTTTTCCCTGCCTGAATTAAGCCCCGTCAATCAGTTGATCCAGGAGGCAAAACACGGCGTTCGGATTCGGTTTCAGGCGCCTAATGCCATTACGAAGCAGATGGAATCACTCCCGCACCTGCGTCCGTTCGAGCAATTGATGGTGTTATTGACGGCCCTGGATTTTCTGGCGACCCATCCCCAGCGTGAGATTTTATCGACGATGGCGTACGAGCGGCCCCGTCGGCCCGACGACCATCAGCGGCTCGATCAGGTATTCAGTTACCTGCTGGAACAGTACGCATCGCCTATCACCCTCGAAGCCGTTGCGGATATTGCCAACCTGACTCCCGGCGCTTTCTGCCGGTTCTTCAAGATTCATACCCGCAAAACGTTCTCCGGCATACTCAACGAAATACGCATCGAAAATGCCTGCCGGTTGCTGCATCAATCCAATCAGAGCATCAGCCAGATTGCCCTCGTGTGCGGGTATACGAGTCTGTCCAACTTTAACCGTCAGTTCAAGGCGATTACCGGTCTCACACCCGGCCAATACCTGAAAACGGTTGAGGGGTAAAAATCCATTGGGATGCTACCGGTTGACTACTTGCCCCTCCCCTCATTGACCCGCCTGTAGTTTAGCCTGCGTGCCAAACTGGATTTTGATGCCGGGATCGTACACTACTTTCAGGGCGTAGACGGTGGTGTTATCGGAAATACTGACCGGGTGTTTTAACTGGAGCACATCGGCAGGGGCAGGCACCCGATTTCCCGACCACACGGATGGATCATTCCAGTTGCCCGCCTTGAGGGTAGCCATCACGCCCGAGCCAGGGGTGAGGGTAAAATGATCCTGTACACAACCTTTGCTGTCCCGCACCACGTAGGTAGCATTAGCACCCGAAGGGCCGGTAACAACGACCGAACGGGTGCTGGCCGAGAATCCGGCATTGTCGGGGCTGCTCCACTGGTAGTCGCTGATGAAAGAAGCCGTCAGCGTAACGGACTGTCCGGAGGTAACGGGCAGCGTCTGCGTTCGATCCACATCTTTCATCACTGTAAACTGATCGCCGATGGTATAGGAAGCGGGCAGGTTAGGCTGAATAAACGTAGCATCCAGACGGTTATCCTCTACCTCAAAATAAAACGAGCCACCCGCTAATCGCTGCGTCGAAACCATAACCGGATGGGGTGCCAGGGCGGGGTTGTAGTTCAGGGCACCGGCTGATCCTGCAACTACGTAAACGGTGCCCTGCTTCTTTTTCCCGGATGTGCTTTTATAGGGGCAGGAATTGGATGACCCATCGTAACGCCCGGTGCCATTATCTTCCGGGAAGCGGTAAGCCGATGGATTGGTTACGAAATCGCTCATAGGGCCGTACTGGTCGTGTATCGGGTAGGAGCGTTCGTAGCTATGGCTGTGGCCCAGCACCACCATATCAACCCCGAAGCGTTCCAGAATGGGATTTATCCGCTGGCGAATAGCGATCAGCTCTGATTCTGATTCGGAGTTATGGGCACCCTGACTGTAGGGTGGAAAATGTTGATATACGACTTTCCATTTTTGGGTAGTGGCTGCTAAATCCTGTTTTAGCCAGGTTACCTGCGGATGATTGAGCGTATCGGTGTAAAAACGCCAGTCGTTTCCATTAACGTTTCGGGTACCAAATCCGTCGAGCATAATAAAATGGACAGGTCCATAATCGAAGGAATACCATTCGCCGGTGCCCGATGGTACGCCACCCGCTTCGGCATTGGCTGGTAAACTGAAAATAGAGAAATAAGGAATATTGTGGGAAGCAGCGAGGGTGTTGCTGCCACTATAATCGTGATTGCCCGGAACCGGAAAAAGCATGGTGTTTTTGAGCAGGCTGTTCCGATAAGGATCGAAAAAATTGACCTGAAAGGAAGGGTCATCACCGTCGTAAGAGTTATCGCCCATCAGTAGCCAAAGATCGGTAGGGGTATTGCCCCGAAAATTCAGGAAGGCGTCCCGTACGTTGGTCTGATTGTTATTGGGATTCATACCGGCATCTCCGAAGGAGGCAACCCGAATTTTACGGGTCGTGTTTACGGGCGGGGCCGTCAGAAAATACATATCCGCTCCCTGCTGCAATACCTGAGCGCTTGTACCAATACTATAAAAATACTGCCTGTCAGCGTTCAGGCCAGTAACCCGAACGATATGCTCGGTGGTACTGGCCGATTCAGTGACACTGCCAGTCAGGCTATTGGCCGATACTCCGTACGTTACGCGCCCAATGGTGGGTACATCGGTACGCCAGCGGATAGTGGCCGCCGTTTGGGTACCCAGTTGCAGGTAAGGTCCCCGCGTAATGGTTTGGGCCAGTGCGGGTAACCCAGCTAGCCAGAGTAAGACGAGTAAACGAATCGGGCGCATCCGGAAAACAGCTAAAACCCGGCTATTCACTGACCACCCACCGGGCTTCGACAAAAACGGTTTCATCTGCATCATCACGCAAATTAGGCATTGAACGATCCAGTTCAACCTGCCTTACGGGCGGAGATTCAATTATTCCTGCGCTATTTTTTCAACGGTTGCTTCCGCCTTTGCCACTTCTTTTTCCTGCTTCCGGTTTTCCCGTTCGAACACATGAATTAGTACGATGAAGTAAGAAACCAGCAACGGGCCAACGACTAACCCCAGAATGCCGAAAATTGGCACGCCCAGCACAATACCGCCCAGTGTGACGAGAGGGTGAATATCACCCATGCGTTTGGCCAGCATAATGCGGAGCAGGTTGTCGATGTTGATAATAATGATGACGCCTACCACCAGAATACCAACGCCCTGCGCCGTGTTGCCCTGCGAAAGCTGGATTAATCCGGCAGGACCCCAAACCAGTGGCGTACCTAATACCGGGATAAAGGCCATAAAGAAAGCGACCGTACCCCAGAAAAACGGATCGGGTACGCCGAAAATCCAGAGTGTTGCTCCGGTTAGCACACCCTGTACGAAACTCACCAGTGCCTGTCCCAGTACGTTGGCATTCACGTTGTTACGGAGCGACTCGCCCAATTCTTCCTGCGTTTCCTTTTTGAAGGGAAGGTATTTTCGTAGTCCCTTCAAAAAATCTTCCTGCTGCACGAACATGAAGTACAGGGTAAACAGCATCAGACCAATAATAACGATAAAGTCCAGCGCACTACCAGCAATGGATGGTAGTATCCGAGTGGCATATGTACCTGCCTGTTTGGCGATGTTGCTGATATTTTGCTGACTGGTAATCTGATACCCCGTGAGGTCTTCTACCTTCTTCACCAGACCCAGAATGTCCTCTGTATGCTGACTGTAATACTGAATGCGGTCCACCAGCAACAGGCTCAGTGTGGCAAATGGCAAAATGATTACAACAAAGGAGAAAAGAATAAGCAGCGCAGCTACGAGCGGACGCTTCCAGTGCCGCCTGATGGCCAGTGCGGTAAACCAGGGACCAAGGACTACGTACAGAATCCCCGCACCCAGAAAGGCCGAGATGTAGCCACTCAGGCCAAAGACGATGAAGCCGGCAATAATGAACAGACTGGCGATAAGCAGAATACGTTGCTGCTGGGGCGTGTATATATTGGACATTGGGGGGAAGTCAGTTAAAGGTCATTTATTGTGCGCCCTTCCTTGTTAGTAATTAACAGGACATGCATGACGCGCTGTAGATGACTACTTAATGACTATACAGGACAAATTGTTTTCTCAACACTCCGTTGCACTCAGCGCCAGGCCGGCCTGTGAGGTTTCCTTATATCGTTTGGACATATCCCTGCCCGTTGCCTTCATTACTTTAATGACTGCATCGAGCGAGATTTTTTGGAAGGAAGCGGCCCCCGAGGTAGCCAGCAGATAGGCGTTATACGCTTTTACGGCACCCATCGCGTTGCGCTCGATGCACGGTATCTGCACGTAACCGCCAATAGGGTCGCAGGTCATACCCAAGTGATGTTCAATGGCAATTTCGGCGGCTGCTTCAATGGCTCCAATATCGCCTTTGGGCTGGGCACAGCGGGTCAGGAAAGCGGCTCCCATAGCTGAAGCGGTACCAATTTCGCCCATACACCCCATCTCAGCCCCCGAAATACTGGCGTTGTGTTTCACCAGAAATCCGATGACTGCGGCCACCAGCATCCCGCTTCGCATAGTGGCTTTATTGTAATGAAAATGGTGCTGAACCAGGTACGTCAGCCCCGGAATAACCCCCGATGCGCCCGACGTAGGGGCCGTAACAACAATGCCGCCTGCTGCATTCTCCTCCGATGCAGCCAGGCAATACGCGTTCAGGAAGATGAGAAAACTATCGGAGGACTGGCTCATACCCTTCGCCTGCTGGAACAAAATCGGGGCTTTTCGGCTCAGTTTGATGGTGCCCGGCAGAACACCTTTTTGCCGAAGTCCCCGCCGAACGGCTTTGTGCATAAAGTCCAGAAGCTGATCAATTTGCTGATTAATCTCAGCGCGACTGCGACCATTCAGGGCCATCTCGTTGGCCATCAGTAGTTCATCCAGCGAAAGGGCACTGGTTTTGAGTTGTACTTTTAGCTCGGTCATGGTACTGTACGGATAGGGTACCCGCTGTGCGTCGACTCCGGTTTCCGGTTCTCCCTTTCGGATAATAAACCCGCCCCCAATGGAATAATATTCTTCCTGAGTCAGTACTTCGTTGCCGTCATTTAAGGTTAATACCATCGTATTGGCGTAGGGAGATTCGTACCGTTTCCGCTCGAAATGAATCTGTTGCGGCCCTACGGTTATCGTTTGTCCTCCTACCTGTATCGGATACCTTACGGTGGGGTCTTGCAGCAGTTTCATAAGGGCATCCGGGTCGGTTGTTTCGGGTTGCCAGCCCATCAGCCCAGCCACGATAGCCCGGTCGGTACCGTGCCCTTTTCCCGTGGCACTCAGTGAGCCGTAGAGATAAATATGAATCGTATTCGCCCGCGCCCGCACTGATTCCGGTAGTTGAGCCAGTCGCTGCCAGAAATCGAAGGCCGCTTTCATTGGGCCAATCGTGTGCGAACTCGATGGACCCGGACCCACTTTGAACAGGTCAAAAATGGACGTAGTAATGGGGGAAGAAAGCATGTTGATGCGTTCGTTTATAGAATAGCGTTGATGATTACCCGCCGATTGGCTAAAGCCCAACGGCAATTTGCAAAAAGTCCCTGATAATTGGCTACATTAAGTACCGATGGGACTTACAATCCGTTGCCGTTGGGCTTTAGCCAACGGCGCCTGGTCAACACCCGCCAATTGGATGGCAAATTACCATAAACCGACTTCTGCAAACCAAAACACGTTATTTATCTAACCCCTGGATCTGTCCCAGGTACTCAGTTGGTAATAAAATGCGCTGTACCATTGACCGAAGCCCTAGCTTAGTCAACACCCCGTATAAACCAAGTGAATGCGCTAATAAGCGGCTTTGGGGTAAATCCAGTAACTTAGTTACCTGATCGGGAACGATCATTCCCTGTACCTGCCGTAATAAATTATAGCGCCAGTTTCCCAATTGCGCCTGGTATCGCTGAAATAGCTTATCGGTAAATTCGCTGCGAACTAAATCCCGGTTGAGGTGGGCTGCCCGGTCAGTTCTCCAGTCAGCGTACGTGGTCGGCAGGTTCGGAACGTGCATCCCAACGCCTACTTCCCGAAATACAGCAAATAGTTCTTCCCGTTCGGGATTGGTGAGGGGCCGGTGCAGGGTTTCGTAGGCGCGCTCAGAATAGCCAATGAGCATATACAATACGTCGCGGTAAGCCCAGTCGGGAATCTGATACCCTCGATTCTGCTCAACACCGGAATGAATAGCGCCCATCCGGGCCACTGTTTCACGAGCCTTATTGTCGGGAAGGAAAACAATATCCTGGGCGTAATGGACCGTTGAAAACAGGCGGGCAATTGGATCGGCTGGGAGTTTCCCCGTGTAAAACAGCCAGTCGACGGCCCGGTTCAGCGCAAACTCAGCCGCCGACCCGGCGAAAACCAGCAAAATTACATCGGCATCACCCCAGATTTGGCGGACAATGGAGCCGGGTTTAACAAAGTACTTGATGGATTGGTCAGGCGTGGTCATTATTGGTCACGGATTGTTATGGATGGTCATTTGCCCATCAGCGACTCTACAATGGTCACTCAATGACCACTAATGACCATCTCTTTTACATCGCTACTACAACGAATTCAACGCGCCGATTCTTTCGTTTGTTCATTTCTGTGTCATTGAGAGCCGCCG
Source organism: Cytophagales bacterium (assembly GCA_038236215.1). Classification (GTDB taxonomy): domain Bacteria; phylum Bacteroidota; class Bacteroidia; order Cytophagales; family Spirosomataceae; genus Spirosoma. The sequence continues at coordinate 11,589 of JBBSTD010000034.1, read as the reverse complement.
GTCGGGAGTCTCCGTAGCCGGTATGGTGCAGGCGTTCTTCGGGGATACCATTCTTAACCAGATAGCTGGTTATAATCTTGGCCCGGTTCTCGGACAAGGCTTTATTCAGCCGCCGGTCGCCGACATTATCCGTATGACCGGCAATTTCAATAACCAGTTTTGGAGTGGTAATCAATGTTTTTACCAGCTTGTCCAGTTGTGGGTAGGATTCGGGGCGCAGGACGTAACTGCTCTGGTCGAAATAAACGTTATCGAGCCGGAAAGCCTGATTGACCTTTAAGTCGCGGAACACACTATCTTTTGGTTCTTCTTTTTCAAGCCGGATAACGTAGCTGTAGTTGGCACAGGTATCGCAGGAAACCACCATTAGTTCCTCGGCTTCATAATATCCCGGCGAGCGGGCTATCACGTTCAGGGTGTCGGTACGGGTCAGGGTGAACGAAAATGTATTGCCGCCCCGCTCACTTTTGCCTTCCCATTTCTTATTGGCCAGTATGGCTTGAATCGTATACGTGGCGGGTAACTCTGCCGATGTTCGATCATCGACTGCCGAGATGGTAAACAACGTTTTCTGCGTCTTAACAGCGTCCGACTGCTGAGCGTATGCGTTCGGCAGAATCAGCAGGCTAAAAAACAGGATTAGTAGAACGCGCATGTTGGGTCGATGGGATGGCGAATACTAACGCTGCTGCAAATAAAATGCCAGCCTCGTAACGGGCTGGCAGTTAGGGCCGGGTAGCTTTCGGTGAGTGCTTTTTATCGTCTTTTATTCGGGTAACCAGTGGATCTGTTCTTTTTTACATTGGCCATAAACAACTGGTTGATGCCATGACAATCCATCGACTCTTGCCCAAATGCTAACAAAAGATAACTGAATGAGGTACGGGTTAGTTACCGTAGAATGACGTTTACACCATCAACTGTTGGGTATGCCTGCATCAATTTAAGCCTTCAGGCTGCTAAAATCACTACGAATCGAAGCATGATTCGTAAGACGTTTACCGAGCGGGGCATTGCTTATGCTTCGGAGCTTGCCCTGAAAAATGTGCAGGACTTATTAACCATCTTGGACTGGAACCTTCAACAGGATATCCGGTTATTCCGCGTTTCGTCGGATCTATTTCCCTGGGCATCAGAATACCGCCTGGCTGATCTGCCCGATTTTTCCGACATCCGGACTACACTCGAAGCGATTGGCAGTCGCCCTATCCGATTAACGACCCATCCTGGCCCGTTCAATCAATTGGCTGGTCAGGGAAAAGTGCTCGACAATACCATAAACAACCTCGAATATCAATCAGAAGTGTTCGATTTGATGCAGTTAGCGCCTTCCCACTGGAATAAAATCAACATTCACGTGGGGGGCGCCTATGGCGACAAAGAGGCTACCAGAGCGCGTTTTTCTCAGAATTTCACCTTACTCTCGGCCAATCTTCGCGCCCGTCTGACGGTTGAGAACGACGACCGGGCGAGTCTGTATACGGTTGCCGATCTGTTGCCGATTTATGAGCGTACGGGTATGCCGATTGTCTTTGATTATTTTCATCATTCGCTCAATCCCGGCACGCAAACGGAAGAAGAAGCCTTCCTGATGGCCTATACTACCTGGGATGTACGCCCCGTGTTTCATTTTTCGGATTCGCGACAGGTGCATGAAGACCCCAAAGCCCGGCGCGAAGCGCATGCCGATTGGCTCTACTCGCGGGTTAACACGTATGGCAAAGCGGTAGACATTGTTTTTGAGTGCAAGAAGAAAGAGCAGGCCTTGCTGCGGCATCGGAGTGCTGTTTATCAACAACCATCTCCGGACTTTATGTAGTTACTCTGGCATTGCTAACTGGCCGTTTTAATAACACTCAATGCTAATCCGTAACATACGCTCCCTCCGCAATATTAATGAACAGACAAACGTGCTTCCAACCAGCTGGTTTTTTACTTTCTAAAATGAACGTTGGCAAATTTTATGAAATTATTCCAGTCATAGACGGTTAAATTATGCTCACCTTCCCGGATATGATAACCCAATGGAGAAGTAACGACTGGCTGATTTGTAGCAGGCGGATTGGCCGGTAGATTTGATTTAATGCCATATAAAGCATACACCTTTTCGGCCTGTTTCAACGACAAGAATGTTCCTTTTGGGTCGGCCCAAAGGTCTTTTGTTGCATTCGTTGCGTAAAGTGGCCTGGGCGCAATGGTTGCCAGCAGCATATGCTGATCTACGGGTAATAAATCTTCATTGTCGTTGAATTTTTTGTAGTTTTTGGCAAACCAGTGCGGAAAAACGGTGTTGATGCGACTAATCGTTTCGCCAAACCGCCGACGGGATAAAGCAGCCCCGGTGTTACCCGAACAGTTTGTTATGCACAGGGCAAACCGTTGGTCCTCAGCGGCCGCCCACAGGGACGCTTTTCCTCCCCGGGAATGGCCAACGAGTGCCACCTTTTTTGCGTCTATAGCGGCATCTTTTTCAAAGTAATCCAGTACACGACTTGCCCCCCACGCCCAGGCTCCTATGGCCCGCATGCCGTCATTAGCGGTTAGTTGTTGTGGATACAGTTTAAGCACGCCATTTACGTACCGGACGGAATCATCAGGAGCCAGGTCATTAACGTGAAAAGCAGCGATGGCATACCCGCTATCGATAACCATTTCGGCCGGCCAGAAATCGCTTTTTTGTGCCCGCGTAGGGTCTGTATTCTCTTTACCTCGGTTGTTAATAAGCAGAAAAATGGGAACTGGCCCCTGGTGTTTGGTCGGCACGAAAAGCACAAGATTTATTGTCAACGGCTTATTATTGTTGACAACCTCAATAACCACCTCTTTCAGGGTAGCTTTACCGGCCATGACGCCACCATGTTCATTTTTTATCGAGTACGTAAGCCGCTCATAGGATTTAGGCATTTGTCCGTACACATTTTCTTCAAAAAGCTTAATGATTTCAGGGCGTCTTACTTTTTCCCATGTCGCCTTATCCCTTACGGTCCGGTTCGCCGTTGTTTTCAACACGTTGGGTAAAGTGTAAGGCGGCACTTTTGATTCGTCGTAATTGGCTACGAACCCATTTTGTGCCTGCGCCTGGATGAGTACAACAAAAAAGAGGAAGGTAAAACGGTTAAGATTATGCATGCCGTAGGCCAATGGGAAATTTGCTAACCACTGAATAAACGTGTAAAGCCTGTCAACCTGTTTAATTACCTCCTGTGCCAGCCGCGCAGAATGATTACTCTGCTCAAGTAGTTCGAGCTGCTGCAAATGAAAGGAGAATAACCGGGCGAAAGCGATAAACATGCCGGTAGTCCGGGTATGGTCAAGGTCTGCCGGGTTAGAATCAATGGTGCAAAGGACTGTAGAGCGCACTCAATCGACAGAATCAACAGGCCAAAACAGGGTCAGTAGAATGCGTATACGGGAGCAATGGGATGGCGATTACCGACTCTGCCGCAAATAAAATGCCAGCCTCGTTACGGGCTGGCATTCAGGATTAGTTTATCTTCAATACTGCCATAAAGGCTTCCTGCGGGATTTCGACATTGCCAACTTGCCGCATGCGTTTTTTACCCTTCTTCTGCTTGTCGAGCAGTTTACGTTTCCGCGAAATATCACCCCCATAACATTTAGCCAATACGTCTTTACGAAGGGCCTTCACCGTTTCTCGGGCAATAATTTTCTGACCAATGGCTGCCTGAATAGCAATCTCAAACTGCTGGCGGGGAAGTAATTCCCGGAGTTTTTCGCAGAGTTTTTTACCCCATTCGTATGCTTTGTCGCGGTGAACGATGGCTGATAGGGCGTCTACCGGTTCACTGTTCAGCATGACATCCAGCTTCACCATGGTCGATTCCCGGTTGCCGATGAACTCATAATCGAGGGAGGCATACCCGCGCGAAATGGTCTTGAGCTTATCGAAGAAGTCAAAGACTACTTCGGCCAGGGGCATCTCAAACTGTAGCTCCACGCGGTCCTGGGTCAGATACACCTGATTTTTGAGCAGACTACGCTTATCCATGCACAGGCCGATAATGGCCCCTACATAATCGGCTTTACTGATAATCTGCGCCCTGATAAAGGGTTCTTCAATCCAGCGGATGGTGCTGGGGTCGGGCATTTCGGCCGGGGCCGATACGTGTAATATTTCGTCCTTTGTCGTAACCACTTCGAACCGCACGGATGGTACGGTGGTGATAACGGTCATGTCAAATTCGCGTTCCAGTCGTTCCTGCACAATTTCCATGTGCAGCATACCCAGGAAGCCGCAGCGGAAGCCGAAGCCCAGGGCCGCCGATGTTTCCGGTTCCCAGATAAGGGCTGCGTCATTGAGCTGAAGTTTCTCCATGGCATCGCGTAAGTCCTCGAACTCGCTGGTTTCTACCGGGTAGATGCCGGCAAATACCATCGGTTTTACTTCCGAAAATCCCTGAATAGCCTCTTTTGCCGGGCGGTCGAGTTGGGTAATGGTGTCGCCCACTTTCACCTCTTTGGCTACTTTGATACCCGAAATCAGGTACCCTACGTCGCCACACTCAATTACGTTGCGGGGAACCTGGACCAGGCCCAGCGTACCCACCTCGTCGGCAATGTATTCTTTACCGGTATTCATAAACTTTACCCGGTCGCCTTTCCGAATTCGTCCGTTTTTGACCCGGAAAATAACTTCGATACCCCGATACGAGTTGAAATGCGAATCGAAAATAAGTGCTTTTAATTCGCCCTCAGGATCGCCTTTGGGGGCTGGAATCCTATCTACAATAGCAGCCAGAATTTCGGGGACGCCAATCCCTTCCTTTCCGCTGGCCGGAATAATGTCGTCCCGATCGCAACCGAGCAGATCGACCATTTCGTCTTTTACCTCTTCGGGCATGGCACCCGGCAGGTCAATTTTATTCAGGACCGGAATAATGACCAAGTCGTTATTCATGGCCAGATACAGGTTCGATATGGTTTGGGCCTCAATACCCTGCGCGGCATCAACAAGGAGCAATGCGCCTTCGCAAGCGGCAATGGAGCGCGACACTTCGTACGAGAAATCAACGTGACCGGGCGTGTCAATCAGGTTGAGCGTATATACTTCGCCGTTGTGCGTGTAGTTCATCTGGATAGCGTGGCTCTTGATGGTGATGCCGCGCTCGCGCTCCAAATCCATATTATCGAGCAGTTGGGCCTGCATATCGCGGGCACCTACTGTGTTGGTAAATTCTAATAAACGGTCGGCCAGGGTGCTCTTACCGTGGTCGATGTGGGCAATAATGCAAAAATTACGGATGTGTTTCACGTTGGACTATAAAATCGTCGCTAGGACGGAGGAATCTGCGAACCAAAGGGCAAAAATACGCAAAAAAGTCGGGCCGGGCCGCCGATGGAGTTGTGGTAGGACTATAAAGCAGAAAAAAAACAAACGCCGGTCTCATATGGGACCGGCGTGTCTAATTACACTTCATCAACAAACTAAACTTATTCTAACCGCCAGGGCGATTAGTAGCTGTAGGAGGGGGATTCGAACCACCCACGGTGCAGTTAGCTACAGTACAAATCTGGTGGTCAACCCCAGTCGCCCTTGCGGACGGCATTATGCTGCGTTTATCCTTTATCACCACCCCCGAGACAGGAGGGCACGTCTGCCAATTTCGACATCCTACAGTGTGAGGAAAAAATCAAGAAGACCGGCGTGTGACCCCGCTCGATCAACTTGACAATACAAAGATAGTATGGCGTCCATGTTCATTGCAAATTTTGCATAAAAATTTCTTAAAATTTACAAGGCTATCATAAAACCTGTATTTTTGTTGCCATTCATCAAAAATCAGACTAAAATGAGCGAAAAAAATTTAGAAATTGATAATACAGACCTTAAAATCCTGAATTTATTGATGCAGGATGCCAACATGGCCTATACGGAGATCGGGAAACGTATTTTCGTATCGGGTGGTACCGTGCACGTTCGCATGAATAAATTGAAGCAGATGGGCATTGTGTGCGGCTCCCAATTAGTAATCGACCACGCCAAACTGGGGTGGGATATCAGTGCATTTCTGGGCATTTATCTAGAAAAAAGTTCCCTGTACGAAGATGTATCCCGCCAGTTGGAAAAGATTCCGGAAGTAGTCAATGTTCATTATACGACGGGTATTTACAGCATTTTTGCCAAAATCGTTTGCCGCGATACCCAGCACCTGCGCGAAGTACTCCACGATAAAATTCAGAAAGTAAACGGTATTCAGCGTACCGAAACCTTCATTTCACTCGAAGAAAGCGTCAATCGCCCCATACCCTTCGCCGAGAGTTAGTTTAATGTTTACGGTTTGTGGTATTCGGTTGGCTGACGCTTCTGCACTCTAACACATCACCCAACCGAATACTGTAAACCGTGAACCGTAAACCGGTTTTGGTGCGTTATACCTCCCAATAACTTCCCAATTTCATGCAACCTATAATTCATGCAACAACGGTAGTCGGTATCCGGCACAATGGTCAGGTGGCTCTCGGTGCCGACGGTCAGGCTACAATGGGCAATACCGTTGCCAAAAGTAATGTTCGGAAAGTGCGCGTGCTGATGAACGGCAAAGTACTGGCGGGTTTTGCCGGTTCCACTGCCGATGCGTTTACGCTCATAGAACGCTTTGAAGAAAAACTGAACGCCTACGGTGGTAACCTAAAACGGGCCGCTATCGAACTGGCAAAAGACTGGCGTACAGATCGCTACCTTCGGAAACTGGAAGCCATGCTTATTGTGGCTACGAAGGAGGATTTGCTGCTGGTATCGGGAACGGGCGATGTTATTGAGCCTGACAGCGACGTAGCGGCTATTGGCTCCGGGGGGATGTATGCCCAATCGGCTGCGCTGGCCCTCAAAAAACACGCATCCGAACTATCCGCCACAGATATGGTTCGTGAAAGCTTACACATTGCCGCCGACGTATGTATTTACACAAACCATAATTTGGTCGTCGAAACGTTATAAGGATGAGTCGGGTAAAGTAAGTGACTAATTCGTGCCTGATTGCTTTGATTAACGTGAATACGGGATTATGTTGGGTACTTAAAAACGCAATAGGGGCAACAGGGCTAAATTTGTGGTGTCCAAGCCAACAAATAAATCCCCAGCCCCTATGCAAGAGCAAATCTGCGAAGAAAAACTTATTGAAATATTCATCACCGTCGATGATTTTACCATTCAATTTGATCTGTGGCTCAGGAGCCGTGCGTTGACCTCTACTCGCCGACCCACCCGTCAACCTGAGTTGAGTAGCAGCGAAATCATCACCTTGTTGATCTACTACCACCACTCAGGCTATAAAAATTTTCAATACTCTTACCAACGATTAGTCGAGCCTCAAATGCGAACCTACTTTCCTGGTTTGGTCAGCTATCAGCGATTCATCGACCTACTGCCCCGGCAGGTAGCCACCCTGCATGTGCTGACTAAATACCTGTGTCTGCTGGGCAAGCGGACTGGCTGTTATTTCGCAGACAGCAAGAAACTACCCGTCTGTGACAACCGGCGTATTTATAGCCATCGGGTCTTCAAAGACATTGCTAGCCGGGGCAAATCATCGACAGGCTGGTTTTATGGCCTCAAACTACATCTGGTTATCAATCAATTAGGGCAGGTTATGAACTTTCTCATCACCCCCGCCAGCGTCTCAGACAATAACGAAACGGTCTTGCGTCGGCTTCTGGACGGGTTACGAGGCAAGTGCTATGCTGATAAGGGTTATCTCAGTAAGCTTTTCGAGCGTTTCTACCAGGAAGGCTTACAGATCATCACCAAAATTCGCAGCAACATGAAGAACGCGCTAATGGATTTAGATGACAAACTGCGGCTCAAAAAACGGGCGTTGATTGAATCGGTTAACGACATTTTGATGAGTGTGATGGATGTGGATCACACGCGTCACCGCTCCCCCCTGAACGCGCTTGTCCACACGATGGCAGGCTTAGTAGCCTACCATTTTTATGACACCAAGCCATCCGTATTCATTAAACCTGTCCATGTCTAATCCCGTATTCACGTTTTGATTAGGTATCCGTTTTTAAATTTGCTACCGAAACCTGCTCCTCCCTTGCATGAATCTTGCTACTCAATTTGCCCCCAGACTAATGAACCGGCGCATCGCACTGGGATTCGTCAGTGCGATGGTACTTATTGCATCGGGATTTGCCATATCGTTTTACAGCTACAATCAATACAGTGATGATACCGGCCGCATCAGGCATACCTATGAAGTGACGGGCACACTGGAGCGAATTTTATCGCTGGTAAAAGATGTTGAAACGGGATCGAGGGGATATGTTATCACCCGCGACACTACCTACCTGGAACCTTACCACAAGGCACTTAAACTGTTGCCGGGCGAGATTGCTCATTTGCGAACCCTGACCATCGATAATCGATCTCAGGTTAGTCGTCGTAATCTTCTCGAAAAACTTGTCAAAGACAAATTAGCCGTGACCAGGGCCCGCCTGGACGTTAGACCTTTTGACAAAAATAGTCTGGCTGTACGAGCAGAGGGTAAGCAACGGATGAATAGTTTGCGTAATCATGTAGCCATGATGATCGACACGGAGAATGCTATGATGGACAACCGAAATCTTCAGGCGGCCCGCTCTTTCCGAAACTCACTCATCGTTATTTTTGCCCTGTCTTTACTAACGTTTATGAGTCTGGTCGTTTCCCACCGCCTGCTTGAACTGGAGTTGACCCGGCGGCAGAAAACGCTGGATCAGCTTCGGGCGTATGAAGACCAACTGAAAGGGCAGATTCGGCAACTGGCAGCCTCCAATGAAGAACTGGAACGTTTCGCGTTTGTGGCCAGCCATGATTTACAGGAGCCTTTACGGAAAATCCAATCGTTTGCCGACCTGATTACCGACCGCTATAGTAATCTGTTCGATGAAGACAGTATGCTGTTCATGGGGAAAATATCCGGTTCTGCCCGGCGGATGTCCAAGTTAATTAAAGATTTGCTCAACTTTTCACGCATTTCCAATCATCAGGAAGTATTCAGAACGGTTGAACTAAACGCCATTATCCGGCGTATTCTGGACGATCAGGAATTGCGGCTCAAAGAGATAGATGTGCAATTAGAAGTAGGAGACCTGCCTGTTGTTCAGGCCGTTGCCAGTCAGATGGACCATCTATTTAACAACTTGATTTCCAACGCACTGAAGTTTGCCAGGGTAGGGATTCAGCCTTTGCTGCGCATTCAGTCCCGTTTGGTAAATGGCGAAGCGTACGCCGGTTTACATCCCAACCGCCCTTATTTCGAGATTACCATAACCGACAACGGAATTGGGTTTGACGAGAAGTATTTAGACCAAATTTTTAAAGTTTTTCAACGATTACACGGTAAAACGTCCTTTGAAGGTACGGGCATTGGCCTTGCCATCTGCAAGCGTGTGGTTATGAGCCATCATGGGTACATAACAGCCCATAGTCGACCCAATGAAGGAACAACGTTCGTAGTGGTTTTACCGGAAAATCAATTAATTCAACCCTATGACAGATCAACTTCAACCGAAGCCCATTCATATCCTGCTGGTTGATGACGACGAAGATGACCGCTATCTGACGCGGGAAGCATTTCATCAGCATTATCCTTCCAGCCATATTTCATTTGCCGAAGACGGCGAAGATATGCTGGATTTTCTGAACCATAAGGGCCGCTATGCAGGGTCTGCTCATACACTACCGGAGCTTATCCTGCTTGATCTGAATATGCCCCGTAAGGATGGTCGGGAAGTACTGCGTGAAATCAAAAAGAGCGATCAGTTTCGGCACATCCCCATTGTCGTACTAACCACCTCAGATGCTAAAGACGACGTGGAGACATCTTACTTCCACGGGGCTAATAGCTTCATTACCAAGCCACCAACATTTCAGCGGCTGAGTGAGGTCACCAAAGCCATTGGTCAGTATTGGTTTGGCGTGGTAACCGTTTGTGAACACCCGGTGGAGTCGTAAGGAATGTAGAAGTCATCGACCAACTGATTTACTTCCCCTTTAATGCTACCATGCCCACAAAAATCTTTTCCAGTTCGTTGGTCACGACGCGGTTTTGGCCGGGCGTATACTTATTGACCAGAACGCAGAAGCTCATCGGCTCGCCATCATCGGCTTTAAAATAACCGGCATAAGCTCTTACCCCTTCAATTGAGCCACTCTTGGCGCGAATGTTTCCCGCTGCGGCCGTGCCACGGGCCAGACTGCGTACCGTGCCCGTCTGGCCTAGTACCGGAATCGTTTCATAAAATTGTGAGAACGTTTTTTCCCGGCCGATAGCGCTCAGAATACCCGTCATGTTGTCGGCGGTGAGTGCCCCTACCGCCGAAAGACCACTCCCGTCCTTAATCCGAAATCCATCCAGATTGACGCCTTTCTTTTTCCAGAATTGCGTTAGTACGTCAATACTGGCTTCTGTAGTTCGGACTGTTTTATCAAGGGCAAGGGCGGTTGTTCGCAGAAGGGCTTCCGCGTATAAATTGATACTCTGGTAGTTCGTTTGCTGTATCAGGTTGGTTAATACGGGAGATTTGTACTGATTGAGCAGTGTACGTTTGCCGTTTGCAGGCACAGCAGTGGATAGGCCACCACCTAGTGAAACGGCTGGATTACTGATCGATACGTTATCCTGAATAAGCTGATTCTGTAAGGCGTAGGCGGCAAAATAAGCCGGATCGGGCAGGGAGCCTTTCACACTAAACTCGTTGGCCGGTGCGCCTAGGGGCACTTTGCCCGTTAACCACTGCTGGTTTGCGAAAGGAGCACCGTAAATAGTTACCTGATCGCCCGTACGGGGCGCATCGGTGGTAACGGTATTATTGAAGGAAAGATAGGGTAGGAGTGGGTCGGTACGCAGCACAGTGGCAGGGGCGTTAATGCTTTGGCTCGGCTGGAAAAAGACCCGAAACAGGTTCTCGTTGATGTTCAGGGCACTCAGACTGGCGCCGTAATAATTACCCAAATCCCCAAAGGGCCAGGTAGCGGGCGTAGTCAGGTCGCTGTACAAACTGGCATCGCCAACCAGCATGCCCTGAATCCGGCGGATACCGGCTGCCCGAATGGCGGTAGACCAACTGGTAAGCAACCCGGGTAAGTCGGCGAAATTAGTAAACCGCCAGCTCCCCAGCGATGGGTCGCCGGTACCACGTATATACACATTACCCGTTAGCACACTGTCCTTTATGGTACCGTCGTATTCGAGCGACGTGGTGTACGTATACTGACTCCCCAGTACCGATAAGGCCGTGGCGGTCGTAATAAGTTTGAGGGTGGAAGCCGAAGGCAGACTAAGTCGGGCATTATAGCCGATGAACTCCTGCCCATCACGCACCCGCCGAACCGAGAGGGCAACCGTTCCGAAACGGGCTGCCGGACCAGCCTGAAAGGTTTCTATTATCCTGATAAGTTGCTGTACGCCTGCCGAATCGGCCGGTGGTTCGGCTTGCGCTAAAGCAATAACTGGCGTGTAACAAACGAAAAGACAGGTTAATACTGTGAGCATTTTAGTGGTCCGGTTAAGCAGCCCTACGTTGCCAGAACTGACAATTCAAGCTGTCAAGCCGATTTAGATCAACTGAGCCATCTACACT
>JBBSTD010000033.1:0-55109 GCA_038236215.1 Cytophagales bacterium | reverse complement strand
GTCAGCATAGAGGGGCCTTGAATAGTCTTTGGTTGTTTGTACACTCCAAAGTACTATTTTTTGACCCTTTATGTTATTTTTTCACTTGTTTTGTATACTAAAGTCGCTTCATAATTTACTAAAGTGAAAAGTTCGCGTTAAATTAATTTTTATAGTCTCTCTAGTTTCTTTGGGAGCTAACACAGCACGATCAACTTGAGTCGTTATCAGTTTCCCAAATTCCCCTACTTTGTCTATTAAGTCATCCAATCCGGTAGACATCTCATCAACATAAGGCTGTAAGCATTGCTTACAATAAATATGCCTTATACCTTGTGATAATTCGAGAGCCCTCTGGTAGACTTCCCCTAACTTTTTAGCTACGAAAACCAATGCTCTTATGTTCGCTGGTTGACCCGGAGCCCCTAAAGCGGTTTTCAAATGATTATTAACAAGGTCAGATCCGGCTTTGCCAATTCTAATCATTTCTTGGTACTTCAAATCAGCCCATTCAAAAACATTGTCATTTGTCAATATTTCTCCTTTCCCGAATCTAAATTTTAAGCGATGTTCTTCCCGTAAATCTGAGTATTTACCCACTTCATCAATTAAGACTTGAGCAAAGAAATATTGCTCCCAACCTAATGGCTGCTCAAGCACTAATCTTAATGCCCTTCCGCTAATACCATCCGGGATTGACTCTTCAGCGGAACTCAATCGTTGAATTACTAATAACCCTTCTTTCATTTGATGAGCAAATTGAAGCCTTATCGTTTGAATAATTGTTTGTGCATATTCAAAATCATGTGTCCAAACCATATCCACAGAACGTACTTGGCGAATAAATTCAAATACTTTGGTATCTGAAACAACCCCATCGAATTTTGCCTCAGGATTCTGTTCCCAAATTGGCAATAGTGGCGATATTCTCTTATCAACAAAGGCATAGATCGGAATGCCTTTGGCACGGGCAGTAAGGTATTCTAAATTAGTGACAGATTTATCTGTTTTATCATCTACATAACCATATCGACCGCCAATTACTAGGATTAATATATCGGCATCTCTCTCAACTCGACGCCGACAATTTTCAATTGTATTTGTATCAGGATCAACTGGAAAACTATCAAACTCTGATGCTAGAGCGCTATAACCAAGTTCTTTTTCAATGAAGCTTACTAAGTCTTGTCGAATATCACGTAAATCATAATATGTCGAACTAATCATTACTGTAGGAGCACTTTTGGCCATGTCAAAATTGTCAAACTTTGATTAAAGCCTAAATTTAGTACATACTCTTATCATTCAATGCTGAGCTTTCTTATAAGTACGCCGGTATTCATTAGCCCTACTTTTTTGTCAGACCTCTTGATGTGGCTCTAAAGAAAGTGAGCAATCAGTGGTAAGCTAACTCTCCCTACCTTAATTCAGTTTTCCAACTCAGCGAATGGTTTTCTCACAAAACCATGTTCCCTTCCCCCTACCGGTTTCTCTTCTTTTTCTTCGTTTTCCCCCTAGCATCTTCGTCATCTTCGGCCCGGCGTTTCTGCATCGTTTCGGTACGGTCTAGTTCTTCCAATTCCGAAAAAGCTTTCCACCGGGATTACCTGTCGGTCGAATAAACGAACGTCGGTGGGGATGGCGCGGTAAGGCGTGAAGTCGTGTGTATCGGTGAACGGGTCGCGCACGCCAGTGGCCCCGGCATCGCACTGATTCAGGCAGGGAATACCCAGGATGTTCCGGAACGTTTTGAACACGCTGCCAAAATTGTAATGCACATGGCCCACATAATTCTTTTTGGCGTAGGGTGAAATGGCTACAATCAGGCCTTGGCCATTAGGTACAACGGTGGAGGGCCTGGTATTTTTTCGTTACGGCTTACCTCCTTGCTGTTGCCGGTAATGCTCCCGGCGCTGGTCGGCTTTATCATCCATTTCGGGCCCCTGCTGAATTTTACGCCAGTCGAAGTTTTTGTTGTACGGCTTCATGGCCTGCTGCGGGTCGAATACCCGAACGTCGGGCAATACGGCCTCGTAAGGCGTATAATCGGGTTTTTCGGTAAAGAAGTCCTGTAGCAGCGAGGCCGTTGCATCGTACTGGTTCACGTAGTTCACGCCGAGAATGTTGTAAATCACTTTCAGAATCGAGCCAAAGTTAGCGTGCGTATGAGAAACATAATTCCGTTTCACGTACGGCCCGGCCATCATCAGCACCGAGCGGTGGGCATCAATATGATCGACGCCCCCCTGCGGATCGTCTTCGGTCACAATAACCAGCATATCTTTCCAGTAGGGCGTTCTCGACAGAAAGTGCAACATTCGACCCAGGGCCAAATCGTTATCGGCCATGTAGGAATGCAGGTACGGGTAGCCTTCCGTTGGACGCGGCCCCGCTCCGTGATCGTTGGGCAGCATGGCCGTTATGAGTTGCGGTAGCGGCTGCTTGTTCTTTCCTAACCACTTCGCCGTGAATTCCCGCTCGAACTGGTCCATCCGAAACTGATCAGGGATGTTAGTATTGTACCCGGCAAAACTACGCGAGGTATGCCGGAAAGCGGCTGCGGGCATTGGAAAAACAACTGGGGTTGCCGTTCCGAACGTGGTATCGTACTGTTCCTCGTAATTTCCGGCGTACTCATTTGCCTGCCCAAAATTATAGAACGATACGTTACTGCGTTCCATAGCCTCCCAGAGTCCGCCAATCTCGTTGTAATCTTCGGGGTCGATGGCACCCGACGATTTTGGGAAACGCCGACCGGGGGCTTTCGAAAAGGCATCGAATCGCCCCACCGAGGCCGCGTTGGCTTCCACCCATTCGTTTGGGATGGTGCCCATCATCCAGTGATGGCCGTGGATACTGGCATCCGAGTCGCAGTAGAAATTATCAGAGAACGCCCATTTCCGGGCCACTCTGGCGTGGTTAGGCGTTACATTGACCCCCACCACGCTGACGGAATCGACCGACAAATCGGTGGTACGGCCGCTGTTGCCCCGTGTGGTGTTGATTTTAGTTTTTATCGTCACGTTCGTGCCAAAGCGGGCCAGCGTCGAATCACCCTTGCCGGTTCCAAGTTGCCCCAGCACTTCGTCGTAGGTCCGGTTCTCCTTCGTGATGTACACGATGTGTTTGATGGAGGTTCGACCATTTGGGGAACGGGTAGAGGCCGGGCGCGACGTTGGCAGTACGGGTAGCGGGTTTCTACCATTGTCGACTACGGCTACGGTCTGGTAGGTATTGGATAAAACCTGCTTGGTGTAGGTGGCTAACTGTGCCGGGCTGGGTACTGGAATCGTCTGAAACGTCCCCAGTTGAATATCGCCGATGTAAGTTCCAGCGGGTGGCTTTACGAATCCCGCTCCACCGTTGGGTCCGGCTCCGTAGCCCCGTGCGGAAGTGACATACAGGGTTGACTCCGATTGACCGTTGCCATCGGGCGAAAGTGCCACGCGGGTAGGTCCCCAACCAGTGGGAATTAGTCCGCGCACTTTTCGGGTCGGCACGTCAATTACAGCTACCGCGTTGAAAGCCAATAGGGCGACGTACAACGTTTTTTCGTCGCTTGAGAGGGTCAGCCCAAATGGAGTCATGCCCCGATACGTATCAATTTTCGGGTCGATTTTGAGCGAAATAGTACCAACCTCTTTCGGGACAGTTCGGCGTTCCGATTTGTAGTCAATGATCGAGATATTATCGTTTGTGGCGTTGGACGCGTAAGCATAGCGACTACCCACCACCACCGAGTTTGGCGATGAACCGCCTACAACCTCTGCGTTTTCAATCATACTCCCTATCTGAACTCCCGTTTTTAGTTTCGCCGTGACTTTGTTCGTGGCTAAATCGACCAGCCAGACGCTCATGGCGTCATCGGCCAGGGGGCTACCCAGGCCCGGAATTTTATGCCCTTCAATCTCCACCCCCTCCCGCGACTCTTTGGTATGGGCACCGTAAGCCGGAAACTTGAGCATCATCGTGTCTTTGTTGGTTTTGGTCACGCCCGGCACCAAGGGGTACGAATACAACCCTACGTTTGCGACAAAGGCTGTTCTTTTATCCGGGCTGACGGCCAGACCGAAGGGTTGCCGCCCGGTGGGGATGGAGGCTGTAATCTTTTTGGTCTTCAGGTCGATGCGAACCAGCCGGAAATTAGCGCGGTCCAGTACCAGCAGTTCGTTGTTATTCAGCAACAAATCAGACGTAAAACTATCGTTGTACCCATTCCCGTTAAGGTCGATGCTATCGGTTTTGAGGAGCGTTTCCGTATCGAAAACAATCACGCGGCCTTTGTCGCCATTGCTCAGGTAAACAGTTCTATTATCAGCAGCGAAAGCGATACCCAGAAACGTAGCGCCATCGACCGGCGATGGAATTTTACCGGCGTAATCAGGAATTCGGGTGGCAACGGGGGTTTGGCCAGCCAGGTTCAGCACCGTTAATACGCCGTCGTGCAGCGTAGCCGCTCGTTTTCTATCGGGCGACAGGGTCAGTCCAAAGGGGTCGTTGGTGATGCGAATCGTCTGCCCCGCCGGGGTTATGTACCGCCCGCTTGGCAGCACCGATTTTCCACTGGTATCGATTTTACAGAACTCGTTTCGTCCGGGAACCTGCAGCGTGGTGTAGGTTTTCTGTGCGAAAGCACCGACGGAGAAGAGGAGCAGGAAACAGAGGGAGAAACATTTCATAGTTTGGTATCTTGAACCGGTACGCCAGGGCGGGCTACAACAAACTTTCGCAGAGGGCTAGATAGTGGCTGGTATCAGGCGTGGGTAGGCCCGGAATTTTGGCCTGTTCATCCCAAGCGCGTAGTTGCAGAATTCCCTTGACGTACGGATTAGTTTCGAACGCCAGTGCTTCGTCCGCTTTCATGGGGCCACCCTGAAACTCCAACGTTCTCACGCTCGCTTCCGACAACCGGGCGAAGTAATCAGGGTGTTTGAACACCAGATACCGCTTGGCATTGACATGGTTTTCGATCAGTTGCGCTACTTTCTCCGGGAAGCCCTGTTCCCGTAGAAAATCAGCACCGAGTTTTTCGTGGTCTACCGTACCGTAGCCATCCATGTAGCCCAGCGTGGCTTCGCCATTGGCTAGTTCGGGCGGTAGCAAATGACCAATATCGTGTAGAAACGCTGCGGCAACCGTTTCATCATCAGCACCGTGTTGCTCAGCTAAATGAGCGCATTGCAGGGCGTGTTCGAGCTGCGTAACGGGTTCGCCGTAGTATGCATCCTGGCCGCTCTGGGCAAAAAGTTGGGCAATCATTTTTTACGAATTTATCCCACCCCCTGTCCCTCTTCAGTAGGGAGGAGTGCAAAATACTCCTGTGAGTAAGCAATGCGTTAGCACTCTCCTCCCTACTGAGGAGGGGCTGGGGGTGGGGTGTTAGGCATACTGTAAATACGTTCGTTCAATCGTTCCGTCGTCGTAGAGGTCAAACAGCGCGTAGCCAGCGTGGGTTTGCTGGTAGGTGTCGGCTTTCCACCAGTTGCCGCTCACCGCTCCGTTGCAAAGGTAGGTGACTCCGTTGTACACAGCCTGGTCGAGCAGGTGCATGTGGCCGCTCAAACAAGCTTTCACATTGGGGTGTTCGCTGAACAGCGTAATTAGCTGGGCGGCATCGGGGAGAGCAATACCACCGGGAATCTGCCAATTACCTTCCTTCACATTCGTCGGGAAGGCAAAGGCCGTTACGGATACAATCGGGATGTGCGACATAATCAGCACCGGCGTTTTTTTGTCAATTTTGGTCAGTTCTCCTTTCAGCCACTCCAATTGTTCGGGGTCGATGCCACCGGTATACCACACCCCATCGGGGCGGGGCTGCACGCTGTCGAGAATGATGAAGTGCCAGCCATTCTTATTGAAACTGCGGTACCGCCCACTAATCTGCATCTGATCAATAGCCCATTTCTTGCCGTATAACGGATCATTTTTGGCGTTCTCGAACCCCCAGATGTCGTGGTTGCCAATGCAGTATTCAATCGGCAGGCTGTTCTCTGCTTTCATGACCGAATGCCAGGCATCCCACTGCTGCTGCACCTTTGCCCGGTCCTCCTTCAGCCCGTCCATAATTACGTCGCCCCCGTGCAGGATAAAAGCGGGCTTATCGCGCTGTTGCTGAACCTGGTGCAGGCACTTTGCCACGCCGTCCATGGGTTTAGTTTCGGGCAGGATGTGCGTATCACCGACGTAGGCAAAGCGCAGATTACGTTTGCGGGTTCCGGTTGGTAGAGTTGTCAGGTTGGGCGCGGCTGCGAGGGGCAGCAAACTAGCCGATTTGAGGAGGGTCCGGCGATTCATCATTTTTTAGGGACAAGTTAAAGGGAATAATGGATAAAGAATAGCATGCCCAAACGCTACCCTTATTCTTTATCCATTGTCTGTTGCCTACTCCAACAGCCACATGGTAGTGTTAATATCGCCAGTGTCACTATACTGGTTCATCAGGGCTGTACAGAAGTTTGAGCTATTGGTGGTTCACTCGTTGTCAGGCTTCCACCATCCCCGAATCCGGGAAGAAGATCAGGTATTTCTGGGTCAGAATCTGTTTCAGGCCGTAGAAATTCATCGACGCGCTACTACCTTTCTGGTAGTAATCGGAGCATTGCCCGTAGCCGACGTGGGTACGGGCCAGCCCCGGTTGAGGCCTTCGGCAATGTCGACTTGTAATTCAGGATAACCACAAGAAACATAGGTTCGCCGACGTAGGCCGTGTATTAGCGGTTGCGGTTCTGAACCGACTATTCACCCTGTAGCGCTTTGGTCGATATACCCGGCAACTCTTCCCCGGAAGTAGACGTCATTACCTAT
Source organism: Cytophagales bacterium (assembly GCA_038236215.1). Classification (GTDB taxonomy): domain Bacteria; phylum Bacteroidota; class Bacteroidia; order Cytophagales; family Spirosomataceae; genus Spirosoma. The sequence continues at coordinate 48,323 of JBBSTD010000033.1, read as the reverse complement.
ACCGGAGTACTGCGCAGGTAATTACCTGCAAAAGTAGACGTATGGCACTAAGCCAATAGTAGCTGTAAGTCAAAGAATCAGGAACAGTTGTCCTCATTGTTCACGGAAAAATAATGCGGTAAAATCGTGACGGATAAGAACCCCTTCCCGCTGCCCTCATCCGCTCAGTATCTAAACATATTATTCGGCATTGTATACAACTGGCAAATTTACTTACTTGCCTCCCTTTCCCTACCCCTCCCTTCTATGCTAAAACATCTCCTTTTAATCCTGTACTCCTTATCGAGCCTACTACTAACTGCATCAATCCTAAAGGCTCAAAAAGTTCCCGTTCCTCCTCCCATTCCCTTTTGTGGTACTGTAGACCTTACTCCCAGGCAGGCCCGGGCATTGGTAGCGGAAGGTGACAGAGCATTGCTTCAGAAGAAGACAAACTCTACCAACACGCAGCCTGTTACATACGTCCCTATTCGTCCGCATATTATACGGCGAAGCAATGGGACCGGTGGCTATAGTCTGGCCAGCCTGAACCAAGTAATGGCTTTGACCAACAGTTACTATCTGCTCAACGGGATGGGCATCCAGTTCTATTTTGCCGGGTCGACACCTGACTACATCGACAATGATGATATGTATAATTCGTACGATGGCCAGTCAGTCGATGCCTATGATGCGCATAATGCCATGAATCAATATTACGTAAATCAGTTTTCTAACTCAGGGCTGGGTGGGTATGCTTTTTATCCGGATAATTCCATTTACTCTACCCGGTCTTTTATTCTCAATGAAAACAACATTGCAGATATGGGGAACCGCCTGGTACCCCATGAATTGGGACACAGCTTCAACCTGATTCACACGTTTGGCCAGAATTCCGGCAATGGTTCGCTTGGTACGGGTGTAACAACGGAGTTGGTTACCCGGGGTCCCGGTGCCAACTGTACGACCGATGGTGATTTGATTTGTGATACGCCCGCCGACCCGTACAATGTGGCTGGAGCAGCCCTGATATCCCCGAACGGTTGCCCACAGTATGACCCCAATAGTTCGGCACGTGATGCGAATGGAGATGCCTACGTGCCATCCATTACCAACCTCATGTCGTATTATTTTCCGTGTACGCACGATTTCACGCCCGGTCAATACGAACGAATACAGGCTGCCCTGGCGCTTCGACAGACGCATACCGCCTACACCCTCGATGCACCGGCCACTAATGTAACGGCTCCCGGCAGCCTGACGGGCATCGTGAGTGGTCAATCCATTATGCTGACATGGCAGGCCTATGCGGTCAACGCAATAGGGTATTTTATTGAACGCTCCGGTTCACCCGATGAGGGTTTTGTGCCTATTGGTGGTGTAGCGACAAACGTTTCCACGTACACTGATGAAAACGTGGTTTTAAACACGCAATACTATTACCGTATCCGGCCATCCAACACGACAACGGGTAGCCTTAGCCCTACATTCGCCATTAGATTTGCGCCCTACCTGACCCCTACAACCACCAACATTACGGGAAACTCGGCACAGTTAAACTGGGCTAGTGCAGGGGCAGGCGCAACCTACGATATGCAGTGGCGCATGGTAGGGTCTGCCAGCTGGAACTTGTATACTGCTATACCGAATTTCACTACAACGTTAACCGGATTATCCCCTAATACACCCTATGAATGGCAGGTCAGAACGACGGGAACAACCACATACACCAACCCGGTTAGTTTTACAACCATTTGCCCAATTCCCGTTCTATATACGGCCTCCCCATACCGTATAACAGCTTCATTAAGTTGGCAGTATAGCTACCCTGAAACGCGTACGTATACGTTGCAATGGCGCTCCCAGAATACAACAGACTGGACTACAATTGACGGCCTTAGTTCTGCCTATTATTCGCTGTCAGGTCTGACCTCGGTCTCGCCTTATGAGTGGCGGGTTCAGGGTACCTGTCCTAGTTCAACGACCATCACGACCGATTTCAGCCCTGTGCAATCGTTCATAACTCTATCCTGCCCGGTACCCACCTTGCAGCTGGGTTCAATTAACTCAACGGCTGCTTCGCTGAGATGTGGCACATTCTTCTCCGAGACAGGGCGGAGTTTCGCACTTCGGTACCGACCAGTGGGGAACCCCAGTTGGACGACTATTGATCAGATAGCTATCGGGGAGTATTCACTGTATCCACTCAGCGGGCTGGCACCCAACGTTACGTACGAGGCTCAGGTCAAGAGCGTTTGTTCAATGACGGAGAATTCTGATTACTCGGCCATACTTACTTTCACCACCGTTTGCCAGGCACCTGTATACCCATACGCCATCCCTAATTCCTCCACAGCGAAACTATCCTGGAATACCCCTTCCTATCCCCCTGAAACGGATGCTGCTTTTCAACTGCAATACCGTCCATCAGGCAATGCTGACTGGCTCACTGTCAGCAACATTATGCCAACTTCAAACGGCTCCAGCTCCACCACAACGTATTCCCTCACGGGGCTAACCAGTAATACGACCTACGAATGGCGGGTCAAGAGTAATTGCCCCTTCAACAGTCAGTCTGATTATACAACAGGCCCTCCGTTTACTACGATTTGTCTGGCTCCCTTCAACCTATACGGGTCTCAGTCAACCCCTACGTCCACAACGCTCCAATGGTACACGAATATTGAACAAGGTACGTTGTTTGACGTTCGGTATCGGGTGGCTGGCGTTTCGGACTGGGTAACACTGAATCACGTGGCGGTCACGGATAATGGAAGCTCTCTTACCTACAGTTTGACGGGCCTGACCAATAACACGACCTACGAGTGGGGTGTTCGAACGGTATGCTCTCCCACCGATAACTCGACCTATGCGTCGGGCCAGCCGTTTGCTACCAGTTGCCGGATTCCCCAGGTAGGGTTTGCTTCAGCTAAAAATACCTCCGTTTACCTGAATTGGTCACTCACCGGTACAGGCGTTACGTATGATCTGCGTTACCGACGCGCTGGCACAACGGACTGGACAACCATTAGTGGCCTGACGAGCTTCAGCACAACGATTACGGGACTACAAACAAGTACTAGTTACGAATGGCAGGTTAGATCGAACTGTGGCGACGGAATTTATTCTGAATACTCATTCTCCAATTCCTTTGGTACCTATCCATGCTACCCACCATCCAGTAAGCCGGTTATCATCCTGGACCCTACTTCAGCCCAACTAAACTGGGTCCTTTACTACGCGGATAATACGGCGAAGTATCAGGTTCGCTATCGGGTACTCGGCTCGCCCGACTGGATTACACTCACTGATCTAGCTGCAACAGGACAATCAGGCAGTGTAGTGTTAACTAACCTGACTACAGATTCCCAGTACGAGTGGCAGGTAAAATCCCTTTGCTCTCTCACCGAAAATTCTGACTTTTCATCGTCAACGCTATTCCAGACGTGTGGTACTTTTTACACGCTTCAGGCGGGTTTCTGGTACGATACGGCCACCTGGTCGTGTCACCGGATACCTACCAGTTATGATGTGGTACAAATCAAACACACAGTAACATTACCTACTGGTTACACGGCCACGGCACTTCGACTAATCTTCGATCCGGGAACAAAAATCAATTACGGAACTAATGCCAAATTAAAGCTTAGTCAGTAATTGAATTAGCGCGTGTCAGCGTTAATTCAATTACTGACCAAGCCAGCTTTTTATAGTCGCTTCGGCATATCCGGCACTGGAACTCATCCCTTTTCCACCAATCCCGGTTATAATACGAATGGACTCATCAATACGATGCTCAAAAATTTCAGCCGGGGTTTGACTGTAAAAGCCCGCCCACGTTTTTTGGATGGTTAGCGGGAAGGTGACAATGCGCCGGGCTTCGCCCAGCATCAGGTTGTTAATAAAGTCCTGCGTGTGATAGCCCAGGTCTTCGGCTTCGGTAGCCAGTGCGTACTCATGCGAATCCCCCACAATAATGCTTCCGTCCGTTGCCTGTTTAAACAGGATATGAATACCCCATTCCTTGAGTTCTTCCAGGTGAGCCGGGGTTTTCAGGGTGGCAAACGACGGGCATTCGGCAAAGGCTTCGTACCGCCGGATGCTCAGCCCCGTCAGGATATTCCCCGGCAGATTCAGACCTGCAACCGGTGCGGCCAGCAACATTTGTAATTTACTGACCACTAGCCCCGCATTGGCCAGCACCTCCGGCAAGAGCAAGCGAACCTCGTGGCCCGAACAGATGAGCACCTGCCCGGCTTCAAACCCTTGCCTGTTACTGAGCGTTACGACTGACCGCCCTGCCTTCGACTCTACATCGACAACTATGGAACCGGGCCGGTAATCGACCCCATATTTCTGTTGCACATAGGCAATCAGCCGATGAATCATCTGCTCCGGCTCCACGCTCATTTCCTGCGGGAAGTAGATTCCGCCCAGCACGTAAGCTGGACGTAAAGACGGGTATTTAGCCAGACACTGTGCTTTAGTCAGTAGCTCACTGGCATAGCCGATGCGCTCGTACCGGTCGTGGAGTTCATTCGCCAGTGTCCATTCCTCCGCATCCGACGCAATGTAAATCGTCCCGTTCTCCCGAATCGTGATATCGGTTTCCTGCTGAATGGCTCGGTAGATGTCCAGGCTTCTTCGTCCGTAGTCGAACCATCGCCCGGCCAGTCCGGAGGGCACCACCTGCCCAAAATTACGTACCGTTGCACCAACGGGGTATCGATCTTTTTCGAGCAACAGTACCCGTTTACCCGCTTTAGCAGCATGGTAGGCATGGAACGTACCGAGTACCCCGGCACCGATGATAATTAGGTCGTACATGATTGGGTATTGGTCATTGGAGGTCATTGATTACGGTATAACCGCATGACGACTAAGTGACAATCAATGACTACTATAAAATAACAGGATGAGAAGCCAACAGAGCGGGTAACTCAGCCAGCGACCCCAGGAGTTTATCGTACGGGTGCTCGGCCAATTGTTCCCGGGTGTGCGTGCCGTTACTAACGCCCAGGTTGAGTGCTACGCCAGCCGCCAGACCTGACAATAAATCGGATGGCGTATCGCCTATATTTACAATAGCTTTCGGATTACTTATACCCGTCAGTTGCATAGCCCGCTCAATCATATTCGGATACGGGCGGCCCCGCTCCACTTCATCACTGGCAATGGATACCTGAATCAAACTATTAGCCGTACCCACCCGCTGTTCATTAAGACCAGTCAGCCAGCCAAGTTTTTCGAGGATAATGTCGGTCACAACCCGGTAGAAACCCGTAGTGAGGGCAATGGCAATACCCCGCTCGTGCAACCAGGCAAACGTTTCCAGACACCCCTCGGTAGGCGTTGCTCCCTGGGTTTTGTAATGTTGTTCCAGCACGTGCCGGAATGCCTCGTATGACTCATCGACCCGTTTCTGAATTGTAGGATGCTCGTCGCCCAGTTGTTCTTTCCAGAGCGTTTCGAATACGTAGCGCTTGGCAAGACCCTGCATGGCCAGAATGCGCCCGGCAGTGACGGAGAGCCCTGTTTGAGCAGCTGCCTCAGCAAAACAGCGTTCTACCTCGTGATGATCCGTAACGGTGGTACCAGCCATGTCGAACACCACTAACGACAGGGGGGGGCTGCTCAGTTGATTGCATAGTAGAGTAGGTAAAAGGGGATTGGTCATAAATTGGAAAGGCAAAGCAACAGAAAAGTTTACGAAGGCGGGCATAAGAAAATAAGAAAATCAGGCGGTTGCCAGCTTGGGCAAAATACGCAGGTCGGGTTGCAATGAATCGGTACGGATGGCTTTACTTCTAGCCCAAACCGGGTATATTCAGCGTCAGTTAGTTCGTTTTACCCTGCTCAATCTGGTTATGCACCCTCGTTTTCTGTTACTGCTTCTCTGTTTCCTGGTTATTACTCTTACGCACGCCCAATCCTATGACCTGCTTATAAAAAATGGACGGGTAATCGATGGAACAGGTAATCCCTGGATGTATGCCGATGTGGCGATCCAAAACGGACGTATCGTTCAAATAGGGACCCTATCGGCCATAGATGCCAAACGGACTATCGACGCCACCGGCCTGGTCCTTGCTCCGGGTTTTATTGACGTCCACGCCCACGTAGAGGGCAGTTTGGAAGCCCAGCCCGGCGCGCCCAATTTTATTTACGATGGCGTTACAACCGTTATAACCGGCAACTGTGGGGGTTCGAGTGCCAACCTGCGTAGCTATTTCGATACCCTCCGGCTAATGGGAACGTCGATCAATGTAGCCTCGCTGATTGGCCATAACTCGGTCCGTTTGCAGGTGATGAATATGGCTTTCCGCGATCCAACCGCCCGCGAACAGGCCGCGATGGATAGCCTGGTGTTGCGGGCAATGCAGGACGGAGCCGTTGGCTTGTCGACCGGACTCATTTACACCCCCGGCACGTATGCCCGTACCCCCGAAGTAGTGAATCTAGCCAAAGTAGTGGCCCGCTACGGTGGCGTGTATGCCTCCCACATACGCAACGAGGGGCAGGATGTGAAACAAGCCATTGAGGAAGCGATTCAGATTGGTCGGGAAGCCAAAATACCTGTTGAGATTTCGCACTTCAAAGTTGCCAGTAAGCCCTTGTGGGGGAGAAGCACGGAAACGGTTGACCTGGTCGAATCGGCCCGGCGCGAGGGACTGGACGTAACCGTAGACCAATACCCCTATACAGCTTCCAGTACTTCTTTGGAAAATATTCTACCCTCCTGGGTGTTGGCCGATGGCGACTCGGCCGTGCTGCTACGTTTCCGCGACCCGGTTACCAGAGCTAGAATCAGAACGGAGATGCTGGCTGGTCTGAAGAAAAACCTGCGAAAAAATTATGCGTACGCCGTTGTTGCCAGTTATAAGCCCGACACCACGTTCAATGGTCTGGCCATTAGCCAGATTAATCAAAAACTAGGTCGTCCTAACACGCCGGATGCGGAGGCCGACCTGATCATGGACCTTATGGAACGAGCCAGTCTGAAACGCATTCAGATGGTGTACCACACCATGTCAGAAACGGATGTCGAAACAATTTTACGGTATCCAAACACCATGATTGCCTCCGATGCCGGAGTGGCTACGTTTGGGTCGGGTATGCCACACCCCCGCGCTTATGGGACCAACGCCCGCGTACTGGGGCGATATGTACGGGAAAGGCATATCATCCCGCTCGAAGAAGCCATCCGCCGGATGACATCCCTGCCCGCCCAGCGTTTCCGACTGACCGACCGTGGGTTGCTTCGTCCTGGCTATGCGGCTGACATTGTGGTGTTTGATGAGAAAACAATCGCCGACCGGGCTACCTACGAGCAACCCCACGCCTACACAACGGGCATTGCCTGGGTCCTTGTCAATGGGACACCCGTTCTCGCTAACAGTCAACACACGGGGCAGCGACCGGGGCAGTTACTCATGGGACCCGGCTATGTTACTAAAACCAAATAGTGATTACCATTATCTTGTTGATTTTGCAAAACTGGCATTGAATTTGTAAGACTAGGTATACATTTACTTAGCAACGAATTACGCCATGAAAAAGCTCTTCTACACCGTACTGGCGGTTGGTATAACCACTACTGCTTTTTGCCAGAAGACGTTTATTTTATCGCACCAGGATAAAAAAGGATTCATTTCTGCATCAGCCGGTGTCAGTTTGCCCGTGGGCAGTTTTGCCAATTGCAACTCCTCAGCTCCTCAGGCCTGCATGGCCGGGCAGGGAGTCGCTTTTAATGCAGCGCTCGGCTATCGAGTTGCGGGACCAGTGGGCCTGATGATTCGTGGTGAGCAACACCGCAATACGGTCAATACAGGCGCTATGCTCGACGCGCTGTACCGCAACGACTCCGACATCTGGACGGCCAAAGCCGATAACTGGTCGGTCATGACGGTTATGGCAGGGCCGTATGTTACAATTCCCATGGGTCGCTTCTCAACCGATGTCCGGCTACTGGCGGGGCGTGCGCTGGCGGTATTACCGAACACATCCATGTCTGGCAACTTTGGGCGAACGGAAATGTCGGTAACAACAACGGGTTCTCAAAGTATGGCATTAGCACTGGGCGGGGGGGTATCCCTCCGGTATCGGCTCGGCCGGCTTACATCCCTGCATCTTGACGCCGATTATAATCGGTCTGCATTTACCTTCAAAAACTTGACATCAACGGCCATCAGCACCGATAACCGGTCTGAAAGTTTGTCGTACAGCAGCGACCGTACCGTTAGTGTAGTGGGCGTATCGGCCGGTCTGTCCATATTATTTAGTACAAAATACCATCCCTTCTGATAACCGTTAGTCTATCCCGGTACGCAGTTTATCCGTATTGAGTTGTCTTCTTCCCGGCAGTATGGTAGTTTAGTAGTCAATTCTCACTAATACAGGCCATGACACTCATTCGCCGACATGCCGTACTTCGGCGCGTAAAAGATATTACCCTTAGCACCACGCTTACAGTAGCCCTACTCAGCGGCTCGGCTGTGCTGCAAAGTTGCGGCAGCAATAACACGGACGATGAGCAGCGAACCGAAACCAGCTTTAAGCGGGGTGTTCGCACGTACATTACAGAAACGGCTCCCGGCAACTTTAAAATTACGGACGAAGAAGAAACAGACCCTACTAAAGCGGGTGCCATTGTCAGTTATCAGGATGGTCATCGGGACACGCTGAGTGTAGAAGCAGCCAAACGTCTGGTAGAAACCGACAAGTCGACAAGTACTTACCTAAATAATCCGCAGGGTTACCACCACAGCAGCGGGTTGGCCAATGTCCTGCTCTGGGGAAGTATGGGTTATATGCTGGGCCGCTCTTCGGGTCCGCAATATCGCGCCGATGCCCAACGATATGGTGCCGGGGTTTATGCCAACTCTTCGCTGTACCAACGCTCTGCGCGGGTTGGCGAAAACGTTCGAACGTCCCGCGTAACGCGTACCGTCCGGCCATCAGGTGGTCGGAGTGGCTTTTTTGGCGGACGCAGTCGCGGCTTTTCTGCCTGACAGGGTGATTTACGGGTGACGGATAGAACCAGCCGTCTGCCAGATACTCATTTTGTTAACAGTGCCCCACCACAATTTTGCCTTATATTTACCGTATGAATCGGGACAGGAACTGGGAGCGGTTGCAACAGGAATCATTCGATATTTGTATTATTGGTGCCGGGGCCAGCGGGGCGGGTGCGGCACTGGACGCGGCCCTTCGTGGGTATAAAGTTGCGCTGGTTGACCGGGGTGATTTCGCCGGAGAAACCTCGTCCCGGTCAACTAAACTGATTCATGGCGGTGTCCGATATCTGGAGCAGGCAATTAAAAAACTGGATCTGGCCCAGCTTAAGCAGGTACGTCATGGATTAGCCGAACGCCGGACGGTTATCCGGAATGCGCCCCACCTGGCGCATCCACTGGCCATACTTACCCCCGTATTCAGCTGGTTCGAGGGCATGTACATGACCATAGGGTTAACGCTCTATGGCTTCATTTCGGGGAAGGATAATTTCCCGGAGAGCCGCTGGCTTACTAAAGCACAGGCTCTGGACAGAAGTCCGATGCTAACCCGGAAAATGCATAGTGCCGTGTTGTACTATGACGGACAGCTCAACGATGCCCGCTACGCCCTGGCCCTGACACACTCCGCCGACGAAGCGGGTGCGGCTGTTGTCAATTACGCTGCTGTAACCGGTTTCAACAAAGAACAGGGGCGCATAAAATCAGCCCTGGTGCAGGACCAGCTTACCGGCGAAACCAGTACGGTACGGGCTACCGTATTTCTTAACTGCACCGGCCCCTATGCCGATGGCGTTCGGCTACTGGCCAATCCCCGGATTGAGCAGCGAATCCGGCCCAGTAAAGGCGTTCATATTGTGCTCCCCCGCGAAACCCTGCAAAGTGACCATGCCATCCTGATTCCAAAAACGAGTGACGGGCGGGTTGTTTTCGCTATCCCGTTCGACAACAATGTATTTGTTGGTACAACGGATAATGATTATCAGGACCTGACCCGCGAACCCGTACTGGAATCCAGCGAGGTCGATTACCTCCTAGAAACGGTACGGCCTTATCTGGACAAAGCGCCGGGCCGGACAGACGTTCAGGCTGGCTTTGGCGGCATTCGCCCGTTAATAGTCAGCAGTCGGGCCGACACGAAAACGTTGCTCCGCGATCATGAAGTTGAACACGATACCGAGTCGGGCTTGCTTAGTTTGCTTGGTGGTAAGTGGACAACATACCGGTTGATGGCGCAGGATGCCATTGACCGCGCTGGCGAATTACTGGGAAAGTCGGTGCCTGGCGCAACGGAGACCCATTATTTGGTAGGGGGAGAAAATTACCGTTTCGACGCTTGGCAGGCATTACAAACGCAGTATGGCTTTTCGGACGATGTATGCAAACACCTGGTTCAGACCTATGGTGTTCGGGCGGGGCAGGTAGCACAAATCACACAGGAGCAGCCCGCGCTGGCCGAAAAACTCATTGATCAGCTACCTTTTTTAAAAGCGGAAGTAATTTACCAAGTACGGGAAGAAATGGCGGTTACACTTCGGGACGTACTGGCGCGCCGGTGGCGGCTGGAACTTGCCGATTGGCGGCTAACCGCCCAGGTTACCCCACAGATTGCCGGGTTGATGGGCCCGGAATTAGGCTGGAGTGACGGATATGGCCAGCAACAGGTACGAGATTACCGTCAGAAACTGATGGCTTTTACGCAGGAAGCCGGACTACTTTTTGAACAGTCGGCTACCGCATCCCTTTAGATGTACAAGATTATTACTGACTGAAACGATACATGTAGGAATTATTTCTTGCTGGACTGAGCATGCTTGATTTCCCGAACGGTGTTCATTAATCTTTTCCAGCATCGGCCAATGGCTTTTTTGTCCTGCGATTTCTGCTCTTTTGATGGTGATTCGGTGGCTGGAGATTCCGTTTTTTTAGCCGTATTACGCGCCATAACGGGATTCTCGCTCTGTTTGATCGGCCCAACCGGTTGTGTTGTTTTAACAACTGACTGAGTGGGCATTTTAAGGGCTACTGATGACAGGGTGGGGTAGGAAACCAGCGAAGCAGTCACCACAAAACATGCTGCTGCTTTTTTTGTCAAAAGAGTTCTCATAGAGGCAATAAGTTAGGGTTACCGTATAAGTTACATCAACTATTTCAGCAAAAAATGCCTACACCGCGAATGTAACAACTAAATAGTACTATTGCTTCATATAGTAGAATTAAAACGAAAAACCGGGTACTTTGTTACGTTACTCTATCAACTATAATGCCAAGAAAAATATTGCATTAGAAGGAGTTAAAATTGTATTAATGAGGCATTGCAGCGCCTTGTACTAGTTCCCCAATAGTTAAACCCACTGCTAGCCATTGCGCGCCGGAAACCCTTATCTTTGCGCTATTGAAAACCAAAGAGTGACAAACCACCCCGGTCTTTACCGGAATGAAGTCTGAAAACGCATGTTCGAGAACCTCCAGGATAAACTAAATAAAGCCATCAAAACCCTTAAGGGGCAAGGCCGCATTACTGAAATAAACGTTGCCGCCACGATAAAGGAAGTGCGTCGTGCGCTTACCGATGCCGATGTAAACTACAAAGTGGCCAAAGATATAACCGACCGGATCCGGGAGAAAGCACTTGACCGGAAGGTACTTATTTCCGTTGAGCCGGGGCAGTTGTTCGTCAAAATCGTTCAGGAGGAATTGACTGAACTGATGGGGGGCGAAGCACAGGGTATCAACATCAAAGGAGAACCAGCCGTAATTCTGATTGCCGGGTTGCAGGGGTCAGGAAAAACAACTTTTTCAGGTAAACTAGCCGCTTATTTGAAAAAGCAGGGGCGTAATGTACTGTTAGTGGCCGCCGATATTTACCGCCCGGCCGCTATCGACCAGTTGAAAGTGTTGGGCGAGCAGGTTGGCGTGGATGTATACGCCGAACCAGACAACAAGGATGCGGTTGCCATTGTGACTAATGCCATTAGCCACGCCCGTAAAGCGGGTAAAAAAATCGTGATTGTGGACACTGCCGGTCGTCTGGCGGTGGATGAGGTCATGATGCAGGAAATTGAGGCCGTCAAACGAGCCATTTCACCCAGCGAAACTTTGTTTGTGGTTGACTCCATGACGGGGCAGGATGCCGTTAACACGGCTAAAACATTTAACGAACGGCTCAATTTCGATGGGGTCGTGCTTACCAAACTCGATGGTGATGCGCGGGGTGGTGCTGCTCTTTCCATCAAGACGGTCGTTAATAAGCCCATAAAGTTTATCAGCACGGGCGAGAAAATGGAAGCCTTAGATGTTTTTTATCCCGACCGGATGGCGAGCCGGATTCTGGGTATGGGCGACGTAATTTCGCTGGTAGAGCGGGCGCAGCAGGCATTCGACGAAGATGAAGCCAAGCGCATAAACGCCAAGATGCGCAAGAATCAGTTCGACTTCGATGATTTCCTGTCGCAGTTGCAACAGATTAAAAAGATGGGGAACGTGAAAGACCTGCTCGGTATGATTCCGGGCATGGGTAAAATGGTCAAAGATTTAGATATTGACAATGACTCGTTCAGGCCCATCGAAGCTATTATCGGTTCTATGACGCCCAAAGAACGCCAACGCCCCGACATCATTGATGGAAGCCGTAAAAAGCGTATTGCCAATGGCAGCGGTACAGATATTCAACAGGTGAATAACCTGCTGAAGCAGTTTGACGAAATGCGGAAGATGATGAAGAAAATGAATACCATGCAGGCGTCGGGCAAGCTTAGTAAAATGACTCGATAGCCTACTCCGAATACACAGAATGAGCCTGTTCAGGACGGTAGTCACCTACTCCTGAGCAGGCTCATTCTGTTTGGGTACACCGCATCATAAACCAAGGTAATAGCGCCGATGGGGTGCATCAAATCGTTCAATGGCGTACCAGAGCGTTGTGCGGGGTAATTGCCGAACGTAGTCGTGAAGAAATTCTTCCAGGGCATCGATATTCCGCTTGCCCACTTCGCGCAGCATCCAGCCAATGGCCTTATGAATAAGATCGTGCTTATGGGGTAACAAGAGTTCGGCAAGGGCAAAGGTGTCACTGAACTGCCCCAGCCGAATCAGGGCGATGGTTGACACGATGGCTATGCGCTGACTCCAAAGGTAGTCTTCCCGGGCCAGATCATACAACACAGACCGGTCACCCTGAATGACGTGCCGCCCTAGTATATGCGGACACGTAACATCGACCAAATCCCAGTTGTTGATGTATTGCCGGTTAGCCAGATAGCGTTCCAGGATTTCGGCTCGCTGAATAGAGCTGCCTTTACGGGTCTGCTCCACCCATATGAGCAGCCCTACCATCCGGCATTCGTGATACGCGTCACGTACCAGGTATTCAGTTTCGTCAATAGATAGCTTGTTGTATTGTTTAACAATGACATGCTGTTGCGGCATTGAGAGGCCCAGAAATCGATCCCCTTCCCCGTATTGCCCCGGCGCTGTCTTGAAAAAGCGGGACAGTGCAACAGCCCGTTCAGGTTGGGTCAACGCCAGAATTTTCTCCTTAACGGTGGTGAAAGTTGGTTGCATGGATCATAAAAAAAGCAGAGACGTTGTTTGCGTCTCTGCCGTAAAATAAAGGGTTCTGGTACGTTAGTCGTTCAATTTGGACCGTACAAAGTCCTGCTCGGCCAACATGGGAATTGCATACAAAACCGTTTTGTTACGCTCGAAAGCAGGCTTATCAAGATCGGCAGCTAGGTACTGGTTCTTTACGAAACTGGCTACTATCTGCTCAATCAGGTGTTCATCACTGGGGCGCTCCTCATTGTCCAGTTCCAGTACGTCGGTATCGTTCTTATAGGGATTTGTATCAATGAAGGGTGTTTCGGAAGCAACAATAATTTTCCCCCCGTTGTGTCCGTTGGTAGGCGTTTGCTTATCAACGGGCATCCTGGTCTCAGGCTCTATTTCTTCCCCATCGGCATCGACCAGCATAAGTTCTTCTGTTTCCTCGTCCTGGGATACTCCATCCAGCGACACACCATCCTGCGGTGTGTCCTGATCCGGTTGAGGTTCAGGCTCCTGAGTAACCGTATCAGCGGCCAGTGGGAGGCTACCTGCCAGCCCATCGAGCGGTCCGCCATCAAAGCCAGCGGCAATAATGGTAACGCGCAGATTTTCGCCCAGGTTATCATCGGTAATAGCCCCGAATTTGAACATTTTGGCTTCGCTCTGAATCTTGTGGGAAACAAACTCTGAAATAGCCGTTTGCTCCTTTAGCTTCATGGCATGCTTCTTACTGGACGAAATCGTAAGCAGAATCCGTTTTGCTCCCCGAATGTCGTGGTCATTGAGCAAAGGAGAGTTCAGGGCAGCTTCGATGGCGCGTACAGCCCGATCTTCGCCCCCGCCAATCTCAGCCGAACCCATAACGGACTGACCGGCTTTTTCGAGCACTTTCTTCACATCGGCAAAGTCCGCGTTGATGTCGCCCTGGGTAGTAATGATTTCGGCAATACTTTTCACGGCATTGGCCAGTACATCATCGGCATGAGCGTAGGCTTCCGTCCAGGTCAACTCGCTGTACAGTTCAGCCAGTTTATCGTTCAGTACAACCAGTACGGTATCGCAGCTTACTTTAAGCTTTTCGATACCCTCCCGGGCCTGATCTTTTTTATCGGTGCCCTCATACCAGTATGGAGCGGTAACAACGGCCACGGTAAGCAAGCCCATTTCGCGCGCCACTTCGGCCACTACGGGTGCAGCCCCTGTACCGGTGCCCCCGCCCATGCCCGCCGTAATGAACACCATTTTTGTGGGGGGTGCCAGCAGGTTCCGTATCTCATCGATACTGGCACGGGCGGCTTCTTCGCCCGCTTTAGCTTCGGTACCGGCTCCTAATCCGTCTCCCAGTTGCAGCTTCGTTTCGACAGGATTACTCATAAGTGCCTGACGATCAGTATTGCACACAGCAAAACTGACATCCTGCATGTTCATTTTCCGCATGTGCTTTACGGCATTACCGCCCATGCCTCCAACGCCTACAACCTTAATGATAATAGGGTTATCGTTCGGAGTTATTTCAAATTTGTAGCCCTGATTGGTCATCGTGTGGGTTTGTAATGTCAGTTAGTTTACGAATGAGCGATACCCGCATCAACGGTACATAGTCTAAAGCCTAAGGATAGTAACCCGTTTCGTCGCCCTTTATCGGCTGGAACATTTCTTTCAGTTTATCGTACCAGTTTTTCTTTGGCTCCTCAACCGGTGGTGCCGGCGCAGGAGCGGGAGCAACGGGCCGACTGGATGGCACAGGTCCAGACCGAACGACATTAGGCGAAGCAACCGGTTCCTCTTCTTTGTTAGACCGGTTTGGGTCACTGATAAACGAAATTCGGTTGTCGATAGTTTTGTAGCCCGCCCATACCAAGCCAACAGCCGTAGCATAGGTAGGATCACCAACCAAGTCGGCGCGGCCATTCGGTTCGAGATTTTCAGGATACCCAACCCGTACCTCCTCGATTCCGGTTACACGGGTAAAAATAGCTTCTACGCCCGGAATCAGTGCTGA
The DNA here is from genome assembly GCA_038236215.1 of Cytophagales bacterium. Taxonomy (GTDB): domain Bacteria; phylum Bacteroidota; class Bacteroidia; order Cytophagales; family Spirosomataceae; genus Spirosoma. Next base: position 32,783 of record JBBSTD010000033.1, on the reverse strand, counting down.
GCCACCTGTCAGTACAATGCCTCCCAGCAGTTTACCTTCATAACCTGACCGAACAATTTCAGCCTGTACCAGGGCCGCGATTTCGCGCAACCGGTCTTCAATAATAACCGCTACGTTTTTCAGCAGCACGTCTTTTGGTTTACGATTGATCAAACCAGGCACGGCAACGACTTCGTTTAGATTAAACTCGTTTGGATTGGCGTTACCAAATTTCTTCTTGAGTAACTCCGCCTGGTTGGGCAGAATCTTACAGCCTGCCTGAATATCCGATGTCAGGCTGTTGCCCGCCCAGGGCAAAACGGCAATGTGGCGCAACACGTTTCGGTAGTAAATGGCCGTCTCGGTGGTACCACCGCCAATATCGACAATGGCTACACCGGCGTATTTCTCCTCCTCGGTTAGTACGGCTAAACCCGATGCCAGAGCAGACAGCATCATAGTATCCTGCAACAGGTTATTGCGCGAAATACATTTTCGGGTGTTCCGAACGGCGGTTGTCTGGGCCGTGATGAGTTGAAAATCCGCCCCAAGCTTCACCCCGTTACGCCCAACGGGTTGTTGAATATTGGTTTCTGTATCTACCACAAAATCCATGGGAAGTACATGGATAATTTCCTTGTCGGCCGGGACCGAGGTTCGGTACATATCATTCAGCAGGTGATCGATGTCGTCCGTTTGCACCTCGTCGCCAAAAGAAGAGCGGGTGATACTCCCACTTGCCTTAACGGAGGTTACGTGCGAACCACTAAAACTCACATTTACTTCGTAGATATCCAGATTCGACTGGTTTGAGGCTTCTGCAACTGCCTTCCGAATGGCATTTACTGTATTGTTGACGTTCACGACCGACCCTTTGGTTACCCCATCGGTCAGGCTCGTTTCGCCCACGCCCAATACTTCGAGCGTTTCCTGCTCTTTGTTATTTCTAATTACACGCCCGGCCACCGCGCATATTTTTGTACTCCCAATATCCAGGCCTACTACAATCTTATCGTCCATGCCCGTTGTTATTCGCAAATTATTTGGTTCCGATACTGAACGTTTATCCGGCTATAACGATCCCATGTTTTAGCGGGTAAAATATCCGTATAGACTAATTTTAACTTCCTAAATTTCGCATCCAGTTCAGTAGGCAACCCAAACTCAATCTGATGATTACCCAGTTGAGGCTGCATTGTTACCATCCCTTCCTTATCTACAGACAGTTCTGCAATTTGTGCCCGCCAAAATGGGTCATCGTGTATTCGTTTCAATAGTTCCAGCAAAGGCTGATTCCGTACACTCACCAACGAGCGGTTCTGATCAAAATACCTACCCGTCAGTATGGGTACACGGGCCGAGTAATTCATTGAGATTGGAAAAAAACGTCCTTCCTCACTTACATACTGCCCCGACATCATCCGCATACCATCGCCAGAAGCCAGCAATCGGGCCAATGGATGAGGTTGCTCGATAACGACGAGCAAATCTCCCGGCAGATCACGCGAAATCTGGCAATTTCTAACCAATCCGTGTTGTTTCAGCCTTTTTTCCAGCCTTTTCAGATCGACACTGGCATAATCTTTACCGATGATCGGGTCTGCGCCTTCGTTTGTCAGGTAGCCCATTACATCGCGTCGGGTCAAAAAACGGCTCTCGTCTACTTGATCGATCTGTATAACTACCTTCCCAACATGCTTCTGGCCGTGCCGTATTTCGGTAAAAGCGATAAGGCTGAACAGCCCCAAAAGCCCTCCGAGGGTGAACAACCACTTTTTGGATGATTTAAAGGTAGAAAACATCTGTATATAAGATGGATTGTTTGTGAGTTTTTTTTATCTATTGGTCGGTTAATACTGATTTTAGTACAGGTACCATCTGATCGATGTCTCCCGCACCAATGGTAACAAGCAGAGAAGGCTTCATTTCTCGCACAACGCCGGGTAGCTCGGCTTTGGTGCATTTTTGTTTGCTTTTCGATTGTATGCCCCGAAATATCAGTTCGGAAGTTACTCCCTCTATCGGTAATTCGCGGGCGGGATAAATATCCAGTAAGATGACAGAATCGGCCAACGACAGACTTTCGGCAAAACCATCAGCAAAATCGCGGGTACGGGTAAATAAATGGGGCTGAAAAACGGCCGTTAACTCCCGATCAGGATACAGAGCCTTCACCGATGACAGAAACGCCTGTACTTCGGCCGGATGATGAGCATAGTCGTCAATCAATACCGCTTCGTCGGTTTTAAGCACGTATTCAAACCGACGGCGTACGCCCCGATAGGTGTTCAGCGCCGACCGGATTGCATCGGGCGATACCCCCACCTCCAGGGCCACAGCCCCAGCTGCCACGGCATTCTCTACGTTATGAAAGCCGGGAATCAACAGGGTAATGTCGGCGATTACGCCCTGCGGATGGACCAGATCAAACACGAAAGTAGCTTGTTCGATCCGAAGATTCTGGCTGTAGTATTGCCCCGACTGGAGTGAATAAGGGCGTACCTCCGCTTTTGTTTTGTCGATTAGAGACAAGCCCTCTTTCATGAAGAGAACCCCGCTATCGTCAATCTGACTAACGAACTTTCCGAACGATTCCAGCACCGCGTCGTGGGCGCCGTAAATATCCAGGTGGTCAGCATCCGTTGAGGTGACGATGGCATATTTAGGAAACAGCGTTAGAAACGAGCGATCGAACTCGTCCGCTTCCACCACGCAAACCACCGATTTCAGGTCGTCAGCGGGTTCGTTGAGTAAAAAATTGGTACCGTAATTATTGGTGATGCCCCCCAGAAAAGCCGCGCAGTTCACCCCCGAATCACGCAGGATATGCGCCACCATCGACGATGTTGTGGTTTTACCATGCGTACCCGCCACACCAATTGTTGTCATTTGCCCCGCCAGTAAACCCAGCACCTGTGAACGTTTCTGGAGCGTGAAGTCATTCTCCGTGAAATAAATATACTCGGTATGGTTCTTCGGAACGGCGGGCGTATAAATCACCAGCGTTTCGGCGGGATTTTCCCGAAATGCGGCTGGTATCAGTTCCACATCGTCCGCAAAGTGGACAGCCATACCTTCGGCCTGTAAAGCATTCGTCAGAGCAGTTGGCGTCTTATCATATCCTGCCACAGTATACCCATTGACCCCAAACCAACGAGCCAAGGCACTCATACCGATACCACCGATACCCAAAAAATAAATGTATTTGAACGTAGAAAGCGTCATAGTGTAGTGTAGCAGGTTGTCATTTTGTAGTCAGTAGATTATCAGTCCGGGATAAGCGACGACTATTGACTGCATAATGACAATCAAGTGTGTTTGGTTAGTTTTATTACTTCTTCGGCAATGTCGCGGGCGGCATTGGGTTTAGCTAATGTTTTGATTCGGGTGCTTAACTCCTGCCGTTGAGCGGGATTGCTGAGCAAGGCCAATGCGGTCGTAATAAGTTCGGTTCGCGCTTTCTGGTCGCTAATGAGCAAAGCAGCTTTATTGTCGACCAGGCTCATCGCATTTTTGGATTGATGATCTTCGGACGCATTTGGGAAAGGAACCAGAATAGCCGCACGACCAACTAAACATAGTTCAGACACCGATAGGGCACCCGCCCGCGACACGACGGCATCGGCAACGGCGTAGGCTTTATCCATATCGTAAATAAAATCATACGGTTTAATCAGGGCTGAACCAAGCGTAGCAACGGCTGCCCGCGCTCGCTCAATGAACCCCGTACCCGTTTGCCAAATCACCTGAATGCCCGCATCGACAAAGTGGGACAGACCAGCCTCTATACTCTCATTGATCGTTCGTGCTCCTTGACTACCGCCAATAATCAACAGCGTTGGACGATTGGCGGCAAGGGTAAATAAGGCACGACCAGCCTCAACCTGCCTATCGGCATACTGGATATCACTTCGGACGGGGTTACCCGTTAGTTTTAGTTTATCGGCGGGAAAGAAAGCGTCCATGCCGGGATAGGCAACGCAGATACGTTTTGCCCAGCGGGCCAGCACTTTATTCGTTAGTCCGGCGTAGGAATTTTGCTCCTGAATCAGTGTGGGGACTCCCTTCAGGGATGCCGCCAGCAAGACGGGACCACTGGCATACCCGCCAACACCCACAGCAACATCGGGCTGAAAATCGCGGACAATTTGCCGGGCACGCAGGAGACTTCGTCCTAACTTTATTGGAAATACAAGGTTGTCCAAGGTCAGTTCGCGCTTTATGCCCACTACCGGCAGGCCCACAATGGTGTAACCGGCACTGGGCACTTTTTCCATTTCCATCTTCCCTTCGGCCCCAACAAACAGGATTTCGGTGGTGGGGTCAATGGCTTTCAGTTCATTGGCAATGGCAATGGCCGGATAAATATGCCCGCCGGTTCCCCCCCCGCTAATGATAACGTTCATATCGTTTATATTTTACTCTCGTCGGCTTCATCCCGGCTGACGCTCAGAATAATGCCAATCGCCAGACCGGTAAATATAAGCGACGTTCCCCCCATACTTAGCAACGGCAAAGGCTGACCCGTTACGGGAGCCAGACCGACCGCTACGCATATACTGGCAAAGGCCTGAAAAACAATGCTGAACGTGAGCCCTGCTGATAATAATCCGCCAAATGGTCGGGTTGCTTTCTGAAGTGTTTTTAACCCTCGCCACAAAAACCAGAGGTAAGCCAGTACCACGGGAATACCGCCCAATATCAAACCATATTCTTCGACGATAATGGCATAGATGAAATCGGAAAATGGGTTGGGCAGCGTGTTACGCTGATGACTGTTACCCGGTCCCTGTCCGGTAATACCTCCGTTGGCCAGCGCGATATAGGACTGCTCGACCTGAAACGGAATCGTATCCGACCGGGTGAACATACTGACCCGGCTAACGGCCGTACCTAACCGCTGCCCATACGCTAGGGCAATACCGCCAAATAGCAAACAGGCAACAATCATGTAGCCCAAGTAGCGAACGGGTACCCGCCCAATGTACATCAGCAAAAAACACGTGGCAGCCAGCAATAAGGCTGTTGATGTATTCGAGAGAATAATGAGTGAGCAAATAATGGCAATCCACAGAATGAGATTGAACAGTACCGCCGGGTTATCCATGAACCGCTGCCGCTTGGCCAGCATAGCGGCCAGATTAGAAATGAGGGCCAGCTTGGCCAAATCGGACGGCTGAAACGTTTGGTTAATAATGGGAATAGTAACCCAGCGGGATGCGTCATTCAGCGTCTCTCCCTTCCAGTAGGCCCACAACAACAGGGGAATAGACAGCCAAAGACCAAATTTGGACAGTTGGGCATAGTGAACGTAGTTGATTTTATGGGCAAAATACGTGCAGGCAACACCAATCAGCAGCAATAGCCCATGCTTGAACAGGAATGCTTCGGTGTTACCATCCAGTTCTCTGAATGCTTTGGTACCCGTTGCGCTATACACAACCAGAATACTCATGATAGATAGATAAAGAACAATCCACCAGATTTGGCGGTCACCTTTCAGATGCGTACGAATCCATTCGCTTAGTGCCATGATTTTTATGTATGATGAATAATATATGATGTAGCGTAGATGGCTGGTGCCTATACCCTATATCATGCATCATCCAGTAGTTTCTTAACCGCAGCTTTGAACTGGTTACCCCGATCCTCGTAATTTTTAAACAAATCGAAACTGGCGCAGGCAGGCGACAGCAGGACCACATCACCCGGCTGTGCCCAGGCAAGTCCCTGCATTACGGCATCTTCAACCTGCCGGGTTTCATGAATGGACGAGAGCGTGTTATCAAAATAATCTACTAATTTATGATTATCTACGCCAAGACAGATGAGTGCTTTTACTTTTTGGCTAACCAATTCATCGAGCTGGCTGTAGTCGTTGCCTTTGTCCAGACCACCGGCAATCCATATCACGGGTGCATCCATACTCGACAGGGCGTAAAATACCGAGTCGACATTCGTTGCTTTTGAGTCGTTGATGAACTGAACCCCGTTGATAGTTCCGGCTGGTTCGAGCCGGTGAGCCGCATTCTGGAACGTTTTCAGGCCAGTTTCAATAGCCTCCTTCGATACGCCAACCGACTGCGCGGCCAAGATAGCCGCCAGCATATTAATGGCGTTGTGCAGTCCCCGAAGGGGCGTTTCGGCCTGTGCAAGCGTAAACAAATGCTCCTTATTTATTGCCGTCAATTGGCCGTCCGTCAAATATCCACCGGGTGAACCAGTTGTTGTCAGCGAGATGGGTAGAGACTGTACGTCGGGTGTATTTTGGGCCAGTTCAGCCATAATGGGCTGGCTTTCGGCGAAATAAATAAAATCGTCACTGGGCAAAGCGTTCTGTAAAATCCTAAACTTAGACGCTACGTACTGGTCAAAGTTGTAGTCGTACCGGTCCAGATGGTCGGGCGTAATGTTGAGCAGCACCATCACATTCAAATGCGTATGGTACATATCATCCAATTGAAAACTACTCAGTTCTAGCACAAAGTAGTCGAACGTATCGGTTATTACCTGTTCGGCAAAACTATCCCCAATATTCCCCGCCAGCCCAACATTTAGCCCGGCCGTTTTTAGCAGGTGATAAATCAGCAGGGTAGTGGTGGTTTTGCCATTACTGCCCGTAATACCAATCAATCGGGCATTGGTGTAGCGGGCGGCAAACTCAATTTCGGAGATGATGGGGACTCCTTGCGCCCGAAGTTTTTGTACTAGTGGCACTGTTGCCGGAATACCGGGGCTTTTTATTACTTCGCTGGCGGCCAGAATACGTTCTTCCGTATGTTGCCCTTCTTCGAAGGGAATACCAGCCTTCTGTAACGTTGACCGGTAGCTTTCAGCCAACAAACCTTTATCGGATAGAAAAACGTCAAACCCTTTGGCCTGTGCCAGCAAAGCAGCACCGACACCACTTTCGCCCCCACCTAAAATAACTATCTTCTGCACTACCATAGCGAATCTGTACCAATGGCAAAATAACGCATAAATAGAAAAGCCCCGGCTATCAGTCAGGGCTTTTCTACCAAAAATTTATTTTGCATCATCTATTCTTTGGGAGCCAGCGACCTGGATATCCGCATATGGTTGGCCCCTTTTACAATCAGGAAAATAACCCAGGCAATGATCAGGAACTGAATGAGCGTATTCAGGAAATTACCATACCGGATGGCTACCTCAGGAACGGTTCCAACCGCTTCTCTCAGTACAACTTTCAACTGACTCAAGTCAATACCACCCAATGCTAACCCAATAATTGGGTTAAGAATATCCTCTACCAGTGAGGTAGTAATTTTACCAAAAGCGGCACCAATAATGACACCAACAGCCAGGTCGAGAACGTTTCCCTGGGCAATGAATAGTTTGAATTCACTTATCATAAACAATTGATTTTTAGGTTAGAAAAACTGAAAATATGCAATCAAACAGAGAATATACTTTTTTTTGGTAAAATCAAAAACGGCCCGGTAAGGGGTCGTCGGCTTTCTGGGCATCCCGCTTTTTTTTGAATGAACTCAGGTTATAAACCAGTCCAACAGCCAGCGTTTGCTGAATCTGGAGACTGGGACTGAAATCCTTATTGTACAGTAAAATCAGGCCAATCGTTGTGCTCAGATACTGACTTGCTTTTGCGGTTAATAAAAAATCGAGCCGGTGATTGATGTTGTCCAGATGCGCGTATTCTGAGAAAAGCTGATAGCGTGTATTCAGGGATATATTATCGGTCAGGTTCTTGTTCAGAGCCGCCTGTAGCTGAAAGGCCAGCCACTCGGCACGAACACCTTTCCCGGGGTCAACCCCATAGGCTTTCTGCGTAGCATCGGGAATGTACGTGCCATCGGCCAACTGGCGTACCCGTACACTCTGGTCGGCCAGGAAGGTAAAACGCGGAGCAATGGGACTCATTCGGAGCGAGAACCAGTCGTTCGGCTTATAGGCAATGCCGGTCGAGAGGGTTAACTGAGCCGGTGCGAAGAAATTAGAAACCCGCAACCGGATCTGATCGGCGGGGAGTTTATCGTACCGATAGCCGGCAGCGAAGAACGTATTGAAAGTTCCAGATACAAACACATCCCACTTGGGAGCAATTTTTTGTCCCAACACCGAGATAATGATAATTTGGTCGGCCGCTTTGCGCGTGTTGCCTAGTTGGGTAACGTACCCCAGTTGCAGATCAGCGGTGTTATCCCAGGATGTTTTTCCTTTTTCGTAGAGGGCGCGGGCCGATATAGCTCCGCCTATTGCCAGGGAATTTACGCCCCCACCCGACCAGTTGCTGAACGATGCCTGATTTAAATTGACTCCCCCGCTGAAAGACCGCTGCCAGTACGACGTATCGGGCTTTACAGACACTACGTCTTCAAAATTTTTGGTAACCCGGATCGAATCCTGAGCTATCACATGCTGTAAAGGGAGACAGCAGCAAAAGGCAAATAGTACGCGTTTATTCATGATTTCCCCGTAGTGAGGTTAGCAGGAATCTTGTTAGACGGTAGATGGGGCGATTGGTTTCTCGAACACCTCCACTTTTTTTGTTTGTAGTAGTTGTAGCGGAATAACCGTGGTGGTATCGCCCGTGCGGAGAGTTAGAGATATGTTATCGACTTTTACTATCTCCCCTTTTGCATCGTCTACCTGAATGATTTGCCCTTCTTTATATTTATTTTTCGTGTAAAAGGACGATATGATGTTGGCCATCAGATCCCGAGAAGCGATTCCATATCCGATAGCGAAGGCAAAAATGATTCCCCCAATGATGAGGCTAAAACTGGATTCGAGAATTTCGGTATTGATACCAGCCTGTCCCAGCGCACTGATAATGGTGATGATTAAAAAGAAAGCGAACACGATCATGCTCAGCAATCGACCCGACGCAATATTGAATGATTTGCAGACACTCAATACCGCTTCCCGCAGTAAATCGGCCAGTAAAACGCCTACCTGTAGGATAATAGCGGCCGCAATCAGCTTGGGGATGAAGTCTATCAGTGAGGCTACCGTTTCGGTGATAGCGGTGACCCCTAGTTTTTCGGTTGCGGCTTTAATAAAAACCAGCAGAATAAAATAGTATAGAACCTTCGCTACAATTTCGCTTAACTTGATTTCGGTGTTTAGTTGTTTAATAATGCTGATTTCATTCAGCCGTTTGCCAACCTTATCCAGACCAACCTTACCCAGCACCCGACGGGCAACGATGGCAACCAGTCGGGCGAAGCCGATACCAATCAACAGGATAATGGTGGCCCCTATCAGACGGGGAATAAAGTCAGCAAACTGCGTAATCAGGCTTTGAAAGGTAGTCCGTAAAATTTCGGTGAGTGCCGGGATTTCGTTCATACAGCGTCAGGGGAGTCGTGAGGGGGATCAAGTAACGTAAGGGCTGTTCCAAACAAATCACCAACGTACAGCTCTATCACGGTGATGGCGTTGCGGATCAAATCAATCTCTGAAACCAGTTCTGTTTTCAGATGGGGTGGGCAGGAAGCATCCGGCTCAAGTTCTTTAAATGGGTTATGATTTTCCATAGCAGCTGGTTAACGAAAAGGAAAACGAATGGACAGGATTGCTTTGATGGCTAGTAATAGCCAGAATACCACACCCTCCAGATAATACTTGCGGAGCTTATCCCGCGAGCGTTTCAGGCGCATTTTTACGGCAGTCTCCGTTAAGCCGGTAACCGATGCAATATCCCGAATACTGATATCATCCTGGTACTTCATCAGCAGCATGGCTTGTTCATCGGGCGGTAATTGATGTAACGCCTGCTCCATCTGACGGGCTTCCATTTCAGCCAGTTCAGCTAACCCGTCATCCCCACTAACATCCAGCCGCTCCCACTGGTCATCTACATACAGCTCCCGGCGTGTATTAGTCGTACGAATATAGTCTGTGCAATAATTATAGGTGATTGAGTACAGCCAGGTTGAGAATTTGGCCTGCTCCTGAAAGCTACTGAGTTTGACAATTAATTTGAGAAAAATGTCGTGCGTCAAGTCCTCCGCCTGAACCGGATTTTTAGTGAACGACAGGCATTTTCGGTATACTTTGTCACAATAACGTTCGTATAGACGTTCGAAATAGACATTTCGCTGCGTATCGACATACAACCGAACCAACTCTTCGTCCGAATAAGGCTCCATTTTTAGCTGGTAATGGGTTTTGAGACTTAAAACGACTCAAAAGTAACAGCCCCTCTCAAATCTATCGTACCGAAAGGGTTTCTACGTCCGCCATTCGCCCGAAAACCAGTATGCCGACCCAGACGTTCCAGCAGGAAAGCGTTCGGGTCGGCATACTGATTCAGGGATGGACTTAACTAAATGATATGGGGGTTACTTTCAGGTAACTCATTCTTTTATAACACCTCGGAAAATAAAGCCCTTAACCTATTCTGGTTTCTCCATAGAACTGGCGCAGTCGGTCACGCGATCGCTTCAGGCGCATCTTAACGGCACTTTCCGTCAGGGAGTAATGAATGGCTAATTCCTGTATACTGGTATTTTCCTGGTATTTCTTTTGTAGCAAATGCTGTTCGATGAGCGGCATACGGGTAAGCGCGTACTGGATTTTTACCCGGTTTAACTCCACCTGTTGTTCTACTTCATTATCCTCGGAGATGAGGGTTATACTTCCCCAGTTATCCAGCAGTATGGGATAATGACGGGCGCGGGTAGAACGAATCCGATCTGTACAATAATTGGATGTAATGGAGTAGAGCCAGGTAGAAAACTTGGCGTGTTTTTTATAACTTTCGAGTTTACCCAACAGCCGTATGAATATATCCTGCGTCAAATCATCTGCCTGCATCCTGTCTTTGGTAAACGACAGGCATTTGCTATGCACCTTATGACAGTAACGTTCATAAAGTTGATCGAAGTAGGTATTTTGACGGGTTTTCAGGTAACTGTCAACCAATTCTTCGTCAGTATAGTCTTTATACATACAGGGTTACGGTAAGTAGATACTCAATAAACGTAGTTTCAGCGTTCTTGGATTTGAGTACATTAAATTACCGGACCCTGCGTATAATCAACTAAGCAGGCTGTCTATACGCTCGTTCGTCTGTCAGCCTGGCAGAATCATAAAATGGTTTTTATGCTTCCTTGGGGGGAACCTTAGCATGTTCAGGCTTGAGCACAACCACATCACGAACCAGGCCGCCCGCGTTGAGTTTTTCCACCATCTTGTCCAACAGCGGAGCAGCCCAGTTTGGGATATACTTGTCCGTGGTTTGAATCATTACCTTGGGAAAATCATACAAAGCCCGGCCTAGGCCAAACTGCACAGCGCAACGTTTCATGGCATCGCTGATACCCCCCTTTACCGGTTCAACGGCAGTGCGACTGGCGCCATCCGTTTTCTTCACCATTTCGCCACCGGGCAAAATGGCCGTGATGGTACATAAAAAGCCCCCGTCAATTTCCTTTATCTCATTTTGCCAGCCCGCCCAGCCAAACTGATCGTCGAAACGCTGCATCACACAGCGGTTAGTGATGTAAGGTACCACAATAATTTTCTGACCGTCTTTGGTCTGGCTTTGCACCCGCCACTCTATTTCGTGTATGGTGAGCGGGGCAGTCAATGCGTTTAACTCCATGGCTGGTTTGGGGTTATTTTTTCGTTGTTTTATCCACTGTAAACATGAATGTTCCCGCCTGTTCCGGTTTCACCCCGAACAACAGTACGTTGGCCATTGGCATCATCTTCCAGAATATGAATTGACGTTCTTATTCTGAATCGTGCAGAGCAGCATCACAAAGTTACTATACAATACAAGTAAAACACAGTAATATAACTATTTGTTATGGTGGCCAGACACGTTCCTTTACTTCCACTTAATACCGCACCCAATTGGTTTGGTAATAGGCGACTGTACCGGCCTGTCTGCCAATAAACTACTAACTGCGTCATCGATGTATCGACGTTGCACGCTACCTGTATCCTGCGGATTATCGTCAACGCCCCCTTTATATTCGAGAATGAACTGACCGGCGTTCTGTTTGAGGACGTATACTTCCGGAAGTCGTGTCGCACCAAAAGCGCGGGCCATTGACTGTGTTTCGTCCATTGCGTAAGGGTAAGGGTACTTTTTAGCCTGGGCACGGACTTTCATGTTTTCGAACGAATCCTCCTCGTAGGCCACCGGGTCATTGGCCATTACTGCCAGTACCGGATAACCCTGCCCGGCAAATTTCCGATCCAGCGCAATAAGCCGCTCTTCGTAGGCTTTTGAGAAAGGGCAGTGATTGCTCGTAAATACCACAATTAGTCCTTTCCTGTTGCGATAGTTACTCAGCGAAATAGGAAGTCCATCAATATTCTTCAATTGAAAATCGGCAACAGCATCCCCCAAATTGTAGCCCTTCACCGGTTGAGCCAGAGTACTCATTCCAGTAATCAAAAGAAACAGCCCTGTGGTTAGCAACCACCCCATGTATTTTTTCATTACTCGTTTAACGCGTTTAAGCCTTAGATAGTAAACGTATCGAAAAGATTAATACACCGGATTTTCCAATTGATGAGAGGGTAAACGAGTTTTCGACTTATTCTCTGCAACAACCTCATTAATTGCTGATTGCCTGAGAAAGCAGTCTTGTAATGGTTCCATAACTGGCAAAGCTAAAAGCAGCCTCCCCCCTACAGCGCCCCGACGAACTTCAGCAAGTCCTGGTAGATGATGTTCTTTTTCCAGAACAGTTGGGCTACCATCGGAATGTGTTTTTTGCCGGGCAGGGTTGTTAGTTCATTTTTCACGCCCTGTTCCTGTGATTTTTCGTGGAACCGCTTCGAACTACTAGTAATACTGGGGTACGTTTTGCCGCCCACGTAAATCAGCATAGGTGGGCAACCGGCCTTAACGTAGTACATCGGCGATACCGCCCGCCAGACGGCGGGATTCTTCCCGTACGGAATCAGGTACCGTTCGTCGCCGGGGTATTGCATTTTGGTCAGATAGTCAAACATGTCCAGTCCGGCAGGGTCATCGAGAATGGCCCCTTTCACTGGATTCTGGTCCGCGCCAATTTTAGTGAATAATTCGTCGTCGGTGGCTAATAAAGCGGCCAACCCAGCACCGGCCGAATGCCCCATGACGAAAATCCGGTTGGGGTCTCCCCCGTATTCACCGATGTGCTGTTTGGTCCACTGTACTGCCCGTGCGCAATCATTGGCCATTGAGGGGACTTCTACCGCCGGGGCCAGCCGGTAGTTTATGACGACGGCTACTACGCCCTGTTTGGCCAGTCGCCTGCCAATAAACCAGTAGATATTTTTACTCCCGCTATTCCAGCTTCCTCCGTGAATAAACACCACAACGGGCCGGGCCTTAGTCGATTTTCCATTGGGCGTGTAGATATCTAGTATGTGCCGTTGGGAGTCAAAATCGGGAGAAGTTGATGCTACATACGCTACATCTTTAATGCGATGGCTATTGAAGGAAATGGCGTACCCACTCATGGAAAATAACAAAACGGCCAGCGTAAGCAGGGCAACCGGGACCCGCCAGAGTAATGGGGAAGAAAACAGACGAAACATGCAGTGGTTAGTGTACAAACTTTCTTGCGCAGACACCCAACGGTATCCGGCTGTTATTTCTAACCCTAACCAACCTAAACCAGTTCGTGGAGTACGGAGAACCAACCAGCCGGATTAGTACCTGCTAACACGACAGCACCCACGTTCCAAAAGGCTCCAGAGTAAGGCGACTTACATCAGCTAAATTCAGTTCCATTCGCTGCGCCGGTGCGATCGTAATTCGGTATCCGCCCTGTACCGTTTCGGGTAGCTGAACTGTTACGGGCTGGCCTGTATGGTTGGCCACCAGCCAACACCGATGTGTACCATCGGTCAGGAGCAACGTGCTACACATCAGCGGGTCGCTACTTTCGGTACGAATGACCTGTGCACCCCTAAAATTCTGTACAGCCACCAAAAGCACTCCCAACGGATACAGTTGCCCATCGGCCGAAGTGATTCCCTGATGACCGGCCGTCTGAAAATAGGTTATCGACTCCGCACCCGATTCGGCCAGGTACTTTATACTCCCCAGCGTCCAGCCTGCGGCCCACAATGACGGTTGCCGGGGGTCAGCTTTCTGATTGTTTGTCTGTACACAGTCTTTTGGGTCGTGTGCGTAAGGATTAATCCGCTGTCGGAGCGTTACAGGCGATACGTGAATGGGGACAGAATCCGAAAATGTTCGGGCTGTCTGTACGGTATTGCCCTGGGTGTCAAGGGTCTCTACCATCGACCGATTATCGAAGGCATGCACCTGCGGATGAACACTATAGCTAATAAAATCGACTTTATCAGTTGACAGCCGGTTGCGGTTCAATTCGGTAAAATTGTCGTTGGTCCCCGCGCCGATACACGTTTTCGGCAACGCTTTTCGCAGTATGTCGGGAACCGTTGCCAGTACAGCCGCCGTTGTGACCGGCTCATTGACCGAGAACAGCGTGATTTCTGCTAGTGCGACCTCATTCCGTTGCACTACGTTCAGAAAGTCGCTCAGTTCGGCAGCATGGTTATCCGTTAAATGCAGGGCAGCAAGCACCGGTATTTCGCCGTCAAGGGCATTAGCAACGTCCGCCCGAAAGTCCGTTTCCCAGCCAGTCTGAGCCGGAACAACTTCCACCCGATAATGGTCAAAATGGCACAGTTGTAACACTTTTCGAATGGATTCGGTTAGTACCCCAACTTCGGTGGAAGCTCCAACGCCAATGGCAGGTAGCGGGGTTCTTTCCTGTTCGAATACCCGAATCATAACCTCCCGAGTCTCTAGCATTGACGAAACCGGTAGCGGTTGTTCGGGCTGAAACTCGATTTGCTGGCGCACCCGGTCTCCGGCCTGAAGCTGCACTGGAGTAGGAATCGACGACGGGGTACAGAACGTTTTGAACGAAGCATCCGTCCAGTTGCGCTGGTCTTCCGTTTCAAACACATCGCCACGCATGTCCAGCCGGAACCAGACCCCGTCGGCCTGTTGCCAACGCATACCAGTAAGCTGTTTGAAGGGATTTTCCGGGCTTATCGTCTGTGGGAAATGCGTAGACTCCCATTGTCCGTCGGAATGGAGCAGCTGGCAGGGTTGCACGGCCGTGCCCTGAATGGGATGCAGGATGCAAAAACCCGCCCGATTGCGCAGGAACGATTGATGCGTCAGCCCATCAATCGTCATGCTGAATGACCCATCAGCGTTCCCATCGGCGGCTACTTTCCAGGTGAATAATACAGTCGAATCCCGCTCGTAGTGGCAATCATAACGCACCTTAAAATGGTCCGTACCGATGATTACTTCTTCGTTCGAGCGGATAGGAGGTAGAGTACCCCAGTTTTCGTCCCGCATCGAAACGTAAATCATCCGCAGAATTTCGTCGTTACCCCACCGGAAGTACCGAAAGGCCCCCTCTTCGTAACCAACCGTCAATGGGCCAGCCCTTAGTTCGGTGTAGACCGGCAATGGTGCATCACTTCCGTAAAGTTGCTGGTTTGTCGTCATAACTTCGGGTCAATCACAACGTGTCGGATGCGGTTGCGTTTCCAGGTATAGGTGATATGAACCCGGCCATCACTGGTTTGAATCACGGCCGGATAGGAGTATTCACCCGGTTCATTTTCGAGCACGGCCAGCGTTTTCCAGGTTTTTCCATCGTCGGAGATAGCAACGTCCAGCGGGGTCCGTGGTCCGGATTTGCCATTAACCGGCGACGTTGGGTTGTACACCAGCACTTGCCGACCGTCTTTCAGGGTTACAGCATCGGTACCTGAGTTCGGATTGGGCAGGGTTGTTTTCTGAAGGGGTGACCACGTCTTACCCTGATCCTTCGACCAGGTTTCCACAATAAATCCACTTCGCTGACTTCGGCAAAGGGCCTGCAACTGTCCATCTGGGTGGAACAGAACGCTGGGCTGAATGGCACCATCCTCCACACCATCGTTAATGGGTGCGGTTTTCGTCCAGGTTTTACCCCAATCGCTGGTCATCTCGAAATGTACCCGCCAGTTGTGATCTTCGGAACTGGTCGGGCAAAGCAACACGCCCAATGGGAGTAGAACCGGCTTATTTTTGATGGGACCGGCAATGCCATCGGGCAGGCGTTCGGTTTCGGACCAGGTTTTTCCCCCATCCGCCGACCGCTTCAGCATTCCCCACCAGGTAGATGGGCTGGGGCCAATTTTATAAAACAAAAGCAGGTCACCTTTGGGTATTTGAAACAGGACCGGATTCCAGCAGGGTAGCCGTTTGCCGTCGGGTTGCACGCCCGTGGCTACCTCAATGGGTGGGGTCCAGTTCGATGCGGTCTTTCTACTTGTCCATATGCCCACATCCGGGTGGCGCTCATGGGTTCCCCCAAACCAAGCAGTCACCAACCCCTGTGGCGTTTCGGCGATAGTAGACGCATGGCACTCCGGAAAAGGAGCCTGTTCGTAAATCCATTCTTTCTGCACTAAAACGGTTTTATCTGACTGGCCAAAGGTGCTATTGACCGTTAGGATCAGCCCGATTAAAACCGCGAATACGGGGTAATTAAATTTGATCATAATGCATGGTATTCTTTCACTAACAGAAGCCCGTGATTTCTTTTCTTTACTGACAGGACAGCTTATATTTCCTGCCATGAAGGCCCTAACGGTCTATTTTTCATTCTGACTTAACGTTAACAATACGCCAACCAGCAACAACTCAACCTCATTTCGGTTATTTAGCTGACTCGTTGACATACATCGCAACCCGCTTCAACACCCTACCCCTCTTTCTGCTATGGATACAAAAACGATCAAGGATTTTTTTAACAATGCCTGGATTGTCCTCTGTGATTCGTTCAATGGTTTCCTGGATGATCGTTGTTTGAAACTTAGTGCTGCTCTGGCTTACTACACTGTTTTTTCGCTGGCTCCCCTACTCGTATTGGTCATATCACTGAGCAGCATTTTTTTTGGCGAGGAAGCCATAAAGGGGCAGATTTTTTCACAAATCAACGGGCTAGTTGGCAACGAAGCGGCCAACCAGGTTCAGGATATGATCAAGAACGTTGGCCTGTCTGGCAAAACGAACACCGCTCTAGCCTTCGGCATCGTCACATTACTAATTGGTGCAACAAGCATATTCGTCGAGATTCAGGAATCGGTCAACATAATCTGGCGCGTCAAGGCGAAACCAAAACGAGGCTGGCTGAAATTGATCCAGGACCGGCTGTTATCATCCTCTCTGGTAGTAAGCCTGGGTTTTCTATTGATGGTGTCGCTGTTGATTAACGGGTTCCTGCTGGTGTTAAGAAGCCATCTTACCGACTGGTTGCCCGATTTGGGTGTTTACATCATCAGTGTCATTAATTTTATAATTAGCACGGCTGTTGTCACCCTACTCTTCGGTACGATTTTTAAAGTGCTTCCTGATGCCAAAATTGCCTGGAAAGACGTTCGGCTGGGAGCCGTTTTTACGGCGCTGCTCTTTATGCTGGGTCAGTATCTGATTGGCTTATATATTGAGACGGCTGGCACCCAGTCAACCTACGGTGCGGCTGGGTCCTTAACCGTTATTTTGACCTGGATTTATTATACCGCCAATATCCTGTATTTCGGGGCGGAGTTTACGCAGGCATATGCCAATCATTTTGGTGTACGAATCCAGCCAGCCGAGTACGCGGTGTACCTCGACCAAACGGAACGGGAAGAAAAAGTAGCGGTCATTCCATCGGAAAAGAAAGCAGAACAGATTCGAAAAAAATAACGCTAATACTCGGTGAGCCTATAATGGGCAATAGTCCGTACACTGCTTAATTTCTAATTATAAATGTCAAATTGACAGTTTTTTACCGATTGATGGTTGATAATTGATTAAACTTCAAATGATTTTGACTGACAGTAATCCTATTTAGAGAAATAATTGCTTTTTTACAGGCTGATTTAAAAACACAACTACCAGACTGTTCCAATGAACCAACTTGCCCTGACCGATTACGTTATTTTCTTCCTGTATTTTATCGGTGTTTCCTCGTACGGATACTGGATCTACCGGCGAAATCTAAAAACGAAACAAGACACCAAAGATTTCTTTCTGGCAGAAGGGTCACTGACCTGGTGGGCCATCGGAGCTTCCCTTATTGCGTCGAACATCTCCGCCGAGCAGTTCATTGGCATGTCGGGTGATGGCTACCGCTTTGGGGTTGCTATTGCGGTTTACGAATGGCTGGCGGCCATCTCTCTGATTATTGTAGCGGTGTGGTTTATCCCGATCTATCTCAAGAACAAGATTTACACCATGCCGCAGTTCCTGAGTACGCGCTACAATGACACGGTGAGTTTAATAATGGCCGTTTTCTGGTTGTTTCTGTACGTATTTGTCAACTTAACATCCATTTTATTCCTGGGTGCGCTGGCTATCAGTAGCCTGATAGGGGGAGATAGCTTTCACATAGTCATTCTGTGCCTAAGTGTGTTCGCTATTTTCATTACCCTGGGGGGCATGAATGTGATCGGGTATACGGATGTTATTCAAGTGCTGGTCCTTATCATTGGTGGTCTGGTCACTACCTATCTGGCTCTGCAGCAGGTAAGCCTGACGATGGGATTGGACGGGGGCATTATTTCGGGATTGGGGGCCATGTTTAAAGATGCCGATGACCACTTCCACATGATTTTCGAAAAACCGGTTGCCGGTGCACCAGCTGCCGACATTAAGCGGTACCTGACGCTTCCGGGTATTGCGATGTACCTGGGCGGCATGTGGGTTGTTAACCTCAACTACTGGGGCTGTAATCAGTACATTACGCAACGAGCACTGGGAGCGGACCTCAAAACCGCCCGTACCGGTATTCTCTTTGCAGCCATACTGAAAATCTTCATGCCAATTATTGTGATGTTGCCCGGTATTGCCGCTTTTGTGATTCACAAAAATGGTGGACTACAGGGCGAAATGCTCCGTAACGGTGTCGTATCGGGCGATAACGCTTACTCCGCGGTACTGACGTTTTTACCAACGGGTCTGAAAGGCCTGTCGGTTGCCGCCCTGACGGCGGCCATTGTGGCCTCGCTGGCGGGTAAAGCCAACTCCATTTCAACCATTTTCACCCTCGATATTTACCAGAAATACATCAATAAAACCGCCAGCGAAGCCCGTTCGCTCTGGATTGGACGAGCCACGATTCTGGTGGCCGTAGCGCTATCCATTGCCCTGGCCTGGGAAGATGCCCTTGGTATTGGTGGCGAAGGTGGTTTTACGTTTATTCAGAAATATACCGGCTACATCAGCCCCGGCATTTTCGCGGTGTTCCTGCTGGGTTTCTTCTGGAAACGCACTACCGGTATAGCAGCTATTGCCGGCATTTTGGGAGGTTTCGGCTTTGCGGTTCTGTTCAATAACTTCGCGCCCAGCCTGTTTGGTCCCGAAACGATTATGTACACGGCTTTTCTAAACAGTGATGGCGTTTATGAGATACCCTTCCTGATTGCTATGGGCTGGGCGTTCTTTTTGACTGTTGCGATGATGGTGCTCATTAGCCTGGCCGGGCCAAAAGTAAACCCCAAAGGGTTGGCTATCGACTCGTCTATGTTCAAACTGGCCCCCAGCAGTATGGCTATGGTCGTTATCATTATCATGCTGGTATCCATGCTGTATATCCGGTTCTGGTAAAATTAATTGGTGGTCATTCGAGGTCATTGATTGTTTTTGAAACAATCAATGACCTCGAATCATACTACGTGAAATGAGCACGAATATCCGCCCTCTCTTTACCCTGCCGGTTATTGTGGCGGCTCTGGGTTACTTCGTCGATGTGTATGACCTGCTATTGTTCAATATCGTACGGGTACCAAGCCTGCACGATTTGGGTCTGTCCGAAGCCGATGTTTCACTTGTTGGCGGGCGTATTCTGAATTACCAACAGGCAGGCCTCCTGATTGGGGGAATTCTATGGGGGATTCTGGGTGATAAACGTGGCCGGTTATCTGTCTTATTCGGGAGTATAATCACCTATTCTCTTGCCAATGTAGCCTGTGGTTTCGTTCAGGACCCGCAACTATATGCCTTCCTTCGGTTGGTGGCAGGCGTGGGTCTGGCCGGTGAATTAGGAGCGGGTATTACCCTCGTGAGTGAGATTTTACCACCCCGTTTGCGCGGCTACGGCGCATCGCTGGTAGCAAGCGTAGGCCTGCTTGGTGCTGTAGTGGCTTACTTTACCGTTTCACTCTTCGACTGGCGGACTACTTATTTTATTGGCGGAGGCTTAGGCCTGGGACTATTAGTCCTGCGGGTGAGTGTACTCGAATCCCGAATGTTCAAACGAGTGCAGGAAACGGGCGTAGTACGGGGGAATTTTTGGGCTTTATTTCGTAACCGGGCCGTTACCTTACGCTATCTCCGCTGCATGGGTATTGCCGTTCCCACCTACCTGATTATTGGTATTCTGGCCACCTTTGGGAATGAGTTTGGCAAAGCAATAGGAATCGAGGAGGTCATACAACCAGGCCGTTGCGTCATGTTCACGTATATCGGCACCGTTACGGGGGATTTATTCAGTGGCTTTCTGAGTCAGTGGCTTCGTTCGCGCCGGAAAGCTATTGGGCTGATGATGGGACTGACCTTCTTCTTGGTCATCATCTATCTGTTTGGTGGTATTAGCACCGCTGGTGCCTTCTACGCTGTTTGCCTGGCCCTGGGTTTCGGGATTGGCTATATTGCCATGTTTCTGACCATAACTGCCGAAAGTTTCGGGACGAATTTGCGGGCTACAGCCACTACCTCCGTTGCCAACAACGTTCGGGCCACCACATTGCTTACAATCCCCGCTTTCCAGGCGATGAAACAGACACTGGGCGTCATTGAAGCGGGAGCCATTGTAGCCCTCGTCTGCTTCGGTATTGGGTTTTGGTCGCTGATAACGATAGAAGAGACGTTTGGTAAAGAACTGGATTACAGCGAGTAAATGTACACTTGCGACTACGCCTGCACTTTATTCAGTTCCTCTTGATGCAGTGCCTGCATCCTGGTCAGATAAGCAATTTTACTGTCTATGATCGATTGATAATGGTTGATCAGGTGAGATTTTCTACCTGCATCCGATAAATTCTTCTGGGATCGTTTCAGCAGCCCCTGTAGTCGGCCAATGCAAAGAATAGTAGACTCTATGCGGATTTGATACAAATCGATCAGCCGCCGGGTCAGACCATGAATTTCATTTTTTATTATGTTTTTTACTAACTGGCTTTCGTAGGGCCTCTTTCCACTGCCTTTCCAGTTGTACATCGTAGGATTCGGCAGAAAAAGTATTAGTCAATTCCAGCGAAGTAGTGTTGAAAGGTGCACTAATAGAGGGTATGGCCTTGCCGATAAGGTTGAGTAAGTCGATTACTTTTGCCTGCGTTTTCGGATCCGCCTGCTCTATGAATTGAGCGGCAGCATTGAACACGTACTTTTCCAGGAGCTTATCGAACGACTCTTTTTGGATACTCATCTAATTTTGCTTATCAAAAACTGAGTAGAGGTTAATAATAGCCAAATGTAGTAAAAAAAAATTCAGGAAAGCAGACTCAAACTACTAGATTACAGATATTTACACTGAAAAAGTAAACTAATTATTGTTGTTAATAAACTCCAGTATAGTTATTTCGGTCATATATATCTCATATCCGTACTTTTTGGTAGTTGTAAGTCATTAATCAACCCTTTTGGACAAATAACTGCTTGTTTGTCAATTCATCAATCCCTTAAAGGACTGGCCGTTTATCAAACCAGGGTTTCTCCTGTTCCAGTTGTCCCGCCAGCCGGAACAGCGTTGCTTCGTCGCCTAGTTTAGCCGCGAACATCACCCCGATAGGTAACCCCTCTACCGACCAGTGCAAGGGTACGGACATGGATGGCTGGCCCGTCATATTGGTAATTGCGGCAAACGAAATATACCCGAGCGACCGTTCGGCCAGAGCCTCTACTGTTTTACTGCCCTTCATGTATTTCAAGCCGCCGAAAGAATCCACTAATCTGAGCAGTCGCTGTTCGGATAATTTGTTCTGAAACGTACCGATTTCGATAGGTGGACGCGGCAACGTTGGCGTTAAAAACAGGTCGTACGTTTCGTGGAGTTGCCCCATACTTCGGTTCAGCGTATTCCAGCGACGTTTTTGGAAAGCCGCGTCAGCCGCCGAGAAGCCTTCGGCCAGCCGGGCCTGCGCCCAGGTGTTTAGTTCTACATCGCTGCGCCGAACGGGCCTCCCCAAGTAGTGGCCCAATTCACGCAGTACAGCCGCCGTTTCGCTGAGTACGTTCACAAAAAAAGCCTCCGTTAGAATGGTTTTTTCGTAGGGCAATGGCAATTCCTCAACGGTGTGCCCCAGGCGTTCGAGTAGCCGGGCCGTTTCCCGTACAGCGTTAACACATACCGGGTCCGTAACCTGGGAGGGCATGAGCGACTGGGTAGAAAAGGCGATGCGCAGGTTACCCGGCTCCCGGCCCACTTCTTCCCGGAATGGCCGCTCTGGCGGGGCAATAGTGTACGGTTCACCAGCCAGCGGCCGGTACGTCGGTCCACCTGCAACAACGTCCAGCAGACCCGCACTGTCGCGCACAGTTCGCGTAATAGCGTGGGCGGCTACAGCCCCATTCCATAATTCACCAAAACGCGGACCCAGCGTAACGCGCCCCCGCGATGGCTTTAGTCCAAACAGGCCACAGCAGGAAGCCGGAATCCGGATAGAGCCACCCCCGTCGGTCGCCGTGGCTGCGGGTACAATGCCAGCGGCCACAGCAGCGGCCGACCCACCACTAGAACCTCCCGGCGAGTGAGTCAGTTTCCAGGGATTACGGGCCGGTCCGTAGAGCATTGATTCCGTGTAGGGAGTCAGACCAAATTCAGGGGTGTTCGTCTTGCCGAAGAATACGAGTCCAGCGTTTTTTAGCCGCTTGACTACTTCACTATCGGTGGCGGAGACGTAGTTCTTGTAACCCTTACTGCCGGATTTCATGGGCGTTCCGGCCCATTCCATTTCCAGGTCTTTCAGCAAAAAAGGCACCCCGGCAAAAGGGCCTCCTGCCGGTACATGCGCAGCCATCGTACGACCTTTGTCATACAGGGGCGTAACAATGGCGTTTAGCGTTGGATTAACAGCTTCGGCGCGGGCAATAGCCGTTTCGAGCAGTTCTGCGGGCGAAACGGCTCCGGTTTCTACCAGTTTGGCTAAGGCCGTGGCATCGTGGTTGACGTACTCCTCGAAAGACAGAACCTGGGGGTGGGATGGGTGCATGATTACGTTCAGCAGTAGGGGGTTATCGCTTTATTGATTTGCTACCGCTACACCAATTTTCGAGTCGGCGGTGCCGTAGTACAAGAACCATCGGCCTTTAAAGGGCACCATGCCTTCCAGAAAAACGACCTGATTTACCTGCCCTTCCATCTCGTACGGCTGGTCGGGTTTGATAAAATGCGTTTCGGAACGGTCGATAAGTTTAGTTGGGTCATTGGCATCGAACAGGAGTTGCCCCCCCGTGTAAGCCCCTTTGGGTAATTTATCATCCCCATTCTGGTCAGCATTCATACCATTGTAAATCAGCAGAATACCTTTACTGGTAAGCATGGCAAACGGTCCGGGTTCAAGCAGGCGGGAGTCGTACTTACCCTTACGCGACTCAGCCGCTACCACTGGTTGCCCGGTGCTGGTTTCGAGGGGTGTCCAGTGCAACAGGTTATCGGACGTGGCCAGCCGAAGCTGGGGCTGGTCACCCCAGTACATCCAGTATTTGCCGTTTATTTTCTGCGCTACCAGTCGATTACCGATTCGTTTGCACACAATGGCCCCTGATTTCGACCAGCTAGCGCGGTCATCGGCAAAAGCCAGTCCCTGTTTATGCCATTCAGTGAGGTTACGTGAGGTGGCTACGCAGAGTCGGGCTTTATCGCCATCGTACGCCGTATAGGTCAGCACATACACCCCGTTGGGGCTTTCTACCACGCGTGGGTCTTCGCAGCCTCCCTCCCACTCGTAGCACTTCATGGGGTCGTTGTCCGGGTAAAAGACGGGCTTGGGCATCCGATTGAAGTGAATTCCATCCGTACTGACAGCCAGCCCCAAACGAGACGTTCCACCCACGCTCCGGACCGTATCCTCAGCCCGATAAATCATGTACACTTTGTTGTTTCGTACTACTGCCGCCGGATTGTACACGTCTTTTTGCTCCCACTGAATGGTCTCTTTCCTTACAGGGCAATAGAATGTCGTACCTGATTTAGCACTAAGAATGGGGTTGTACGCATTCTCTTTCTGAAAAGGCCCCAGCATCCACGGCTTTTCGGGTTTTGGCTGGGCCAGTAGCAGGCTGGGAAGAAGAAAGAGCAGACAAAGCTGTTTTACCATGATTTTGATTGATAAGGGAAACAAATTAAAGCAGAAATACCTGCCAGGTTACTAAAAGCGCATGGACACCGCACGTAACGCCTACTTGGCCACGACCTTCTTTCCTATTTTTTGTTCCGACACCAATGCCTCCTGCCCTTCGTGTACTGGCTCGGTGAGCGAATTTCCAAACCACCGCATCCGGTGCTGACGACTCAGCAGACCGTCAGCACCGGCATCGTCCAGTTCCAGAAGTCGGATACCGCCGGGTTGTTCAGCGGTGGGTGCTTCATAAACGACCTGTAAACCCACCCAGGCCAGATACTCATTGAGTTTTGTTTCGAGTGGCTGGTTGCCGAAAATGCACAGGTCGTAATACCAGTCCAGCGATTCGCCCGCTACGGCTTCCGTTACAGCCCGGTAATCGTCCAGCGTGTAGCCAATAAAAGGCTTGCCGAATTGCTGCCACATTTGCTGCATGACGTTGTCCAGCGAGCGGGTATGATTCGTTGACCGGCGAATGTGTAAGTCAAGAATGAGCGCGGCAATAGCCCCTTTGTGGTAAACGGATACCTTGCGGTCGGGCACACCCTTCTCGTACCCATCGAGCCACAAATCCCACGACGATTCGGTCAATGACTGAAAAGCAAGACCGCTACTTTCGAAGTGTCGTTTGAACAGCACCTGTAGTTCTTTCAGGTAGTCTTCATCCGAAAAAATGCCCGCCTGCCGAAGCATCAAATCACCGTAGTAGGTTGTTACGCCCTCAGCCACAAAACAGGTGGTAAAATAATTTTCCCGCGTAAAATCGTACGGAAGCAGTTCAGCCGGACGAATTTGGATAATGTTCCAGGCATGAAATAACTCGTGCGAAGCCACGCCCAGCAAATCCTGATATAATCCTTCACCCTCGTCATTTGTCCCCAGAACGAGCACCGTACTGTTGCGGTGTTCCACCCCGTGGTAATAGGGTACGGGCAAAATAAGGGTCAAAAAATGGTATGCCTCTTCGGGAAATTCGCCGTAGAGGGCCAGTTGAGTTTCGGAAAACCGGCTGAAATCCCGCCGTATCCGCTCCGCATCGAACGTAGGGTTCCCATCGGTTCGTCGCCCCCCATGAATCCAGACATGAAAAGGGGTATTACCAACCTCGTACTGAATGTGTTGCAGCACGGGTGCCGCCACGAGTGGACAATCGACCAATTCATAAAAATCAGCTGCTAGTAACGTAGTAGCGTTCAGTTGTTTCAGACCACAGGCCAGTGTCCAGTCATCAGAAAAGTCTATTTCCAGCGTGCAAGACTCATTAATACGACCTTCGGCGTAGAGGCAAAGATTTACGGGATTGACGTACAGGAGCGTATCGCTTATGAAGCTACTGCCCGCATTGAGCTGGTTGGGTGTGGACAACAGCGCGTGATAATTATACCGGGCAACCAGCTCCGTTACCCCGTTCGTTTGTACCCGCCAGCGGTCTTTGGTGATTTTGCGAAACGACAGTGGATTTCCCGCTCCATCTACAATGTCAAACCGCTGAATATTTTTGGCAAAGTTTTGCAACTCGTAGCGTCCTGGTCGCCAGGCGGACAACTGCAAATCAATCTCCGGCGTGGTAATGTCGACCAAACGGGCTTCAA
Source organism: Cytophagales bacterium (assembly GCA_038236215.1). Lineage (GTDB taxonomy): Bacteria > Bacteroidota > Bacteroidia > Cytophagales > Spirosomataceae > Spirosoma. Next base: position 6,855 of record JBBSTD010000033.1, on the reverse strand, counting down.
TGGCAATGTAATGGGGTAAATTAAGGTCGGCAGATAAGCGGTAGTGCATAAATAATCGCTAACTCAAACAGTTTCTAAAAATAACGGCAAAATCGGCAAAAGGATTTAATAACAGGGAAAAGGCCTTTTCGTTAATCTGCCCGTTTATTCAATCATTCATATGTTTCGGCTGACCTCGTTTGGATTCTCGCCGTTTGGCTAGTATACTTGCGCCATCAAGTCAATCGCTTCGCGCTATTTCCAACTATACCAGCGCGCGTTGATTTATACAGAAGCGGGGAGAGATCAGGCTCTACAAACCGCTGGCAACCTACCACATGGCAAGGTGCTAACTCCTGCCTAAAGTTATTTTAGGGACTATAAATCGAAACCACTATGCTCTACATCTGGTCATGTATGCCCCGGAGGGCTTACTAACTATCTCCAGCAAATCGCTCACGAAAACCGGGAGGGTTTGTCGTGTGTATGGCTATATGCCGAAGGCAGATAATAGCAAACAGTCTGCTACTTAACCACAATTAACCCCTATAATCATGTCACAACTTCATTTTGATACCCTTCAGTTACACGCCGGCCAGGAAGTTGACCCAACGACCAACTCACGGGCGGTTCCTATTTACCAGACTACCTCATTCGTTTTTAACGACTCGGCACATGGCGCAGATTTGTTTGCCCTGAAAGCCTTCGGGAATATTTATACCCGAATCATGAACCCTACATCCGACGTGTTCGAGAAACGGATAGCAGCTCTGGAAGGGGGTGTAGCGGGTTTGGCGGTCGCATCGGGTCAGGCAGCCCAGTTTATTGCGTTGAGTAATATCCTGAACGCGGGCGATAACTTCGTGACTACGTCATTTTTATACGGAGGAACCTACAATCAGTTCAAAGTTTCATTCAAACGACTGGGTATCGAAGCCCGCTTTGCCGATGGCGACAAGCCAGCATCGTTTGCCAAACTGATTGACAACAAGACGAAAGCCATTTACCTCGAAACCATCGGCAATCCAGGTTTCAACATTCCAGACTTTGAAGCCTTTGCCAAGTTGGCGAAGGAACATGACCTGCCGCTCATTGTTGATAACACGTTCGGAGCGGGCGGTTACCTGTTCCGCCCCATCGAACACGGAGCGGCCATTGTGGTCGAGTCGGCTACGAAATGGATTGGGGGGCACGGTACCAGTATTGGTGGGGTAATTGTGGATAGTGGCAATTACAACTGGGGCAATGGCAAATTTCCGCAGTTCAGCGAACCGTCGGAGGGCTACCATGGGATGGTTTTCAGTGATGTGTTTGGGGTCAACGGTCCGTTTGGCAACATCCAGTTTATCATCCGTGCCCGGGTTGAAGGGCTGCGTGATTTCGGCCCAGCCATCAGTCCCTTCAATTCCTTTCTGCTATTGCAGGGCGTGGAAACGCTATCCCTGCGGGTTGACCGTACGGTGCAAAATGCGCTGGAACTCGCCAAATGGCTCGAACAGCATGAGCAGGTCGAGTCGGTCAATTACCCCGGTCTGGAAAGCAGCAAATACCATGAACTGGCAAAGAAATACCTCAAGCGGGGCTTTGGTGGCGTTTTCTCGTTCAAAGTAAAAGGAGATGCAAAAGCGGCTGACCAGTTCGTGAACAGCCTGAAAATGGTTAGCCATCTGGCCAATGTGGGTGACTCCAAGACGCTAATTATTCACCCGGCAGCTACCACACACCAGCAACTGAGCGAGCTGGAGCAGGCCAGCGCGGGCGTTGAGGTGGGTACATTACGGGTGTCGGCCGGTATTGAACACATTGACGACATTAAGGCCGACTTCGAGCAGGCTTTCGCCCAAATCGCCGAGCCTGTATTGTCGTAGTTTACGGTTTTTGGTTTGAGGTTTACAGTTGGCTGGTGCATCAGTGTTGCTTCCGCCGACCCGACGGTACGGTCAATTAACCGTAAACCTCAAACTAAAAACCAAAGAACTGTAAACGTTTTTCGATTGGACCTCACTTACTTCGATTATAAATATTCGTTCCCGCTCGAATCGGGAGCAAGCCTGCCGGGTTTCCGACTGGCCTATACAACGCGCGGTACGCTCAATGCCGACCGGTCGAACGTGGTGTGGGTGTGCCATGCCCTGACCGGCAATGCCGACGTGGCCGACTGGTGGGGCGGCATGGTTGGGCCGGGTAAGTTCTATGACCCCGCAACGGATTTTATCATCTGCGCCAACGTGCTTGGCTCGTGTTACGGGTCCACCGGACCCTTGTCTACTAATCCGGCAACGGCAAAATCGTATCATCACGCATTTCCCGTCGTTACGGTTCGGGACATTGTCAATGCTTTTGATTTGCTGCGGCAGGAACTGGGTATCGAAAAAATCCGCACCTGCATCGGCGGTTCGCTGGGGGGCGAACAGGCGGTAGAGTGGGCCATTCTGCACCCTGGCCTCATCGACAATTTGATACTGATTGCCGCCAGTGCTATGGCCTCTCCCTGGTGCATTGCGTTCAATGAATCGCAGCGAATGGCCATAGAAGCCGACCCTACCTGGGCCGAAAACCGTGACGATGCGGGGCTGGCGGGTATGAAAGCAGCCCGGGCGATGGCCATGATTTCGTACCGAAACTATGATACCTACGGCTTCACGCAGGCGCTCGATAATAATGAGCAGCTCGATGGGTACAAAGCGGCTGGGTACCAGCGGTATCAGGGCGAAAAAATAGGAGAACGTTTCAACGCCTTTACCTACTGGCTACTCACCAAAATCATGGACTCGCACAATGTGGGGCGCAACCGGGGGAGTATTCTCAATGCCCTGGGCCAGATTAAGGCCCGAACATTAGTCGTCGGTATCCGATCCGATTTGCTGTTTCCGCCCACAGAACAGCAGTTTCTGGCCCGTCATATCCATAATGCCACGTATGAAGAGATTGATTCTTTGTACGGACACGATGGTTTTTTAATCGAATTCCGACCACTTACAACAATTATCCGGAAATGGATGCAGGCTGGTGAGTCAGCCCTAGCAGCACCCATAAACACGGATTCAATTGACAGTGAGTCTGTTAATCAATAAGGTATGGATTGGTATGAAGCCGACGTTCGGCCATTGGAAGAAAAGGTAAAAACCCTTACATCAGCAACGGAGAAGACAGTTTTTTATGGTAGTTCATCCATTCGGTTATGGACAACACTGGCCCAGGATTTCCCCCACCTCGACACCCTGAATTTGGGTTTTGGCGGTTCAACCCTGGCGTCCTGCACCTGGTTTTTTGAGCGTCTGGTGGTGCCAACCCTGCCGAAAGCTATTGTATTTTACGCGGGTGACAATGACCTGGGCGACGGGCGGCACCCCGAAGAAATAGACCTGTTCTTTTGCGCTTTTGCCAGTAAAATGCGTAACTTACTACCTGACGTACCGCTTTATTTTCTGTCGGTAAAAATCAGTCTGGCCCGTTGGGGGATTGCCGATAAAATTCAGTACACAAATGAATTAATTAGTCGCGAAATTGAGAAGTACCCCGACTGGCAGTACATCGATATGACAACGCCGTTGCTGGACCAGCATGGTCAACCTCGGCGGGAGTTCTTCGAAAACGATGGTTTGCACCTAAGCCCGGCTGGTTATCAGATATGGGCGCAGACTTTCCAGCAACAGGCCCGAATTTTTAATGATTTGTTCATCTAAGAGGCTGCGTTGTTACCGTAAAAGCGTGCAATTTCACTACTTCTTAACTGGAATGGTATGCACCGCGAGTATCATAAATGGTTTAGTCCGAACCTGAACCGCACCATGGAATTGCTTATTTTCGGCCACGCCGGGGCGCGGGTGCTGGTTTTTCCTACCCGCCGGGGGCGATTTCATGAGTACGAAGACTTGGGACTTGTTGAGGCATTAACCGACAAGCTCGAGAACGGGTGGCTACAGTTGTACTGCGTCGATAGCATCGATCGGGAAAGTATTTACAACCGCCACATATCCCCCTGCGACCGTATTCGGCGGCATAGCCAGTATGAGGAGTATATTTTGCAGGAGGTACTGACGCTATCCCGCCTGAAGAACCCACAACCATTCATGATTTCGCACGGGTGCAGCCTGGGGGCTTATCACGCCATGAATATTGCGCTCCGGCATCCGCAATGGTTTGCCAAAGTAGTGGCGTTTAGTGGCCGTTACAGTTTGTCGGAGTCAGTAGCCGAGTTTCGCGGCCTGTTTGACGGTTATTACGACGACGAAATCTATTACCACAGCCCCAATCATTTTCTACCGAACCTGGGCGATTGCGAAGCACTCAATCACTTACGCCGACTGCAAATTGTGATGACCATTGGGACAGAAGACCCTTTTTTGTCCAGTAATCTTTCGCTGAGTGAAACGTTTGGGGATAAGCATGTAGCGCATGAACTGTACGTATGGGATGGCCGCGCACACCAGGCATGCGACTGGCAAAAAATGGCTCCCTTGTACCTATAATGTCACAACGCGTTCACGAGCGCGATGACGACTTTAGCGGAGTTTCGGGCGGCAGTTGGATAAAATTTATCGTAGGCAATGTGCGCTTCCGCATCGGCGCGGTCGCTTAGGCTACGAATAATCAGGCAGGGCACCTGAAGCTGGTAACAAACCTGCGCAATGGCGGCCCCTTCCATTTCGGTAGCATCAGCCCCAAAATCGGCCCGTAAGCTTTTGCCTTTTTCGGGCGAAGCCACAAAGACATCGCCCGTTACGACGGTACCCGTCATGACCTTAACCGGCCGATTAGAGATACCGCCCGATTCCAGCGGAATACCTTCCAACAATACTGTTTTCACCACTTGCTCGGCCAGATGTAATAGTATCGAATCGGCGGGGAAATAGGCCGGATTAAACTGCTTGGTAATGGCATTACGGGTCTGGCGGGTCGGGGTATTTTTGTCCGTGATGGAGCCGTAATCATGGTGCGCCGTTCGCTGGGCAATCACAATGTCGCCGGGTTGCAAATCGGGATTCGTACCACCGGCAATGCCTGTAAACAACACTCGCCGGGGCCTGAAATGGTCCAGCATCAACGCCGTTGTCATGGCTGCATTCACTTTACCGATACCGGTTTCGGCCACCACTACCCGTTGTTTTCCGATGCGCCCGGTCGTAAAAAGCACCCCGTCGACCGAAATCGTTTTGGCCTTTTTCAGCGATTCTTTGACCAAAGCGACTTCGGCCCCGAAGGCACCCAGTAAACCGGTAACGGGCCGGGGTTTGTAACGCTGGGCGAACGAGTACGTGAACGACAGTGTGAACAGCAGCGTCACTGCAAACTGTTTTTTCAGATTGGGCAGGTAAAGGAAATACATTGTTTTTTTGTCATCCCGACGCAGGAGGGATCTCGATTGTCCTGATACTTGAGATCCCTCCTGCGTCGGGATGACAAAAAAATCAGTTAGGCTAAACTAATTTCACTTGAGTCCTTATCATTGGTTCATTCCCTCATCATTCACTACTGACCAGCGCCAGCACACAAAATAGGTCTACAATCCACAATCCTACCGATACTTCATTTGATTTACCCACGGCTACTTTTATTAACGTCCACGACAGAAATCCCCAAATCAGCCCCTGCGTGATGGAGTAACTGAACGGAATGAGCACCAACGCCAGAAAAGCGGGCAGCGCATCATCCAGTTGGCTCCAGTTGATGCGGGTAATGGGTTTCATCATAAACGCACCCACCAGCACCAGGGCCGGTGCCGTAGCAATGGCCGGAATGACGGATAATATCGGGGATAAAAACAGAAACGGCAGGAAACAGCAACCGGCTATAATAGCCGTCAGCCCGGTGCGCCCGCCCTGCGCAATCCCCACCGCTGACTCGATGTAAGCCGTGCCGGGACTGGTCCCCAATACGCCCGCCAGCGTAGTAGCGACGGCATCGGTTAGCAATGAACGATTCATGTTACGTGGGTTGCCTTCTTCATCCTGTAAATCACCTGCTTCGGCCACGCCCACGAAAGTAGACAGGCTATCGAATAAGTCGGTGAAGGCGAAGGCAAAAATAACCGGCCACAACGACCACGAAAGTGAGCCCCACAAATCCAGTTTGCCCAATAAAGAAAAATCGGGGGGGGCAAAGAGACCCTGGTAGTTGACCAGGGTTTTCTGCCCGAAATTAATCGCCGAGGCATCACCCCAGAAACGACCAACGGGCCAGGCAGCCAGCGTGGTCAGGACAATCCCGATAATGATACCCCCCGGCACGTTGCGCACTACCAGCACGCTCGTTAAGAGCAACCCAAACACAAAGGTCAGAATGATGGGGTCAGTCAACCGGGCGATGCTGACTAATGTGGCCGGATTAGCCACGATAAAGTGGGCATTCTCGAAACCAATCAACGTGATAAACAAACCAATACCCGCCGAAACAGCGTAGCGCAGTGGCTGCGGAATCGCCCGTACAATGGCCGACCGTATGTTGAAAACGGATAGTAGAAGAAACAATATCCCGGCCCAGAACACCGCGCCCAGTGCTACTTCCGGGCTGATACCCATCCCCTTTACGGCGGTAAACGTGAAAAACGCGTTCATGCCCATTCCCGGCGCTACCACAATGGGGTTACGGGCGTAAAGGCCCATCATCAGGCTACAAAAAAAAGACAGCAGAACCGTTGCCGTGAGCACCCCGCCAAAGGGCAAACCAGCCTGACTCAGAATGGCCGGGTTCACAACAATGATGTACATCGTTGCCAGAAAGGTGGAAATACCCGCCAGCACTTCGGTCCTTCGGGAAACGGGTGTGTGGGGAGTAGGGAGAATAATGGCCAAGCAGTTTTACGGTTCAGATTGAATCAGATGGTCAAATAACAAACTCCCGGCCATAAGCTCAAGAACCTGTCAGCAAACTTCC
>JBBSTD010000032.1:0-55230 GCA_038236215.1 Cytophagales bacterium | reverse complement strand
TTTGTGTTTGGCTGTTTCCGGGTGCCTCCCGCAACCCCAATATTTGCGACCCCCCCACCCCAAAACCAAAACCCAAAAACCGTGAACCGCTATTTATTTCCCCTGTGAGGTTGTTTTTTGATCTTTCTGGGCAACGGGTACACAGCCGTAATAGTGGCCCGGTATAAACTGGTAGTGCGTGAGGTTGGTCATTACGTATTCCGAACTCATATAGCCCCGAACAGTAAGTCCCTTCACCAGCGAGTAAAATTCTTTCTGCCCCGCATCCGTAGATTGGGATAACTGCGTGAGCAAAGCCGTGCGCTGGGAAGCGTCTCCCTCGGCAAATGATTTACCATACGCCGTTTTTGCCAGCCCATCCAGTGAATCCAGTCCGTTGCGCAGGGTGCCCTGGGCCGTAACCGGATAGCAGTCAGTGACCATTCTTTGCACGAACTGATGCACGTTCAATGCTTTCGCACCGGGTGTATCGGTAGCCGGAATGATGGTTTCGACCAGTTCGGCCAGTAGTCCATCCTGGCTGCGGGAGAGCAGTTGAGGAGTTGAACGGACAGTATCCGCCGTCCAGCCATTAGCCCAGGCAGGGAGACTAATCAATCCGCCAACGGCCCCGGCCATTGTTTTTAACGCGTTACGTCTTTCCACAGTAGTTAGTTTATAGCAGAATCATGCTACTCATTCTACCAAAGATAGAACACAAACTAGACTACTTATCGTGCCCATTAACCACAAAAGTCGGTTTATACCCGCAAAATCAATGGAATACCCTAGCATTCATAGTTCTGACGCAGCGTGTTGCACAGGAGACAGCTCGAATTAAATGCTCATTAAATCATATCTCACCGAAACGTGTAGTGCAACATTGTTCATTTTCCTGTCGTATTCGTTAGTAGATAAAGCTATGTTTTTATCTACTAACTCTACAGAACAACAAGCAATGAATTGTACACAAAGCACTCCGAAAAATTTGCGCTCTTTTCAGCACTGGTCAACAAGACTCTTCTTGCTGGCGAGTTTTATTGGTTTACTCTCGGCCTGCACCAAAAACTCCGATAATGTTACGCCACAAACGACAGCCTCAACCAGCGAGAACCAAACGGTCGATTCCTGGATTCTGTCGAACATGCGGGATGTGTATTACTGGAATACCAGGATTCCGGCTAGCCCAGACACGACCCTCGCCCCGGATGTATTCTTCAAGTCTATCCTGAATACATACGATGCAACCACTAACCCAACGGGCGACCGGTTCTCCTGGATTGAAAACGATGCGAATACCCTAACTGCCGAGCTAAGCGGCCAGACGCTGACGACCGGCATGGAATACAATCTGTACCTGCGGACAACGGGAGGAACGGGGGTTATTGCTAAGGTACTATACGTGTTGCCGGGTTCTCCGGCACAGAAAGTCGGGTTGAAACGGGGCGACATCATCTCGAAAGTAAACGGACAACTTCTAAGCACGACCAATTACGCTGACCTACTCTATGGTGGTGCAACGACCTTCACCTTTGGTCTCGCGAGTGTAAGCGGCACATCGCTGGTTGATACTGACAAGACAATTAGCGTAACGGCTACCACCTTTCAGGAAAATCCGGTTTTCCTGGATTCTGTGTATACCATTGGGAGTAAGAAAATTGGCTATCTGGTGTACAATCAGTTTGTGCCGGGTGCCAATGGCAGTACGGCCAACGAATATGATACGCAGGTCGATGCGGTTTTTGCCCGTTTCAAAGCCCAGGGAGTCAATGAACTGGTACTGGATTTGCGCTACAATCCGGGCGGTTATACGTCCTCCTCGGCTAATTTGGCCAGCCTGATTGGCAAGGGAATAAGCTCCAACAAACTGTATTTCCGCGAAGAATGGAATGCCAGTATTACGCCTTACCTGCAAAAAGAATACGGCAGTAGTTTCTTCATCACGAACTTCCTCGACAAGCCGCAGAACATTGGCAACAACCTCTCGCGGGTTTTCGTCCTGACAACGGACCAAACGGCTTCGGCTAGCGAACTGATTATCAACGGACTGCGGCCTTACATGACCGTAACGACCATTGGCACCACTACCTATGGCAAAAATGTGGGGTCCATCACTATAACGGACGATACGGGCAAGATAAAATGGGGCATGCAGCCCATCGTGTTCAAATCGTTCAATAGTCTGGGCCAGTCTGATTACTCAACCGGCTTTACCCCCAGCACACCCGTGGAAGAGTCCATTACCTTACTACCGCTGGGCGACACGAACGAAGCTATGCTGAACGAAGCACTCTACGAAATTACGGGTTCTTCGATAGCCGGTGGTCGTCGGGCTACGGCATCTGGTAACCCGCTGGTAGCCCTGGGCTCATCCCTCCAGCGCAAAGCAGGCGGGCATTCCATGATTCGGAAGCTCAAGAATCTAACGTTCTAAACTTTTTTTCAGTCGCGTTACAACGGTTACAGCTCGAAGCGGGTCTTTAAGCTGTAACCGTTGTGTTTTATCCACGACCGGGTTTAAATCAACTAACTTCTTAAGAATTTTTATGAGAATGGCTCGTTGATAAGTAGTATCCCTTTGGTGTAATTTTGCAGAATCCAGCCAATTCCTTGTTTTGGTGGCGTCAAAAATCAATTGGGTAACGCAGACTGGTCAAGCTACCGTCAGCGTCGTTGTTAACTCAAATTGCTATACCTTTACGTTTTAATTCGTTCGTTACGCTCGTTTTTTCCATGATTCATTTACCATTCCGATTTCTTTCGGCTAAAAAATCCCAGTCGAAATCAATATCAGCAGAGACTTCACTCTCTTCCTCCACCCGCAGGGCCAATCGTACTAACTGGATATTAGGCATGCTGTGCATCGGCTGGGCTGGTGTGCTCGTAGGCTGTAAAACAACCGACGTTGTGTCTACTCTGGGCGACTGGAACTCAAGGTCAGAACTAGAAGGCGTTAGCCGGTACGGAGCCTCCAGTTTTGTTATTGGCACTATCGCTTACATGGGTACGGGTTCTGACGTTAGCAGCAACCGGCTGAAAGACTTCTGGTCCTACGATCCCGGTCGTAATGCCTGGACGCAGAAAGCCGACTTTGGCGGAGTAGCCCGTTTTGCAGGAGTTGGTTTTGCCGCTGGTACAAAAGGCTACATCGGCACCGGTATCAACGCCAACAGCGACCGGCTGAAGGATTTCTGGGAATATAATCCAGCTACGAATACCTGGAAAGCAGTAGCTGATTTTAGTGGTACTGCTCGCGAGAGAGCCGTCGCTTTCGCTATTGGCACAAAAGGCTACGTTGGGACAGGATACGATGGTAATTACCTGAAAGACATGTGGGCATTTGATCCGACTGCCAACACATGGACCAAAGTAGCCAGCTACGGTGGGGCAAAACGGCTGGGAGCGGCTGCCTTCGTTATCAACAACATGGCTTACGTGGGGACCGGTAATAATAACGCCATCGATCAAAAAGATTTCTGGTCCTACGACCCTACGCAGGATTTATGGACCCAGAAGTTAGACTTCACCACCGACCAGGCTGGTATTGCCCGGAGTTACGCGGTGGGGTTTGCCATCAACGGCAAGGGATACATCACGACGGGTAGCAGCACCAGCCCAACCAAAGACGTTTGGGAGTACGATCCGGCAACCGACCTCTGGACTACACGGGGCGTGTTTGAAGGGGCTTCCCGGAGTTATGGCGTTGGTTTTGCCGTTGGTACGAAAGGCTACGTCACCACAGGTGGTAGCGGCACCAGTCGTTTTGATGACATTTGGGATTTCGACCCAACCATTGAGCAGGTTCAGTAATGCCAGCAGTAACAACCAGCAAACAGACAACGCTGATCCGGCTGTTACTACTACTATTACTAGTTGGTTTGGCCGTTACCACGGCTTACCAGGTATACGAACAACGGCAAAATCATTATCAGGTTCAGGTGATAAGTACACCCAACGGTTGGGGTTATGATATTCTGAACAATGGTAAACCGTTTATTCATCAGCCTACCATACCGGGAGTACCCGGTATGGTAGCTTTTTCCAGCCAGGAGCAGGCCCGCCGGGTCGGTGAGCGGGTAATGGAAAAAATAGCGCAGACGGAGGCATTGCCTACGCTGACCAATGAAGAGTTACGCCAGTTAGGCGTAAAAATTCCCTGAATTCTTTGATTATGCGTACATTCTGGTACGCCGGTTTGCTGTTGCTGACCGGTATTGTGCTATTTTCCTGTCAAACGGGCGATCTCAACGTAGGGCAGTCGGTTATTAATCCGCAGGAACTGCTCATACAGTCGGTGGATTCAGTGACTGTCAAAACGTCGACGGTGCTAAAACCTGACTCGTTTGCCACGTCCGGCGATCTCAATTTACTGGTGGGCCGCTGGACGGACCCGCAAACTGGTAAGATGACCGCCCGGAGTTTTACTTCGGTCAATTACGCGTCTAACGCGCTGACTACCCAAACCAACGTCCGGCTGGATTCGCTGGTACTGGAATTGAATTACGCCTTTGTATACGGAGACTCTACGTCGCAGTTCAATCTGAGTGTCCATCCGCTGATTCGGCCAATGGAAAATCAGTTGTACTACAATACTAATTCATTAGAGTATAGTCCGACTCCCCTTGTGCAGAAGACGTTTACTCCTCAGCCTAGAAGCCGTACAAGACAAGTACAGATTCGTATCCCCGATGCACTGGCGCAGGCTTTTTACGCGAAATTACAGAACGGTACGATTAACGATGCCACGACACTGGCTGACTTCTTACCTGGTTTTGCCCTAAACTGTAACTCGACTGCCAATACATTCATCGGGTTTGCGGTTGCCAGCAGTGGGCTGCGTTTCTATTACCACACGACAGATATTGATCAGGGAGCGGCTACACTTCTATTTCCGTTTTCGGGAATTTATTTCACGCAGATTAAGAACGACCTGAGTGGTACCGTACTGAGCGCGCTTAAAACCCGCACTGACGCTGTTAGCAGTCGCCTAACCGATAATACGTCCTTTGTGGTACCGGGTGCTCAATTACAAACGCGTATTGAATTTCCGTATCTCAACCAGTTTGACCGGCCGGAAGGTTTTGCCGATCTTAATAAAGCACTGCTGGTAATCAGCCCCGTCCGGAAAACACTCAACGACAACACGCAACCTCCTCCCCTGGCCCTGTTCTTTACCAATACACAGAATGACATTCTGCCTGCTTCGGTACCGGGTGGCGTAACCGGAAGTTCAGCACCGGTAGTGGCATACGGCTACGATCAAAGTGCGTTAACACTGACGGATTCGTATACCTTCGATCTGACGTATTATATTGGACAGATTATCAAGCGTAAATCGTTGAATCAGCCTTTGTTGCTAACCGTTCCTACGCCAGCTGAATTTCAGCAGATTAGTCAGCGGAATTATTCGCTACAGGATTACGTACAGCGGGTAGTGCTGGGCAACCAGCAAAAACAGAATGATCAATTGAAGGTGCAATTATTTATCACCTCGGGCCAATAATAGACGGTAAGAGTTAATCGCTTTTGTCAGCTCTTACAACGCTGATAGCGTATACGTCTGCCCCTTTTTCGTAGAAAACTCCGTGACAAAGCCAATTTCAGTTGCCCTGGAATTGGCTTTTTTGCCGTTTACTGCCAGCGGTTGACTGGTTCTGATTTTGCAGGGTTCTCCATTGATGGATTTAACCGTGGCCGTTGTGAGCCGGTGGTTTTTCCACTGAATGCCTACCTCAAAACCTCCTCTTGCTCTCAGACCGGTTACGTTCCCTTCTTTCCAGGCATCGGGCAGGGCAGCCAGCAAATGGATATCATCCAGATGGCTCTGGATCAGCATTTCGGCCATACCCGCTGTGCCCCCAAAATTCCCGTCGATCTGAAAGGGTGGGTGCGCGTCGAAGAAGTTAGGGTACGTACCTCCCCCCTCTTTGCTACCGTACTTTGTTCCCGTTTGGCTGGTATAGTTCAACAGTTGCCGAAGCAGCGTGTAGGCATGGTTACCATCCAGCAGGCGTGCCCAGAAATTCACTTTCCAGGCCCGGCTCCAGCCCGTTCCGGCATCGCCCCGTATTTCCAGGGTCTTTTTGGCCGCAGCCGCAAATTCGGGCGTAGTAACCGGGGCTATCTGATGGCCGGGATGTAGCCCAAACAGGTGCGACACGTGCCGGTGCTGCGGGTCAACGTCTTCCCAGTCTTTGTTCCATTCCTGCAAATTACCCTTGTGCCCGATGTGAAGCGGGTAAAACTTTTTTCGTTTCTCAATCAGCATCTGGCGGAACTCCGGCTCGGTATTCAGCACGGTAGAGGCATCGATCAGGTTGGTGAACAAATCCCACATGATCGACATATCCATTGTTGTCGCCACCGAAATGGAAGCCGCCTGCCCGTTTGAGTCGATAAAATCATTTTCGGGCGAATTGGAGGGCGAGGCTACCAGATACCCATTTTTATCCTCCACCAGCCAGTCCAGATAGAACAAAGCGGCTCCTTTCATGAGTGGGTAAGCGGTTTCTTTCAGGAAGGGCTTATCCCCCGTAAATCGGTAATGTTCCCATAGGTGCTGGCTCAACCAGCCCGCTCCCTGATTCCAGTTGGCCCATTTTGGATCACCCTGTCCTTTGTCGCCAACGGGATTGGCAATGGCCCAGATATCACTGTTATGGTGCGCTACCCAACCGTGCATGTTGTAAAACTCCTTTGCGACGACAGCCCCATTTTTAGCCAGTTCGCCAATGAAACTGAGCAATGGCTGGTGCAACTCCGACAGGTTCGTTACCTCTACCGGCCAGTAGTTCATCTGGGTGTTGATGTTGATGGTGTAGTTAGAACTCCAGGGTGCCCGTAATTCTTTGTTCCAGATTCCCTGCAAGTTGGCGGGCACACCCGGCACCCGTGAACTGGAAATCAGCAGATACCGTCCGTACTGGGCGTACAGCGTTTCCAAGCCGGGGTCATAGCCGCCGGTACTATACGCCTGCAACCGCTCATCGGCGGGTAGAGAAACAGCCGGGTTAGTCCCCGTGGTATCGGTTATCTGGAGCGAAAACCGATTAAAAAACCCCTGATAATCCGTCATGTGCCGACTTAGCAGCGTTTTATAGTCTTTTCCGGTGGCGTTACGAATAATATCCTCGGCAAGCTTGTTTTCATCTTTACCGGCTTTATCGGGGCATTTATCGTAGCCGTTGAAACTAGTCGTGGCCGTTACCAGCAGCAGTACTTCGGTGGCGTTCCGAACGTGTAAACCAGCCGTGTCGGTTTGCACCGTTCCGCCCTTGTTTAGCGCTTTCAGGCGCAACTGGAAGCGCATTCCTTTACAGTCCTGCGTGTCATCATAAACGACGTGTTCGCGGTCTTTGGGGTTGTAATAGTTGGGGTCAACCTGCGTAGGTGCCTTGCCACGCATGATCCATTCACTGGTTCCCTGTGCGGTATTTTTAACCCGAAGCTGACTCCGGGTGACGGCATCGAAACTGATTTGTCCGGGCTTACTGGCCGTCAGGCGAATAACCAGCAATTGATCGGGAGCCGAGCTAAAAATTTCCCGAACGTAGTTCGTACCGTTGACCGTAAACCGCGTGGTAGCCACCGCTTTTTGGAGATCGAGGTCGCGGTAATAAGCCGATGGTTTAGCTCCTTTCGTATCCTGTTTCAGGATCAAATCACCCAAAGGCAGGTACGACTGGGTGTACAGTCCCTGCATGTGTTTGGCCAGTTCGGTCGCCTGTTTGTAATTCTCCCCTGCCAGTGCCTGCCGAATCTTGGGCAAATAAGAAGGTGCTTCTGGATTGACGTTTCCCGTCACCGGTCCACCCGACCAAAGTGTGCTCTCGTTGAGTTGAATCAGTTCTTCATCCACTCTCCCAAAAATCATGGCACCCACGCGGCCATTACCAACGGGCAAAGCTTCTGTCCAGACGGCAGCGGGTTGTTTGTACCACAGTTTGAGATTCGATTGAGCAGATAGTGACAGAGAATAAGCAAGGAATAAGAGTACCCAGGCGATTTGTTTCATAGACGTAGGTTGGGGCAAGATTACCATTTAGACTTTGTAGAATAAATGACGGCTTTCCCGATAAAGCATTATTTACTGGTTTTATCCTGAGAAAGTTGTTGCAAAATTCCAGTATCTCCTGCACTAGCCACGTTGTCAAAAAAAATGATTCTTCAGACCACCTTTTTCGTGCAACGAATTACGTTTATTGGTCGTAATCCTAGTAACAAATGTGTCTATTAATAATCGTTACCAACGGACTGTACTCAACGGATAAACAAGACCACCCATGACTCGGTATGATTTTTTGAAATCGATGGGATTTACCGGAGCTGCGCTAATGGCTGCGCTGACGGGTTGCGTACACGAGAGCGATTCGGTAGTGGATGCGCTGGTCATTTCGCCCGCTTCCAGTACACCCGTTAGCACCACAACGCCCGTATCAACGACGGCCACTTCCAGTTCAGCTACCTCTTCAACCGTTACGTCCACTACAACGGCGGGCAGCACCACAGATTTGAGCACCATCAAGAACCGGCTGTTAACCATCGACCTGACCAATACGGCGGCCGCCGCGCTGAAAACCGTGGGCGGGTATATTGCTCTGAGCGGTATTGTAGTCGCCCAAACTAGTGCAGGCGTATTTGTAGCCGTAACACAAACGTGCAGTCATGAACCCCGGAAGAATATCATCTTCAACAAAACGGAGTTTTACTGCACGGTACACGGTGCCCGCTTCGACCTGACGGGTAGAGGCAAAAATAGCTTTGGTAGCGGTGGCATTGCGGTTTACAAAACAGCCACTGATGGTAAAACCCTGGTGGTGTACACCTAGTAATCAATCAATTCACTAAAAAATAACCAACCTAACTTACCCCAGTATGAAATTACTGATCATCAGTCTTTTTGTTTTGTTGACAGGAACTGCTTCCCAGTGGGAACTCGATTTTAATCGGGCGAAAGTCGAGGCTGAAAAATCGCACAAGCTAATTCTGGTGAGCTTCTCCGGCTCGGACTGGTGCGGTCCCTGCATCAAATTAAAGAAAGACGTATTTGAATCAGCCGATTTTCAGTCATTCGCGGCTGAGCGACTGGTACTGGTCCGGGCCGACTTTCCCCGTATGTCGAAAAATCAGTTGAGTGCCGAGCAAACGAGCCGGAACGAAGCACTGGCCGAAAAATACAACCACCAGGGCAAGTTTCCGTTTACCGTATTACTCGATGTCAATGGTAAGGTCCTTCAGGAATGGGATGGCTACCCAAAATCATTGACCATAGCGTCCATGACCGAACAGATTCAGTCGAAGATGCCCGTGGCCAAATGACAGCCGAACCGGGTCTCCACCGCCGGGTGCAGCGGCTCATGGGTAACCGCTTCGAGCTTAGCGTGGTGAGCGATGATACCAGCTGGGCCAGTGCCCGCATCGATGAGGCCATCGCCGAGATCAGCCGAATCGAAGCATTACTGACAACGTTTAACGACCACAGTCAGACAAATCAGATCAATGCGAAGGCAGGTATTGGCCCCGTCCGGGTGGATGCCGAGGTTTTCGCCCTGATTGAGCGGTCGCTCCGATTGTCGGACCTGACCCAGGGAGCCTTTGACATTACCTACGGTTCCATTGACAAAAGACTCTGGAACTTCGACGCCACCCTAACCCAGTTACCTGACCCTAAAACGGCCCGGCAACTGGTTCGGCTGATTAACTATCGGAACGTGCTGCTCAACGTAAATGGGAGCAGTGTTTTTCTGAAAGAGAAAGGGATGCGAATTGGATTTGGCGGCATTGGCAAAGGCTATGCCGCCGAACAGGCCAAACGGGTACTGCGCGAGGGCGGGGTCGAACACGGCATTGTCAACGCGGCCGGTGACCTGACTACCTGGGGCAATCAACCTAACGGACAGCCCTGGACCATCGGCATTGCCGACCCCGGTGCTACGCAACAGAACAGCCCCCGACAAGCTTTTTCCTACTTCGCCATCAGTAATATGGCCGTAGCGACATCGGGCAACTACGAAAAATTCGCTTTTATCGACGGCAAACGGTATTCGCATACGATTGATCCTAAAACAGGCTTGCCGGTGTCGGGGATAAAAAGTGTAACCATTATGGCTCCTAACGCCGAACTGGCCGATGCCCTGGCCACCCCCGTTATGGTGATGGGCGTACGGGTGGGGCTGGACTTGATTAACCAGATGCGGCAGATCGCCTGCATAATTATTGACGATAATGATTCTTTGTTTACGTCCAAAAATATCCGGCTGGTAACCCAGCCTGCCCACGTAGAAACGCATTCCAGCTAATGAACAAACAGATTATCAGATTATTTGTGATTGGGCTACTCCTGATTGGCCCCTCCGCCTGCACAACGGTGAAAGAGTACCAGAAAAATCGGATTAACGATGCCGAAATGGAACTGTCGGCCCGTAAGTCGGAGAAATTCGAGCAAAATTTTTATCTCTACCGCGAGGGGGCGGCCGGTGCCAACGGCGGAAAAAGCGGGGGGGGCTGTGGCTGTAACTGACCGGATCACTCATGAAAAAAATCTGTATATCCGTTGGACTGCTACTAACCCTGTTACGGGCAGGCTATGCGCAGTCGACCGAGAAACCGGCCTACGAAAAACGCAAACTGAAGTTTGAGGAAATAAATATCGTGTCGAGCTATTACCAGCAGGACGGCAATAATTCGGCCGTTACGGGGGGTATTGGTACCGAGAAACTCACCGACCTGGCGCAGTCGTTCGATTTGATTGTGTCGAAGACCGACCAGAAAAACCGGTTGCACACGTTTGCATTCGACTTCAACATCGACCATTATACCTCGGCCTCATCGGACAATATCGACCCGCTTACCGTGTCGTCAGCTTCCCGCAGCGATACCCACGTGTATCCTTCATTGTCCTGGAGTGTGAATAATCCCGCCAATCGGACCACCAAAGGCGTGGCCCTATCCTACTCCACCGAGTACGATTACAAATCGTACGGTATTAACCTGAGTTTCGCCAAAGTTTCCGCCGATAACAACCGGGAGATTAGTGTAAAAGCGGGTGCTTTCTTTGATACCTGGAAGCTAATTTTACCCCCCGAACTACGACCCGAAGGCTACGGTTCCGGTGCGCACGGCGATAGAGACCCCGTGGCCTACAAGCCCCGTAATTCGTACAATATCAGCCTATCGCTGTCGCAGATTATAAACAAGCGGTTGCAGGTGCTGCTTACGGTCGAACCAGCTTTCCAGCAGGGGTTATTGAGTACCCCCTTTCACCGGATTTATTTCCGGGATGGCTCCGAAACCGTTGAGCGCCTGCCTGGTTCCCGGCTGAAACTGCCCATCGGTGTCCGGCTGCATTATTTTGCCGGTGATCGGGTTATTGTGCGGGCATTTTACCGGTATTATATCGACGATTGGGGAATGCAGGCTCATACCGTTAACCTCGAAGCGCCCATTAAACTGACCTCCTTCCTGTCGGTCAGCCCGTTCTACCGGTTCAGCCACCAGACAGCCGTGCGGTATTTTTCTCCCTACGGCCAGCACAGTTTGACGGAGAAATACTACACGAGTGACTACGATATTTCAGGCTTCAACAGCCAGTTTATTGGTGCCGGTATTCGGATGGCTCCCCCCGGTGGTTTGTTCGGAACGGGACATTGGCAAAGTGTTGAATTCCGGTACGGACATTACATCCGCAGTACGGGAATGGTAGCCAACAATATTACGTTTATGGCCAGGATAAAGTAGTGATACAGACGGGAATCCGGCGAAAAATGATGGAGTTGGCATTTAAAGTCGAATTCCAAATCGCCTTTTGTGCATGAAAGCCCGGCTCCCAAACGCTCATTCAATTAGTACTACATTTCCTTCGTATATTTAAAGCCTGTTTCCCGTGTAGCCCGTACTTAATCCCTGCATGATCTGATTATGCGTTTTTCTACCATCTGCTTCCTGTTCTGGCTTTTTGCTATGGGTATAACCCCGGCTGCGCTGGCAACACACCAGGTGGGGGGGCAGCTGGAAATGCGGGCCGTTGGCACTGTTCCGGGGCAGTACCGGATTATCGTTACCAACTACCTGGAGGACGGAACCCGTGGGGCAGCCCTACAGGCAACTACGGGCATATTAGGTATTTTCCGGAAGCGGGACAACGCCCGGATGACCACCTTTACCGTTCGGCAGACGAGTGCCCGCGAACCCGTTATCTACGCCAACGAATTTTGCGCGGCTCAGCGTAACCTCAAATTCATATCCCTTACCTACGAAGCCGATATTCAACTCGATCCGGGCACCTACGCCGATCCGCAGGGATATTACATATCCTACCAGACACGAAACCGGAACGCAGGCATCAACAACATCAATAGCCCCGATCAGACCGGCTTCACGTTCTACCTCGAATTTCCGGCTCTCCAGCAAAACGGGAGACTCTTCGCTAATTCGTCCCCTCATTTCGGTCCCATAAACGGCGAGTATGTTTGTTTGGGTGATCCGTTCACCTTTCCATTCGGCGGTACCGACCCCGACGGCGACGAGCTGCGGTACTCCATGATAACGCCCCTCAATCAGAAAGGCACGAATCAGAATTCGGTTTCACCCGCCCCCTACCCGGACGTAAGCTGGCTTCCGGGCTATGGTGCTGCCAATGCCATTCAGGGCAGTCCGGCATTGGGCGTAGAGGCCAAAACGGGGCAGCTATCCGTTACGGCTACGCAACTGGGTCTATTCGTTTTCGCGGTGAAGGTAGAGGAGTATCGCAACGGGCTGAAAATTGGGGAAGTAAGGCGTGACTTTCAACTGCTGGTCATTGACTGTCCTCCGCAAACAACGCCCAAACCGGATGTCCAGATTGCGAACAGACCCACATTGCGCAGTGCCACGATTTGCCAGGGCGATTCGGCCATTCTTAAAGCCTCGCTGGATACCACCTGGAACTATCAATGGCGTAAGGATGGCATTAATTTAGCGGGGGCCACCAAATCATCGCTGGCCGTGCACGAAGCCGGCGACTATACCGTACTGGTATCACCTAAAACGTCCTGTAGCAAAGTAGGCAATTCAGAAACGGTAACCATTGGTGTTATTGGTAAGGATGCGAAACTGTCTCTTAGTGGTCATTTGTGCGCCACCACCGGCATCGTAGGTGTGTATGCCACGCAGGACCCCAACGTGCAGTATCAATGGTATCTCAACAACCAGTTGGTACCGGGTGCGCATACGGGCGATTCTCTCCGGACCAGTCAGCCAGGCCGCTACTTTGCCGTTTTAACGCACACAACCCTGGGCTGCAAGGCCAATACCGACACTGTAAACCTGGCCCGTTCGGCTGCCGTGGTACCCACACTCAAAACAGCCACGGGCCTTAACCGGATTTGCCCCCAGGATTCACTCATGCTGACCGCTACGGGTGGAATCAGCTACGCCTGGAAAAAAGAAGGCGGGACGGTGGGCAGCAATCTTTCCCAATATGCCGCTAGAAGTGCGGGGTCGTATATGGTGGTAGCAACGGATCTATTCGGTTGCGAAGGAACTTCATCCCCCCTTTTGCTCACGCAGCTCCCCCCCGTGGTTATCCTGTTCGATTCTATCCCGGGCGTTTGTGGCACGGATGTTCCGACGTACACGCTCATTGGAAATCCGATAGGGGGTGCCTTTACGGGCGTGGGCGTAACGGAAAGCACCTTCAGTGCCAAACAGGCAGGGATAGGTACCCACCCGGTAACCTACACCGTTAGGGCGGCTCCCGAATGCGCGGCTGTAACAGCTACGCGAACGGCTGTGGTAGCGCCCATTCCCACGATTCAATTAACGGATACCCTGACGACTTACAAGGGCAATACGCTTACACTAGACCCTGTTTACACGGGCAACCCGAATCAGTTTCAGTGGGCACCGCCTACGTACCTGGATAATCCTTCGCTGGCTAATCCCACCGTTATGGACATTGACCACGACATCACGTACACCATCGACGTAAAAAACAGTACCGGCTGCGATGCCAATCATACCATTCACATTACGGTGCTGGCGCGGGTGTACGTACCCGATGCGTTCTCTCCCAATGGCGATGGACTCAATGATGTCTGGACCTTACCCGGTATCGAAGCCTTCCCGGATGCCATCGTAACGGTTTTTAACCGATGGGGAGAAATCATTTATTCGTCAGATAAAGGGTACACGCATCCCTTCGATGGTACCCTGAACGGAACATCCCTTCCGCAGGGCATGTACGTTTACACCATCCATACCGTATCGGCCAAACCCGTAATCCGGGGTAACCTGATGCTGGTACGATAAAGCCTGACTATACAAAAGCCTCCACCGGATCGAAATCCGGTGGAGGCTTTTGCAATATGCTGATACCGTCGGGGTGAAACCCGGCACTACCAGCCTTATATAGGTTACGCCTGTTTCGTCAACTGGATATTCATGACCAGCTTAACGTCGTCGCTGACGACGATTGCACCCGCTTCAGTAATACCATCCCAGGTCAGACCGAATTCTTTCCGCTTAATGGTACCGCTTAGTTCAAAGCCTGCTTTGGTCTGCCCGTAAAAATCCTGCGTCTGTCCACCGTATTCACCTTTCAGGGTTACAGGCTTGGTAACGCCGTGCATCGTCAAATTCCCGGCCACATTATACGTGTCATCACCCGTTTGGGTCATGCTGGTCGATACAAACGTGAGCGTTGGAAACTGCTCCGCATCGAAAAATTCAGCCGACTTCAGGTGACCATCCCGTTGCTCTGCTCCCGTGCTGATGCTGGCGATATCCGCCGAAAAAGAGACTTTAGCATCAGTAAAGTCATCACCGTATGATTCAACCTGCCCTTCATACTGACCAAATGAACCCGTTACGGTCGAGATAACCAGGTGTTTTACTTTGAATTGAACTTCGGAGTGAGAGGGGTCAATTACCCAGGTAGTGGCTGTTGCAGTTTCCATAGTAATAGGAGTTATTTAGTTTCGTGTTTTGACATTTGATGTATATACATTTAATTTAGAGAAATTGTTTCAGTTTATCGAACATTTTTCCGAATGCGGGTGGTTTTTTTTTGAGATAAGCCGCTAACGGCCTGGGGCGCGAAGATTGATTTCTTCGCGCCCCAGCTACCTGTGTTTACTTCAATTGCATGATGGCGGCCATTATCTCAATACCTTCCCACAGGTACTGCACCTTCATGTTCTCGTTTTCGGCGTGCTGGTTGTTATCGTAATTCACCACGGGCACCGACACTACCGGAACAGTCAAAACGCTGTCGAACAAATACAACGGTAAGCTTCCCCCCGCCGATGGAGATAGCACGATAGGGTCTGGACTGGTGGTTTGCACGGCGGCAATAACCTTCTGGGCAATGGGCAAATCCATGGGCGTTCGCTGCGCATTATAGCCGTGTCCGTGACTTATTTTGATCAGCTTTGGGTACTGCTGCCGCTCGGTATCCGTTGGCTCGTGGTCGATGATGTGGTATCCTTGAGCCTCAATATGGGCTTTTACCAGGCCCATCTGTCGGTCAGTATCGTTTCCCCGAACAAGCCTCAAATCAAGAACTGCCTCGGCTTTAGTCGGAATAATATTACCCGCCATTGCCCCGACATTGGCACTCTGAATTCCGTTGATGTTGAGCGTCGGAATCATCAATAGTTCCACAAAGGGGGTGCCATTGCCATCGGGTTGGGCAATGCCCAGTTCCTGTTTCAAAGACGCTTCGACGTTGGGAATTTTGGCCAGTGCCTCTTTTTCACTGGCGGTCAGCGGCACCACATCGTCATAAAACCCCTTGATCAGCACATGGTCTTTGTCATCTTTCATACTGGCTAATAAAGTTACCAGACGCATAGCCGGATTGGGTGCCCAGTTGCCGTAGTTGCCACTATGTAGCGGGCGTTTGGCCCCGTACACCGTCAGGCTCATATTCACATCACCCCGAACGCCAAACTGTACGACACGTTTTCCCGACACGTGGCGCGGGCCATCGGCAATTACCCAGAGGTCGCTGGCTAGTTTGTCTTTGTGTTTGGCAAAAATCTCTCCCAGGTGAGTCGAACCTACTTCCTCTTCGCCTTCAAAGAAAAACTTCACGTTGACGGTAGGAGCCATTTTCGTCTTAACCAGGGCATCGTAGGCGTTCAAAATCGTCATGACGCCCGCTTTGTCGTCGGCGCTTCCCCGGCCCGATAGCCGCCAGTTCGGGTCGATGGCATCCCCCGATTTATAGGTCGTTATAATTTTACCACCCTGCTCTGCGGGAGCCGTAATAAAAACGGGGACGAACGGTTGCAGCCCCTCAGCCCACTGTTTTGGATTGACGGGTTGCCCGTCGTAATGAGCGTAAAAAACGATGGTCTTCGTCGCTCCCGGCACCTTGACTTCCCCGAATACCGCCGGGGTTGTGCCCGGTGCAGGGCCATCGAGCAGCATAGCGGGTATGCCCCGCTGGTTCATCATCTGGAGGATGAAGGCCGCATTTTTTCGGATATTGACCGAGTCGACAGAAACGTTGGGAATGGACAGAAACTGGCGGTATTCGTCCATAAGGGCGGTTTCGTTCGCCTGCCTATACTGACGAATCTTCTCCTGCGCCGTTTGAGCCTGACAATAAATAGTAACGGACGTAGCCAGCAGTAAAATGGGTAAAATTTTCACGGACATGATGAATTGATTGGGTTGATGAAAAATATAATAGCCCTGTCTAGGACTTATTTTTCGGAGAGTCTAAGTGTATTCTGGATACAACCTACCTCACCGTTCTGCCACGCCCTTCCCTGACGAATCGGGTACACGGTCAAACTCCGCACCATTCCAGGTCAGGGTTTGTACGTTCCCCGTTGCATTCAGCGTAAAATTGACAGAATCGTTGCTATTCCAGAACTGGTCATAAGTCAGGTGAAACGTATCAAAATGCCAATGGCCGAGGGACCCGGTCAACAGGTTATTCAGGGACATATGCAGGGTACCATTCTGTAGAGTCACGTCTACTTTACCATATAATGGGTCGGTGTAGCTGCCCGCGTAAGCCGTTAGCGGCAACGACGGGTTAGTATTCAACACGCGGGTGCTGTCGGCTCTGCGTTCGGCGGCTTTGGCCTTTTGCTTTAGTCCACCGTATAACGCCTGAAACTCGGCACTCCAGTCGTGGTCGATGCCGAGGGCAAATTCATCGAAGGCCCGGTACATGAGCGCGTGCCGAAGCTCGGCATGGTCGAGGTTACCCTGCACATAAACGGCCAGTTTAGCATCGGGCAGTTGACCATGAATGGCAATCATGCCGGTTAGGCTACCCGTGTGAAAGTTGACGCGGTGGCCCCGGTAATCGTGCTGAAACCAGCCCAGGCCGTAGGTTTTCCAAACGGGTTTGGTCAGGGCCTGAGTCGGGTAAAATTCGCGGTCTGTCACGAGGGTTTGGGGTTTGAACAGTTCGGACCAGGTAGCGGGCTTCAGCAGGCGTTTGTCCTTATACCGGCCACTATCAAGCATGCATTGCATCCAGTTGGCCAAATCATCGGCACAGGACCAGACCGAACCGGCGGGCCCAATTGAATCCACCAGCCCTTCTTCCACCCGACTATCGACCAGTCGAATCGTATCTTTTAGGTTCACATGCGGTTTTGCCCGGTTAGCGTCCGTTACCTCCCGAAACAGGGCCTTTGTCCGGCGCATGTCGAGCGGCTCAAAAATACGGGTGCGGATAAACGTTTCCCAGGGCATAGCGCTCACTTTTTCAATTACTTTGCCAGCGGCCAGGTACATGATATTCTGATAAATAAACCCCGAACGAAACGAGCAGGACGGTTTCACGAGCCGCAGCCGGTGGATAATTTCATCGGACGAAAGCTGGTTAGCCGCCCACAAAAAATCGGTATTACCCACGCCCGTATTATGAAGGAGCAGGTCGCGCACCCGCACCTCCCGCGTCACAGCGGGATCGAGTAATTGAAAACCAGGCAGGTAATTGGTAACGGGGTCATCCCAGCGAAGCTTTCCCTCATCCACCAGCATCCCCAGGCAAGCAGCCGTCATGGCTTTGGTGGTCGATGCCATCGCAAAGAGCGTTTGCGTATCAACGGGTTCCGGCTTGTTCAGGACCCGGTAACCGTAGCCTTTTTTGAACAGCACTTTCCCGTTTTTCACCACCGTAACCGTCAGGCCCGGTACGTGCCAGTCGCGGGCGGCCTGCGCCACGTAGGCATCGTAGCGAGCCACAGGGTCGACAATAGTTTTTCGGGATTGTGCCGAAACAAATTGGCTCATAATGCCACTCCACAGTAGCATTACCCCTAAAATAGTCCATTTCATAGCAGGTTATTTGGTTGACGAAGATAAGGTTTTTTGACAAAAGAGACGTAAAATAGTGTGTCTGTCCGTAGCTTTGTCGTGTGTCAATCACTTCTCAATTAATACAACATGCATTACCTGATTTTTCGAAAATTCTGCTACCAGCTGGCAACTGTCATTACGTTGTCTTTTCTCTTCGGTGCGCTAACGGGTCATGCCCAATC
Source organism: Cytophagales bacterium (assembly GCA_038236215.1). Taxonomy (GTDB): domain Bacteria; phylum Bacteroidota; class Bacteroidia; order Cytophagales; family Spirosomataceae; genus Spirosoma. Next base: position 36,763 of record JBBSTD010000032.1, on the reverse strand, counting down.
AAAATCCAGCACCACCAAAACAGCCAACGCTATCCAGGCAATTCAGGAGAGTGACATCAAACGTGACCTCTTTGCTCTGGCGGGTGATCACTTCCGGGGTCGGGAAGGTGGCTCGCTGGATGAACTGAAAGCGTCGGTCTGGATTGCCGATCAACTTCGGGCCATGGGCCTGCAACCCGGTGGCGATGACGGTACGTTCTTCCAGTTTTTCCACATTCAGCGCACCCGAATCACCGAAACCAGCCGGTTAGCCATTGGCAGTCACCAGCTTAAACACGGCGACGATGCTTTTATCCTGGCCCCCGCCATTGCATCCATCGATGCCCCGCTGGTGTTTGCGGGCAAAGGGACACCCGACGAAATGGCGAAGCTGGACATCAAAGGCAAAGCCGTAGCCCTGGAGTTTTCGGGGACAGGGCCGCCGGAACTAAGCTATCGCCGGTATTTATTCGGTACCATGAACCGCCGGGCGGCTGAACTCATCAAAGCCGGAGCACTGGCCGTGGTGTGGGTGTCGGATAAGGAAGCGCAATCCTATTTTGAGCGGTGGACAACGGGGCTGGAGCGGGGTCGCTACGACTTGCCCGGCGGGGCCAACACCCGCATTTTTTCGCAGGCTCCCACCGTCTGGCTTCCGGCCAGTGCGCTGGACTGGATCAAACAACCCGGCCAGCAGTTTACCAACGTAGTCAATGTCGAAAGCTTTAGTTATCCATCAGTCAACATCATTGCCAAAGCCCCAGGCACCGACCCGACGCTAAAAAACGAATACGTATTGTATAGCACTCATCAGGACCACGATGGGGTTAGAAAAGCGGTAGCGGGGGATTCCATCTGGAACGGGGCCGACGATAATGCCAGTGGTTGCACGGCTACGATGGCTATTGGTCGGGCATTTGCCCAGAAACCCGGCAAGCGCTCGGCGTTATTCATTTTCCACGGAGCCGAAGAACGGGGTTTGCTGGGTTCACGGTATTACGTGGAGCACCCGACGGTGCCGAAAGAATCCATCGTGGCCGTATTGAATGCAGAGATGATTGGCCGGAACAACCCCGATAGTGCGGCTATTCTGGGTCAGCAACCGCCCCACCGCAACTCGACGGATCTGGTCAATATTGCCCTGGCTTATAATCAGTCGGAAGCGCATTTCAAGCTCGATACCCTCTGGGACAAACCAGATCACCCCGAAGGCTGGTATTTCCGTTCCGACCACCTGCCCTACGCCCGCGCCGGGGTGCCCGCCATTGCGTTCACAACGCTGCTCCACGCGGATTACCACACGCCCAAAGATGAGCCCGACCGCATAAACACGGCTAAAGTAACCCGCATTGCCCGCTGGATGTACCTCACCGGCTGGGACATTGCCAATCGACCTACCCGGATTAAAGTAGACCCCGGATTCAAGCTGGAACGATAACCACTTTTTTACCTTCGCCCATGACCCTTTCCTTTTTGCGAAAGCATAGCCTGTATGCCCTGTTCGTTGCATCCCTAATAGCCTGCCACCGGCCCGCTACGACTTCAACGCCCTATTTCCCCGCGAAAGGCAACTGGACGCATGTGGCCCCCGAAAAGGCCGGGATGGATGCGGGGTTGTTAAACGAGGCCGTAGCCTTTGCCAAAACGCAGGAAACCACCCAGATGCCCCGCGATTTTTCCACGCAGGAAGAAATTTTCGGTAAAATGCTGGGGCCCATGCCCGCCAGCCGGGCCACGACAAACGGCGTTATTCTGCGACATGGTTACATTGTGGCCGAGTGGGGCGACACCCAGCATCCTGACCCTACCTATAGCGTGGCAAAGAGCGTATTGTCTACCGTACTGGGCATTACTATTGAGCGCGGTATGATTCCCGATATTCACGACCCGGTGGTGAAACTGATACACGATGGCGGGTACGATTCAGAACAGAATCGGCAGATTACCTGGGAAAACCACGCTCAGCAAGCCAGCGAATGGGAAGGCGAACTATGGGGCAAAAACAGCGACTTCATTGGTAAAGAAGCGTTTGGGAAAGGAGAGCGCAAACCCCGAACGATCCAGAAACCCGGGTCGTATTACGAATACAACGACGTTCGCATCAACCGCTTTGCCCTTTCGCTGCTTCGTTTGTGGAAAAAACCAATCCCCGAGGTGGTACGCGATGAAATCATGAACCCCATCGGCGCGTCGGATACGTGGCGGTACGTTACCTACCCAAACGCTGTGGCCGATGTGGATGGGAAACAGATGCCATCGGTGAGTGGTGGAACCCGCTGGGGTGGTGGATTATGGATCAACGCCCTCGACGAAGCCCGGTTCGGCTACCTGTTTTTACGGCAGGGGCAGTGGGGAAACAAACAGATTGTGTCGACTGACTGGGTGAAGAAAGCAACAACGCCCAGCCCGGTTGGTCCCGATTATGGCTACCTGTGGTGGCTGAATACGGGCACCAGTACGATTGGCAAAAAAGCCTGGCCCGATGCGCCCGCTACGAGTTACGCGGCCCTGGGCGCAGGCTCGAACACCATTTGGATTGACCCCGAACATGACATCGTCATCGTATGGCGGTGGCACAACGGAAGCCCTAACGAACTAATCAAACGAGTATTAGCAGCAGTTAGATAGAGTTTGATGTTTGCCGTTCGTCGTTTGAAGTTGGCTGATGTAAAAAAGCACGCGTCAGCTAACTTCAAACGACGAACATCAAACTATTCTCAAGTACAACTCCTCCACCTGCTTTCTGGCCCAGTCGGTTTTGCGTAGAAACGTAAGGCTTGATTTGATGCTGGGGTCGTTCAGGAAGCAGTTGATTCTGATGCGCTGGCCTAACTCATCCCAGCCGAAATGATCAACCAGTTCGGTCAATATGGCTTCCAGTGTTTTACCGTGAAGCGGATTATTGGGTTGCGAATTCATGCTACAAAGTACGGGGAAACCTAGTATTTGTTGTCATTTTATTGCTATTGGCAAAACAATTGCATTGAACAAACGCAGGCATGATCAGTTTTTCAAAACAATACACCGTAAGCCAACTATCTTTGGCCTATGTGCCTGCCGGATAAATGACACCCATTAACCAACCAGGTTGCTATTTCTGAGAATTATGCCTACCGCCGAACACGAACGAATTTACGAACGAGCCGACAACAAAGGCTGGAAAAAATGGGGTCCTTACCTGTCCGAACGAGCCTGGGGTACGGTGCGGGAAGACTATAGTCCCTACGGCGATGCCTGGAATTTCGTGTCGCACGAAATGGCCCGCTCCCGCGCCTACCGCTGGGGGGAAGAAGGTATTGGCGGCATCTCCGACAACAAAGGGCATATCTGCTTCGCACTGGGTTTCTGGAATCATAAAGACAACATCATCACGGAACGACTCTTTGGCCTGTCGGGGCCGGAGGGCAACCACGGCGAAGATGTGAAGGAACTGTACTATTACCTGGACAGTACTCCTACGCACTCGTACATGAAAATGCTGTACAAGTACCCACAGCAGGAGTTTCCTTACAATCGGCTGGTGATTGAATCCATGCGCCGGGACCGCCAGACGCCGGAATTTGAGTTGATAGACACCGGCATTTTCGACCAGGACGAGTATTTCGACATTTTTATCGAATACGCCAAAGCCGATCAAAATGACTGGCTGGTAACCGTTACGGCGCACAATCGGTCTGACGAAGACGCGCCCCTTACGCTGTTGCCAACCATCTGGTTCCGTAACACGTGGGCGTGGGGTTACGAGCAGTACAACATTCGGCCCATGCTGCACGGCATTGCTAACAACCAGATTGAGGTCAATCATAAGCAGTTGGGGAAGTATAAGCTCTACTGCGAAAATGCGGATGCTCTGTTATTCTGCGACAATGACACCAATACAGAACAGCTATACGGTCGTCCCAACGTATCGAAGTACACGAAAGATGGCATCAACAATTTCGTTACTTCAGGGGGGAAGAAGTCGTTTATCAACCCCAATCAAATTGGCACGAAGGCCTCTGCGCTATATAGGCGCATGGTTCCGGCAAAAGGTAGTGTAAGCATTCGGCTCCGCTTCAGCGATCAAACCCAGTTGGCGCAGCCTTTTGCCAGCTTTGCGGCCATCCATAACGAGCGCTTGACGGAAGCGGATATCTTCTATGCTGCCTTACAGAAAAACGTTGTCGACCCGGAATTGCTGGCCATACAGCGGCAGGCGTATGCCGGTATGCTCTGGAACAAGCAGTTCTACTATTACAATGTAAACGAGTGGCTGAAGGGTGACCCCAAGATGCCGGTCCCGTTTCAGGGGCGCGTATACGCCCGCAATGAAGGCTGGCGGCACATGTACACGGCCAATATCATCTCCATGCCCGACAAGTGGGAGTACCCCTGGTTTGCGGCCTGGGACCTGGCTTTCCACACCCTCACGCTGGCCCGGCTGGACCCTCACTTCGCCAAACGACAACTGGCGGTTATCCTGCGGGAGTACTACATGCACCCGAATGGGCAGATTCCGGCCTACGAGTGGAATTTTGGGGACGTAAACCCACCCGTTCACGCCTGGGCCACCTGGAAAGTATACGAAATTGACCGCGACCTGAATGGGGTTGGTGACATTAATTTTCTGGAACGGATTTTCCATAAATTACTGCTCAACTTCACGTGGTGGGTCAACCAGAAAGACGTTTCGGGAAACAATATTTTTGGCGGTGGATTCCTGGGACTGGATAACATTGGGGTATTCGACCGGAGTCAGCCACTGCCGATGGGTGGGCGCATTGAGCAGGCCGACGGTACGGGCTGGATGGCCATGTACACACTGAACATGCTGCGGATTGCCTGCGAAATTTCCCTCACCCGCCCTACTTATCAGGACATGGCGAGCAAGTTTTTCGAGCACTTCCTGCACATTGCCGCGGCCATGAATAACCTGGGCCGCCAGAACATCAGCCTGTGGGACGAGGTAGACCAGTTTTATTACGATGTGTTGCACATGCCCGACAACAACGCCCGGCTGCTCAAAATCCGGTCGATGGTGGGGTTGATTCCCCTCTTTGCCGTTGAAATTCTGGACGAGGAGTTACTGTCCAAACTCCCCGATTTCAAACGCCGGGTGGAGTGGGTACTCACGAACCGACCCGATCTGGCTTCGCTGGTGTCGCGCTGGCACGAGCCGGGCAAGGGCGAAACGCACCTGCTGAGTTTGCTGCGCGGGCACCGGATGAAAATGATTCTGAAACGAATGTTCGATGAAACCGAGTTTTTGTCCGACTACGGGATTCGGGCTTTATCGAAGTTTCACGAAAAAACACCCTATCAGTTTGAACTGAACAGTGAGATGTATCAGGTACGCTACGTACCCGCTGAGTCGGAAATGAGTATGTTTGGCGGCAACTCCAACTGGCGCGGTCCCATCTGGTTTCCGCTCAACTTTCCGTTGATGGACTCCCTGCTGAAATTTTACCAGTACTACGGCGACGATTTCGAGATCGAGTACCCAACCAACTCAGGGCACGTTATGAGCATAAGAGATGCCGTTTTGCTAGTGATAGAACGGATCTTCAACATCTTCCGGCGGGATGCTACGGGAAAAGTGGCGGCTTACGGTAGCAACCGAAAAATGCAGGATGACCCGAATTTTCAGGGCCTTTACTTATTCTACGAATACTTCAATGGCGACACGGGCGAGGGCTTGGGAGCCAGTCACCAAACGGGCTGGACGGGCCTGATCGCTGACCTGATCGAGTACTGGTACAAATTTAAGAATCAGGAAGTGCTGGCGGATAAATAACAAAATCAAGAAGCCGGGTCTGAGACCCGGCTTGCTGCTCTTACCATAATAAAAATGTGCGTTAACGCTTATCCCGAATCCGGCAGGTTGGGCTATGGCGGACCGGGAAATTACAGGAGTTGGCAATAAAGCATACCTGGTTGGCCTGATGGTGTAACGCATTGGCTTTATCCACCATCCATGGTTCCGTTACGACCACGGTCGGGTTCAGCGTAACCTCCGTAAACTGCCCACTCCCATCCGGCGTTTCAGCCATCGTACCGGTCGCGTTATCCGCGTACGCTACAACCACAATACCCGCCACAGCGCACAAGTGCAGGTACGACAGCATATGGCAACTCGACAATGCAGCCACCAGCAGTTCTTCCGGGTTGTAGCGCGTCCGGTCACCCCGAAAGGCCGGGTCTGACGAGGCCGGTATATCTGGCTTGTTCCCGACCGAAATACGGTGGCTTCGTTCGTAAGACCGGTACGAGGTTGTCCCTTCGCCGGTATTGCCGGTCCACTCGACGGTTAGTGCATACTGATGCTGTTTTACCATAATTTCTGCTGAGTTTATCACATCCTTTTTTTTACTGTAGGACAAGGTCGAACTGGTTACTGGTTATATCCCTTTGTCAAACCCGACCATAGACGGGCCCGGTTGAAAAAACACCCAATTCGCGACACGACGCTGGTAGTGCCATTAGCGCTTCGCCTATCCATACCCGAAAACAATTACTATTAGCCTACAAATAAACCTACCGCAGATAATCTGGTAAGGGTACGACAGGAGTATCTTCTCTGGGTACGGGGGCTAACCGTACGGTTTGTAGCGGAATTACGCCCGACCAGGTAGGCAAATCTATATCTTCAGGATAGTCATTGGGGCCACCCGTTCGGGCCTTGGCGGAGGCTTCAGCCAGCGAAAAACGCAGTACGGTCGTCTTTCGCATTTCACTATCTGTAGTAGGACGGAGGTCGTCCCAGCGGCCGGGGACGAGGTGGTCCGTAATCAGAGCCAGCGCGTTCATCTGTTCCGCTTCATCCGTCACTTTTTCGGCGTTGGCGAAGATGACCACCGACCGGTAGTTGACCGAGTGATGAAAGGCCGATTTAGCCAAAACCAGTCCATCGGCCAGCATGACCGTGATGCAAACCGGCGCCCCGTGTTCAATGGCCCGGATAAAATGACTACCGACCGAACCATGAATGTACAGGCTATTCCCGTTCCGGGCGAAGGCCGTAGGAATCGCCATCGGTTGCCCATCAACGGCAAAGCTTACGGTGCAGAAAAGAGCTTCGTCCAAAATGGGGTGAATGGTAGCTTCATCGTAGTGGGCGCGTTTGGCTAACCGACTGGGGGTTGTGCGGGATGTTTGCATAGGATTGGCTGATTTATAGGACAAATGTCGTTCTTTGCCGGACTAGCAGAACGGTCCGATTTGCAGAAAACAGCTAGTCCGGTTATGATTCCTTTCAAATCGCTTATTCAGGTCGACAGGTCATCGAGTACGCCCGTATTTTTGCAGGTGAGCGACCAGCTTGGTTTGCTCATTCGGCGGGGAACGCTCATGCCGGGTCAGCGGTTGCCCGGTTCCCGCCAGTTGGCCACCCTGCTGGAATTGAACCGACAAACAATCATAGCGGCTTATGACGAAGGGCTGGCGCAGGGCTGGCTCGAAAGCCGATTGGGAAGTGGCACGTACGTAACCGCGCATTTTCCCGAAGTCAGGCCGCAGCCGCTTGCTTTGGAGGATGACCTATACCAGAACCGGCCAATTATTAGCCAACCCGGCTACGCGTTTGAGTCAACGGCTTTTTTACATCGACCTGTCCTGACTCAGTCGGCGGGGTTACGGCTGGACGATGGCCTTCCCGACATCCGGCTGGCCCCGATGGACGAACTCAGCCGGGCGTACCGGTCGTATTTTCGCTGGGGTAATCCGCAGGCGCACTTCGGCTACGGCGATACGAAGGGGCATCCGCTACTGCGCGAACAGCTCTCTCTGCATCTGAACGAAACCCGGGGACTGCAAACAGGACCAGACAATATCCTCATCACGCGCGGCAGCATCATGGGTCTGCACCTAACCTGTCAGGTACTGCTCCGACCGGGTGATATCGTTGTAACGGGTGAAACGACCTGGGCGGGTGCGACCATGAATATCCAGAAAACGGGCGCAACCGTGCAAACAGTACCTGTCGACCAGTATGGGCTGGATGTTGATGCGTTGGCCGTCCTTTGTCAGAAAAACAGGATTCGGATGGTATTCGTCAATCCCCACCATCATTACCCCACCACGGTAACGCTCCGGGCCGACCGGCGTATGCGGTTGTTGCAGTTGGCAGAACAGTACGGGTTTGCCATTCTGGAAGATGATTACGATTATGACTTCCATTACCTGAGTCGCCCCATCCTGCCCCTGGCCAGTGCCGACCGGCGGGGCATGGTCGTATATGTTGGGTCGCTCACAAAATCAGTGGCCCCCGCATTTCGGGTTGGGTATGTGGTGGCCCCCACGGCGTTGATTGACGAGTTGGCCCGGCTTCGGCGCATCATCGACCGGCAGGGCGACCCGATGCTTGAATTTGCCATTGGGCAGTTATTCAAAACGGGAGAGTTGAAACGCCACTTCCGGAAAGCATTACGGACGTACCAAGCCCGGCGGGACTACTTCTGCGACCTGCTAACCAGAGAGTTGCCAGAAGCGATACAGTTTACCAAACCCGACGGAGGAATGGCCGTTTGGGCCGCATTCGATCCAGTAGTGGATATGGAGCAACTCGCCCGGCAGGCATCTATAATGGGGCTGTACATAGCAAGCGGGCAATCGCACAACCCGCCCGGCCGGCAACTCAACGGAACCCGGCTGGGATTTGCTTCCAGCACGGAGAATGAGTTGGAGCAAAGTGTACTAATCCTAAAGAAGCTGCTTTCTGAGGGCTCAGTACATTAACTGACCTTACCGGATTAGTAAAACCAAAACCGTTCCTTAGTTGAGAATACGGCCCAGTAATATGGACAGCGCAACAAAACCACCGAACAGGAATAGAGCACGTACATATGTTTGCCTTCGTTCAAGTCGGTTCACCTGTTTCCAGGGCTTGACAACTTTACCAAAAGCGCGACTCAGCAGGAAGAAACTCCCCAAAAATATACCCGTACCAAAGAGGGCAACGATGAAAGCAAGCGTCCCATTCCCGGCGCAGGCGATGTTACAGGCCAGTCCGACCGCGTAGCCACTCAGGGTAATACCAAGAAGGAATAACAGTACAAACACAATTCTCTTACCCGCTTGGTTGCCAACAGGCTGCTCGTTTACAGCAGTTCGTTCTTCGTAATAAGCCGGATTGGTAGGCCGGGCCTCTTTCGGGCGGACAAGCGTATCCGACCGAATAGTTATTTCCCTGCTACCCCAGGCGGTATGGCTGGTCGTGGGTGCCTGAACACTGGATGCCCACAGTCCACCCAGTAGAGTGAACAGGAAAAAATTGATCATGAACGCTCCAAACATCCACCTTCGCCCGGCCCAGTAAGGCATACTATCTACACGGACCGATTGGGTTTGCAGGAAAAATGACCCAGCCAGTAATCCAGCAATCAGAAGTAGCAAACCACTTTCAGACCAGCCGTCCAGCAAGTTCATACCCAGCAGCAAGCCATTGACCGCATTGCCAACTTCGCAGAGAATCAACAACAGAATAGCGGTACGGGTGTGGTGGCTAGCCCAGCGGGAGATATTTTTCATGGATAACGTATCAGGTGAATAGGCTTTGACAGTAATTCAGCCTGACAAGTTTAACAGAAAAAGAGGGCAGTAACAAGGATTACGGAATAGTCGGTAACCATATCTTATACGCTGCCCGCATGCAAACAGCGCAAGGCCGATAACCCTGCACCGTTGCTTCTGCTTCGTCCCGGAAAAATACTCTGTTTTCTACCTTCATCCGCTTTCCTGCCCGGCAATTCAGAAGGCCATAAATTTTTCCGGGAGCATGGCCAGCCAGCGTACTATCACCGCTTTGTACCAAACGAACCAATGCCTTCAACCGAGCGTATCGGGTTGGTCCCAGGTCAATGTGTTTAACCATATCGCCTGTCGTGGCCCAGCCTATCGTGGCCCGGCTTACTGTGCATCGTGAAAAATCAGGCCCATCGTCATACGATGCCCACTTTTCACTTCGCTAACTCCATGGCGCAGCCCAATGCGGTAGTAACCGCGCGTTCCTTTCTCGGGTCTGAATTTCGTGGTAAACAACAAAATCTGTCCCTGACTGGGTTGCAGGACAATAGCCCGCGACTGCATCCGGGGCCGCTGCTCCATCAGCACAAACTCGCCCCCCGAAAAACCCTGACCCGGCTCACTCAGCATTAAAACCGCCTGAAACGGGAAGTACAATTCGCCGTACATATCTTGGTGCAGGGCATTCCAGTCGCCGGGGCCGTATTGCAGCATCAGGGGTGTGGGACGATTTTGGCCAGCCTCGTGGCAGGCGGTTAGCCACTCATCCAGCGTGTCGGGGTAGCGTTGGGCAATGCCCAGTTTTTCATTCCAGTCATTGGCGACCGACACCAACTGCTGGTAAAGTTGGTGTCGAAGCGCATCAATAGTGGGTGGTAGCGGATAGGCGAAGTATTTGTATTCACCCCGGCCATACCCGTGCTGTTGCATCACGATGGCTTTGCGAAAGTGTTCGGGCATGTCGAACAGAGACGTTAGTTCACGGCACTCCCCGGCCGAAAGAAGAGTTGGCAACAGCACAAAACCTCTTTCCGATAAGGTCTCCTGGTGCTCCACCCAGTTGATTGTGTACGTATCCATGCGTTACGAAGGCGAATCCGTTCGGGCGGCCTCCCAGCCCAACATGGCCTGTTTGCGTTCTACTCCCCAGCGGTACCCGCCGAAGAGGCCAGTCTTTTTGATAACCCGGTGGCAGGGAATCAGGTAGCCGACGGGATTACTGCCGATGGCCGTTCCCACGGCCCGCGAAGCCGTTGGTTGCCCGATCGCATCGGCAATCTGGTCGTAACTAGCCAGTTGCCCTTCGGGAATTCTGAGCAGAGCTTCCCACACTTTGAGTTGAAACGCCGAACCGCGCAGCAGAATCGGTAGTCGGTCCTTTTGTATCACACCGTTCGATTCCTTAGCCGGAAAAATCTGGTCGGCCAATGATTGTAGCGGGGTGGATTCGGGCTGGAGGGTTGCTTCGGGCCAGGCGGTTGCCAGGATCGTTTCGGGGGTGTCGCCTTCGTTCAGGAAGTGCAATAGCGCAATTTTCCCGTTTATAGTACCCAACAAATAGTCGCCAAACGGACTATCGAACACGCCGTATAAAAGAGCAATTCCCGAACCCGCCTGCCGAAACTGCCCCGGCGTTACGCCTTCGATGCTCACAAATAAATCATGGAGACGACCCGTACCGGAAAGGCCCGCTTCGTACGCCGTATCGGCGAGAGGGGCGCCGTTTCGGAGTCGGGTTTTGGCGTGTTCGAGCGTGAGGTACTGCCCGAATTTCTTGGGGCTTACCCCCGCCCATTCGGTGAAAAGACGCTGGAAATGAAACTCGCTGAGGTTCGCCTTTTCGGCCAGCTCGCTCAGGGATGGCTGCTCCCGAAAGTTGGCGGTCAGGTGCTCGATGGCGCGGGCAATTTGCCGGTACGTATATGCGTTGCTGGTGTTCATTTGTTTGACGTTTACCTGTACAAAAGTCGCTATACCTCCGGGGTGGAGAAACCCGATTCTTGCGGAGTTTCCCCCACCAGTACATAGGTACGTACTTTCTTTTTGTTGCTTTGTCAAAACTTTTCGGTAGGTTCCGTTTATAATCTAACTACGTAGAAATCATGTCTGTCAACGCAAAACATTTGGCCACCTTTATCCTTGGCGCAGCCGCCGGAGTGGCCCTCAACAAATACGCTCAGTCGGAAGATGGTCAGAAACTGATGACTGATCTGAAAGAAAAAGGGATGCAGCTCAAAACAGAAGCCGAAGGAGCCGTTGACCACGCTCCGGATTATTTCGACAAACTGAAAGAACAACTATCAACTATGCTCAAAGCCAACTTCCCCGACGCCGAAGCGACCATCGACGACGTATTGGGCAAGAAGAAGATAACCCCACTCGACCCACCCAGCGAAGGATGAGGGCAGTAGGTAAAAAAAAACAGAAAACGCCGGACTCGAAAGCCCGGCGTTTTCTGTTAAAGACAGGCATGCTGAAACACCAACGAGGTGCGATTGAGCGGGTGAGCATGTATCAAATCAAACCATTTGACCCGTCAGGAGTTATTAATCCAGTACTTAATTAAAAGCACAATGGATAAGCTACAAAAGTTTGAGTTGATGAACAAGATTGTTCGTGAACTGGAAGACCTACAAAATAGTCAAACAGCCCTAATCGAGAAGATTGGTAAGATTGAGGTAGACAACATGAACGGGTTGAACGACAAGTTTCTAGAGAAAAACTTGGGTGAGATGCACAGTAAAATAGCCGAAAATGTTGATACAGTAACCAACATCTTCACTCACTTTGAAGATCAGCGCGACAGCTATGGCGAGAAAAACAAGTCGGCCATTGAAGCATTGGAAGCGCAGGCCGCTATTGAAGCCGCCAACGAATAGCCTTTAATCCGAATGGACGGATAAAAAAACGCCGGGCTCTCAAAAGCCCGGCGTTTCTGTGTTTTGTAAGTAGCCTTTGCTGTTAATTTTTCACCCGCACATATTTCTCAATATTCAACCGGTCAATACCCGCCTTTTCTACTTTCTCGATACCCCGTTGGATAAGGGTATCATTTTTCAGGGAAACGGTGAAGGTGAAGTCATGGCCTTCCCATTCCCGCTCGTTGCAATAATCCAGATGCTCGGTGTACGAACTATCCCTGAGGGTGTACCGGCCCCCGCCTGAGTCATAATTGGCAGCCGAATCTTTATTCACGCTATGTTTTAAAAAAGCAAAGTGGGAATCGTTGATAATTTTGATAAAGGAGGTACTTTTTGTGTAATCCGTCACCGACGTATCCCCCTTTTCAATTAGTGTCCCCGACAGTAATTGCCAAGTCCCAACGAGCGATTCGGCCAATTCTCCAGCATCTTTTTTCTTCGTTTCCCCGACACAGGCGCAGAGTAATGCGCCAACCAGCATTAACGTAATCGGTCGTTTCATTTTTGTTTTTTTATGCAAAGATGCGCACTGGATTGGTATGAAATAAAACACCGAACGCGTGCCAATTCTCCCGCCCCTACCCCAGCACTTCCCGCAACACGGGTAATGACTTCACTTCGCCGAGGGAGTCGATATGAATATGATAGTAGGCAACCAGGGCATCGACCAGTTCGTTTCGGGCGGCCCGGCTTAGTTTGATGGGCGTTCCCAACGGTTGCTGAAGCATGCTGTTCAGGGCCGTGTCCATCTCACTGTCGGGCAAAAAAGGGTACGCGTTCTCGCGGAGCTGGCTCTCGAACTCGCGGGCCGATTCAGGACCAAAGCCCAGAAAAAACGACAGCTTTAGCAGGAAAGCGATATGAAAATTCTCGTAGTTCAGTTGGGCCTCTTCCAGAAACAGCACGGATTCGATCAGAAACCGAAAGAGCATGGGACTACTGGCTTCCTCCTTCAATACCTTATTCAGGAACTCCGTTACAAACATCGCAATGGTCGATTTGGACACCTCGAAGGGTAAGCTTTGAAACGGGGCACTGGTTTTCACTTCGGATATACGATGCAAATCCCGGTCGGGCTTATTGTACACAACCATTTCCAGTAAGGTCAGCGGCTGAAACAGGGCAATACGGTTGTTCTTGCTGCGGGCCGTTCGTACACTATTGACGATGTAGCTTTGCAGACCGAACTCTTCGGTGTAGATGCGGGCGATGATGGAGGTTTCGCGGTAGCGGATGTAGCTAAGGGCGATTCCTCTGGTTTTTTGAAGCATTCTTGTACGATGCCTGCTCTTCGGCAAGCATCGTACAATATACGGATTTTAGCCGTCAAAACCGACTGTTAATCCCAATTAGACCAGCACGTTCTGCTCCATGAACGACTGACAGAACGCTTTGATCTGGTCGCGGATACGCCGATAATTGTTCATGACCGCTTCCGGTTCGCCCGTTACTTTTGATGGGTCGTCAAAGTTATGATGCGTGCGGTGCGTCCGACCAATCCAGACCGGGCAACGCTCGCTGGCACTGTCGCACACGGTAATCACAAAATCAATGGGCAGGTGGGCGTATTCATCCACTAAATTAGACGTATGATGGCTGATATCTACGCCATCTTCGTCCATAACCTGCACTGCTTTCGGGTTCAGTCCGTGCGTCTCAACACCCGCACTCAATACGTCGGCCTTCGTTCCGGCAAATAGCTGTAAGTACCCATGTGCCATCTGACTGCGGGTGGAATTGCCCGTGCAAAGCACCAAAATTCGTATCATACAGACTAAGGTTGTTTCGTTACACGCTCTAACTTATGGGTTTATCCGCATAGACCGTAATGCTGAAGATGCCTTGTTCTGAACTGCTTTTGTACTGCTGCAACGCATCCGGGCTGAGGTAATTGAGCAAAAGCTCATCGGGCAAACTGATTTCCTTCCGCTTTTGAACAACTACGTCCGTAAAACCGGCTTCGGCCACCAGACGCAGGTAATCCTGTTGCTGAATTGCCCCCGAAACACAACCCGCGTATAGTTCGGCATCGCGCTGTAAGCCAGCGGGCAAGTCGCCGACCAGCACAATATCCGACAGGCTGAAATGGCCGCCCGGCTTCAGAATACGGTACGTTTCGGCAAACGCTTTCTGCTTGTCGGGCACGAGGTTCATGACGCAATTACTCACCACCACATCGGCCAGCGATTCGGGCAGGGGCATTTCTTCAATGTCGCCGTACACAAATTCCACATTGGTATAGCCCAGCGTTTTGGCATTTTTGCGGGCACGGTCTATCATGGCAGGGGTCATATCGAGGCCAATTACCCGGCCCGTTTCTCCCGTTTCGGCCCGGGCCACAAAGCAATCGTTCCCCGCGCCGGAGCCAAGATCAACAACCACATCACCGGGTTTTATGTGGGCAAACTGCGTAGGCAAACCGCACCCTAATCCTAAATCGGCTTCCACGGCATACCCCTCGATTGACGTGTATTCGTCGTTCATCAAAATACTGTATGAGGCATCCGTAGCGGCTGGCCCGCAACAACTGGTGGCTCCCGGACTGGATGGTCCCGGACTACAGCCACCAACTGCTACACCCTGTGTATTTTCAGCCTGAGCAATTTCACCGTATTTCTGGCGTACTAGCGCCTTGAGTTCTTCGGGGGTGTTCATAATTGACTTGGTTTAATTTATCGTGTTATTACGATTGGAAGAGACAAAAAAACAGGTTAGATTTATTGGGTATCCCAAACTTCAGTCCGCTAGCCGTGGGATGGGTTGTAGCTGGAACCATTGGCCTAAGGTTGCCGGACTGAAGTCCAGGACACCTAGCTTCATCAGCAGCACCTTTGAACCAATGGAAACGTATCCAGTACCTGACCAAATACCGTTCGGGCTTCTTCCCAGACCGGCTCATTGATGCAATAACACACGCGGGGTGGGTCAATATCGCCTTTGATGATACCGATGCGTTTGAGTTCTTTCAAATGTTGGGATACCGTGGCCTGCGCCAACGGCAGTTCGTCTACCAGATCACCGCAGATACAGGCTTTTTTTTGGGCCAGTAATTGCAAAATAGCCACCCTAGCCGGGTGGGCGAAGGCTTTGGCCAGTTCTGCCACCCGGTTTTGCTGCTCGGTAAACAGGTCGGTTTTCGCTAATCCCATGTTGGTTAAAAGCCCAGTACGAGCGAGCCAGCATTAATACATCGTAATAATACGATAGAGTAATTTACAATGCAAGAAATCTTTGTTGGTTGTACACTATTTTTCTCCATGAAACTTTACAAAACCCGCTCCGGCTTCGTTATCGAGTCTCAAAGTAATTTTTTTGCCGTGCCCGCCACTGATTGGGACACACTGATCAACCGCGACGACCTCCACACTTATTTACAGGAATTGACTTCCACCGCCCCATCGGGCGATGAATACCAGGACTGGACAAAAACGGGACTGCTGGCCCCCATTAGCCGACAGGAAGTGTGGGCATCGGGCGTTACGTACCTACGCAGCAGAAATGCACGCATGGAGGAGTCGAAAAAGTCCGGGGGAGACAACTTTTACGACCGTGTCTACGATGCCGAACGGCCCGAATTATTCTTTAAAGCCACTGCCGAACGCGTAGTGGGGCCGGGCGGCAATGTTCGTATCCGCGCCGACTCTACCTGGGATGTACCGGAACCGGAGTTAACGCTTTTCATCAGTTCATCCGGCAAAATTGTGGGGTACACCTGTGGCAACGATATGAGTTCGCGGAGTATCGAGGGCGAAAATCCGCTGTATTTGCCCCAGGCCAAATCATACGATGGCAGCGCGGCTTTAGGTCCCTGTCTGCACGTTCCCGAAGCCCCCATAGCCCCCGAAACCCAGATCCGACTCGAAATTGTGCGCAACGGGCAGGCCGTTTTCACCAATAGCATTGCCATCAATCAGATGAAACGGCAGCACACTGAGCTAGTTGCCTATCTTTACCGAGAGTGTTCATTTCCGAATGGCTGCTACCTGATGACCGGCACCGGCATTGTACCCGGTGATGATTTCACACTCCGTTCCGGCGATGAAACAAGCATTACGATTGACGGAATTGGCACGCTTACTAATGTCGTAGCGTAGGTAAATACGCCTAATTCGAGGACGGGGGGGCAGCCAGCGGTACGAAATGCTTCTGATTCAGGGGCAGATTTTCGGCCGTCCAGTCAACATAGCCAACAAAGGCGAAGGCCCGCACGGGGCAGTTATCTACCCGGCAGTAATGGCAGCACTCGCTGATGCAGGGATCAGTGTGAACAAAAATTTCTACTTCGCCCTGAAACCCTGCTTTCAGGGTATTTTCAAAGTGGTGTACTTCATTATGTACCTGCGTCAGCTCCCAGTAGTAGGGAAGCGTCAAGTGGCAGTCGATGTGCAGGTCGGCACCGTATTTCTGAACGCGCAGGTTATGCACGTCAATCCAGTTAGAGTCCCGATGTACATTCAGCAAATTGACCACCCGGTGCAGCGTTGGCACATCGGTTTCGTCCATGAGCCGGGCCACCGACTGCCGGGTAATCGTAAATCCATTGTAAATAATCGCGACGGCCAGCACGACCGATAGGGCGCTGTCAATCCATTCTTTACCTGAAAGGGCCACCAGAGCAACCCCAATTATGACGACTATACTGCTGAAGGTATCGGTGAGCAGGTGTTTACCGTCGGCAGTCAGCGCGGCCGAATCAGCCTGTCGGCCCGTTCGCATGAGCATCCAGCCCACAAAGGCGTTGGCAATGGCCGTGAGTCCTATCAGGGCAATGCCCCAATCGAGGTGAGTAAGCGATTTCGGTTCGAAAAAGCTAAGAACAGCTTGCCACATAATGACCAGCCCCGCCGATAGAATCATTGACCCTTCAAATCCTGCCGATAGAAATTCAATTTTTCCGTGTCCATAGGGGTGGTTCTGATCGGCGGGCTGATTGGCCAGATAGATACTGTAAAACGCAAATCCACTGGCAATTACGTTGACGATGGATTCGACGGCATCCGTCAGAATGGCCGTTGAATAGGTCAGAAAATAAGCCGTGAATTTAAGAATCAGCAGAACGATACTCAGTCCTAATGAGATGCCCATCCAGCGGTATTTTGTTTGTTGACTGGCACTCATGAAGTGTAGCTGGTGGCGGTTAGTTTAGACAAAGTTAACCATTCGTAGCGGGAATGTTTGTACTTTCGTCCGCATGAACTCGACTGAAAACCCTTGGCAAACGCTCCAATCGTCAGTTACTTACGAAAACCCCTGGTTAGCCATCCGGCACGAAGACGTGGTAACCCCGGCCGGAACACCTGGTATCTACGGCGTAGTTAGTTTTAAGAATAAAGCCGTGGGTGTAATCCCGATTGATGCCGATGGGAATACCTATCTAGTCGGCCAGTACCGGTATCCGCTCAATGAATATTCGTGGGAGATTCCCGAAGGGGGTTCTCCACTTGGTACGGACCCACTCGAATCGGCCCGGCGCGAACTGAAAGAAGAAACGGGACTCGAAGCCAGCCAATGGACTAAGATTGCCCGGATTCATACGTCCAACTCGGCTACCGACGAGGAAGGGTTTCTGTACATTGCCGAAGACTTACAGCAGGGCGAACACGCCCCGGAAGAAACCGAAGACCTGCGTGTCTGGAAACTCCCCTTAGCCGACGCGGTACAGATGGTAATGAGCAGTCAGATTACCGATTCGCTCAGCGTAAGCGGCCTGTTAATCGTTGCCCGGTTGCGGGGAATTTAAACATGGTATCTGGTTTTTGGTTTACGGTTTGAGGTTTGCGATTGGCCACCGGTGCGGTTAGCTGACGCATGAGTAGCTAACGTGCCATCCAACTGCACCAGTAGCCCGGCTTAAACCAGGAACCGTAAACTATAAACCGTAAACTGTAAACTGATTTTGTTTCTTCCCATTCTCCTTGGTTTTTTATTGGGTGCCGCCCTTTGCCTGACGTTCGGGACGGTATTTTTTGCCCTGATTCAGAATAGTGTCGACAACGGATTCCGGTCGGGGATGAAAATCGTTTTTGGCGTTATCATCGGCGATATTCTGTTTGTTATGGCGGCTTTGCTGGGAACGTCCTTCATCCCAAAGGCGCAGTGGTTCGAAAATCTGATGGCGGTAGTGGGGGTAGTCTTTCTTATTGCCCTGGGCCTGGTCAATATTCTGAAAGGAACGCCCCGGCTGGCGTATCCCAAGACCCGGCTGGGCAATTTCGTGTATTACTTCACCACCGGCTTTTTTCTGAACGCGCTCAACCCGATCAATTTCGTGGCCTGGGTGGCTATTGTAGCCTACATTCGTTCGCACCTGCACTACTCCGATGCCCAGCAATACGGGTTTATGATTGCCGCCCTGGTGGGTGTGTTCGCTACCGAAACAGCCCTGGCTTATTACGCCAACCGACTCAAACGGCTCTTTACGCCCCGCGTCGTCAAAATATTCAACCGCACTACCGGTATCGTTTTCCTGATCGGAGCCGCCAACATTACCTACTCACGTCTGCTTGAGCCGCTACAAAAGGCGTTGAATTGGTGAGAATTGAATGAGGAATGAGGAAAACCCATAAATCATTCATCATTTTTTAAAAACGCTTCCCACTCCTCCGCCATAGCCTTCTTCAGAACGCGGGGGAATTTGTGCTGACCGCCCATTTTTCCTTTCGAAGCCATCCAGTCGTAAAATGTTTTGGTGGGCAACACCGTCACGCTGATGTCTTTAAGCGCATGTTTACGCTCCACGGCGTAATCGTCGTTGAGCACGTTCAGTTTGGCATCGAGTTGGTTGCGAAACTCATCGGCATCCACGGCATCATCGGTACCGATATACCAGTGGTGAGCAAATAAGGTATCGTGCGTTACCCCCGCCACTGTAAACTCCCGCACCGAAACGCCCAGGGAGTCAGCTACCGTTTCGATGGCCTTATTCATATTATCCACCGATAGGTGTTCACCGCAAAGGCTCAGGAAGTGCTTTGTGCGGCCCGTAATAACGATTTCGGCCCGTTTCGTGTCGATGAACCGGATGGTGTCGCCAATTAAATAGCGCCAGGCACCGGAACAGGTCGAAATGAGCAGGGCGTATTCCTTACCGGCCTCTACCTCGTCAATCATGAGCGTTTGGGGCTTTTCTACCAATTCGCCATCGGGCGAGAAGTTCTGTTCGTTGAAGGGGATAAACTCAAAAAACAGCCCGTTGTTGAGTACCAGTTGCATCCCATGCGCATCAGGATGCGTCTGGTAGGCAATGAATCCTTCCGAAGCCAGGTAGGTCTCAATGTAGGTGATAGGGTGCGCCAGGAGTTTCGAGAAACCCGCTTTATACGGTTCGAACGAGACGCCACCATGACAGAAAACCATCAGATTAGGCCATACGTCGTGAATGGTTTTGACGTTGTAGCGGGCAATAATTTTCTCCATCAGCAACTGAATCCAGGCGGGGACGCCTACTACGTAGCCAATATCCCACTGCCCCGCTTGCTCCGTAATTTCGTCCAGTTTCAGGGCCCAGTCGCGTTCCTGGGCAATATTGCGGCCCGGCTTATAAAACCGCTCGAACCAGACGGGGATTTTACCCGCCGTAATCCCGCTAAGGTCGCCTTCAAAGTGACCTTCCCGCCTATTCAACTGGGTACTGCCCCCCAGCATCAGACAACCCTTCTCGTACAACGTTGGGGGTAGGTTCTGGTAGCGGCCAAGCGTCAAAATCTGCCGGACACCCGTCCGTTTAATGGCCTTGGTCATGGCCCTGGTAACGGGAATATATTTGGTGGATGCCTCCGACGTGCCCGAACTCAGGGCAAAATACTTCACCTTACCCGGCCAGGTTACGTTTTTTTCGTCGGCCAGCGTCCGGTACCACCAACCCTCAAACATCTTGTTGTAGTCATGGACCGGCACGTATTGTTTGTACTTTTCGTAGAACTCGCGGGTAGGGCCAAACTCGGCCGACCGGAGCAACTCCTCAAAGCGGTAGGCTTCTCCGAATTTCGTGAACTGTGCTTTCCGGACTAATTTCCGAAACGCTTTCCGTTGCTGCCGAAAGGGGGAAGCTGTTCGCAGGCGGACGACATTCGTCAGGCGAATGCCATTTTTAAGCATGTTTCCTAAAAGAGCCATATCTGAATGATGAATGATGAATTATAACCGGGTCGCCGATGGGAGGATGAAACTGCTCCGGCAATCAATCATCATCGCACCGGCGACCCGGTTACAATTCATCATTAGTTTCAAAGTTTCCAGTCCTTCAACGTATCTATCATGCGGTAGGCTGTCAGGTCATATTGACAGGGTACAACGGACGCATAGTTATTGGCCAGTGCGTACTCGTCCGTGTCTTCGGCGTGCGTGTCGAAGTTAACGAAATCGCCGGCCAGCCAAAAATACCGCCTTCCATGCGGGTCGCGCCGTTCATCGAACACCTCCTGCCATTTGGCATTGGCCTGTCGACAGATACGAATTCCTTTCAGGGCCTCGGCCGCACGGGCCGGGAAATTAACATTAAGTGCCGTTCCGCGCTCCAACCCTTTTTCCAGCACGTTGCGGGCAATACTCAGGATGTGCTCGTGCGTGTGCGAAAAGTCGGGTTGGCCGGTAAAATCGCCAAGGGAAAAGCCAATGGCGGGAATCCCTTCGATGGCCGCTTCGATAGCCGCCGACATCGTGCCGGAATACAAAATGCTAATCGACGAATTACTCCCGTGGTTAATACCGCTCACAACAAGGTCGGGGGTACGGTCTTTCAGCACATGGTGTTTCGCCAGTTTCACGCAGTCGGCGGGGGTACCGGAGCATTCGTACGCCGGTACATCACCGTACAAGTCAGAGGGGTACAGGCGGATTGGGTTCGCAATCGTAATGGCGTGCCCCATACCAGACTGGGGGCTGTTGGGTGCTACGACGACCACCGAGCCCAATTGCTTCATTAGTTCAACGAGTGTCCGAATGCCCTGGGCCGTAATGCCATCATCATTCGTGACTAATATTAAGGGCTTGTGTTCAGCCATGCATCGGATAAGTTGATGTTATTATACCTCAAATTTACGCAAATAAGGGGGTTATCAGCGGTTTTATCACCGATAAACCCGGGGGCAGTACGGTTAGCTACACAGCCTGTACACGGATTGAAGGTGTTCATACGCGCCTGCCTGTTCGTACCCAGGATAGCTCATCTCAGGTACGAATCTTTAGAAGCCGCAGTTCATTTGCTGGGTAAATAACCTGATTAACGGCCGCAATGATCGAAAGAAAACCGTTGATGGTACAGTCCGCGTTAATGAGATAGTGCCGCGAACACAGCACCCCCAATTGGAGAAGAAACCACTTTTCTGGTAAGCCTGAGCGTTGGATAGCTTCAGCCTATCAGACTGTGTCAGTAAGATAGGGTTTTACGGATACTAAAATAGCCGCCCGATGAATTAGTAAGTAATTTACCCGTATCCAGTGCCAGGGACGTCTGAAGTTGGACCTGGCCCAGGGCGGGTATCTGTACGGGAGCCGTCATTTGTAGTAAGGCTGAAAACTGATTGATATCGGCGGGATAAGGAATTTCATAGGTGCCAAAATTCTGGCTGTAGGATAATTTGGTTAGCCACTGTATCTGCCTGACAATCCGACCCGATAAGCCAATATGCCATAGGGACACCCTGTTGTTGGCAATAGGATAGCCACGGGGCAAATTAGTGTTCACTTCGGTTTGAGGAGTCAGAAAGGGGGTGCCAATGACCCGGCTGTAATATTGCCATCCATCAATGTACTGCTCATTATTAAAATAATTGACTTTGCCACGACCCTGCGGGTCGTTTTCAATAAACTGCGACCCGCCCTGATTTTTTGTGTAGAGCCATTCCAGAACGGCTCCGTCAATTGTGAACCACCCCGTTCCGGGCCGATGCCGCCGGAAACTAAGCCCGTTGAGTCCATCAGCGAGGGTTGTCAAATGAAACAATGCACCCGTTTCGTAAGGGTTCTGACGATACAACATGAACTTGCCCATTGGCAACGTAATGGAAGTGCCAATGTCTACCGAGCCCAGGTGATTGCCAATGCGGTTCGTCCCATCAAAGTAGGAAACATTTGGATCCGTTTCCAGCGAAGAAGCGGATTGGGCCGTAACCGCATAAAAGTAGGCTTTTAACGAGGAAGGTAGTGCCCCGTTATTCGAAACCCCATTGTCTAATACCGACGAATAGCCACTCCAGACGACCTGGTGATTGATTCCACCGTAGAACTTGACGGCCCATTTGGGCTTACCAAGTTGTATATACAGAGCAGCCTGGTGTAAACGGGTATTTATAACCTGCTTATTGACATTTTCGAACCAGCCATGATTGTAAAGGGCATTAAACGAAATAAGTCCTTTTGTGAAGGGTATCGGGACGTAGCCAAGCGTACCAAACTGCACTTTGGGGATGGGCAATGCATTCCCTGACCAGGCGTAGGAACCAGACGTAAGTGTTGTATCGACCAGACCGATTGGATCACGCCGACGGCCAGCGTATAGCTCAAATCGCCCCCATCTTGCTTTTAAATAGGCTTCGGGTACTAAGAACTGGCTCTGTTGACCTGCATTCCCGACCACCTCCATTCCGTATCCCCAGTCCACTTTTTTGGGCTTGGCCATACTGTCTGTTGGATTTACCTGTCGATAGTCGCTGGAAAAACCTGCCCGAATTGTCCCCGTTGAACCCGATAATGGGACAACTCCCAATTGATTGGCCCGCAACCAAAAGGGCATCGCTCCGCTCACAACGAAACCTCC
This sequence comes from Cytophagales bacterium, assembly GCA_038236215.1. Lineage (GTDB taxonomy): Bacteria > Bacteroidota > Bacteroidia > Cytophagales > Spirosomataceae > Spirosoma. The sequence goes on along the minus strand of JBBSTD010000032.1, from coordinate 13,609 downwards.
AACTTCTACATGTGCCTGCTTGTGTTTACCTGACCGAATAGTAGTCTGAGCCTGTACGATTACTGAAGAAAATAGCGTTGACCAGAGCACCAAGAACAATGCATAAAGATTTATTAATTTGGTCATTCTGCTCCCGTTGAGTCGGTAAATCAGTGTCATAGGGGTTACTTTCCTGGGTTATGCTAATGCTTATTAGACTGTGAGATGAAAAAAGGGCCACAGAAGGGTAATTGGTTGCGACGCCATTTACCCTCCCTGGCCCCTGCAATTAGTTTGCCAAGGTACAATGTGATACTGTATTGTACCGCATCGGAGCCAGAATGAGCGCGGTTCTGGAACTGATCAGCCCACCGAATCCTATAAATCTGAACGCCAAACAGCTTCAACATAGAGTAGGCTACCCGGTAAGGTTACCGGGTAGTTTTTTTTAAATTATAGGGTATGAGTTGTAGACGTAATGAGCGGCTTTTTACGATTTATTTTCCATTCTGCAAATCGGCACTCGAAACCGCTCATAGTAACCAACCAAAAACGCAAACTGTTTAACGCTTCCGGTAGAAGTTAACCTGCTTCTTCGTTTGCCCGGCTCAGCCGCCCAATCTCCCTGTTAATATCGTCCGCTTTACCATACAGGCGCGTACTCTCCGCTATGAGCAGATACATTAGCCAGGATCTGAATCGGGACTTAACCAAATCACCTTTTGCTCAGGAAGATGGTCCTGACCTAAAATCGCTTTATACAAATTGGGACGGCGGGCCTGACGATAGCGGTAACCACCAGCCTGTTGCAATTTCTCCGGTGTACACACCCCCAACGCTATATCATCGCCTAAAGCACGACATTCAGCGATCACATCCCCGAAGGGATCAATGATCATGGAACATCCATTTTTCAGTTGGTCATCATCCAGACCAATGGGATTGGAAAACACCACGTAGATACCATTATCGTAAGCCCGGGCGGGTAACCACTTCATTAGCCAGGCACGCCCTTTCATGCCATCAAACTCCAGGCGTAAGGAGGTAGGATCAGTCAGTCGATTTTGCCAGAGAAGCGGATCGGCAAAGCCAGCACCGGGACGGGTGGACGGCGTTAACATCGTGACATGGGGCATAAAGATGATATCGGCCCCTAACAAGGCCGTGGCCCGCACGTTTTCTACAACATTGTTATCGTAACAAATTAAGATGCCGCATTTCCAGCCCAATAAGTCAAAGACCACATAGTGATCGCCGGGCAGTATATGCGGATTAATGAAGGGGTGTAATTTGCGGTATTTAGCCAGTAAACCTGTCTTATCGACGCATACGTAGGCCTTAAAGAGTTGATTGTCCTGGTCTTTCTCGAACAAGCCTGCCAGGATGACGATATCATGGGCTTGAGCAATCTGGATGAGTTGTTGAATGCTATCCCCTTCGGGTATGATTTCGGCTATGTCCAGCAATGCTGGCCTGGATAAATGTCGGGCGAAGGTGTAACCCGTAATCGAGCACTCATGGAAGGCAATGACCTGCGCGCCCTGTTGAGCCGCTTTTGCCGCTAATCGACTAATCACTTGCAGATTATGGGCTTTATCTCCACTGGCATTCTCAAACTGAGCCGTGGCAATAATAAGGTTTTGCATAGAACTCTAAAAAAATAGGTAAAAACAAAGATATGTGCTGAATAGGGCTAAACGGTACGTCTGAAACGCTAATTCTGATTTACAATCAACTGTTGTGACCACTCAGAAGCCGTTTTTGGGAGCACTTTACGCGCAATGGATTGGGCCATGCGGATATCCCCCTCAACATACTACAGCGCTTTCTTCGCTCCTTTCCGAACGACAATTCATCCCTATCCTATAGCTTTTGAAAAGTGGTTGATAGCAGGCTATTTCCCTAATAGAACAAGTCACAGATATCTTGACTAAGAATAATGCAATTTACAAACGCCTTATTGCCGATAAACGAACTAGCCAAAACATCCCGCTTCGCCCCTCACTCCTGGTTGCTATCCCTCAAGGGCAGTGGGTGGGCTTATGACTGTCGTACGAAATGAAAAAATTAATCCAGGTCAACCGCGCCAACCGGAATACTATCGGGGTCAACACGATAATCAGACTGATTAAGACAGTCAGAAAGTAAGTCAAATCCCACTCCAGTAGCACTTCCAGTACAACAAAGCAACTCACAATCAAAGCCGTATAGTACCCATAACTCACATACAACGCACCGGTATAGTAGCCTGGCTCTCGCTCAAAGCGCTCGTCGCAGCAGCCACACTGGGCGTTCATCTGATCAAATCGCCTAAGATTATAAGGGTTGTTGACCGAAAAGAAGCGTCCCTTTTGACATCGGGGACACCTATTGAAAAAAATGCTGTAGAGTTTGGTGCCTTTGCCCATAGCGGTCGTGAAACTGTGTATTATGTTATAGCCCAGCCCTATCCCTATAAACCAACGCGTCAAGAGGGGGCTAGCTAGTATGACCAACGAACCAGGCACTTTGTTTTCCCTTTTGAATTACCAGGTGCTGGCAGGTCCCAATCAAGCCGTCGCCCAGGAAGATCCGGTAGACAGGAAGCTAAAACAGACACCTGACCTAAGCAGAGCCCAAAATAGTATTGTATTCAGTAACCGATTTGCGTTGACGCCGATTTGAGCCAATAATTAAGAGGCCAAAGCGATTATCGCAACCAGCTTCTAACCGGTTTGTGCCAACATTTACACCGACTAATTGATTATTGGATTATGAACAATCCAACGACACCCTCCTCCGATCTGTCGCTCGTCTCGCTCACCCAGGACCCTGGCCGTGAAATTCTGGACCAATCCATTGCGGAGTACCTGGCGTTTTTGCGCCGACAGCCCACTTTCTGCGGAACCCCGGAGCAACAGGAAAACCTGATCAAACACGTATCCCGTGGTCATGATTTGATTAAACTCATCGCTGCCGAGCGGCTCAAGATTACCCGTGAACTGGATCACCAGAAACACGACTGGATGGAACTGGAGAAACAATTGGTGGCCCCCATTGAATCCGCTATGCAACCCCTCAAAGAGGCTGTTGAGCAGTACAATCGGGAGGTGCTGCGAATCCGGGAACACCAGCAGGCCGAAGCCGACGAGCAGCGTACGCTTACCGAATCGGGTGATGCGCTCGAAACAAACTGGCTAAATCCTGACGTAACACTCTTACCCATGCCTAAGGGCGTTCAGATGCGATGGACCTTTACCATTGTCGACTCCAATCAAGTGCCAAATGGCTATTGGAGCATTGATGAAGGGGTAATTAAGAAAGCAATTGCCGAAGGGGTAAGGGATATTCCGGGCCTTCGCATTTACGAAGAAGCGATCACCACGTTTCGCCGGTAAATTTCAGTCGGTTACTGCATTGAGCACACGAGTATCGGTGGAGCTGCTCTCAGCGGTGATAATCCCCCTGGAAAAGGTCACTTTGACTATCGTTTGAGTACGAACAATTATATGAAAAAAACCATCATTCACTGGTTTCGCAATGACCTGCGGCTGCACGACAACCCCGCACTGTACCAGGCCTGTCAGGACGCTCAGGTCGTACTGCCCGTCTATATCCTCGATCCCGCTTCGCTAGAACCCTTGCCGGGTATTCACGTGCCCAAAGCGGGGGAACATCGGATGCGTTTTCTGCTCGAAAGTTTGGCCGATTTACGCCACAGTCTACAACAGCAAGGGTCCGACCTGCTGATTCGTACGGGTGCTCCCACTCAGGTGTTGGCCGAACTGATTAGCCAACACCAGGCCAGCGCCGTTTACGCCGGTCAGGAAGCCACTACCGAAGAGACACAATTAGAAGAGCAGGTCCGGCAGGCCCTGCAACCCAGTGGCGCGCAACTGACCCTGTTCTGGATGCTGTCGCTTTATCATCCGGACGATTTACCCTTCGAGCTAACGGAGGTACCGGACGCTTACCGGGATTTCAGGAAGAGTTGTGAGAAACAGGCTCAGGTACGGGAAGAAACGCCCATACCCACTTTGCCCGCCTTGCCCGATATCCCGGTCGGCCAGCTGCCCACCCTGGAAACTCTGGGCCTGGAGACACCCAAGATTGACGACCGAGCCGCCATTCACTTTGTGGGTGGCGAAACCGAGGCTCTGCAACGAGTCGAAACGTATTTTTGGCAACGGGACCTGCTTCGTACCTATAAGTACACCCGCAATCAGCTGTTAGGCGAAGACTATTCGAGCAAGTTTTCGGCCTGGTTAGCCAACGGTTGTCTATCGCCCCGCCTGGTATATTGGGAAGTCAGGCGCTACGAACAGGAGCGCAAAAAAAACGTATCGACATACTGGCTAATCTTTGAACTGATCTGGCGGGATTATTTTCGGTTCCAGGCTGCCCGGCAGGGTCACCGTATTTTTCTGGCCAGCGGCCCGCGGAACGTTCCGACGAATGACTGGAAAAAGGACGATGAACTATTCGCCAAATGGGCCGTTGGTCAAACCGGCATCCCGTTCGTGGACGCTAACATGCGCGAGTTAAACGCCACTGGCTTTATGTCCAACCGGGGTCGCCAGAATGTGGCCAGTCTGCTGCTGCACCGGGGCGAAAAGCCCGACCTTAGTGTGTGGTGGCCATGGGGAGCGGCCTACATGGAAAGTCTGCTGATCGACTACGACCCGGCCAGCAACTGGGGAAACTGGAATATGGTGGCTCAGGTTGGGGCGGATGCGCATGGCGACCGTTATTTTAACATCTATACCCAGGCCACCCGGTACGACCCCCAGGGAGAGTACGTTAAACGCTGGTGCCCCGAACTCCAGCAGGTACCCGCCGATAAACTACATCTGTTATCACTAAACAGTACCCAGGAGTTAGCCAGTTGGGGTGTTGAGTTGGGTACCACTTACCCGTTTCCCTTAGTCAACCCGATCAAGTGGACGCGCCGTAAACAGGAGCAGTAGCGGGAATAAACCTCACTAACGTTGAATGATTTCTAGCCTGGAGAGGTGGGTCAGTTTGTGCCGAAATACCTGGGGCAGTGTCTCGGCGCAAACATGTGTGGGCAGTAGCCTGATCAATGAGCAATAAAAAATAGTCCTATCATACCGACGGCATAAGCCACGATTACCACCAGTGAGTCCAGTCCCATCCGGGCCAGCTGATACGTAGGCCGGAGTAAAAAGCCAATAAGGTATACGGTAGTGAGTAGTATGCCCAGTCCGGTCAAATAGATATCTTCTTGATGGGCGGCTGGTAAGACGGCTTTCCCTGAAATAAGTACGGCCAGGGGAAACAAAAGCGGCAAAAAAGCATTCCCACCAAAAATGTCGCTCACTGCCAGCGAATAATCTTTTAGTTTGATGGATGCCAGCCCGGTCGACAATTCGGGTAGTGCAGTAGCCGCTGCCAGTACCGTAGCGCCAAATACGATACCACTCAGGCCAATCTTACCCGCTATTGCATCCCCGCTCTCCTCCAGAGCAAAGCCGCCCGCCAGCGTGGCCAGAGCGGCTAGTGCAAAGACCAGAAGGGTGCGTCCGGTGCTCGGTACCTTCTTCGTGTCTGCCTGATTTTTCGTATCTGTTTTGGACGGCGGAGTACCCTTTAGTTGCCAGGGTAGTTCTGACCGGGCCTTTCCAATCAAATACACCCCAACGATCCATATCAACAGAAGCAAGAAGCCAGACGGTGTAACGCGGGCTAGAATCAGATGCTGAGGCAACTGATGGCCCATAACCACAACGGTCAACATGGCGATTACCAATACGCCCTCCAGCACCGGCGTTAAGGTACTTTGCTGGGAGGTTAACGTATGTTTTTTACCCACGCCGATGGCATCCAACACAACAAGAACGACCGTTTGCAGGGCGATACCCCCCAAAATATTACCAATCGCCAGTTCCAGTTTATTACCTAAAGCCGCGCTGATCGTAATGGCAATCTCGGGCAAATTAGTGACTACGGCCAGCACAATGATACCCCCAAGGGCTTCGCCAAATTTAAACCGCCGGGACAGAACATCGGTCGTATTGGAGAGGTGAATACCGGCGAACCAGACCACCGCAGCCGCAACGGCGAAAATGAGAACCAGAACCAGTAACGATAGAGAGTCAACCATGGAATGTAAACGCATTTTAGCGTCAGATGGACAGCCACCGGCAATACTTTTGTGGCGTGTCTTTCGCATTCGGCCGGTCAGACCGTTTTGTAAACACAAGTAGGCCTGTCCGGACGGTGCGAGAAGAAGTGGGCAATCGGTTTGCGGGGTGATAATTAGTAACCCCGCCTTCGCAGGTCTGATGTCATTAACGCGCACAAATTGGCTACAGAAGGTACTTTCCAAGGTCATTTAATCCCTCTGAAAGCGAATCAATTAGTACGTTTCCATTGCTGCTCTTGCGTACTGATTGCCCCTCAATTAGTTTATAAAAACGTTCCAAATCGCTCAAAATGACAGGTATATCCATTTGGAACCCTAACTAAATAATCCTGATGTTCGGGTTCCGCAGGCCAGAATTTGCTGAACGGTTCCAACGTAGTTACTACTTTACCGCTCCATCTTTTGGAATTATTGACAATTTGGATGACTTCTTCAGCTACTTTCCTTTCTTCGTCATCTTGAATGAAAATTGCGGAACGATAACTCGACCCTCTGTCATTACCCTGTCTGTCAATTGTGGCTGGATCATGAATTCTATAAAAGAAATCCAGAATTTCTCTAAAATTTGTTTTTGCGGGATCGTACGTTAATTCAATTCCTTCGGCGTGGCCGGGATGATTTCGGTAGGTTGGCTTTTCGTTTTCGCCACCTATGTATCCTACCTCCGTATCAATTATTCCGGGCCGTACTCTGAATAAATCTTCCATTCCCCAGAAACACCCACCGGCGATATAGGCTTTTTTGTAATTTTCCATATCTTCTCGTCTTCTCGTTTTTATGTTGAACGCAGCTTATTTTACTAACAGAACACGAATTATGGAATTTTTGACCGCGTAGAGGTCAAATGTTTGTGGAAAAATGCATTTGGCGTGCCAACTGGCGTGTTAGGGTACGAAATCCAACCGAGAATTGCGTACCCTAACACGCCGGATAGCGAATGAAGATATTTTTACTGATAGCTAAATCACACACCACTGCGTGAGGAGCTAACGACTGATGGGCAGATACGCCGTCGTACCCTCAAGTCCATGCTCGGATTTGGGCTGGCTGGTTTGGTGCCAGTAGGCATCTGGCAGTGGGTGAAACACCAGCCTGATGCCGATGGCATTCCGGCAGTGCTGCGGAGGGTACTGAACGCCAATGGAAACGTAGCCAACGTGTATTTCAGTCCCACGCACCTCGCGCCAACCTACCCGGCCAACCGGGCAGCCAACCCACCCCGAACCAATGGCATGGAAGGGCTGGAAAGCGAGGCAGAACTGACCAAATACCAGATAACGATTGAGCAACCGGGCCGTAAGCCACTGAAGGTAAGCATCGACGAACTAAAGAAACTACCTAAGCACGAGTTGGTTTTCAATTTTAAGTGCCTTGAAGGGTGGAGTCAGATTCAGCATTGGAGCGGGGTCAAATTGGCTGATTTTATCACGCATTATGGGCTTGGTACCCGGAGCGGTAAGGCTCCATCCATTGATGCGCTGGATGACTTTTATACCTACGTCGGGATGGAAACCCCGGATGGTGGTTATTATGTAGGGGTGGATATGCCCAGTGCCCTCCACCCGCAAACGTTGCTGGCCTTCGAGATGAATGGTCAGCCCATCTCCGCCGAACACGGCGCACCCGTCCGGTTAATTATCCCGGTCAAATACGGTGTGAAGAACCTCAAGCGCATCGGTACCATTCGTTTCGCCGATGAGCGTCCGCGTGACTAGATGAGCGTCCGCGTGACTACTGGGCCGAAAACGGCTATGACTACTATCTGGGCTTATAACGACTAGTATAAGAAGCTGTTTGAGTTTTGCGGCCGAAGCGATTAACTCAAACAGCTTCTTATACTAGTCGTGACTAGATAACCGGGATGAACACTTCTTAGGGCCTCAACAGCTTTACCTGTTTCCGCTGAGTGGTTGTGCTCACCGTTAGCAACAATAATTCTTTACCACTATCAATCGGAACGTAGACCCGCTCAGTTGATCCAGCCTGATTAATAGTACGCTGATGGAGTACTCGCCCCTGTAGATCCATCAAATTCAGTTGCACTGTCTGACCAGTCACTCCTTTGATTTCAACCTCAGCCATTTTACTGGCTACGGGATTACCCAGCACTTGTACCTGTAGCTCTACCCTGGGCTCTTCGGCCTGCATACGAGCCCGCCCGCAGGTGGCTTTCAGGTCCCACATATAGGTTACCAGCACGCCACTTTGGCGAGCCATCAACGTAAAGGGCTTCACATCGCTGGCCGTACGCGACTCCATATCCACAAACTGGTTAGGGTTGGTGGTCCAGCCGGTGATGCCCGGCGCAGCTCGGTACTCAATGAGCGTACCGTTCCCCCCGCTGGTGTTAAACCGGAAGGCCCCCGTGGCACAGTCATAACTAGGGGCTTGCAACATCAGCGGATTAACGGCCGGTGGATTAGGACATACGGACCGCAGGTTCCACATATAAGTCACCAGCACGCCACTTTGGCGGGCCATTAACGTAAAGGGCTTCACATCGGCAGCCGTGCGCGACTCCATATCCACAAACTGGTTGGGGTTGGTGGTCCAACCGGTGATGCCCGGTGCGGCCTGGTACTCAATAAGGGTACCGTTCCCCCCGCTGGTGTTGAAATGGAAAGCCCCCGTTGTACAGTCGTAAGTTGGAGCCAGCAGTGTTAAGGGGCTTGCCGCCGGGGGGTTGGGACATACGGCTCTCAAATCCCATGCATAGGTTACCAGCACGCCACTTTGGCGGGCCATCAACGTAAAGGGCTTCACATCGCTGGCCGTGCGCGACTCCATATCCACAAACTGGTTAGGGTTGGTGGTCCAGCCGGTGATGCCCGGCGCAGCTCGGTACTCAATGAGTGTACCATTCCCCCCACTGGTGTTAAACCGGAAGGCCCCCGTGGCACAGTCATAACTAGGGGCTTGCAACATCAGCGGATTAACGGCCGGTGGATTAGGACATACGGACCGCAGGTTCCACATATAAGTTACCTGCACGCCACTTTGGCGGGCCATCAGCGTAAAAGGTTTTACATCGGCAGCCGTACGCGACTCCATATCCACAAACTGATTGGGGTTGGTGGTCCAGCCGGTGATACCCGGCGCAGCCTGGTACTCAATAAGGGTACCGTTCCCCCCGCTGGTGTTGAAATGGAAAGCCCCCGTTGTGCAGTCGTAGGTTGGAGCCAGCAAGGTTAAGGGGCTTGCCGCCGGGGGGTTGGCGCAGTAAGCTCCGAAATCAAAGATGTAACTAGCCATCTTGCCGTTCTGCATGGCCTCAATCTTGATGGGCTTGGGATCGTTACGCAGGCCCTGCTCAACGGTGCCCGTGTTGCTGGTGAGCGAAGAGCGGCTGATACCCGGCGCAATATAGGTGATGGGTGAGCCATCACCACCAGTAGTGTTGAAAATAATAGCACCCGTCTGGCAGTTATAAGTGGGCTGGGTCAGGATGAGGAGGCCTTCAGTTTTTGTCATCTCCACAATCCCGGGCGCAGGGGTCATGGTCGGTTTGCTAACTGCCTCAATTACTCGGTGCCCCATTGGGGGGGGGGTCATTGGAAGAGCGTATGCGGAGAGAGCCGTGCTCATCAGCCACACGAAGGCTAGCCAATAGCTAACCGCTGTTACGGAGATAGTTTTCATATGGATAAAAGTTTCGAGGTGAAAAGCCCAGGTATGACTAACTGTCAATGATTTTAAATAGGATCGGAAAGGGTATTGAAGATTCTGCCTGTGTACCGCTGCCATTAGCAAGCAGGGTTACATACGCCCGTGGCGCATCGGTTACGTTCGTTAGAGCGGATTATCTTGTAGGGCCAGCCTGGAGTAGCACCTGCCAAACCCATGGATTAAAGTCTAAAAAGAACTTTTCATAGGCGTAAAAATTTAAGGGTTGATTCGCTGTACTTAAAAAAGCGTGCACTATCTGGTTGGTATCTTAGAAGCTGTTTGAGTGAATCGCTTCTTAAGGAAAATACTAGCCAGACACGTAGTTAACGGATAACTATACGGCTCCCTACAGGCCAAAATCAAGCACTGAATTTAGAAAAATTCACCCAAAACAGGGGCGATTATGGCCTGCTACTAAATTTAATTTACTTAGTTTATTGACGCAAATTCTGCAAGGGTATTAGTGGCAAATCCAATTCTGATAAACCAAGTACCTGTATTATCTTTTGTTCTACAGAAAAGCTACACCCGCACGAAGCGGGTTAACATAAAAACAGGCCTGTCTACTGCATCACCACGTCACGCCAACTCAATCTACTTAGCTAAAACGGGTTGTTACACTGGCATAATTCCAACGTTAAAAAGCGTTACCCTAATACCTGGCCTTCAGCAGATTACCGACTGAAGGCCAGGTATTTCATGAACGTAACATTTTTAAATCCAAATAGTTTTTACTTTGTACGGTCAACAATTCGTACCATCTAAATAACCGATGGTAGCCGTCACCGCACGTTTACTAAACTCTTCTGCTTTAACCCCCGCCGAACGAGTCAACCATTCATCATAAGGCTGTAGGTCAACCGGCCAACCACGTAGCCAGCCATGTCGTTGTGGTACTGCGGGCAAGCACTCATTCAGCCTGTCAGGATAATTACTCGCTGGTCAGGATTACTTTGAGGGCTTTTTCCTGGGCCGCATGCTCAAACGTGTCGTAGGCCTTAATGATGTCGTTCAGCGCAAAATGGTGGGTGATTAAGGTTGCCCCATCTACTTTGCCGGACACTAGAGTTTTCATGAGCATGGGTGTCGTAACGGTATCCACTAAGCGCGTCGTGATGGTGATGTTCCGGGACCATAGCGTTTCCAGATGCAGCTCAACCGATTTGCCGTGTACCCCCACATTGGCAATGTGGCCGCCCGGCGCAATAACAGCCGCACACAAATCAAACGTGGCCGGAATGCCAACGGCTTCGATGGCTACATCAGCACCCCGGTTTTCGGTCAGGCTCATCACGTCGGCTACCGCATCGACCGCCTGACTATTAATCGTGTGCGTAGCACCCAGCGTTTTAGCCACGGCCAGTCGGTTATCGTCAATATCGACCATGATGAGGATGGCAGGTGTATAAAACTGGGCTGTCAACAAGACGGCCAGCCCGACGGGACCGGCCCCAACAATCACAACGGAATCGCCCGGCTGCACCTGCCCATTCAACACACCACACTCAAAGCCGGTCGGTAAAATGTCACTTAGCATCACAATGGCATCCTCATTGGCATTCTCGGGAATGTGATATAGACTGGTATCGGCAAACGGAATTCGAACGTACTCGGCCTGGGTACCGTCGATGAGGTGACCGAGTATCCAGCCGCCCTGCTCGCAGTGCGAATACATCCCTTTGCGGCAATAGGTGCATTTGCCGCAGGACGAGATGCAGGAAATCAGCACTTTGTCGCCTTTTTTAAACTGAGTAACTGCCGAACCAACTTCCTCGATGACACCAATCCCCTCGTGCCCCAAAATCCGCCCGTCGGTCACTTCGGGCAGGTCGCCTTTCAGTATGTGCAGGTCGGTACCGCAGATGGTCGTTTTGTAAATCTTAACCACCGCGTCCGTCGCTTGCTGTAGGGTGGGTTTTGGCTTTTCTTCCCAGGCTTTTTTGCCCGGACCGTGATAGACTAATGCGTTCATGCAACAAAGGTATCCCGACCCATCTGGTGCTCTCATGACATTCATCACCCAACGGCCTGATTGTTTCTGGCATTGCCGCCGTGCTTTTTTCGGCGCACTACCGGAGTAGCCTACCCGAAAAGCATCATAACCCGGGGTGACATCCGTCATTGATTACGGCTCTGCTACCACGCACCTTTGTGGCACCAATTTCACCGTAACTCACTGAATCAATGAATCTCTCAAAATCAGTCGTCTATATGGCCGACGACGATGCCGATGACCGCTATTTTATCCATCAGGCCCTCCAGGCAGCCGACCCATCGGTTACCATTATCGAAGCAGAAGATGGCGAGGGCTTACTGACGCTGCTACAGAACCGGACGCACGAATCAGCGTCAGCACCAGTCAATCTGATTCTATTGGATATGAACATGCCCCGCTCCAATGGGCTGGAGACGTTGAAAGCCCTCAAGGCCAACCCGGCCCTTCGCCATATTCCAACGGTCATGATTTCGACCTCCGCCCAACCAGACCAGGTGGCAACAGCGTACCAAAACGGCGTTAGCAGCTATATCAAAAAGCCAGTGTCCTCATTCGATCGGATGACTATTGCCCAGGCCCTCAAGGTTTGTTTTTTAGACGCGGCCATGAGTTGACACATAAATAGTATCCTGTACCCGATAATCCGCCTGCCGATGGCTGAAGCCAACGAAACGAAATCAGTATATTTACTACCCTACATTCATTGTTCCGTTGAGCTGTTTCGTATCAGCCTGATGGCCTGAGCCTATGAATACCAGCGAAGCCTATTTTACCAGCGAAGCCCATTTACAGCAGATTTTTAGAAACGTAGCGGTAGGAATCGCCATTTTTGAAGGACCGGATCTACTAATCGAACTGGCAAACCCCGGCATGTGTGTCCTGTGGGGCCGTTCTGAAGCAGAGGTGCTGGGAAAATCCTTAGCCAACGCCCTGCCTGAAGTAATCGGTCAGGGATTTGATACCCTGCTCCGAAACGTCATGCAAACCGGTATCCCCTTTGTGGGTAAGGAACTACCGGTTAAACTCGAGCGAAATGGGCAACTCGATACGGTTAATTTCGACTTTGTCTACGAACCGTTTCCCGATGCCGATGGGCGGGTAAACCGCGTGCTGGTAACGGCGAGCGAAGTAACCGAGCGGGTGAAGGCCCGTCATCAGCTCGAACGTAGTGAGACTGACCTGCAAACCCTGTTTGAACAGGCTCCCGTTGCCATTGCCATTCTGCGAGGCCCTGACCTGACCTACGAACTGGCAAACAGTCAGTACGTAGAACTGGTCAACCGCAACACCCGCAACGATCTGATTGGCAAACCCCTGCTGGAAGCCCTGCCCGAACTCATAAATCAGGGTATTGACATTCTGCTCTATGCCGTAATCCGCACCGGTGAGGCCTATACGGCCCATGAACGCAGCATAGAATTGCTCCGAAACGGTCGGCTCGAAACGGGCTATTATAATTTTGTTTATGAGCCGCTGCGGAATACCGAAGGCGTTGCTGAAGGTATTTTTGTGGTGGCTACCGATGTAACCGGGCAGGTATTGGCTCAGCGCCAGGCCAATCACCTCCTGATTCAGGAACGGGAACTGAACGACCTGAAATCGAATTTTTTGACGCTGGCTTCGCACGAGTTCCGCACCCCCATGAGCATGATTCTGTCGTCGGCCTCCCTCATTGGCCGCTACAACGGCGTGGATGATACGGTAAGGCGCGAACGGCATGTACAGCGCATCAAGTCGTCAGTGCATAGTCTGATCGGCATTCTGAGTGATTTTTTATCGCTTAGTCAGATGGACGAGGAAACGCTGCACGGTCGCCCGAATCC
>JBBSTD010000031.1:0-55517 GCA_038236215.1 Cytophagales bacterium | reverse complement strand
TTATCAATGAGTCTGATATGGGCCCTTGAGACAGGCCAATGGCTCTTAAAAGCGGGGCATAAAATACCAACTCGCCAGGTGAGGAAGCGATGCCAAACGTTGTTGAGTTTGTTCCGTCATGGGTTAGATGAATTGCGAGACCGAGTCCTTAATGGCCGTCCCATTAGCCAGCTTATACCTCTTTTGTCCTGTACTTAAGGGGTGAACAAAAGAGTTGTCTGTTAGTTAACTCCTTCGAAGACTGAATATCGCCGTAGAGTCGGGTTTGAGTCAAAAATTAGCAATACAACCAATTAACTAACGCAGACAACATCATGAAAACCAAAATAGTAAGTGCTTTAGCACTGATTCTATTGCTTACGGTGGGGGCCTACGCACAGGAAACCACGGCAACCAGTAAAAAGGAAGTGCGTAAGCAGGAGAAAGCCGAACGCAAAGCCCGTATGAAAAGCGATATGAAGGACCTGGGCCAAAGTGCTGGTTCGGCCGCTTCGGAAGCTGGCCAGGGGATAAAGCGCAAAGCAAAGGTAGCGGGTGCGGCTGTGGATACTACGGCTCAGAAAGTAGGCCGAGCGGTTAACAAAGGCCTGGACAAAGCTGAAAACGCTATCGTTACGGAAGGCGATAAACTAAAAGCCAAACGGGATTCCACCCAGGCTGCTAAGGCCCGGCGGGATACGTTATAATACAAACTCAAGTAGAGACCGCACCGGTAAGGTATAGCCGGTGCGGTCTCTACTTGAGTTTGACTTCAATCTTTGCATATTTTCCGCGCCAGTGTTTCCATCGTTTGTGCGACCAGAGCCAGTCGGATGGATTCTGCCGGATGGTGTTTTCAATGACATCCCGATACCGCTCCATAATTGTTCCCAGTGGTAGTTCATCGTAGGGCGGTTCGGCAAGATGCTGGATAGTTGCCTCATAATATCCCCGCCGGATGCGCGCAATATCCAGATAGTAGACGGGGAATTTCTGCCGACGGGCCAGCCGTTCGGAGCCAGGATAAAAAGGGGAGTCGCGGTGTAGGAAGTCGGTCCAGAAGGATTGCTCAGGCACATCAGGAACCTGGTCGGAGCCAAGGGCAATCAGGCGGGGAGTATGTCTGTTTGCCGCCATATGTCGGGGCAGACTGTGCATCGACACGACGTTACCGCCAAAATGGGACCGGATATAAAACAGCAACTTCCCGGAAAATTCACTAGTCAAAGGTTTATACACGATGTCGATGGGTATATCGTGTGCCTGAATGGCCTGCGCATACCATTCCCAATTGCACTGGTGCGAACCCATGGCAATGAGGGTCTCACCCGCTTGTATGCGAGACCGAATGGCTTCGGCATTCGTAATACGCACATGTCTGCGCATCTCATCGGCAGAAAGGCCCGGTATCTTAATCGTCTCAACGATAATATCGGCTAAGTTGTGGTAAAAGCCGTTTGTAATTTGCTGAATAGTACGTTCTGATTTCTCGGGAAATGACAGGCGCAGATTGGTCAGAATAACCTGCCTGCGATACCGGATCACGTAACGCATCAAAAAGTACAACACATCGGAAATGCCATAAAGAACACCAAACGGCAGCCGGGATAAAAATCGAAAAAATAGCATGCAGTAAACATATTCCGGGCAATGGTGCTGATACCGGTTTTGCCCAGCCATTAAAAAAATACCAAAGCCCGTTGGTCGTATTGAATTTTTGCTTTATTTGTGAACGGATAGACAACTAGTTATTGGAAACGTACCTGTTAGCCCCTTCACCGACGAATTTACTCATTGAACTACATTATTTGCCCTGTTTAGATTACATATCGGGGCTGATGCGATTCGGAGGGGTGCAACTAGAGGCCCATGAACATTATCAGAAGCAAAGTTACAGAAATCGGTGCTACATCCAGACGGCTAACAAAGTAGATGTGCTGACAGTGCCCGTTCAACAGGGAACGCACCACCAGCCCATCCGCGACCTTAAGTTGGCGACTGATCGCTCCTGGCAACTGCATCACTGGCGCAGTTTACAGGCTGCCTACGGAAAGGCTCCCTTCTTTGAGTACTACGCACCCGATTTTGCGCCGGTTTATCAGAAGAGTTGGCTCTTTTTATTTGATTTAACGTACGAGTTGCTGACAATTTGTCTGAAATTAATGCAGGTACGCATACCCATAAGCCTGACAAAATGGTACGAAAAAACGGCATCGGCTGATCTGTTTGATGCCCGCTCGAAGGTGAAACCGGCCAATAAGCCGGAAACGTATATATTCCATCAGCCAATAGTCTATCCACAAAACTTTGGCCAGGAGTTTGTACCCAATCTTAGTATTATAGACCTGTTATTTTGCCAGGGACCGTCCGCTACGGACGTGTTGATGGCGGGCCTTCGGGAGTGAACAAATCCTTAAAACTCTTCGTTAGGCCTATATAGTATAGTACGCTTACCTAAGGAGACCTCAAAACGAATGGAAGCAAAATTCTCAAACCGCGTAAAGGAAGTTATCACGCTGAGTCGTGAAGAAGCCTTACGCTTAGGCCATGATTATATCGGAACAGAACACCTGTTGCTGGGTATGATTCGTGAAGGTGAGGGTGTAGCCATCGGGTTATTGAAAAAACTCGGTATCTCACTCGATGAACTCCGGGTTACCATTGAACAGGCCACGAAAGGAACGGCAACCAACAACGTGAAAAATCTGGCGAATATTCCGCTGACCCGTCAGTCGGAAAAGACGCTGAAAATCACGTACCTGGAAGCCAAAATTTTCAAAAGCCCCCTCATTGGTACGGAGCACCTGTTATTATCGATTCTGCGCGATGAAGACAATGTCGCCACGCAGATTCTCAACAAATTCAATATCAACTACGAAGTCATTAAGGAAATGCTGGAATATCAATCTTCGGGGACCCGCCCGGTGATGGGACCCGAAACCGACGATGACGACAACGACCGGGGCATGTTTGGTGGCAGCAGTTCCAGTTCGGGCAAAGATCCAAAAGGAGCCGAGAAATCGCGGACTCCGGTGCTGGACAACTTTGGCCGGGACCTGACTAAATTCGCCGAAGTAGGCAAGCTTGACCCCATCGTTGGTCGTGAAAAAGAAATTGAACGCGTTGCCCAGATTCTGAGCCGCCGGAAGAAAAACAACCCGATTCTTATTGGTGAGCCGGGCGTTGGTAAAACCGCCATCGCCGAAGGCTTAGCCCTGCGCATTGTGCAGAAAAAAGTATCGCGGGTACTGTTCGGCAAGCGCGTTGTTACCCTTGACCTTGCTTCGCTGGTAGCTGGTACCAAATATCGGGGTCAGTTTGAAGAGCGGATGAAGGCCGTTATGAACGAGCTGGAAAAATCGCCGGAGGTCATCCTGTTCATTGATGAGCTGCACACCATTGTTGGTGCCGGTGGCGCGTCGGGTTCGCTCGATGCTTCCAACATGTTCAAACCAGCGCTGGCGCGGGGCGACATTCAATGTATCGGTGCCACGACCCTGGACGAATACCGTCAGTACATCGAGAAAGATGGCGCTTTGGCCCGTCGTTTTCAGATGGTGATGGTGGATGCTACGTCCATTGACGAGACCATCGAAATCCTGAACAACATCAAGGATAAGTACGAGGAACACCACCACGTTAATTACACCAAAGAAGCGATTGAAGCCGCTGTGAAACTGTCAGAGCGTTATATATCCGACCGGTTCCTGCCCGATAAAGCCATTGATGTAATGGACGAAGTAGGTGCCCGCGTGCACATCTCGAACATCACGGTTCCCGAAGATATACTGAAGCTGGAAGAGCAGATCGAGAATATCAAGAAGGAGAAAAACCAGGTTGTTAAGAGCCAGAAGTACGAGGAGGCCGCCCAGCTGCGCGATAAGGAAAAACGGCTCATCGATCAGCTCGACCGGGCCAAGCAGCTTTGGGAAGAGGATACCAAGAAGCGTCGCTATACGGTAACGGAAGAGAACGTAGCCGAGGTGGTAGCCATGATGACGGGTATTCCGGTCACGAGCGTATCGAATGACGAAGGTAAGAAACTGATAAATATGGGTGCCGAACTGAAAGGTAAGGTAATCGGTCAGCAGTCGGCCATCGACAAACTGGTGAAAGCCATTCAGCGTACCCGCGTTGGTCTGAAAGATCCCAAGAAACCCATTGGTTCGTTTATTTTCCTCGGCCCCACGGGGGTTGGCAAAACGGAACTGGCCAAAGTGCTGGCAACCTATCTCTTCGATAAAGATGACGCCCTGGTTCGGATTGATATGTCGGAGTACATGGAGAAATTCAGCGTTAGCCGACTGGTTGGCGCCCCTCCGGGCTACGTGGGTTACGAAGAAGGCGGTCAGCTGACCGAGAAGATTCGCCGGAAGCCGTACAGCGTCGTGCTATTGGATGAAATCGAAAAGGCCCACCCGGATGTGTTTAACATCCTGCTTCAGGTGCTCGACGATGGTATCCTGACGGATGGTCTTGGTCGCCGAGTCGATTTCCGGAACACAATCATTATCATGACTTCGAACATTGGGGTGCGTGATTTGAAAGATTTCGGTGCCGGTATAGGTTTCGCTACCAAGAAAAACGCCGAAAGTCAGGATGAACTGATGAAGAGCACCATTCAGAGTGCCCTGCGTAAAGCGTTCTCGCCGGAGTTCCTGAACCGTCTGGACGATGTGATTGTGTTCAACTCGCTGTTGCGTGAGGATATTCACCACATTATTGACCTGATGCTGGGCAAGTTGTTGGGCCGGGTTACCAGCCTGGGCTATACCGTTGAACTGACGGAGAAAGCAAAGGACTTCCTGGCCGAAAAAGGCTACGATCCCCAGTACGGTGCCCGTCCGTTGAGCCGCGCCATTCAGCGTTATCTGGAAGACCCCGTTGCCGAAGAAATTCTGAAGGGGGAACTGAAAGATGGTGATGTGATTATGGCCGACTACAGTGGTGAAGGCGAGCTCCTGACAATTACGGTGAAGAAGCCAGAAGAAGTAACGGAGTAACTAACGGATAGAGTTATAGAAAAACAGGCCGGGCAGTAATGTCCGGCCTGTTTTGTTTTCACGCATCTCCCGCTTATTCCTTAGCTAACCGGTTTCAATATTGATGTACGTCCACGATTATTTTTTCAAAATGGTCTGTCTACCAATAGTATCGTAAACTGAATTTTTAATATTACAAATTAGTAACAATGAATTAACAGTAAGATGGCAAAAGGTTCGTCTTTTTGCGGGGAATTTATAAAAACCGCTTCATGAACAAACTCTATTTTTTCGCGCTGCTGTTACTGGCCAGTATAATGTACAGTACCAGGGCAACGGCCCAAACGACGCAGGCGTCTATTTCGGGCGTTATTTTAGAAAACAAGAATGCACCCTTGCCGGGAGCCACCGTGCAGGTCCGTAATGAGTCCACCGGATTCACAACCGGAACGGTCACCAACGTGAAAGGGGAATACCTCTTTAAAGAGCTACCGCTGGGTGGTCCGTACACGGTGTGGGCCACGTCGGTTGGTTTTGGGGAGCAACGCCGGACCGGCTATACCGTGAACCAGGGCGATGCCATTCGGGTCAATTTAACGATGCAGGAGGCCGGACAGAACCTGGAAGTGGTACAGGTTGTAGCGTCTGGGTTGAAGAACAAAACCGAAAACCTCGGGGCGGCCACGGCCATCACGGCAAAAACGCTCACCACCATGCCCGTTAACGGGCGTAACTTCACCTCGCTGGTTAACCTGTCTCCCCTGAGTGCCAGCAACGGTACGCTGTCGGGGCAGCTGGGTTCGTCGACCAACTTCACCATCGACGGGATGACGGCAAAAAACCCAACCTCCGCCGGATCGACCACCAGCCGAAGCGGGGCACCCTATTCCATTTCTATCGAAGCCGTTCGGGAGTTTAAGGTAATCACCAACCAGTATGATGTGGTGTACGGGCGGGCTGGGGGTGGTATTGTCAGTGCCGTAACGAAGGCGGGTACCAATAAACTAACGGGTAGCATTTTTAACTACACCCGCGCCAACTGGCTGTCGAGTAAATACGATATTCGGGGCAACGTGCGGAATGTCCCCTTCTCAACCAATCAGTTTGGTTTTTCGCTGGGTGGCCCGATCATCAAAGACAAACTTCATTACTTCGTGGTCTGGGACCATCAGCAGGACTCGCGTCCACTGATTATTGCCGATGTGCGGACGCCCCTCGACGAAAGCCGGTTCAACGTAACGACTACCACGCTCGACCGCTTTGTGGACATTGCCCGCAGTAAATACGGCGTGGCCAACACCCAGCAGTACGGTAGCTTTCCAAAAAACCGGGGCACCGATGCCGGTTTCGCCCGAATCGACTGGCAGATTAACCGGAACAACCTACTGACCGTCCGCGACAACTACACCAATGACCGCAACAAGCTGGGGCTGGCCGATAATACGGCCATCAACGTCTTCGAATCGTACGGCAATGACTATAACATCGACAACAGCTTGCTGGCTACGCTTCGTACGACGATAAATCCTAAAATTACGAATGAGCTGAAATTCCAGCACCTGTACACGTATCAGAAAAGCAGCCCCGGCGATCAGCTTCCGGCCGACAACATCCCGCGTAATATTGTGGAAGGAGTGGTGTCAACGGTAAACGGGGCTAATGTTTCGACCAATATTCAGATGGGTGGGCACCGGTTTGCCCAGGAAGGATTCACCAACAACGTGGTGCAACTGGTCGATAATTTCTACTACAACACCGATAAAATTCAGTACACGTTTGGCGTAGACCTGATGTATACCCACGCCAAATCGCTCTACGGTAGTGAGGTAAACGGACGTTTTCACTACACGGTCGACGCGGCTGCGGGCCTGACGGCACTGGACAAGTTTAATCTCCAGCAACCCTACCGATACTACCGCGAGGTACCGCTGGTGGCTGACCCTAGTGTAGTGGGAAACACCCTTAATGCCGGTATGTATGGGCAAATGACCACGCAACTGGCGCCGGGGTTGGAGATGACTGCCGGACTACGTTTTGACTATGCCCGCTACCCAAAGGTTCCACTGAATCAGACTGTGCTGGATGATCTTGGCCTGCGCACCGACAATCAAATCAAGTCGTTCATTGTGCAACCTCGTTTGCAACTGAACTGGGATGTTAACCAGCAACACCGGGATTTCGTCCGCTTTGGCGGGGGTGTTTTTGCTTCCGACATCAACAACTACATGATTATCAATAACCTGACCTTCGATGGTAAGCACTTCGCCACCGTTGACGTGCGGGCTCCAAACGTACCGGCACCCGATTTTGCCGCCTATCGGCAGAACTACGCTAGTATCCCCGCGCTGGCGCAGTTTCAGGTGCCAACCATCAATATGACCGGACCAAATGTACACGTGCCGATTCTGTTCAAAGCAAACCTGTCGTACAGCCACTTCCTGACCGATAAACTAAAAGTGGGCATAGCGGGCTATATGTCGCTGGGTCGAAATAACTACATGTACGTCGACCGGAACATGGTAGCCGACCCATTTTTTCGGCTGGCCAACGAGGATGACCGGGGCGTGTACGTGCCCCTCAGTACAATGCCCGCCAACGGCGCGGGCGACTGGCAGCAGGGACGTATCAGCAAGCGCCTAGGCCGGGTGCTGGAACTGAATAGTGAGGGTAAAGTCGATCAGTTTGCCGTGGTGGCCGATGCCACCTGGCAGTATTTCCGCGATGGGGAGATTACGGCCAGCTATACGTGGAACGACGCCCGCGATAACGTTTCGTATAATGGTAACGTAGCTAACACGGCAACGCTGGTGCTGCCCGTGAAAGATGACCCGCGCAACCTGAGCCGGATTACCTATTCCGACAATCAGTTCCGGCATAAGGTCGTATTCTACGGTACATTGCCCTCCTTCTACGGCATCACCATCGGCATTCGGTATTCGGGTGTCGGCGGTACGCGCTACTCCTTGATTTCGGGGGCCAATACCAACGCCGATTTCGTTGCTACCAACGACCTGGCGTTTGTGTTCGACCCCAATAACACTGAAGTGCCTACCAACGTCCGGACGGGGCTGCAAACGCTGTTGGATAATCCCAATGCCAGCCAGAGCCTGAAAAACTACATCAACACCTATTCGGGGCAGATTGCCGAGCGAAACGGAGGTATCAACGGCTTCTATGGTATACTCGACGTGCGGGCACTCAAGCGGTTCCGGATTCACAAAACTCACGCCATCGAACTATCGGCCGACGTCTTTAACCTGGTCAACCTGATCGACAGGAACCGGGGTGTCAACAAGTCGCTGGGGGCGCAGGCACTGTACGCGCTGGGTATTCCGGCCAGCAATGGCAACGCTGCGGTGCCGGGTTTCTCCCAGACGACGCAACGCTATAACTACCGGGTGAACAATACGGGGGCGGTAACTCCATCAGGTGATCCGTTCCAGATTCAGCTCGGCGCGCGGTACAGCTTTTAAACTCCGGTAAAAAATACCCGTTTCGTTTACAAATGCAGGCTGTCGGTAACGGACACGGTCCGTCCGCAAACGGTAGCCTGCTACTAATCACTAAAATGCATCCAACAATGAAAATACTTCTTATTGCTGTGCTGGTAAGCGGTACGCAGCTACTATGGGCGCAGCCCACCCTCAATCGGCAGGGACACCGGGGCACGCGGGGACTGATGCCGGAGAATACCATTCCAGCCATGAAAAAAGCCCTTGACCTAGGCGTTCAGACGCTGGAACTCGATGTGGTTATTTCCAAAGACAACCAGGTACTCGTATCGCATGACACGTACATGTCGGCGGATATTACCACCAAACCCGATGGCACGCCGGTAACGGCCGAAGAGCAGAAGTCGATTAATCTGTATCAGCTAAACTACGCGCAGATCCGGCAGTTCGATGTGGGCAGCAAACCACACCCGCAGTTTCCGCAACAGCAGAAACTGCGCACGTACAAACCACTGCTCACCGAGTTGATCGATTCGGTGGAAGCCTACGCGAAAGCAAAAAAACTGCCGTCGCCGAGGTATAACATTGAGATTAAATCGGCCCCTGCTACCGACGGCACTTACCATCCTGCTCCCGAAGCGTTTGTCAGTATGGTACTACCCATCTGCCAGCAGAAGCTCGGTACACGGTTTAATATCCAGTCGTTCGACGCAAGACCGTTGCAACTGATTCATAAACAGGCTCCGTCGGTCGCGTTGGCCTACCTGACCGCCAATCAAAAATCGGTGCAGGAAAATATACAGACGCTGGGTTTTACGCCCGCCATCTACAGCCCTAACTACAAGACCGTTACGGGGGAAACGGTTAAAACCTGCCACGAACAGCACATGCAGATTATTCCGTGGACGGTCAATACAAAAGCTGAAATTGACCAGTTGGTTAAGCTGGGTGTAGACGGAATCATTACCGATTATCCGAACCTGTTTTAGATAGACAGGGTCGTTATCCGTGGCGGGCAGTTCCCTTTTGGGGATTGCCCGCCACTTTTTTGTTTCGTACAGCTGATGTCAATGCCTGTATTCCCCGGTATGGTTAGTGCGGTGAACGGGCGAAGCGATAAATGATTGGTGATAAAGTAGGATTTTTAGAATACTGCTTTATTAATTACACTGCCAAGTAATGCCTCATGGGGAAGCCCGCTCATCGTTTCTATCTGATTGGTATCAGCTTCTTATGCCTACTCAGCTTTAAAGCCAACGTCCGAACCTCGCTGGCCGATGGGCCGTCGCCCGCCAAAACGCCCGACCAGGAACTTGCCACGTTTCAACTCGAACCAGGGCTGTCAATCCAGTTGGTAGCGGCCGAGCCGATGGTGCAGGAACCGGTTGCCATGACGTTTGATGCCGATGGACGGCTCTGGGTAGTGGAGATGCGGGGCTTCATGACGGACATCGACGGGGATGAAGAAGGGAAACGGATGGGGCGCGTGTCAGTACTGGAAGATACGAACGGCGATGGACAGATGGATGTCAGTACCGTTTACCTCGATAGTCTGGTTATGCCCCGTGCCCTGGCACTGGTGCCGGGGGGCGCGCTGGTGGCTGAAAACGGCGCTCTATGGCTCACCCAGGATACGAATGGCGATTTGAAAGCCGGTACCAAAACCCTTGTCGATGCCCACTACGCCGATAAAGGATTACCCGAACACGCACCAAATGGCCTGTGGCGAAGTGTCGATAACTGGTACTACAATGCCAAATCACGCACCCGCTACCGGCTACAGGCGGGTAAGGCCGAGTGGCTGAGCGACAGTACGGAGTTTCGGGGGCAATGGGGCATCAGTCAGGACGACAAAGGACATTTGTTTTACAACTACAACTGGTCGCAACTGCACGCCGATCTGGTTCCGCCTAATTACCTCTCCCGAAACAGGAATCACAAACCCACAACCGGTATCGACCATGGACTGACTACCGACCGGCGTGTTTATCCAATCCGGGCGAACCCGGCGGTTAATCGGGGTTACATCCCCGGCACCCTGGATAAGGAAGGTCGTTTGCTGGAGTTTACGGCGGCCTGTTCCCCACTCGTGTACCGGGGAACCGCCCTGCCCGCTGCTTATCGGGGCAATGCATTCGTTTGTGAACCCGCCGGTAACTTAATCAAGCGGAATAGTGTGGTGGAGGATGGCCTGACGATTTCAGCGAATGATCCCCATCCCGGTCGCGAATTTCTGGCTTCCACCGACGAGCGTTTTCGCCCGGTTAATCTGGCAACCGGTCCCGACGGGGCCATGTACGTGGCCGATATGTACCACGGCATCGTCCAGCATAAAGCCTATATGACGCCCTATTTAAGGGAGCAAACACTGACGCGTGAGTTGGACAAACCCGTCCACATGGGGCGCATATGGCGCATTGTTCCTGAGAACTGGAAAGCCCAGAACAGGAAGAAACTATCCAACGCCTTGGCCGGGGAACTGGTGGCCAACCTGTCGAATCCGGACGGATGGCATCGGGACATGGCACAGCAACTGCTGGTTGAGCGCAATGATCGTAACGTAATTCCTGCTCTATTGGAACTGGCCCAGACGGGTACCAGCGAGTTAGGACGCTTCCATGCCCTGTGGACGCTGGACGGTTTACAAGGTAACAGGCCCGATGCGTTGCTGGCGTTGGTGACAGACCCAAGTGCGCTTATCAGTACCACGGCTTTACGGTTGCTTGAGCCGTTTGCCAAAACGGATAAAACCGTTCGGGCCACGTTGGGAAATGCATTGCTCACCCGCTGGCAGAAAGCCCCCATCGGGCAAATTCTCCAGATGGCCCTGGTGGCCAGCGTGCTGGAAGCCTCGGTTGCCCAGCCACTGCTGGCGGGTATTGTGGGGCAACACGGTGAGTCAGCTCTGATTCGGGATGCCGCCCTAAGCAGTCTGTACCAGCAGGAGTTCGCTTTTTTGCAGCAGTTGCTGGTGGCGCCCCAATGGCAAACCCGTGACCCGGCCAAAGAGATATTTCTGGAGATGCTGTCAGCCGCCGTTATCCGCAACCGAAACCCCACCGAGTTAACCGCATTGCTGGCTAAGCTCGATGCTGCGAAGCCCCCCGTGGCATGGCAGCAGAAAGCCATTGTGAACGGGCTGGCTATTGGCGGCAGCACCAACAAGATGAAACCGATTAAACTGGCATCGCCCCCCGGTTTACTGACCCGTTCGATGGCCAAAGTGGACCCATCACGCCGGGACGCCCTATCGGCACTTTTTGACTGGCCCGGTCATATTGCCGTCAGGAGCAACGCGGTAAAGAAGAATCGCTTATCAGACGATGACCAGAAACTATTTGCTTCGGGCAGGCAGCTTTACCTGAACACCTGCTCCGGCTGTCATGGAACGGATGGGGCAGGGTTACCCCGGTTTGCGCCCCCCCTTGTCGGCTCCGATTGGGTACTGGGCGATGAAAAACGGCTGGCGTTGATTGTGTTGCAGGGTATGGAGGGGCCGATAGAAATAAGCAAACGCGTGTATGACGCACCGGATATATTACCCGTTATGCCTGCCCACTCGACCATGGATGATGGGTCTATTACCGCTATTCTGACCTATATCCGAAACGAGTGGGGAAACAATGCCGGACCCATGAGTAAACGAACCGTGGGCATGACCCGGATCACGTCGCAGGGAAGGGTGATTCCCTGGACGGCCAAAGAACTGAACAAATACATGCTCGAAGCCAAAGCCAGTACTACGGATGGCAAATAACTTTACTGATGAATAACCTTAACCCTGACTAAATTGATGGACAGACGAGATTTTATCCAGAAAACTACCGTGGGTGCCGTGGCCCTTAGTCTGCCTGTTTTTCCAGATTACGTGGCAAATCATCGGATGGGCATCGTCGTTCACTCCTACGGGTTTCGCTGGAATTCAAAAGCCGACAGTCCATCCTATCCCGCGTTTACGGATGCGCTCAGCCTGCTCGAACATTGCCATCAGATTGGCGCGGGTGGGGTGCAAGTAGTGGTAAACGGCTGGTCGGACGACTTCGCTAAAAAGGTACGGACCAGACGGGAGAAACTGGATATGTACCTGGAAGGCTCTATTTGGTTGCCCAAAAAACCGGAGGACGTGTCGAAATTCGAGCAGGATGTTCGTAACGCTAAAGAAGCCGGAGCGCAGATTCTGCGAACGGTCTGTTCGAGCGGGCGACGCTACGAGGCTTACCACTCCGCCGGGGCGTTTCAGGACCTTCGGAAAAACGCGCTGGCTTCGCTGAAACTGGCCGAACCGGTGCTACGCAAACACAAAGTAAAACTGGGTGTCGAGAATCATAAAGACTGGCGGGCGCCGGAACTGGTTGGTCTGCTGAAAGAACTGAACAGCGAGTGGATAGGGGTTACCCTCGACTTTGGCAACAGCATGGCCCTGCTGGAAGACCCAATGACCGTTGTGGAGACCCTGGCTCCCTACGTGGTCAGTACGCACGTGAAAGACATGGCCGTTGAGGAGTACGCCAATGGGTTCCTGCTGTCGGAAGTACCGCTGGGGAAAGGCATTTCTGATGTGCCCAAAATGATAGAACACTGCAAGAAGCATAACCCCGCCGTTACCTTCAGTCTGGAAATGATTACCCGCGACCCGCTGGAAATTCCCTGCCTGACGAACGACTACTGGGCAACCCTGCCGAACGTGCCCGGTGCCGAACTGGCGCAGATGCTCCGGCTGGTCCGGCAACATGCGTATCCATCGGGCTTACCCCGAACAACGCCCCTGAGTGCCGAAAATAAACTGGTGGTCGAGGAGAATAACATCCTAGAATGCCTGGCCTACAGCCGCGATAAACTGCGGCTTACATAGCCTGGAGAAGGGGGAAATTGGTAAAGGTCACTTCGTTAACCGACCCGGCGCAAAGAGAACAAAGGTGAAATGGCAAAGGGCGCGGGGGAAGTAGTCAGTTAAACCTTACGCCTTTTGGGCTGAGCACTCATGCAGTTATAAGCCAGTCGAATCGACTAATGAAAACAAATCAATACAGTATTTTTTGAAAAAGTCTGAAATACAACCGCTTACATGCAAAAAGAGATACTTCCCGGCATTCGTCAGTTCGATTTGAGTAATAAAGTGGCCATCGTTACGGGTGGTTCCAAAGGCCTGGGTCTGGCAATGGCTGCCGGACTGGCCTCGGCGGGTGCCAACCTGATGCTGGTTAACCGTAATGCCGAAGAAGGCGAAAAAGCCGCTCAGGAGTTAAGTCACGATTTCGGTATCAAGGCGGTGTCTTTCCCTGCTGACATCAGCAGCCCCGAACAAACCGAAGCAATGGCTAAAGCAGCTATGGACACCTTTGGCCAGATTGATATACTCATCAACAGCGCGGGCATCAACATTCGCGGGCCCATTGACGAACTGACACCCGACGAGTTTAGCCAGGTGATGGATGTGAACGTAAAAGGTACCTGGCTCTGCGCTAGGGCCGTTACACCGTACATGAAAAAAGCGGGTCGGGGCAGTATCATCAATCTGGCCAGCACCCTTGGACTGGTTGGTCTGGCCAATCGAACGCCCTACACCTCCAGCAAAGGAGCCGTGGTTCAGATGACCCGCGCCCTGGCCCTGGAACTGGCCCCGTTCAACATCAACGTCAATGCTATTTGTCCCGGCCCATTTCTGACGGAAATGAACCTGCCCATTGCTGATACCGAAGAGGGGAAAAAGTTCGTCGTAGGCGCTACTGCCCTGGGCCGCTGGGGCGAAATGCGGGAGATTCAGGGAGCCGCCATTTTTCTGGCCAGCCCCGCCGGTAGCTTTATGATTGGTTCCATGCTCACCGTCGATGGCGGCTGGACGGCGAGATAGTTTCTGGTTTACGGTATTCTGTTGGCTGACGCGAAAGCAATGGACATACGTCATGTATGCGTCAGCCAACCATAGACCAAATACCCTAAACTGAATTCCCCATACCTATACCGTAAACCATACACACACAAATGATTTCACTCACTCCCCCTGCCAAGCAAACCCGGGTTCGTTACGCGATGCTCTCGCTGGTTTTTGTCAACGTAGTTATCAATTACCTGGACCGCAGTAATATTTCGGTGGCCGGGCCTATGTTGAGCAAAGACCTGAATCTGTCGTCGGTGGAACTAGGCTATATTTTTTCCGCTTTTGGTTGGACTTACGCGCTGTTGCAAATTCCGGGCGGGCTCATTGCCGACCGCTTTGGTCCGCGCATCCTGTATGCGTTCTGCCTGGTTGCCTGGTCGCTGGCAACGGTAGGGCAGGGGTTTGTGAGGGGGTTTTCCGCGTTGTTTGCCCTGCGGCTATTTACCGGTACGTTCGAGGCACCATCCTACCCCATCAACAACCGAATCGTTACCAGCTGGTTTCCCGAAGGGGAGCGGGCGTCGGCCATTGCGCTCTATGTGTCGGGGCAGTTTATCGGGCTGGCGTTCCTGACACCGGTGCTGGTGACGGTGCAATATTACGCGGGCTGGCAGGGGCTTTTTATCGGTACGGGCGCTGTTGGCTTACTCTGGGCTATTGTCTGGTATTTGTTTTATCGTGACCCGCTGGACCATCCGGGGGTAAACGAAGCGGAACTTAACTATATTGAAGAAGGGGGCGGCCTGTTCAGGGCTAAGGAGGCTACAACGCAGGAAACTATCTGGCGCTGGAGCAACATAAAGCAGGTCTTTTCGAGCCGCACACTGTGGGGCGTTTATATTGGTCAGTTTGCCGTGAACTCGATGCTGTGGTTTTTCCTGACCTGGTTCCCTACCTACCTGGTACAATACCGGGGTCTCGATTTTATCAAATCCGGCTACCTGGCGTCCGTGCCTTTTCTGGCGGCCTGCGCGGGTCTGCTCCTCTCCGGTTTTGTGTCCGACCGGCTCGTTCGGCAGGGGAAATCGGTGAGTTTGGCCCGGAAAGGGCCAATCATTATTGGTATGCTCCTGTCGATAAGCATCATCGGGGCTAACTATAGCAACGATACAGTTTTCATTATTTTCTTCCTGGCGCTGGCCTTCTTTGGCTCAGGTATGGCCCTGATTTCCTGGGTTTTCGTTTCGCTTTTATCACCGAAGCACCTGATTGGGCTGACGGGCGGCATCTTTAATTTCATGGGTAATCTGGCTTCCATCGTGGTCCCCATTGTAATTGGCTATCTGGCCAAAGACGGGGATTTTGAACCGGCGCTGGTCTTTATTGGTACCCTGGGTTTCATTGGTGCCTGTTCCTACATCTTTCTGGTTGGGAAAATAGAGCGGGTAACTACCAGTAAATCGGCTACGCTGGTTTCGTAGCGATGGGTAGAGGAGGGCTTCTTCTGCGTGGGTATTACTTCATCCACTCAAAATAAAAGGTACTTCCCTGCCCCAGTCTGGAGTCTATTCGTACCGTTCCTCCCTGTTCTTCCACCAGCATCTTCAGGATGTTCAACCCAACGCCGGTGCTGCTTTCCGGTAGGGTTGATTCAGCCCGGCCCCGCCGAAATAGGTTGAAGATAACGGCCTGATCGTCATCAGAAATGCCGGGTCCATTGTCTTTTACAAAGAACTCTACTGACTCCCCTTTGTCCTCACAACCGATTTCAAGGAGGCCACTGGTTTTGTCACTGTATTTGACCGCGTTACTAATCAGGTTCTGGAACACCTGCTGGAGTTTTAACCGCCTGGTTTGTAAGGTCGGCATTGACTCACTTATCTGAATTTGAATATGCGGAGGGGGAAATAATAAACGGACAATCTGATGGGTCAACTCCTTCGTATCAACTGATTCAACCGTTTGCTGTTCGGCGCTCTTCTGCGAATAGGCTAGCAGGTCATCAATCATGTTAGCCATATAGTAAGCCGCTGACTTGGCCAGTTCCATGTATTCAATCGCTTCTTCCTGTACGAATGCCCCCTCTTCCTGGCGCATTTCCAATAACGACAGGATGGCAATCATACCGGTCAGGGGCGACTTGAGATCGTGGGAAACGGTATAAACGAACCGCTCTAACTGTTTATTGATTCGGTCTAACTCAGTGACGGTGTTTTTTAGATTTCGCTGGTAAAAGTAGATTTTCTCAAAGACGTTTACTTTTGCCTTGGTTACATTGATGTTCAGGGGTTTTTGTAAGTAATCGACTGCTCCTTCCTGAAATCCTTTTAGTACGTACTGATCTTCTTTGCTGAGTGCCGTAACGAAAATGATGGAAATATCCCTTGTTTTAGAATTGGACTTCAGGATCTGGGCTACTTCAAATCCATCCATATTCGGCATTTGTACATCCAGCATGATCAAGCCGATCCGGTCGTTTTTGAGTACCTGCCGCAGGGCTTCGTTTCCAGACGACGCTTTGATAAAGGTTCGTCCCTCCTGAGCCAGCATTTCCTCCAGCGAGATCAGGTTCTCGGGGCGGTCGTCTACCAGCAGGATTGTAAATTCGTTTGGTTGGTCAGGTATGTTCATAGGGAGGGGGATATGTTAATCAAATAAAACAGCATTTACCTGGATAGCCAGACCTGCATCAGCGCAAATAACTGGGTACTGTCAACGGGCTTGGTAATGTAATCGGAAGCACCTGCGTCAATGCATTTCTCCCGGTCGCCAGTCATCGCTTTAGCCGTCAGGGCTATTACCGGTAGGGATGAAAAGCGGGGGTTGGCCCGAATGTGCCGGGTTGCTTCGTAGCCATCCATTTCGGGCATCATAATATCCATAAGGACAATGGCCGTGTCGGGGTGCTCGTTTAGCTGATCGAGGGCTTCCCGTCCGTCGCCCGCAGTAACCACAATCATCTGATTCGCTTCCAGCAGGGTACTCAGGGCAAATACGTTCCGCATATCGTCATCAACGAGTAACACTTTCTGGCCCTGAAACACTGCCTGATTTATAGCAGGCGTGGTTGCTGCGGATATGGCTGGCGGGCCTGCCTGAGGTAGGAGGGCATGAACGGGTTCGCTTTCCGTCTTATTAGTCAACAGGTTGTTTGATAATACCAACGTGTTTGTACGCCTATTACTCAGGTAATCTTTAATGGTAGACAGTACATTTTCCAGTTCTTTTTTCCCAACGGGTTTGGTGGTATAGGACAGTATATCATCACCAGACGCTACTGGCCCGTCCGTTGCTGAAATAATATGAACGGGGATGTGGCTCAAGGTGTCATCATGCTGGATTATTTTAAGTAAGTCCCAGCCATTCATAATGGGAAGGCCCATATCCAGAATAATGGCCGAGGGTTTGTAGTGGCGTGCGTACTGCAAGCCCTCATCTCCCCGTAAAGCAATAATCGTTTTGAAATTTTTATCCCGGGCAAATTCCTGAAGAATACCGGCAAAAGCCGGGTCATCTTCAATAATGAGGATGATGTTATCACCCGGCTCCAGATTAGCCCGGTCATCAGCGGGTGGGGATGGTTGAGTTGCGATCGCAGGCGAGGTGATGGTGCTTAACAAGGGGATGATTGGGACTTGCTCCGTATTTGGCCCCACACCCAGGGGTAAGTACACGGTAAAGGTACTGCCAACGCCCACTTCGCTCTGTAAGCTGAATTCGCCACCTAACCTGCGAACAAGTTCTTTACTGATGGACAAGCCGAGCCCTGTACCACCAAATTTCCGGCTAATGGAACCGTCGACCTGCTGGAAGGCTTCAAAAATGATCTGCTGTTTTTCCGGCGAGATGCCAATGCCCGTGTCTGTAACGGAAATAGCCAGTAGGGGGTAAGAGACCGATGAATCGTTTGCCAGACGCCCGGTAGGCTGATTGACTACGTCCAGGACCAGACTAACTGAACCGCCTTTGGGGGTGAATTTCACCGCGTTGGAAAGCAGATTTTTGATGATTTGTTCCAGCCGCTGTCTGTCAGTCCAGATCGTGTCCGGCACCTTATCACCAATTTTCGTTGCTAGATGTATCCCCTTCTCATTCGCTACAACGCCAAACAACTGGTTCATGTCTTCGGCAATGTCGGCAATGATAGCCTGCTCAAACAGGAATTCTATCTTACCGGCTTCAATCTTGGACAGGTCCAGAATGTCGTTAATGAGTTCGAGCAGATCAGTGCCGGATTTATAAATAATGTTGGCGTATTCAATTTGCTTATCTACTAAGTTCTGCTGTTTGTTTTCGGCCAGGAGCCGGGCCAAAATCAACACACTGTTCAGGGGGGTACGGAGTTCGTGGGACATATTGGCCAGGAACTCCGACTTGAATTTGTTGCTTACTTCCAGTTCCCGGGCTTTGTTTGTCAGCTCTTCCTGTGCGTCCTCAACGGCTTTGTTACGCTCCCGTAATTCACTGTTGATCTGTTGTAGTTCTTCTTCCTGAACGAGTAGCTCCCGCTCTGATGCCTGCAATACGTTGGCCTGCCGCTGTAGTTCGCTATTCGATTGCTGGAGAAACTCCTGCTGATTTTCAAGCGCTTCTTTTTGTTCCTGAACCTGCTCTAATAAATTTCGCACTTTTTCATGATCATCCGCGGCATTAATGGCCACGGCAATATTGTTGGCCACGGAGGTAAGTAGTAGAAGGGCCTGATCGCCAAGCGGCCTGAACGTTGCCAGTTCCATAACGCCTTTCAGGGCTTTGTTATACCAGAGTGGTAAAAAAACAACCTGCCCCGGTTGGGCCTTGCTACTACCCGCCTGAATTTCCCAAAAGTTGAGAGGTATGTCGTTCACGATGGTTAGCGTCCGTTCCATAGCCGCCTGACCTACCAGCCCTTCGCCTAACTCATAGATTTTCTGAATATGACCCGGCAGTGCTACGGATGCATTCAACTGAAGATTATGGCTTTCTTCGTTGTAACAGTAAAAACTACTGGCTGGTAAATCAAGATAGGTTGTTAGTATCGTTAGAATGGATTGCGACAGCGACGTGACGTCGCTCACCTGTTGCAAATTATCGTTGATAACCGACATGCCCGTGAGCAGCCAGTTTTTTTCGGTACTAAGCTGATTAAGGTGTTCAAGTTCCTTGTTGTTTTCCTGTAAGGCAGCCTGAGCCCTCCGGTTGCCGCTAAACTCCTTGATTGTGAAGTAAATAAGTGACAGAACAATCAGCAGGGTTAGTAAAGTACTCAGGATGAGTTCGTAGGTAGCCTGCTTTACCGATGCCTTATTATTATTTTCCCGCTGGGTCAGAAGCGACCGCTCCGTTCGAATAACCTCTGACAACTCGTTTTTAATCTTATCACTAAAGGCCTTTTGCCGAACAATCAAATCAACAAACTCTGCCTGATTGTACTGACTGAGCTTGTTATAGGTCTGTTGATTCCAGAACACTAACAACGTTTCGACATTGGCATCAATCCGGCTTATGCGATCAGCCTGTATTGGGTTGTCGACCGTAAGTGCTTTTAGTTCGTTGATGGTCGGATTTATGCTCCGTAAGGCATCGTTGTACGCATTCAGGAACTGCTCAATGCCCGTACTACGGTAACCAATGCGACCCGTTTCCATGTCGGCAATCAGTTTCTCGATGGTTCTGGTCCGGTTGAGCACCTGATACGTATGTTCCACCCCGCTGCCCGCTTCCAGCTGCCGCTGGAAGGTCTGATAGGAAAGTAGTCCGCTCAGGATGACGAGCAGAATAGCGATGGAGAAGCCCAGGTATAACCGGTTTGGTAACGAAACTTTCATCAGTAAATAACGAGTTTGCAGGGGGGCAAGGGATAAATAGAGTTCTGTACCGTAAATTAACGTATAAGCGACTTTGTCAGCAGGGCACCGTACCGATTAAAGTAGGAGGTTAAGCCAGCGGTTAATGGGGCTTTGGCTTAAAGGTCTTGGTTTATTTTATTTTATCAAATAAAAGGTAACTTCAAATAAATTTGTCTATCACTAGCTGCACTTCGTGTGAAATTCGTTCCTGCCCCACTAGATTCCCAAATTCAACCGCCCCGTATTGCCCCGTTCGCCGGACTTTCAATAGCCTGGTTAATAAGTATTGGCATCTGCCGCATTGGTGAATTAGTCTATAACGGGGTCGTTCACGGCGTACCCGGCGCGCTGCTGACAACGGTAGTGGCTGCCTTTCTGGCCGATGTTATTTATTTTCTACAGACTTCCTGCCTACTGTTCATTGTCTATCTTTTGCTGACGTTTCTGTCTGTTAAGCTGGCGCGGGTGGTTTGTATAACCCTATGCCTGTTCCTGATTCTGATACAGGTAGGGCTAACGGTTTATTTTGGAAAAACATCCGTATTGCTGGGCGCAGACCTGTATAGTTATTCGGCCGAGGAAATAAGCCAGACGGTTGGCGCGGCCGGGGGGCTGAGTATCGGCTTGCTGGCGGTGTTGGTGGGCGTTATTGGGCTTGTCATCCTTATCTTTAAATTGGTGCCCAAACGAATCCAGTCAGGTGCAGGCTGGTCGTATGGGTTAGCAGGATTGGGCGCACTGGCCCTGCTGTTTAATGTGGGTGAGGGGAGTGCTATGCCTGTGCTGGAAACGGAGTATGCCAATAATCTGGTCATCAATAAACCCGCTTATCTTGCCCGGGCCACCCTGACCCGATTTAGCGGAAAAACGGATGACAGCGTGGATATTTACGCCGATGCCTACATCGGTGATTATGGAGAAACGGCCGGTACAGTCGATATTACGTCCGTTAAGTATCTGGCCGAAAATCAGTACCCGTTTCTACACAAAGATGAAACTCCGGACGTGCTGGGCCCTTTTTTCAGTACCGCGTCCACTCCACCCAACGTAGTCATCCTACTTGTAGAGGGTCTGGGGCGGGCCTTTACCGGGCCCGATGCGTACCTGGGCAGCTTCACGCCGTTTGTCGATTCTCTGGCGCAGCAGAGTCTATATTGGGAGAATTTCCTGAGTGAAGGCGGACGGACCTTCGCGGTGTTACCGTCTATTCTGGGGTCGCTGCCGTTTGGGCAGCAGGGTTTTGCTGATTTAGGAACCCAGATGCCAGACCACCTCTCATTGCCGGGTATTCTGAAAAAAAACGGGTACGCGTCGGCCTTTTACTATGGTGGCAATGCCCAGTTTGACAATATGAGTGCATTCCTACGTAAAGAGGGAGTGGCCCGAATTGTGGATGAGCCTACCTTTGGTGCCGGTTACCAGAAGATGCCAGGGGTCAATGGATTTACCTGGGGGTATGGCGACAAAGAGTTGTTCCGACACTACCTCGCCGTAAATTCCCCTACCGATATGCAACCGAAGCTTCAGGTGCTGCTGACGGTATCGACCCACGATCCATTCCGGATTAATGAACAGGATCGTTATTTGCAGAAAGCCGCGCAACGATTTGCCGCCCTGAACCTGACGGCTGACCAGCAGCAGGACCGGCGTAACTACAACTATCAGTTTGCGTCCATTCTGTACACCGATGATGCACTCCGGGCTTTTTTTGCGGCCTACCGCAAACGGCCGGACTTTGACCGGACCATCTTCCTGATTACCGGCGATCACCGGATGCCCGAGATTCCCATGACTACCAAACTGGACCGGTACCATGTGCCGCTTATTATATATTCACCCCTGCTGAAGCGTCGGGCTACATTCCGTTCCATTTCTACGCATTTCGACATTGCACCAACGCTCCTGGCTTTTCTTAAGAATAACTACAACCTGAAAACGCCCCCGGTTATAAGCTGGTTGGGCACTGGCATTGACACCACCCGTCAGTTCCAGAATGTTCATGCCTATCCACTTAAAATGACGAAGGCCGAGATGACCGATTTCGTGATGGGGCCGTACATGCTGAACCAGAATACGCTGTACCAGATCAATAACAACATGAACCTCGAATCGATAAACGAACCCAGCCAGCTAAGCCGACTGAAGGCAACCTTCGATCAGTTTAAGCGAAAGAACGACCGCTTCCAGAATAGTAAACTGTTGCCAGATTCGCTGCTAACTAAGTATAATTGATAAGACCGCACCGCCGTTGTGTGCCTTTTAAGTGAGATGGCTACGGGCTGGAGCGGGTGATTTTAGCCTGTTTGCGGGCGTAAGCATCTTCCAGAATACGGGTAAGCATAGGCTGGTAGGCTCGCCAGAAAAACCCTTTACGCTCTGTAAGCCCTTCGGTCATGTACGCAAACGGCGACAGCCACTCGATACCCCGAAAGTAGGCCGATGACATGCTGATGGGGTTATCGCAGAAGTCGCCCGCGAAGTAATAAAAGGCGTAATCCGGGGCATCGTGCATGAGGATAGCCGGGAACCGGGTGGGCAGGGCGTAGCGGGCCAATTCCCGTTTTCCCGCTTCGTTGGGGTAGATTTCGTAGCTGGCAATTTCCTGATTGACCCGTGGGTTGTAGGTAAGCACATCAAACCAGTAGGTATACCGAATTCGGGTCGGAAGACCAAACTTCGACTGGCCAGCGTCCGAAGCCAGCATCTGCGGCACGTTTCGGGCCAGGTGAGTACCTTCTTCCAGAATAACAACGGCATCCTTATCCGACACGTACACCAAACCAGATTTTGTGAACGGCCATTGCCCTTTGTGCTGTCGTTTGTAGTTCCGAACCAGCCACTGGGGCATTTCCTGGTTAACGGTGGTGTCCAGCGAATCGAAATAACGGCCAATCCAGCCCGTCCAGCGCACCCCAAATGTCGACTCAAACTGATTACGGACGGCCGGGTCGGTGGGGGAGTTGATGTCGTTGAACTCCGCGATAACCAGCTTGTGATTCTGTTTCATTAGCGACAGGAAATCGACGTCTTTCCGACTCATACCCCCGTAAATAATACCGGAGCGTTCGGAGGGTTTATCGCTTTGAAACCACTCCTGCCGGTATATGCCGTACGTATCGGTGTAGTAGGCCAGGTCGCTATCGCGGCTTAGCTGAGCCAGTTGCTGATCCGTAAAACGCTCCAGCCCTTTAAGCCGGTACTGCTGATTCTCAAGCGGGAAGAAGCCGAAATAGTCCTGATCAATGCGGTAGCCACGCTCTTTTGTTTTGGTAAAGCGCTGGTGGTTCAACACCCAGGTTAGGGATATGTGCTCCTGCCCATCGGGGCGAAGCACGGTTTTATCGACAATGGCGGCTACCAGCGGACGTTTGGGAGTTAGCCACCACGCCAGCCACATCCAGAAGGGAATCAGGAGGATAAACGCCGGGATGAGGTAGAATAGGTTTCTTTTACGCATGAAGCCGGTAGTTTACGCTAAAATCGCTGGCGAAGGATGAAGTCGATACCCCATTGGTTGCCACGCGGTCGGTTACTCTGGTCCTCACCGTACCAGGAGGCCACCACAGAAGGAATCCATCGCCGGTGTAAACTCTTTCTGAACTCTATACTGGCCCGCTGTGAGCCCAGTTTCCTAATATCCTGCCCCAGCAGGGCGTTCCGCGCTTCGTCTGGCGAGATACCGGTTCCGCCTGCCACGGCGATAAAGTCATCGGCCGTACCGGATAGTACCGATGTACGTCTGCGAGATATCGCTGTTGCCGGGAACGAGGTACGTGCGCAGGTTGAACCAGAAACTACCCGCATACTTGCTGGCCGACAGGGTGTAGATCCACGTGGCGTCAGAGAATTTCAGGTACCGAAAACCGGCTTCTGCTTCAAAACTTTTGGGTAAATTGGCGTACAGGGAGAAACCGGCCCGAAAACGCGGAAAAACGGGCTCACTTCCTGAGAAACCCACGTTCAGGTAGCTATAAAAGGTTTTACTGATGTGTGGGTAGGCATCGATTTCGGTTTGAAATCCACTGGACCCAAAGCGATTAGCATAATTAAAACGTCCGGTAACAGAGCCTATTTTAGTAGATCGGCTGTACGCAATACTCGCCAGTTGCCAGGGACTTGTGTGCAGCGCGTCGTTGTAATTCTTATCAAAATACAGGTAATCGTACCCTACCACAATCATATTTTTGCTGGCTGCCCATTTGAGCCGGTCGGCCAGGGCTCTGGCATCGGAATTGTCCGGGTTCGTCTGCACTACCTGGGCGGCAATCGTGTACGCTTCTGCCGTTCGTTTGAGGTCGTTCA
This sequence comes from Cytophagales bacterium, assembly GCA_038236215.1. Taxonomy (GTDB): domain Bacteria; phylum Bacteroidota; class Bacteroidia; order Cytophagales; family Spirosomataceae; genus Spirosoma. Next base: position 31,156 of record JBBSTD010000031.1, on the reverse strand, counting down.
AAACCCGGGCTTTTTTTAGCTGGAGGTCAACATCTGCCGGGTAATGGCGCAGGGCTGTGTTGCAGTAGACCAGTGCCTGCTCGGGCCTGTTGTTCCAGAACTCCAGGTCGGTTGCTGCACTCAGCGCATCTTTATTGGTTGAATCCTTCGCCAGAACCAGCGAGAACTGTTGCCGGGCTTCCGGCAGCTTATCACTCCAGGTATATAGCCGCCCCATAAACGTCCGTATTTCGGCATAATCGGGGCTTTTTGTTAATGCCTGCTGACTGAGCGCAATGGCACGGGGATAATCTTTGTCGTCGAAGGCGGCTTGCCGGGCCTGTTTAAACAACTCATCGGAGCCTGGTTCCGACTGCGCGCAGACAGGTAACTGGCAGAGTAAATAAGTTAAAAACAGCAGGTAAATGATCTTCACAGTACGGTTGATTAAGTGATAATTTTTTTAACTGGATGGGGTAGGGGTCGTTGGTTTACTGAGGCCCTGGCGGGTCATGCTGCCCCAGCCTTTTTTACCGCGTAGGTAGTCTATATTGCCCCGAATGCTACTGTACACCGTAAATGGATGATAGAAAAACGGCTCTATGAACGCAATCAGGAGCAACCGGCCCAGGTCACGCCTGCTGCGGTACTGTAAATACGTTTTCTGATCTACCCAGATGGCCAGACAGGACAGGCAAATGGCATAGCTGTACACGGTGGCTAACAGCAGCCAGAAACTGGCACCGTTGATAATGCCTAGTATCCATAAAATAATGCTGAAGACCAATCCCAGCGATTCGATGATGGGGGCCAGCCACTCATACAGAAACCAGAAGGGGTAGCTAATCATACCCATAATGCGGTAATCCGGGTTGAAAAACACTTTTCGGTGAAATTTCAGGCAGTCCATGAGTCCCCGGGTCCAGCGGTTTCGTTGCCGCCCCAGAATATCCCAGCTCGTAGGCCCTTCGGTCCAGCACAGCGGATCGGGAATGTAACGTACCGCGTAGGGTTGTTTGCGTTCCTCCATCATGCGTCGCATCCGCATCACGAGTTCCATGTCTTCGCCCACGGTTTTGTGCGAGTAGCCACCGGCCTCTACCACGGTTTGTTTATCGAATAGACCCAGCGCTCCCGAAATAAGCAGCAGTCCGTTAATGTTGGCCCAGGCTACCCGACTCAGCAGGAAAGCCCGCATGTATTCCAGCACCTGCGCCCTGGCAATGAGGTTGCGGGGTACGTTGATCTCAATGAGCCGTCCATCACTGATGATACAGTCGTTGGCCAGCCGGATAACCCCTCCGGTTGCAATCACCTTCTGATCGGTTTCTTCCAGAAACGGTTTAATCATCCGCAACAGCGCATCGCGTTCGAGAATACAGTCTACGTCAATACAGGCAAACAACTCCCCGGCGCAGACGTTGATACCCGCGTTGAGGGCATCGGACTTGCCGCCATTGCGTTTGTCGACTACCGTGAGGTGCGAAACAGCCTCATCGCGTGCCTTATAAACCCCAACAATTTCCTTGCATTCCACCTGTTGCTGCACCATAAAGGACGTTTTCTCCAGCTTGTACGCATCAATCAGGCGCTGTAGGGTTTCATCTTTACTGCCATCGTTCACGATTACTACTTCGAAATTCGGGTACTCCAGCGCCAGCAGCGACTTGGCATTGTCGACAATATTCAGGGCTTCGTTGTAGGCGGGGGCGATAATGGATATTTTCGGGGAGAGGGGCGAGGTCAGAATCTGGCGGAAGTCAACAAACGACGTTTCGGCAACGTGCTTTCTAATAACGCGGTATGATGCCAGTGCCGAAACGATATAGATCAGCATGAGCACCAACGTATAAACCAGAAAGATGTAGGACAGAATGTCGGCCCAGAAACTAATACTCATTGTAGTTTAGGGTCAAACAGATGGTCAATATACCTGGGATCACTACTCAGCTGGCTGAGTTTAATTTTCGTTAGTCCCGTTTCCTTCAGGGCGCTCAACGCACTTAGCTGAACGGTTGGATCCGTGTGGGTTGAGTAGGGAATAAGCAGCGTTACAAGGTCGGGGTCACCCTGATTACCCAGTACCCGCAGGGTAGTGCGAAGCTGATGGCCGGTTGCCTGGTGCAGGTATCGAATCAGGAAGGGAATGGCTTCGGGTGAGCCAAAATAGGCAAAAGCATCCAGTACCGCCATTTGTACCTTTTTGTCCGGGTGTTGAAGCAGGTTTCCCAATTCCGGCACCTGATCGAATCGATTAAAATGGCGGCAAAGGCGAACGCCAAAGAGTACCCAGTCGGTATGGGCAGAGGTTAGCCAAATCTCGAAGGGGGGGAGCTGGTCGGTGCTCAGTCGCCGGAATCGTTCCAGCAGAACGATCTGCTCCCAGTCGGAAAGGTGCGCGCTGGTGTAATCGATTTCCTGTAGCCAGGACTGATCTCCCAGGGCAACCATAGCGGTAATTAACTCAAGCCGGAGGGTACTGTTTTTAGTTTTTAGTTTACGTTTCAACAGGGGTAGGGCCTGCTCCAGCTGGAGTTGACCAATGATTTGGGTAGCATAGGCCTGCTGGTACCAGTGCCAGTTTTTGAGGAGTTTATAACAAAGCTGGTGGAGATTAAGATCGGTAAGCAGCTGGCGCAGGGCAGCCTGCCCCTCCTGCCGGAATAACTTACTGGTGGCAAAAATCACGTTAAGGATAGTTTTTCTGGCCCGTGGGTCTTTTTTTATCTCTCCCTGAAAGGTACTAATCAGCTCCCGGATGGAATAATCGCCGGCCAGCCAAACGGCTATTCCGTCTTCAATTCGTGCCTGCAGGGCATCGGCCCACCGTTTCCTGCGGTTACGAATCAACATCAGCAGGATTACATAAGCCACTAAAAAAACGGCCGTCAGGGTCGAAATGACGACCAGGGTCAGTAATAGTAACTGAAAAGGGCTTAGGGAGTCTAACCAGGTATTCTCAAGTTCCGCTATCCAGTCAGTCTGGCTTATGCGCATCATTACGGGCGGCTAACGGCTTTTCAGGTGCTTCCGGACACGGCTGACTAATTCGTTGGGGCTGAAGGGTTTCAGGGCGAAATCATCGGCACCAAGACTAAAGGCTTTTAAAACGGTTTGCTCCTGACCGGATGCCGAAAGGACAAGAACCGGGATGCGGCTACTGAGTGATTTTTTTACGTACTCCAGCACTTCTAATCCACTGTGATAAGGCATCATCAGGTCGGTAATGACCAGATCAGGCGTCGTGGTTCGAAGAAGCTCTAGTGCCTGTTTACCATCACTGGCCGTTAGCACCGTGAACCCTTCTTTCTGTAGCCGATAAGTCAACATTTTCAGTACGAGTGCCTCGTCTTCAGCAATTAAAATAGTGTACGTTTTACCCGTTGACTCACCTTCCATGGAATAAAGTTAACAATAACTATAATTACTACAGCTATTGAATATAGTAATATTGATTTTTCGGTGATGTATAGAGTTTATACATACTTACATATATTAATTGATAATATCTGGTTCCAGTTTATTTTCCAATTCACCGAGGCAGTTATTGATGGCCTGAAACAGGCCCGCTAACCGAGCGGCTAAGGTAAGGTTAAATTCCTGGCCTTCGCTTTCCATTTCTTTCAAACGCTCTGCCAGGCTCAGCATAGCTAGTGAATTGAGCGAAGAGCGGAATTTATGGGCAGTCTGGTTAAATGCAGGACGGTCCTGAGCCTCAATTGCTTCAAATAATACCTGTCGATACTGAGGTAAATCCCGGACAAACAACGTAAGCAATTCGGCAAGTAACTCATTATCTCCGTCTGTAACTTCATTCAGGTAAGCCCAGTCAATGAGTTCTTGCTCCGTGTTTACGGCACGGATATCCGGACTGGCAGAGGCAGGCAGCACTAATCCCGGCGCAAATAGGGCCAGAATATCGTCGATCTGTTCCATGCGTATTGGTTTAGCCAGGTACGCATTCATGCCGGTAGCCAGGCAGCGCTCGCGTTCGCCCGGCATGGTATAGGCCGTCATGGCAATGATGGGTGTATTGAGGGCCAGGTCCTGCCGAATGGTTTGCGTGGCGGTGTAGCCGTCCATTCCCGGCATCTGAATATCCATCAGAATCAGGTCGAAAGTCCTGTGTGCCAGAATAGCTACGGCTTCGAGGCCGTTGTTGGCTATTACTGGCTTGAGGTGATAGCGCATCAGAAACCCCTCCATGACTTTCTGGTTCATTTCATTGTCTTCAACGACCAGTACATCGATGGTTGACCGGTTGGTTGAGGAAGTAAGGGGTAGAACCGGCTGGGGGGGGATTATTAAATCAGGTGCTGGCTCAACTATATTGGGTATAACAAACGGTATCCGGATGGTGAAGGTCGTACCCTTCCCCAAGGTGCTCTCTACATCGGTTGTACCATCCATCAAACTAACCAGGCTCTGGGCTATATTGATACCCAACCCTGTGCCTGCCGACCGGAATAGATCATCCGAAAATACCCGGCTAAACCGGTTGAAAATATGGACCAGATGCTCGTCGTCCATGCCAACTCCTGAGTCCTCCATACAGAACACTACGGTTGTTTGCCCGGGATGGCTGGACGGCTCCGGATAAACCCTTAGCTTAACAAACCCTTCTTTGGTGAATTTGACGGCATTTGTGCCGATATTCAACAGGATTTGGGTGAGCCTTAATGGGTCGGCCAGCAAAACCGGAGGAACAGCCGGGTCTATGTGTACTTCGTACCGAAGCCCTTTCTCGACTGCTTTGGCCGATAGATGGGTTTCTACGGTCTGTATAAGTTCATTCGTAGCGGTAGGTACGAGCTCCAGCACCAACTGCCCCGACTCGATTCTGGATATATCCAGTAACTCATTAATCAGGGCCAACAGGTTATTTCCCGATAGCTTTATGCCATTGAGGTAGTCCTGCTCATCGGCAGCCATTCGTTTTTGTCGAAGGAGTTCCGTAAAACCCAGTATGGCGTTTAGGGGCGTTCGGATGTCGTGGCTGATGTTCGCTAGGAAAATCTCCCGTTCCTGCAACGATTGTTCCGCAATGGTACGGGCCTGCTGTAGTTCCTGCTCTTTCTGGTTCGCTTCGGTAATATCGCGAAAGATGGAAATAGCCCCGATAAGCTGGTCTTCCCGGTCGTATAGAGGGCGGGCTTGTGAGGTTACAATTCGGGAGCCGCTTTCCGTTTCCAGCAGCATGTTGTCCGTCGAAACTATCTCCCCCTTCAGGGCCCGGCTTAGTGGGATATCATCCGGCTGGAACGGTTCTTTTGAATCGGCATAGGCTATGCGAAACCGATTAGTGAGGTCAGACAGGTACAGGTTTGATTCAGTCGGAAGAATAGTCAGCATTTGCTGGGCAGCCTGATTAACATAGACAAGTTGCCTGTCCGTGTTCAGCACAATAACGCCTTCCGGAATGGCCTCCAGATACTGAGTAAGCTCTTTCTGACGGTCGATTACCTGTTTAGTGAGCCGCTCCCGGCGAAGCATATAGCGGTAAAAAACGATTAACAGCGCAGTGGCAAGCAGTAGCAGCACACTGTCAACAATGGTATTGAGCGTTCGCATGACCGCAATGTGACCGCTAATCTGCTTCTGATTACCCAGCAGGCTATCGCTTAGTGCCAGCCGAAACGTTCGCAGCATCCGCACTAATTGCTGGATTTTTTGGCTGGTCTCATCTGAGTTCCGGCGCATATCGGCCTGTAGTACAACTTCGGCCTCAGCCTGCAATTGACGGGCTAATGGATTGAATTCGGGGGTATATTGGGTTAGGGTAACCAGCGAGTCGAGTAGCGGTCGTATAGCCGCTTTTGTACGAGCAGACTGGTTTGCCCTAAATATAGCCTGGGCAGTTGGATCGGATAGCTGGGCATAGAGCGGATAGCCAAGTTCTATTGTTAATTCGATGGTATTGTTTAGAACGGCAATTGTCTGAATGACAGACTCACTACCTCGGCGTACGCTACTAAAGGTAGTGGCTTCGTAATAATGGCGAATGGTCAACAGGATGATGGCTATGCCAAAACCGGTAAACAGCGCAATGCGGATAGTCTGATTCCGGATGGTTAGTTTCATCAGCTAAATAATCGCCAAAGGCAGGGATTGGTACAACGTTTGTTCCTTTTCTAGTCAGAACAAACCGGTTAGCCTGCCTGTATATAGAGTGTATAATCGATATAAATCTACCAATCATTGTTGAGGGTAAAAAGTTAAACCAGTAACATAGGATGAGTGCCTACCCATTTGATGAATTTCCTGACCAACTACTGGCGTACCCTGCTGGTAACGTGAATCCGTATTGGTATGAAAAAAAAACAGATTTACTTTACTGGTCATTTGCTAACTGAGTACTTTTCTTTCTTAAATCCAATGAAATCTGCTCCAGTACCGGCCGATGAATTAGCCCGACTTGAAGCCCTTACGGGATACAATCTGCTGGATTCGTCGCCTGAGGATATCTATGACGATATAACCCAACTCGCTTCCGAAATTTGCCGTACGCCAATTTCATTGATCAGTTTAGTGGACGAGAACCGACAGTGGTTTAAATCCAGACAAAGACTCGCATCGGATGAAACGGAACGGGAGTACTCTTTTTGTGCGCATGCCATTCTGAATCCCAGCGAGATTTTTATTGTTCCCGATGCGCGGGAAGATGACCGGTTTTCGGATAACCCATTGACTACTGGCCAGCCCAGGATTGTTTTCTACGCCGGTGTGCCTCTAGTCAATCCCGAAGGTTATCCATTGGGTACGTTGTGTGTGATTGATAACCGCCCGCGCACCTTGACGGAGAATCAATTGCTATCGTTGCAGGCCCTGGCCCGGTTGGTGAATACCCATTTTGAACTAAGAAAGATTAAGAAAGACTTGGAAACTACACAGGCCAGATTGGCAATAGCCGATTCAGCTGCGTCAACGGAACGGCTGGTCAGCAGGCTGCAACCCATAGTACAAGGAATACAGGATAAAGTTGAACGGCTGATTAATCAAACTCCCCGTCCTGACCAGCTGGATACCCTTACTGCACTGCAACAAGTAGGAACGTCACTAAACGAGACCCTTTCAGACGCTAGCTCAGACAAACCGTAGGATAAGTTTAGGAAAAAAGTTTTTATTTTATCTGTTTAGGTAGCTATAGGTAACTGTCACCTATGTTGATCTTTACACTTTTGCTAGTCAGGTTACTCAATATCGCTAATTCGGCCAATTATGAAGTGCGCTTTACCCGGTACATTAGTTTTATCACTCGTCATGCTGGCAAGCTGTCAGTTAGACATAATTGACCCCGTGGCTCCTCGTTCTGCCAAATCAGCCCGTAGAGCAGTTATTGCGCCACCCGCCTACCGGGGTGTTTATGTGGATGGGTTTAACGGTCTTCTTGGCAACACCGTTCTGGAAGATTCATTGCTCAATTGGTGCGTGAGCAACAACGTGAACGCCCTCAGTTTATATGACCTTAACACGGTGATGGGTGATGAACGGTATATGGATTTGGCGCTATTCATCCAGAAAGCACGAGTCACGTACGGCGTCAATCAGGTAGCCGCCGTACGGGGAACAGCGGCTAATTTTCAGCAGAATGCCAGTTACGATGTATCCAGAACCAACCTGAACGAGCGGTTCACTACCTACAACTTGGAGAATGAATGGTGGAATAATGGATCGTCCTGCAATTTTACCTGCTATACATCTATCCTACAGGCCATGAGTAACAAGGCGGAAGCTGCCTCGCCCTCGATAACGACCGAAGCGTATATCGGATGGTTTCAGAATCCTACGGGACAGGACTTACAACAGGCCAAAACGCTGGTACGCTGGCTGGACCGCATTCTGGTTCACGACTACCGCCCCAACCCCCAATTTGGTTATATGCAGAGCCGCCTGTCTACGATTGGCAAAGCTGCCCAAAGCCAGAACCGGGTAATGGATATCGTCGTACTATTTAGTGCCGAACCTGAATTTATGCAGGATTACTATAGTGTCAGCGGCCAGAACCACTCCTTCGATGACGCCTATGCCGACATCATGAATCAGTTCAATGCCGCTAATTTCACGGGTAAAAGCAACGTGCGTCTGATTGGCTATCAGATATTTGACTATTCTTTTGCCAAACGGGCCAGGCCTACTTATATTTCTCTTTACCAGTAAATTGAGATTGGCCCTAATTAAGGCGGGGGTTATTTGTAAATTCTGTGACTACTACGCCGGATTCTACAGCCAACGGCTACTTTTACAACCAGACCTGGTCAAACTCCGCATGAATCGTCTACTTCTGGCCGTACTTCTCCTGTTGGCAGGGTGTGGCCCTGCAACGAAAAAAAATGACCGACCCGAAGCCGGGACGCTGGACGCCGATTTCAAACTGCCCTACCGGCTAACGGCCCCTGCGGAAACGTATACGCTGCCCAATGAGCTAAAAGAAATTTCGGGCCTGACGTACTTCAGAGAAAATCAACTGCTTTGCGTACAGGATGAAGAGGCAGTCGTATACGTGTATGATACGCAGAAAAAGAAAGTGACGAAAGATTTTGGCTTTGGTGGCTACGGCGATTTTGAGGGCATCGAGTTTGTAGGAGATAAAGTGTATGTACTGGAAAGCAATGGGAATTTATTTCGGTTTGAACCTGAGTCGACACAAATAGGCCGTACTAAGACGGATTTGCCCGAAAAAACCGAAGTAGAAGGGCTGGGCTACAACCCAAAAACTAAACGGTTATTGATTGCCGTTAAAAATGGAAAGGGGGCGAGTGATAAGGCGGTTTACTCGTTCGATCTGTTGAATCGGACTGTTTACAAAGACATGAGTCTGACCGATGAGCAACTCAAAGCGGCTGGTATCGACCCAGACACCTACAAACCATCGGGCATTGCGGTACACCCTATAACGGGCGAGTGGTACATCCTTACCTCCGCCGGGAAACGGCTACTTATTACCAGCCGACAGGCCAAAATTATCTACTCTGAACCGCTGGACCCAACGCAATTTCGTCAGCCCGAAGGCATTTGCTTCGCTCCCAATGGTGACCTGTTTATTGCCAGCGAAGGCAACGGCAAAAAGGGGTATATCCTGAAATTTTCGTACCAGCGGTAATGCTGTTGTAGGAGGTAGCGAAACGGTTGCCCGTTCTTGTCGGGTACTGCTTTTTATCGGGTAGCCACAACCTCGAAAAACGAATAACTTTTGAGCGTTTTTCGGAGTTATGCTGATAATTTCACTAGATGACCGATCCAGGTCAAAACATTCTTTTAACTCAACGTCATGATTAAATTACTCATCGGTTCGCTGCTGATAGCAACAACTGTCCTGGGCCAAACAACACCCCAAACGCCAAAGGGTAGTGCCGCAAAATCAACGTCGGCTTCGGCTACGTCAGCTACTAAAATGAACAAACCAATGGCCGCTTCAGCGACTAAACCGTTGCCCCAAACTACGCGGAAGCAGAAATTGCAGAGTGGTGATAACGCCATTCCGTCGTACCGGATGGAGAAGGACGCGGGTATACGCAAAGGCATGAACCGATACCCGGCCAAAGATGCCAAAAAGAACCAGTAGTTTTTAATGACCTTTTCCTGCGTAGGGGCGGTTACGAGTAACCGCCCCTACGCAGGAAAAAAAATGGTTAGTTGTTATTCTTTTTACGCTGCTCGCGTTTTTTCTGCCGCTCGGCCTTCCGTTCGGCCCGTTTCTCTTTGCGCTGGGCCTTTCGTTCGACGCGTTTTTCCTTAAAGTCTTCCTTTACGCTTTTGAACGCATCTTTCAGAGTGATGTTATTGTCAACTTCCCCTTTGAATGCTTCAATGTAGGCATTGCGCAGTAGCCCAAAAATGGTGGGCCAAAGGGCTGTTTCTACATTTTCGACCGTTCCACTGAGTGGAATACGCGTGGCTACCTGGTCTTTCTTCTGGTTTTTCAATATCGCCGTACCCGCCTGGGCCAGCAGTTCAGTAAAAAATTTGCCTACAGACCGACCTTCGTGCTCGTTGAGTTTGAAGATCTGCATGTCTTTGGTAAGTGGTTTGATGTACCCATTAAATTTGCTATCATACATAGCCATTTCGCTGTAAACACTTACTGTACCGCGTTCAAAGTCGATGTTGGCATACGCTTTTGCCAGTTCATTAAGCTTCGTCAACTGAACGTCTGTGAAGGCCAGATTATAGTCAAAATCCGGCGTTACCTTCAACAAGTTCATATCGGCTGTGAAGTTCATATTGCCCCCGTAGCCGAGTACATTACCGGAAGCGGTCACCGGAGAGGGTAACGCCTTTTTCTCATCGTTGACGTTACGAATATTTCGGATTTCACCCTGAAAATGCTGTAGGGATAAGTCGGCACGGGGCTGCGTAACCAGACTGGTCAGATTCACTTTACCGTCGATAACGGCAAACCGGTTGATATTGATGGGCAATAATTTTTTCAGGTAAACCGTCCAGTCTACCTCTTCGCCGGTTTGGCTGCTGGCGTCGCTTTCACTGAAAGCGAAGTTGATTTCAGGTTCGTAGCATTCTACTTCGCTGACCAGCTTACCCTTGAATAGTGATTTCCACTCGACTGACAAATCAGTCTTGGGGATGTACAGAAACGGTTCTTTTATTTTTCCGTTCACTTTCCGAATGCGCAGGTCGTCAAGTTGGTAGGCACCCCGAATGAGCTGAATATCAATGTCTTCCACATGGCCTTTATAGCCGTCCATATCGGCCAGTGATTTGTTGACGTAGCGTAGAACGAAATACGGGAGCAACAAACGGGCAATAACCAGCAGGGCAACAACAGCGATGATAATTTTGGTGGTTCGTCTCAAAACGGAGTAGTATTGATGGTCGTCTTCTGACTAACAAAATTAGCGTCATGAAGTTGGAAAATGAGGGTATGGTACAGCAAATTTGCTCAGCTACCCGGCCTTTGCGGAGAATACTGGTGGTTTCTTGCCTGTCTGGACCGGGCCTTATCGGCTACAGAAATGCTGTTAGCCAACGTGTTGATGAAAGCCCGGTACTGGGAGTGTGTTTGCCACTAAAACCATCAATGACCGGCAAAAGCAATTACTGAACCGGTTGTTGGATGGGTTCGTGGGCAAAATTACTTCGTCAAAATGGGCTAAAATTGCCAAATGTTCGCAGGATACAGCCCTGCGCGATATTCAACAATTGATAGATCAGGCTGTTTTAGTGAAAGAAGAACCTGGGGGCAGGAGTACCAGCTATCGACTAAACGACGCCCCTTTTATTACCAGCCAGAGCCAGTAGTAAAAGGGGCGAACTGTTAGTAGGTACACCAGTCTACCCTCAACTATTACTGCCGGTTGGGTGAGAACTTCCGACCGTCGAGGGTGGTGTATTTGAAATCGGTAGACCCCTCGAAGCGGGTGTTGCTGAAATTGGTGCCTCGGGGGAGGTGGGTGTATTTGAAATCGGCGTTGCTGTTAAACCGGGCCTGACTAAAATCGACCCGCTCGTCAAACTTCGTGTACTTAAAATCCGCAGACTGTTCGAAGGCTACGTTTCGGAAAAAAGAAGACTCGTTGAACTTCGTGTATTTAAAATCCGCGTAGCCCCGGAAGGTGGAGCCGCTGAAATCGGCTGGTTCGTCGAATTTGGCGTACTTGAACAGGGCATCGTCGCGGAAGGTATTCCCGGAAAAGCTGGCCTGCTGACTAAAGACTGAATACTTGAAAGCCGCGTCTTCTGCAAACTGACAATCTTCAATAACAACCGCTTCGGTAAAGTTGGTATTATACACGGTGTTAGTCCAGCTCATGAGCCTCCGGTCATTGTCTTCCGTGCGGTACGCCAGAAACTTCCCCTTAAACGTGCAGTTTTTGAAGGTAAGTGGCACCTCAACCGTGCTCAGATAACTGTTTTGGTCGCCCCGCACTTCCTTCCGGTTAGCTAAATTAGTCAAATCAAGGTCGCCGGTGATGGTCATGTTCTGGTACGAAATGGCTTCCTTTCGGTTTATTTTGGCCAGAATATCCTTGGCATCGACCGTTTTTTGAGCCAGTGTGGGGGCCAGCGCAACGAGGGAAAGCAGGAGGGCAGTAAGGAGAATCTTCATAATCGTATGGCTTTTTAGCGTTTGTTTTTTGGAAAGATGCAGTTCGGGCGGTCAGCGTTGCGTGAACATTAAAAACAAATCCGCCGTATTTTAAAAATACGGCGGATTTGTTTTTAATTACCCATTTTCTGATCATGATAGTCTAATCCAGCCACATGACCTGGTCGTAGGCCCGTTCATAATCCATTTCTTCGAGGGGAACCAAATCCCGGAAGTGGCCGGTCTCGGCCGTTCTGACGGCGTTCCAGCGGCCCGACGCGTCGCGAAGCAGGAGCCGGTAGCCGTAAAGGGGGTGCAGCGTATCGCCATCGGTGCGGTGGTCCCAGCCCGTTTGCAGCTCGATGGCGAAGGCAATCCGGTCCATCACGTCGGGCATCTGGTCGGCGAGACTATTAGCCCCGTCCAGTTCTTCAATCCACAGCACCAGCCCATCAGTGCCCCAGTCGAAGTGGAGCGGGGTGAGGGTGAGGGTTATTATGGAAGCGTTCATAACGTATTTCTGGTTTAAGGTAATGAGGTTTACGGTATTCGATTATTGGTTTACAGTTGGCTGACACATCAATACCGCTTTCGTCAGCCAACCGTAAACTAATGACCGAATACCTAATACAGCTTTCACGCACTCATCGGCCAGGCCGACGAAATAAGCTGCGGCTGCTCCCGTTCCTCCTGCCATTTGCGAAGCCAGAAGCGGTACTTCTTGCGGCCATAGTCCATAAAACCGGGAATAGACGTGGCATCCACCGCAAAAAGCCGGTGGGGTTTCTGTTTCATGATGCCGATGAACACAAACCGAAACTGCCGGGTGTCGGCCCACTCGCCCGTGTCGGCGTTGCGCAGGCTATCGAGGTAAAAAGCTGCCTGCCGGTCGTAGTCGTAGGTGTAGCACGATTCCAAAAACTGGGCCTGGGTGCGGGCAGAGGTTGTTTTCAGGTCAATGACCAGCGCATTCCGGCGTTTGGGGCTGTTGTACACCATATCCAACCGGGCTTTGCAGGCAACCCCGGTTGCTGGTTCGGTCGATAATACGATTCGTTCCCGCTCCGACTGCCGCAAATACCGACGGCAAAAACCATCCTGCCGGATTACCTGCATCAACGTCTCCAACTTCTTTTGCTGGTCTGGTTCCAGCGCATCGGCATCAACATTTAGGGTTGGGTCGACCATATCGGGCAGAAGCTGCGCCATAACGGTGCCCACCGTTTCTGGTTCGAGCAGGTGCTGATGAAAGGCCCGACCGAACACTTTCGTCTTTTCGGGAATGAACCGGGCCGAGGGCGTCGACCAGTACCCGAGGTGTTCTTCTTTCAGCCGGGTAAGGTCAGAATTGGAAACGCGTAATAAGGCCCGGTACGCATCGCCGGGGCTGACAATTGAGGGTGACTTGGGCAGAGAAATTAGGGGATGAATCATGGACTAACGTTGAATGAATGAAAGCAGGCGTGTCCATTGCGGAAAAATGAACACGCCTGCACCGAACCTTACAGAAAACTTTTAGCTCGCTATCAGCAGTTCCGGCTCATCAACCGGGTTGAGGAATGGGTTGTAGTAGTTCATCGACGTCTTGATGTTAGCGATGTCGGTAAGGGTTTCCTGCCGGAATATTTTGGCCTCCTGAGCAAACTGCTTCAGTTCGGCTGTTTTTTCCTCATCGCCAATTTTGTAGGAGAACGTAGCGATGTAGTAAACACCTTTGGGCTGCACCTTCGTGTACTCTTTCTTTTCGGCTACCGCAGTAATCACCACATCAGCCAGATTCAAATCATCGTAATAAAGTGGTTCGATAAGCCGGAATATATTATCGACCGAATACCCGTGAAAGAGAATGGCCGATACGCAGTTTTTATCGTCGATGAAGAAAATCTCCGCCCAGTTTTTGGTGCCCATATTCAGGATGTTATCCGTAAAAATGCGCCAGGCAATGGGTTGAAAAGTGAGCGTTCGGCCGTTCGACGGACCGCCCAATTTCTCCGTGCCGTTGATGTTGAACACGCCTTCTTTGGCATCGAACCGATACTGACGGGGGTGCCCTTCTAGGTATTTGTACCGGCGAACAGCCGTGTTACTGACCACCTCGCCGGTCAACTCATTTGCGTTTTGATGCGGTTTCTGATCGTTACCGCTTTGAATTGTCTCGATTTGGCTTTTGTTTTGTGTGTTCATTAGTATTTGTTGTTTACTGTTCAAGCAGGGGACCCGTTTTGCGGTCCCTTTTGCCTTTTTAGGGGCTGTGTTTACTGCTTTAAAAATACACTGTTTTGTGTAATTTTCAAAGTGAATTTCCACTATTTTTCACTTATTTTACAGGGTATTGTGTATTTTAATACGTGGTAGGCAGGCGTTAGGCGTTAGTAGTAAGAGGTTGCTGGCGCATTACTCATAAACGCGTCAGTAACTCCTCACTGCCGGGCGGACCCCTCTTAGCTCCTCACTACTGGAAAAAGCATGATTCATCTCCGTCTTCAGCAACTCATCGACGCGCTCGATGTCAGTGTCCTCGAATTTGCCCGCCAATTGGGCGAGCATCGGGGCGAAAAAGTGTACCACATCCTGCACGGTCGGTTGAAACCCCGCTACGATACGCTCGAGAAAATTCTGGTAGCCTATCCGCAGGTCAATGGCGACTGGCTGTTGCGGGGGGAGGGGATGATGTTTAAAGTGCTCAACTCACCCTCCGCAGCCATCACGACCGAAGAGCGATTGCGTAACGTAGAGTTTCTGCTTTTCCAGCTCAATGAGCGGGTAGCTCTGCTCCAGCAGACTAATGATGCACTGCTGGAGCAATTGAACGAAAAGCGATAATGGGAATTTTAGCCTGGAAGAGCGCAGGCACTACGAACATTCACCTGTATAGATAGTCAACCGGTAAACAACCCGCTTCTATTCCGGGTTATACCCAAAAAGACACTAAACGCTATGGCTACAAAATCACCATTCGATCCGGATAAAACAGATTCTGATTTTTATTCCAAAGACCCAAACCAACACGGCAACTCCGACTACGGACGCGAGTCGGGGGGCGTTGGTACCAATGAAATGACAACCAGTGGTATGGATATGGAGTCTGAAAACCGGAATATTACCCACGACACCCGCGAAGCGAATATAGAAAAAGGCCGGTTTGAAGAGCCTGCTACCCAGAGCTTGGGTACCCATCAGGAATGGGATGTTGAGGCTGATGCTATCTCTGAAAAACCGAAAGGAAAAATGATGAGCGACGAAGCCGCCAAAAAACTGGGCGAAATTGCCGAAAACCCGTCCGACGATGCGTTACTGCACCGGGCTGATGCTACTTATCTGGAAGAAGGAGATGACCCGAACAAGGGATACGACCCACACAGTGTAGGCTACACTGGGGCCGATAAAGAATCAGTTGAAAAAAATGACATGGATGAGTAAGGCTGCTCAACAGCCGGTATCAAACAACCAATAAAAAAAGCAACGGACAAGCAGCCGTTGCTTTTTTTATTGGCATAGGTTTTCGGCATTCATCACTTTACGTCCAATTCTTTCGTAAACTTGTCACCTGATTGATTATTCCATTAAGCCGGTGGATGAAAATTCCCCTTTTTTACTTTGCTTATTGAAACCCGCGCTTATGCCCGAGCCGGTATGCTCGGCAATCCATCCGACGGCTTTTTTGGTAAAACGATTGCCATCACCGTTCGTAATTTTGGCGCATCCGTTACACTGTATCCCTCTCCCGAACTGAATATTGAAGCTCAGGCACAGGATACCAACACATTCCGGAGTTTGCACCACCTGCGCGATGCTGTGAGTACGCTGGGCTATCACGGGGGCGTTCCGCTGCTGAAAGCCGCCATCAAGAAATTTGCTGAGTACTGCGAAAAGGAGCACATACGGCTTCCCAATCAGAATTTCTCCATCCGGTACAGCACCTCCATTCCCCGTCAGGTAGGCTTGTCGGGGTCGAGTGCGCTGATCGTGGCCACTTTCCGGGCGCTGATGCAGTTCTATTCGGTAGACATTCCCCTTCCTGTGCTACCAAACCTGGTACTAGCCACCGAAACCGAAGAACTGGGAATTGCTGCCGGGTTGCAGGACCGCGTTATCCAATGCTACGAAGGCTGCGTATACATGGATTTCGACCGCACCACTATGGAACGGCAGGGGTTTGGCCAGTACGAACCCATTGACCCGCACCTGCTGCCTAGACTCTACATTGCCTACAACACCGACCTCGGCAAACAATCGGGGCAGGTCCACAATGATGTGCGGGCGCGGTGGCTTAAAGGCGAACCGCTGGTGCTCGAAACGATGAGCGCCATTGCTGATGTAGCCCGGCAGGGCCGCGAAGCGATGCTCCAGCAAGATACCAATGCCCTGCACGAACTGGTGAATCGTAATTTCGACCTCCGTGCCCAGATATATACCATCAGCGACCGGAACCGTCAACTTATCGAAACGGCCCGTTCCTGCGGGGCAGCGTCCTCGTTTACCGGCTCGGGCGGGTCCATCATCGGTTTGTACCGCGATGATGCCATGCTAAACCGATTATTCGTAGAACTCAAAAAAATAAACGCCCGCGTTATCAAGCCATACGTAGTTTAATTTTGAATGATTAAAAAAGCCGTTATCCCCGCTGCCGGGTTTGGAACCCGGTTTCTGCCTGCCACCAAGGCGCAGCCCAAAGAAATGTTGCCGATTATCGACCGGCCTACTATTCAGTATGTGGTGCAGGAAGCCGTCGATTCAGGTATCGAAGATATTCTGATTATTACCGGTAAAGGCAAACGTGCCATAGAGGACCACTTCGACCGGAACTACGAGCTCGAAACCAGACTCGAAGAAAAAGAAGATCAGTTGCTGCTGGATGAGATGCGCCGACTGTCGGACATGGCCAACCTGCACTACGTTCGTCAGCGCGAGTTGAACGGGCTTGGTGATGCCATTCGGTACGCTCGTCATCATGTTGGGAATGAGCCGTTTGCCGTTCTTTTGGGCGATACCATCATGGACGCCGTGATTCCCGTAACGCAGCAGTTGATTGATACCTATGCCCAATACGGCTGCTCGGTCATTGCCGTTGAAGAAGTGCCCCACGACAAGGTGAACCGGTACGGTATCGTGGGCGGCAACGCCCTGAGCGACCGCATCATGGAGTTGACTACCCTGATCGAAAAACCAGCGGTAAAGGATGCCCCATCGAATCTGGCTATTGCGGGTCGGTATATCCTGACGCCCGAAATTTTCAACATGCTGGAGCAAACACCCGCTGGAAAAAACAACGAGATTCAGTTGACGGATGCCCTGTTGTTATTGCTCAAACGGGAAAATCTGTACGCCCACCGCATTGAAGGCAAGCGGCACGACATCGGTAATAAACTGGATTTCCTGAAAACAACCGTCGAATTCGCCCTCAAACGGCCTGAGTTTGCTGCTCCCTTCCGGGCATTCCTCGAAGAGATTTTGAAACAGTAGCTGAGAGGTAAACAAACAAAAGGGCCTGCACGGAGAAAAGATACTTTTCTCCGTGCAGGCCTTCTTTTTTAGTGAAAACACGCTACCGCACCCGAAGCGTTATTCTGGCTGTATCATCCTCCCCATTGGTATAACCGTTGCCCGGTGTAGAGTCCGGGTCGGAGGGGGAAGAGGTGGCAATCTGAGCTTGTAGCGTACCTGGGCCAGACACCTGTATTGATAACGTTAGGTTGCCTGAATCACCCGCCGGAATATTGCTGATACTTCCGGTTACGGTTTGTCCATTTACCGTCAGGCCATCGGTGCTGGTAAGCTGCCAGCCGGTGGGTAACAGCGTTTGCAAACTTACGCCAGTGGCCGTAGCTCCGCCCCGATTGTAAACGGATAGCGTAACGATAATTATTTGATCGGTAGCCACTACCAGATTACTAGAACTGAGCGATAAACTCAAATCTGCCTTTGTGGGGTCGGTGGCTGGCTGGCTGGATATTACGGGCGGCAGGGGAACCTGATTGGGGTTGGGTGAGGCATAGAATTGCCCGCTGGCATTGGGTGTGCGAAAATCGACCGTTGTTGCATCGTCCTGCCCATCGCCGGTGCCCGAGTTGGGCTGGCTATCGGGGTCGGTTTTGTTGCTGGCCGTAACCTGGGCGGCAATGGCATAATTCCCCGGCTGAGTTGCCCTAAGCTGATAGGCAAACGGAAGCCGATTGCCAGCCTCCACCGTACCGGCATTGATGGTGATGGTACTGGCCGACGCACTGACGTAGGGTGAAGGCGTATCCAGAAACTCCATGTTTGGTGGCAACAGGCTTTGGACTATTACGTTACTGGCTGCTTCAGGCCCGTCATTGGCAATGACCAGCGTGAGCATGATGGGTTGGTTGATAGCGGGAATTCGGGTGTCCAGACTTAGGGTCGTGGAGAGATCGGCCATTTCCCCACAAAGGCTAAAAGGCGCACTGGGCGCACTGGCTACTGCGGGGCTGCTGGCCATCACCCGAATTCGATACTGATTTCCCGGTGGCAGGGAAGTAGGAATGGTAGCGGTAACGGGGCTGGTTGTACCACTACCAATGGTTGTTTCGCTGGCAAATGAGCCGTTGCTATCGGACAATATTACGCTGAGCAGGCTGCCACCGTCCAAACTTCCTTCCGATACTGATACGGCTACCTGTATCGACCCGCTCAGGCAGGTACCTGAAAGGTTATCAATAGAAACTACCGGAGCAACGGGTGGAACTGTCTCAGCCTGGTAGAGGATAAGGCGCCCCCCCAGGAAGACCAGATCGTACCAAAACCCTGGTCCACTATTTCCCTGAGCACGTACGGAGTACCGATAGGTGCCCGCCGGGTCAACCCCACCATTACCAAATGCTATCGGTGGGTAATTCCGCACGTAATTGAACCCAGCAAATTGATCATAGTCGGGAGCTTGTGAAACGGGGGGGGAGACATTCCACCCAGAGTCGCTAAAACTACCGCCATCCGTGCGCTGTATGCGTACTTCTACCGGCACCGACGATTCGATGAGGGAAAAGAAACCGTGCGAACCGGCTTCGTACCGGTAGGTGAATCGTTTCAGGGTGGTATCGGGCGTTCCCCCCTGAATGGGATTATGCAAAACAGGTAATAAGGGCCTGGCGGGCACTGATTGAGCAATAGTGAATGGCTCACTCAATGTTCCTATAATAACCGGCTGGGTAGAGCGGGTTCTGAACTGATACTGGCCATCCGGCAGATTGGCCGGTATCGTTACCAGAATTGGATTATCCGGACTGGACCCTGACTCATATACAGTTACCCCATCACTGGCCCTGACCAGTTGAGCAACGTACTGGTTGCCCGATTCGTAGGGGTTACTTCGTAAAGAGGCTACGGCAATCAAATCGCCCTGCCGATGGGTGAGGGGTAAGGTGTAGCCGCTGCTGATGACGGATGCCGGGTTGGTCGGTAAAAAGGGAACTGCCTGTTGAAAAAAAGTACTGGTGAGTGCCTGATCCCAACTGTTCGTAAACCGAATCAGGCCCGGCCCTTTCATGTGTAGGTTATCCGGCCGGTTATCCGGGCCGACAATGCTGTCGGAGGCTGGCCCCGGAAAGGTGTTTGATACATTGGCAATGATCTGGTTCTGGGCGGCAATGATAGACGGACTAGTTGATCCGTAGTTATAACTCACCCGCGAAACCATCCAGGCGATAGGACTAGGACCTACCTGCTGGCGACTTTTCTGAATAACAGAAACGATGTTATTGTAGTAAGTCTGGCCACCAATGCCATTGAAGGCGTCGGTTTCGCCCTGATGCCACAGCACTGCCCGCATGCCGGTGCGGGAAACGTAATGCAGCAGCACTTCGCCCAGCCGACGATACACGGCTGACTGGAGCGTGGTGCCCATATTCCCGGCGGCTCCCTGGGCCCATTCTGAACTGCTGGTGCCGCCCAGGGCAGCGCCCAGAAACAGAACCGGTACGTTCAACCGCTGCACCAGCTTATCGCCCAGCATACTCCACAAATGGGGAGGCTGACTGGGACCTATGGAACTCCCGTAACTGGCACGGCTAAACTGGAGCGGCAACAATTGGTCGCTGAGGCTATCCTGCTGGAAATCTACGCACGATACCCGGTCTTCAGTAGCTGATTCAACCCGCTGAAGACCGCCATAGGCGTTCGACTGACCCGCTACCACAAACACTTCGCCAACGCCCACCCGCCCAACCTGTGTTTGGGCTACTACCGCGTTGTTTGTCTGCGCTCGCACATCCAGTCGATACCAGCCTGCCGACACGGTTACGCTACCCGAAAAAGCGGATGACCCCGCCAGAAAAGACAATGAAGTCCAGGCGGTTGTACTACCCTGACCAACGACCAAAGGGACAAAACGGGCCTCGACCCCGGTGGCCGATGCGGGAGCCGTGCCCGTAACGGTAATTGAGGCTTCATTAGTCAAACTACGCTGAAAAACCATCCGGGATACCGGACTGGTAATGGTAAGTTGTGCTACCGAAGGTAGGGAAACGAATAGCAGTAATAAAAGTGCTGTAATCCGTAGCAAAATGGAATCCATACCGGTAGGGCGTTAGGCATTGTGTGGTATGGACGTGTTGCAAATTGCATGCCCGAGTTGCATAAGTCGAGTAATCAATACCCGACCGTTAAGGGCTGCATAACTCCCGAAATAAAGAGCGGGCTGCCTGTTCATACAGGCAACCCGCTATCTCTGGCAAATCAATTATCTATGTTTACTTCGCTACTGTCCTGATTTTTAACTCATCCAGTTGCTTGTCGGAAATAACGGAGGGTGAGTCGATCATCACATCGCGACCGGAGTTGTTCTTGGGGAAAGCAATAAAATCCCGGATAGAATCGGCCCCGCCGAAGAGCGAACACAGCCGGTCGAAACCGAAGGCAATACCGCCGTGCGGTGGTGCGCCAAACTCGAACGCGTCCATCAGGAAGCCGAACTGGGCTTTGGCTTCTTCGTCCGAAAAACCCAGAATGCTGAACATACGCGCCTGCAAATCGCGGTTGAAAATCCGGATGGAGCCACCACCAACTTCCGTGCCATTGATAACTAAATCGTAGGCATTGGCCCGCACGCTGCCCAGGTCAGTGTCGAGCATGGGAATGTCTTCCGGTTTGGGCGAGGTGAACGGGTGGTGCATAGCAAACCAGCGTTGCCGGGCTGGATTGCCATCTTCCTCGCCGTATTCCAGCAGTGGGAAGTCGAGTACCCAGAGTGTGCTGAATACGTCTGGGTCGCGCAGGCCCAGCCGACTACCCATTTCCAGCCGCAGTTCGCTCAACTGTTTGCGGACTTTGGCGGCATCGCCGGACATAATCAGCAGTAGGTCGCCGGGTTTGACCGGAGCGCCGGACTGCCCAAAGTGAGCGGCCCACCCTTTCATGTCTTCTTCCGAATAAAACTTGTCGACGGATGATTTTATACTGCCATCCTCATTGATACGGGCATAAATCAATCCTTTAGCACCAATTTGCGGGCGTTTGATCCAGTCGGTAAGTTCATCCATCTGCTTACGGGTGTAGTGCGCGCAGCCGGTAGCATTGATACCGATGACCAGTTCGGCCGAATCGAACACGCCGAAGCCCTTGCCCGAAGTCATGTCCACCGTATCGAACGTTCCTTTGAGTTCTACGAACTTCATGTCGAAGCGGGTATCGGGCTTATCCGAACCGTAGAGCCGCATGGCATCGGCGTAGGTCATGCGGGGCACAGGGGCCATGTTGATGCCTTTCACGGCTTTGAACAAATGGCGAATCAAGCCCTCGAACATGTTCAGGATATCTTCCTGCTCCACAAACGACATTTCGCAGTCGATTTGGGTGAACTCCGGTTGCCGGTCGGCGCGGAGGTCTTCGTCCCGGAAACACTTAACAATCTGATAGTACCGGTCAAATCCCGCCACCATGAGCAGTTGCTTGAACGTCTGGGGCGACTGGGGCAGGGCGTAAAATTCGCCCGGATTCATGCGGCTGGGTACCACAAAATCCCGCGCCCCTTCGGGCGTTGACTTGATGAGGACCGGTGTTTCAACCTCAATGAAATCCTGCCCGTCCATGTACACCCGCGTTTGCTGGGCCATCCGGTGGCGCAGTTCCAGACTCCGTCGAACGGGATTCCGGCGGAGGTCGAGGTAGCGGTATTTCATGCGAAGGTCGTCGCCCCCGTCGGTTTCGTCTTCGATTAAGAAAGGCGGCAACTTGGCCGGGTTCAATATTTCCAGCGCACTGACTTTCAGTTCAATATCGCCGGTAGGAATGTTAGGATTTTTAGATTTTCGTTCGATAACCGTACCGGTGGCTTTCATAACGAATTCGCGGCCCAGGGAGCGGGCAATGGCAAACAGTTCGGGCGTTGTCTGCCCGTCTTCGAGCAGGAGCTGGGTAATACCATACCGGTCGCGGAGGTCAATCCAGAGGACTCCCCCCTTGTCGCGAATGGTTTGTACCCAGCCCGTCAGGGTAGCGGTGGTGTCAACGTTGGTCAGGCGGAGTTCTCCGCAGGTATGCGTTCTGAGCATAGTGAATGAGTGAATTAGTGCCGCAATGGAATTGAATGAGTGGACGAGTGAATCGGTACGCTCACTCGCTCATTGAAGTTCTGCCGCAAAGGTAGGCACTTTGGCGCAACCCGGCTATTTACTCATTCACTCTTTCGCGCTCCACTCAGCAAAATTGGTGCGGCCTTTGTCCGTTTAGGCTGACACAGTACCGAGTAGACGCGTCGCGTTTGCCCGGAAAGTTGGTATATTTGACTAAACAAGGTAGTAGGGCTATGAGCATCACCATCGACATCGACGAAGAGTTACTGGCGGACCTGGGCCGCGAGGAGGTAGAGCGGGAGTTCAAAAAGGCCGTCGAACGGCTGGAGCTCCGCAAACTGGCCCGGCAGATGGCCAAAGACATGAAAGAAATTGACCTCACCAACGACCCCAACTGGCAAAAGGCCCGCGAGGCTGCCTGGAGTGAGTACGGGTATCGTTATACCCCTAAGATGGATGCAAATGAGTCATAGCGATTACGTGCTGGATGCCAACATCGTGATGAGTATGCTCATCGGCGGAAGAGCGCAAACGCTTGGCTTTCTGTCTCAGTTTTCCATTTATTCGCCTGATTTCATCATGCAGGAACTGGACTCGTACACGGACCTTATTCGTATGAAAACCAAACTTACTGATGAATAAGTAAGCCGTTACACATTGTCTTTATTTAAACAATTAACAGTAGTGCCACGCCTATGTATTGACGAGTCTGCGGTAGGGGTAGCCCACAAATTGTGTTCAGGCATCGACATAAAAGATACGGCTTACGTCGCGGTTGCTTACCAGTTTGGATTCCCCTTAGTCACCCGTGACAAGCCACTATATACAGGATTACGCCGGAAAGGCTTCCGAAACGTAATCCTGTTCGATGAGTTTCTTGACTCGATCTGATGGGTAGTTCACCGCAGCGGCAGACCGCTCTTTATTTCCGGTAATCCAGCGCGGGTTTACGATCGCCGAGGAGGGCTTCGTATTTGAAGTCGCCCCCGCGTTTCTGCTTCCACTCGGCCGTTGCTTTTTCGATGAGGGCGGGATTTTTGTATAAATCCAGGGCAGTCAGGGCCAGGGTTTTGGCCGCTACCAGCATCCCTTTCTGCCCAATACTCATGCCACTGGCCGCTGTCGACTGCCAGCTATGGGCACTCGAACCGGGTACCCACGTGGCCGTAGACAGGCCGACCGTTGGCACGGTCCAGCTTACATCGCCTACATCGGTAGAGCCACCGCTAATGGCCCCTTCCGAGGCATCGCGGAAATCTTTCACGATAGCGGCATTGGTGATGGGCACCTTCTGGTCGCCAAAGGTTTCGCTGATTTTCTGGGCGAAGGCAGTTTCTTCGGGTGTGTAGTTGACACCACCAACCGTTTTGAGATTCTGATGCATCACTTCGGCCAGCGTAACATTGGGCAACAGGTCATACACGCCCCCCAGTACTTCCCAGGTTACCTGCGTACCGGTGCCCTGGGCGGCTCCCTGGGCCGCGTCTTCAACCCGTTTCCATACGCTTTTGACAATATCCCTGTCTTTGTTTCGCACGTAATAATAGACTTCAGCATTGGCGGGAACCACGTTCGGCGCTTCGCCCCCTTTGGTAATTACGTAGTGAATACGGGTATCGGAGGGGATGTGCTCGCGCATCATGTTGACCATAAAGTCCATCGCTTCTACCCCGTCCAGTGCCGACCGGCCCCGCTCGGGCGATGCGGCTGCGTGGGCGGCAATGCCTTTGAAGCGGAATTTGGCGTTTTTATTGGCCAGTGACGTACCCGCGTCGGCGGCATTCTGCGCACCGGGGTGCCAGTGCAGGGCCACGTCGACATCATTGAACAGCCCCTCGCGCACCATGTACACCTTGGCCGAACCGCCTTCTTCGGCCGGGCAGCCGTACATCTTTATGGTACCGGAATGCCCCGATGATTTGAGCCAGTTTTTTATTTCTATCGCGGCCGCCATGGACGCCGTTCCGAACAGGTTATGGCCACAGCCGTGCCCGCCTTTTTGCCCGGCAATGGGGGTAAATTCAGGGTTTGCTTCGGTGGCCAGACCCGGCAGGGCGTCGTACTCGCCGAGAATACCGATAACCGGTTTGCCCGAACCAAACGTAGCCACGAAGGCCGTGGGGATACCCGCCACGCCGGTTTTCACGTCGAAGCCTTCCTGACGTAGCTGTTCTTCCAGCAGGGCGGAGCTTTTCTCTTCCTGGTAGCCCAGTTCGGCAAAATTCCAGATCTGTTTGGAGATACCGGCCAGGTCGGGTAAGCGTTTGTCCAGGTCGGCCAGGATAGCCTGCTTGTCGCGGTCCGGCGTTCCACTCGATGCGGCTGCTTTTTTCGCTTTGGGTTGGGCAAAAGTGAGCAACGGCAGCAGGAGTACTGCGGTAAGGAGTTTTGTTCGCATGAAGTTGGTTGGAGATGATTGGGTTGTAAGATGATAAAAATAAGGTAAAAAGAGGAGTTGGCCAATTGACTGGCATTTTTCAGGCAGGAAATAGCGCGTCTAAACAGGAGTATGTCATCTGCCCTAGTTGGCTCTGTTGCCCGGCACTGGTATGATTGACGGTAAGCTATTCGGCAGAAAAAGAATATAAAACCTTATTGATAGACAACTGATTGGGCTATATAGAAACAGTCTATTTATTTCAATTTAACGTCGAATCTATCAATGGGAAAAATTGCTAAAGGTGCCGAAATCGTCATTTTTATATCGGCCATTATTCTAATCTTCATTTCAGAATACACCTATGTCTTTTTGAAAGATCCAACCAAAGCAATCTTCCTTGGGCTTTGGCCGCCGACCATCCTGCTTGTCCTGATTTATTTCAACATTAAAATCAAAAAATAAGATGGGAAACGGGGACGTAATATTCTACAGTCTAGTGGTTGTCAGCCTGTTTGTCATACTGGCCTGGACGACCTACGTCGAGTTCCGACGGATGAATCAAAACAATTATACCGGCAAGGAGCGCGATGCCGACTGGGTTTCGCCGGAAGATATCTAACCAGCCAGCTCATGAAGTAAACAACTGCTTGATTACCAAGCTAGATTTGGGTACGTAAAATTGATTTGGGCACGGATAAAAGGGACGGTTGGGAAAGGTTGGAGCCACATCGGTTGAGGTGTGGCTTTTGCATTGTAAAGCTACCCGGCAGTACAAATGCTTTTACCCTTCAGGTAGATAACCACGCGGTTAAACCTGCATGCAGATAAAAACAGCAGTAAGACAATCAAAACATTACCGGGCCTTTGACAAAAGTCATCCACCCGCCCCGGTCTTGCTCAATCGGTATCAGTCAATAAACCAACAGGTTAGAGTGAACTGGGTTTTGTCTGGCTTTAGGCTGGGTAAAGTACCCGCGAATGCGAGCGTTAATTTCAGCATCTTTGTGAAATTAACCACTGACAAAAGTTTACTTTTTCCGGCATTAGTCCTACTTTCGCCAATACCACTCCGATTATGTCGCTCAAGCTCCCGTTTATAGAAGCCGAAATTACGGATCAATATCTTTACGACGAAAATCCGCGTCCCTGGATTATTGGCTTCAGTGGGGGCAAAGATTCCACCATGCTATTGCAGGTGGTTTGGCGTGCCCTGATGAAGATTCCTGCCGAGCTAAGAAATCGCCGAATCTACGTCGTTTGTAACGACACGCTGGTCGAGAACCCTAAGATTGTAAACTTCATCAATCGAACCCTAAAGTTGTTGCAGAAATCAGCAACAGAGCAGGGAATGCCCATTAGCGTGCACCGCACGACTCCGCGACTTGAAGATACGTTCTGGGTGAATCTGATTGGAAAAGGCTATCCGGCCCCGACCAACTCATTCCGGTGGTGTACCGAACGGCTCAAGATAAACCCCACGACGCGCTTTATTCAGGAGAAAATTAGCGAATCGGGCGAGGCTATCATTCTGCTCGGTACGCGCTCCGACGAGAGCCAAAGCCGCGCCCGGTCCATGAAACGACACGAGCTGAAAGGGCAGCGGTTACGTAAACACATACTTCCCAATGCATTTGTGTACGCTCCCATACGTGACATTGAAACCGGCGAACTCTGGCAATACATGATGCAGGTATCGCCCCCCTGGGGTGGTACGCACAAGGAGTTGGTTACGTTGTATCGCAATGCCAACTCCGGCGATTGCCCACTCGTAATCGACGAAACAACGCCTTCCTGCGGCAATAGTCGGTTTGGGTGTTGGGTCTGTACCGTTGTGAGCCGCGATAAAAGTATGGAGGGGTTAATTAGCAATGGCGACGAGTGGATGGAGCCGCTCATGGAACTGCGTAACAAAATTTTGGTGGAACGCTCCAACCGCGACTCCCGCGAAAAACGCCGACGTACCGAAAGCGCCTACAAAGAAGAAGACGAAAATACCTGGGGACCCTATACACCCAAAATCCGGGCTGAATTTCTGACGTTGCTACTGGAAGCCCAGAAAGAAATTCAGGACTCGCAGGGTGACATGATGGAATTGATTACGCATCAGGAACTGGTAGCCATTCAGTTGACCTGGTTCCGTTATGGTGTGTTTACGCCAAAAGTTGCCGACATCTACAACCGCATTTATAACATTCTTCTTGCTATGCCAAAGCATGTTGAGAAACTCCAGCGAGAGGATGCATTATTGCGAGAAGCTTGCAACAACCAGCCGGAGCACGTCGAACTAATTCAGGGACTACTTGATCTTCAGAAGAAAAAAGCCCTAAAACTCAACAAGCGGGGTTTACAGCAAGATATTGAAAAGCAGTTAGAAAGTTTCTTGGCTCGACGTATAGACAAAACCGTTCATGCCTGATAACATATTACAATCTTTCATTCACGCCTTTTCAAACCTCAACACTGGCGGAGGAAAGATAAAAGAAAGCGCCCCGCATAAGCCCCTTATTCTTCTCTCCGTTATTCAGGCATTTGAAAGCGGACTATTGACCGATAGTACGGTACCGATTACGCCTGAACTTACCAGCATTTTTAAAACTAACTGGAATAACTTGGTCACCACAGGCCATACGCTAAGCTTTGCTATGCCGTTTTTTCGGCTGAAAAATGAAGATGGGAGTTGGTGGCAATTAGTCGCCAATACCGGCTGTGAACTCTGGGTGCAAACGGGTGATTTATCTAGTTTCAATAGCCTGAATAACGCTGTTGCTTACGCCGAAATAACCCCTAAGCTTACTGAACTGCTTCTCGATACTACTTGTCGTAATGCACTACGACAAACACTTTTAGACCGATACTTTCCGGGGAAATCAATCGAAACTACTATTGGTAACAGCGCAGTTATTGACGAGCTACGGCGCGAAATGCTTGAAGAGTCCCCCGGCGAGTACGGCCGAAAGATGAAAGGTATGAGAAAAAGGCTGAATGCAGAAACGTATCAGATTGAGGTTTATGCCCGTGACACGCTTTTCCGGCGTGAAATTGTTCGGCTGTATGATGATACCTGCTGTATAACCGGCATTCGGGTGTCGGCTCCGTATGCGTTTTCGATGGTCGATGCTTGCCATATTATACCGTTCTACAAGACATTTAATAATCATCCGACCAATGGTATTGCACTTTGTCCGAACCTGCACCGCGCATTCGATAAGGGAGCCATTTCGATTGATGACGATTATAAAGTCATGGTTTCGCCGACGTTTGTAGAAAATAAAAGTAGTGAATACCGTCTAAGCTCATTGGCAGGGATGCAAATTGAATTGCCAAAAGATGAACAGTTTTTGCCTGACTTAGAGGCACTTGCGCGGCACAGGAAGGATACGTTTAAGCCTTAGATTTTCTACAAAACGATTTTCGAGACTCGTTTGAAAAGATTCCGTTTGCCATAGCGGGCGGGCGTATGCTGGAGGTCGCTCAACAGGTAGAAGACGAGACTAATTATAAAAGTGGATTACAGGGGCAGGAAAAAGTCGATCAGCGAACCGACCAGGTATTGACCGATTTACTGTCGGCGGAACGTACCATAAAAGAAGTTGTACCGGCATCGGTGCATCGGTTCTACCACGATACGGTCAAGAGCCTAATCAGGAAGCACTTCTTCGCAGAAACCCCTGATTTGCCCGAAGATTTCAAACTACTGCATGATTTTTCGTCGTCGGAAACCCAACTCCTGAATAGCTTTCTGCTGGATTTAAAGCAGGATTTTCGGATTTCTTTCCGCAGGCTCAATGAACGTCGTACCCAATTGCAGAGTCAGTTGACTACCGCCAGAAAGCGATTGGCAGCCGCAGACTCTAATCAGGAAGACCCCGTGCTGGCGGCAGACCGGCTCAAGCGCGACGATCTGAATCTGCGTATTGTTAAGATAGATGAGCAGATTGCGAATCATCACAAATCCATCGGCCGGTGTGATGACCAAAAAGCCAATGCCGAAAAACAGATTAGTGAAATTACAAAAAAGATAAAAATCGGCGAAGAGCATCGGGGGAAATACGAAGAGTCGGAAAAGTTGATTGGTGTATTGCAACAATTCATCACCCGGTTTAAAACGGATAAAAAACAATCGCTCGAAACGCAAATCTTACAGGGACTGAATCAGTTGATGCACAAGAAAGATTTTATCGAGCGCGTCGACGTGAACATTTACGGCGAGGATATTGAGATTGACCTGTACAACAAGGCCGGTTTGAAAATCCGGAAAGATTCGCTCTCAAAAGGCGAACAGCAGATGTACGCTACAGCCCTGCTGCGCGGTCTGGTCGAAGAATCTCAGATTGAATTTCCGGTATTTATCGACTCGCCCATGCAGAAGTTCGATGAGGAACACGCCGAGAATATCATTCGCTTCTTCTATCCTACCATTGCCGAACAGGTCATTCTGTTCCCGCTCATAAATAAAGAGATGACCAAGCGCGAGTACAAAATGCTGCTCCCTCGCGTGGCAAAGGCGTACCTGATTCATAACCTCAATCCTGACCGTTCGGAGTTTCGTGCCTGCGAACCAAAGGCACTCATAGACACGTATTCGCAACTCTACAGCAGTGATGCAGATTAATATTAAAACGTCGGAGATCAACCGTCAACGGGTTACCGACTTAACAAACCGAATTGGCGGCTCCACGCGGCTGAGCGAAAACGTAGTAGCCCGCATGGCCTTGACCTACTCGCTCTCAAAAGGCAACCGGCTTAGTCTGGAAACCGATTTGCAGGATAGCAAGGGTAAGGAATACACCGATCAGATTTTGCTTGGTAAATACCGGTCGCTATACATCGCCCTCGTTTGCCAGCACTACCGGATTCCCAGCACAGACGGCAATCTGGCCCGGTACATCAAGATGCACCTCGATGATGGTCTTGACATGATGGACAAGCTATTCCAGCAAAACAAAACCTACACCGGGCTCGATTTCCTGTTCGATGAAGTAGAGAAGGGCATTGAAGCACTCGAAGATGCCGAAGTGCCCCTCACCTCCGTGGCGAATAATAACCAGACGATCAAAAAGGGCTATTTCGCGGGGCGGCTGGGTATTACGGTCGGCTACGATATTGAATCGGGTGAGCAGCTAACGGCCATCCTGAACGACGTTCATTTGCACGCGAACGCCCACGTAGCGGTGGCGGGTGAGTCGGGAAGTGGAAAAACGCAGTTTGCTCTTAGCCTGTTGCAACAGATTGTGGCGGCCTCGAACGGAGCCGTTAACTTCATTTATTTCGATTTCAAAGGGATGCAGCCCGGCGACCGGCCACGTCGGCAACCGTTTTTCGATACCACGAAAGCCACCTATGTCGACGTACCGCAAACGCCCTTTCCCTTCAATCCTCTGTCGTTCATCGACAATGTGAACAGCAAGAACAAGATTCAGGGAATCAGCAAGTTTGTTGACATCGTGATGAAATACGCATCGCGTATGGGGCCGGTGCAGCAGCAGCAATTAAAGGAAGCCACCAAAGCCGCTTTCGACGCCAAAAAGAACGGCGAATACCCATCCTTGTCCGACATAAACGAAGAGTTACGTACCGTCACCGGTGGCCGTCCGGGTACGTTGACCCAAATCATGGACAGCCTGAGCGAACTGGATATGTTTGCCCCGGCCACCGATACCAAAACAGCTTTCTGAACCAAAACTATTACATCAGCCTGGGGTCTGGCCTGGACGACGCGGTACGGTTTACAGCCACGTTTCTGATGATTAACTACATCCACAATACGTTTTCGGCCATGGAAGATGCGCCGGTGGAGGTCGATGATTTTGGCAACGCCCTGCAAGCCATCCGGTACGTTTTCCTGATTGATGAAGCACATAATATTTTCAAGGAACCCAAGTCACGCGCCATCCTTGATACCATGCTCCGCGAAATCCGCTCAAAGGGTGTCATGGTTGTCATGGTGTCACAGCAGATTGAAGAGTTCATCCAGCCCGACATCGACTTCTCGGCCAACTGCGCCAACGTGTTCCTTTTGAACATCAAAAACCGCAACCTCAAAACGATGACCCGATTCCTGGGTTACAGCGAGAAAGAA
This sequence comes from Cytophagales bacterium, assembly GCA_038236215.1. Lineage (GTDB taxonomy): Bacteria > Bacteroidota > Bacteroidia > Cytophagales > Spirosomataceae > Spirosoma. The sequence continues at coordinate 149 of JBBSTD010000031.1, read as the reverse complement.
GGGTTTTCCTGGGGTGCAATTCAAATTGTCGCTATACCTCCATCGCATAGTTGATGGGTTCGATTTGCTGACGAACCAGATTCCATCGGTTACTCATCAGGCAGACACGCAAGTTTAGAACACGCTGCGCACCCTTGATACTCCACCGT
>JBBSTD010000030.1:0-55574 GCA_038236215.1 Cytophagales bacterium | reverse complement strand
GAAAGATGGCACTTCAACTTTTGCATCGCATGGATGACAAAGAGAGTCTAAAAAGCCGACGCAAGCTAGCGGGGTGGGATGATCATTATCTGCTCAAGTTACTCACCCTTTTTTAAATGAGTTCAACCTGTTGGAGAAAAGTTTAAGGAATGAAACAAGTGGTTTGACAGTGAAAGGATAAAAGTAGGCGTAATCACATTTTTATAAATTCATCGATTGTATCCCTTGCCCAAGTTAATAGGAGCAAAAGATAAAAGGTAAGTGGTCTTTTCCCCTGTTATATAAGTAAACGTTATGTTAAGCAGAGTGTCCTCTTTTCTAAGAAATAAATATCGAATGTGCTATTGTCTAGGGCAAATCAAGCTGCTCCAATCGGCTCTTCCTTAGCCTTGGCGACTTCGTGGCGGGGGATGTAGTGCCGGAAGAAACTGCTGATTTTCATCTGTAGTACACCAAAAACGGCTTCTTTGAAAATCTTGGAGGACATTTTCGAAACGCCCCGCGTACGATCGGTGAAAATAATGGGGACTTCCTTCAGGCGGAAGCCATATTTCCAGCAGGTGAATTTCATTTCAATCTGGAAAGCGTAGCCCACAAATTTAATGGGATTGTGTAAAATTACTTCCAGTACTTCGGCGCGGTAACAAACGAATCCGGCCGTAGGGTCCATGATGGCCATACCCGTAATAAACCGGACGTACACCCCCGCAAAATACGACATCAGTACCCTACCCATCGGCCAGTTTACAACGTTGACACCCGTAATATAACGCGAGCCAACGGCCACATCGGCACCGTCTTCAGCGCAGGCCCGGTAAAGTTTAATCAGGTCTTCGGGGTTGTGTGAGAAGTCGGCATCCATCTCGAATAAATACTGATACCCTCTGGACAACGCCCACTTAAACCCGTCGATGTAGGCGGTTCCCAGCCCCATTTTACCCCGCCGTTCCAATAGGTTCAGTCGGCCAGCAGCATTAGTTCGGGGTGAGCCGTGGGGGGGGAATTCTTCCTGCAAATCACGCACGCGCCGGGCGGTTCCATCGGGAGAGCCGTCGTCTACAATGAGCAAATCAAAGGGCTCTGGCAGGCTGAACACCTTTCGGATAATAGCCTCGATATTCTCGATTTCATTATAAGTTGGAATAACGACCAATCGCTCTTTCACAGGTAGATAATAGGTTAGGTACCAGACGCACTAAAATAACAGTAAAACACGCCGTTTTTGTGCAAAAAATTCATTAAAAATTAGTAACAACCAGGTTATTTTTCACCTGTTGGCTCATTTTTTGCGCTTTCTGAATACAATCGGACAAAGACACGCCCCCGTACCAGTTTGCACAGACAAATAACTGGTCTTTTTCGGCCGCCTTCACCGGTTCTTTCAGGGATACAATGGCCGCATCATACTGTGGAATAGCCCGCTCCCACCGTCGAACAGATTGAAAAACCGGCTCGCTATCGGCCCGAATGTCAAAGCCCTTCGCCAGCTCCTGATGAACGGTTGATAACAACATATCATCCCGTTGGCGGGCGTTATTTGCTGACTGAGTTCCGCCAACAAAGGTGGTAAACAGTACTTCATCGGCCGGGCACCGACCGTCAAAAATCGAACTGCTCCAGATGTGGCCAGCCGCAAATTGCCCCTCTTTTTTCGGGTTCAACCCACCAAAGCCATTCAAAGCATGACTAACAGCGGCACGTTTGTAAACCGAATGAACAACGCTCATGGGGGGATAAACAACAGCCCGAAGTCTGGTTGCAAAATCCTCATTGAATGGCGACACCAACTGAGCGGCAGCTTCCGTACCAACGGCCATAACCAGTTTATCGACTACCTCCGTTTTATTGCCTACGGTTACCTGCCACCCGGCCTGTACCGGAACGATTTGCTCAACGGGCGTATTGAGCGAGAGATTTGTTAACCGGGCGGCCAGGGCGTCGGTTAGGGTTTGCATCCCGTTCCGAAAGCTAAAAGACTGTCGGCGCTCCGATTTAGACTGGTTTTTTATCAGGCCGCGTATCACTGAGCCGTACTCTTTTTCGTATCGAAGCAGTACAGGAAAAGTCTCCGACACAACCAGTTGCTCCGGATCGCCCGCGTAAATACCAGCCACAAAAGGTCCCAGTGCATAATCGACCAGTTCCTGAGAGAACCGTCGGCGAAAAAACTGGGCCAGCGTTTCGCCCGTTGGCGACATCGTTTTGTTCGAGCGTTCCCGCCAGATGGCCAGTTTTGTTTTCCAGCTGAAGAATCGGCCAAACAACAGCGAAGGGGGCGCGGATGGTAGTTCGCGGTATTGGCCATCCCGGAAAATAAACCGCGCTTTGCTGACGGGCTTACTAAACTGGAGTTCGGGCGTCAGACCCAGCTCGCCAATCCACTCCAGTAATGCACTGTCGCCCAGCAGCGAGTTTGGCCCCGACTCCAGCAGGTACGAACTGCCGGATGATGCACCAGCCAGCTCCCGGCGCGACTGGATATAACCACCGGGCCGCGAACTGGCTTCCCAAATCTGGTACTGTATGCCCTGCTTTTGCAACTCATACGCCAGGGTAAGCCCCGAAATGCCCGCACCAATAATACCAACCGTCATGGCTTTTTCGATCTCTTCGCGTTTTCAGCGTTAATTTTCTTTTGTAAGTTCTCGGTCACCTGTTTGTAGATAACTTCCATGTTTGCGGGGTGGGACGAGTAGAAGATATAGCTCTTTCGATAGGCGGATGTATCGACCCCGAATTTTTTGAAAATCTTCGTTTCCATATGCTTGTAAGCCATCTGAGACGAGTCGATGGAGGTCAGACTAAGTCGACTGACGCGGGCTTCGGCGATGTGTACTTCGGTCAAAATGTTAGCCATCTCCCCTTCGTCAATCAGGCCAGCCGGTTTACTATCAGTGGGGTTTGTGCAGGCAGCCGCCAGCCAGCCGCCAAGCAGCAACGTCCACAGATAGGGCAAAAATGAGTAGCGGTGCATACGGTTAAATCAATAGCTTTGTAAGGCAATCCCGGCTGGCAAAGTTCGGAATTGGCTGTTAAAATAGTATAACGCCTGTTTTGTATGGACGAGTTCTTAGCCCGGCTCCGTAATTTCGACATCCGCATCCGCAAGGCAGTCAACTCGCAGATGCGCGGTAGCTTTCGATCTATTTTCAAAGGAACAGGGCTTGAATTCAGTGATTTACGGACCTATCAGTACGGTGATGATGTGCGGGCTATCGACTGGAACGTTTCCTCCAAAGGGCACGGTACGTTCGTAAAAGTGTTTCGGGAGGAGAAAGACCAGACCGTTTTTTTTGTGGTGGATGTCAGCGCATCGCAGCAGGTTGGCCATCGGCACCGCGACAAACTAACGGCCACTAAAGAGGTGTGTGGCGTACTGGCATTGTCGGCCATTCATGAAGCCAGCAACGTGGGTATGTATTGTTTTTCGGACCAGAAAGAGCGGTATATAAAACCCGCCAACGGTATAAAAACGGGCTATCATCTTATTATGAGCCTGTTTAAACTTCAGCCAGCATCGGGCCAGACCAACATTGCCGACGCACTGTTGTTTACGCTGAACGCCCTCAAACGCCGGAGCGTTGTTATCCTGCTCTCCGATTTTATAGACACGAATTACGAACATAACCTAAAGGCACTAGCCAAAAAGCACGACCTGGTCGTTATTCATTTATACGACCAGCGCGAGGTGAACCTGCCCAAACTGGGCATTATTCCGGTGTACGATAGCGAGTCGGGCCGCATGGTGTGGGTCAATACCTCATCGGCGTCTTTTCGGACTACCCTGCACGATACGTTCCGTCAGAATCAGCGTCAACTGGAACGACTTTGCCGACAGTATAATGCCAATTACCTCGCGCTCGATTCGCAGGAGGATTTTGTACCAAAACTCGTTGAATTGTTCCGGGTAAGAAAGTAAAACTACTGTGCCATACGCCGTTCGACTCCTAGTGTTCCTCTTCCCGCTACTATTAAGGGCGCAACCGCCCCCGCGAAATGCTGCGCTAAGTGGGAAATTCCTGACGGATAGCGTTGATATCGGGCGACCCATTCAGTACAGCCTGGTTTATCATCATCCTGCCACAACGGATGTGTTGTTTCCCGATACCGCCCGAAACTTTACGCCTTATCGCGTACAGAAGGTATCGGTGTTTGCCACCAAAACGACCGGTTCCGGTGCCGCAGCCATCAGTCGGGACAGTGCGGTGTATACGCTGGTATCGTTCGAAACGGATTCTGTTCAGTTATTGACAGTACCTATTCGGGTTATCAACAAGACCGACTGCACGGCTCTGTGGACGAAAACCGACACAGTTTTTTTGCGGTCGAAACTACTGATAGCCGCATTGGCTGATTCATCCCGGTCTATGCCGGTGCCCAAACTGCTTACAGAAACAAATCTGGCTCCACTTCAGCAACAGTTCAACTACACAGCGTTATTTGCGGGCTTTTTGCTGGTTAGCCTGGCGACACTTGGCTTATACGGTTTACTGGGAGGAGCCGTTCTGCGGTACTGGAAACTCTTTCAGCTACACCGGAATCACCGTCGCTTCCTGAAGGAATACAACCAGCTTATCCAGAACATCAATGCTATCTCGGCATCCGAAACTGCCCAACGAGCCGTTATGACGTGGAAAGTGTATCTGGAGCGGCTGGATGCACAGCCCTATAATTCATTGACAACACCCGAACTGGCCGACCGTATGAAGGACGACCGCGTCTTGAGTGCCCTGCGCGAAGCGGACCAGATGATTTACGGAGGGGCTTTCTCCGTCGATTCGCTACCCGCCCTCAGGTTGCTGAGCAACGTAGCCACCAACCGCTATCTGCGCTACCGAACCCGAATGCGGCAGGATTCAGGTTTAGACAATGTACCTACTAGCCAACTGGCCGAAAAACCGTTTGTCCCCTAACCCAATGGAACCCTGGTATTCGCTTCACTGGTTTGCTCCGCCACAATGGCAGCAGTTTCGGGTTGTCTACCCATTGGCATTGGCACTTATTCCGGCTATCCTGTTGCTATTTACCCTTCGTTATTACTTGTACCGAAAGACGCAGCAACGGCTTACCCTGTCGCTGTCGCAACTGGATACGTCCAGAAATCAGGCCGGATACGCCCGGTCTTACTGGTCGTGGCTGAGCTGGCTGCGTCATTTACTACCAGTTAGTGTTTTCATCGGCACGGGGTTACTGTTGGTTTCACTCGCCCGCCCACAGATTATTCGGGAACAACGCGATGAGCAATCAGAAGGTATTGACATTATGCTGGCCATCGACGTATCGGAGTCAATGCGGGAGGCCGATCTGCCGCCCAGCCGGTTGGCGGCTGCCCGACGGGTGGCCCGGTTTTTTATTAATGGACGCCGGAATGACCGGATTGGCCTGGTCGTTTTTGCGGGCGAAGCTTTTTCTCTCTGCCCCCTCACGACCGATTATGATTTGTTGAAACAATACCTGAATGACCTCGATACGCAGATGATTCGCACCTCGGGTACCGCCATTGGTGATGCCCTGGCCCGGTGCATCAACCGGATGCGGGATCGTTCAGTTTCGCCGGTGGATACCACTCTGGCGCAGGCTGCCGAGTCGGGGAAAGGGCGAACTAAGATTATCATTTTGCTAAGCGATGGCGATAATACGGCGGGCAACCTGGACCCAGTAACGGCGGCACGGCTGGCCAAAGCATTTTCCATTCGCCTGTATACCATTGCCGTTGGCCGCCCGGTTGCCTCCGCTTCATCTGCTGTTACGGTAGATGAAGGCATCCTGAAAACCATCGCAACTATTGGCAACGGGAGTTTCTTTCGGGCTACGGACGCCAAACGTCTGCAAACGGTATTCGCCCAGATAGACCGCCTGGAAAAAGCACCGGTGCGGGTTCGGATTTATGAAGATGTGCAGGACTATTACCGGATTTATCTGTACTGGGGAATTGCTTTTCTACTGTTTGCCCTCGCGCTGAAAACAACCATTTTTGGCAACGTTCTGGAAGATTAATGGTTCGTGACCCGCTGCTTAAGGTTTTCGTAGTAAGTAATCAGGCAGTGTCTCCGGTCAAAAACAGAATGGCTGGCGGTATCGGTTAATTCGGTTGCAGGCTGGTTGACGTATCCCGACTAAACGATGAGTATGTCTCTACGTGCTGTTTTGGCCTACCTTTACCCCTGAAAACTCTCACCCATGTGGCTTTTTAGATTTTTATTTACCGAAACAGCCCGCCTGCTCCGCTCGGTCGAAGGTCGGCGTTTGCTGGGATTAGCCGTACGCTATGGTGACCGACCACGCAATCAGCCTACCGACATTACATTTGGGCCTTACCGGTTCCGGGTGCCCGATGCGCTGTCATTTGTGTGGCAATACCGCGAAATTTTTGTGGACGAGTTTTATAAATTCTATACCACATCCACCACGCCTGTCATTTTCGATTGCGGTACCAACATCGGCACCAGCGTCGTGTATTTTCGGCAGCAGTACCCCAAGGCGCGTATCGTGGCGTTTGAAGCCGACAAGCGTATCAGTGACCTGTTGCAGGAAAACCTGCGACAGAATAAGATAACCGGCGTTGAAGTCGTTACGAAAGCAGTCTGGACGAATGACGATGGCATCCTGTTCGGTAGCGATCAGGCCGATTCGGCCTCTATCTTCTCCCAAACGGATCGGGCGTTGGTTCCCTCGCTGCGGTTGCGCGACTGGCTATTGCAGGAAACCCAGATCGACATGCTTAAAATGGACATCGAAGGCGCTGAAACGGCGGTACTCACCGACTGCCGTGATGCGCTGGCCCACGTGCAAAACCTGTTCGTGGAGTTTCATGCCTACCTCGATCATCCCCAGACCCTGGCCGACGTAATAAAGGTGCTGGAAGACAGTGGGTTTCGGTATTACCTCAACACCAGCCAGTACCGCCATACCCCTCTGGTGAACCATCAGTACAAAGGCAACAAAAGCATGGATTTGCAATTGAATATCTTTGCATACAGAAAATAAGTTTGATCGGTCAGTGAGTTGGTCAGTCGGAGAGTCAGTCAATGTTATTGAGTGTCCAACTGATTAACTCACCGACTGACCAACTTACTGACTGTCCGACTATAAACTGATTTATGATCGATAAAATACTTTCCCGCCCGGAATTCCAGGCCGAACCACCCGTGCTGGTGGACATTGGCGCGTCTGGGCAATTACATAATCGCTGGAAAGCGTTTGCCAAATACGCCGTCTGTGTCGCTTTCGATGCCGACGACCGCGATTTTGGCTACGTGGAAAGTGAGTCCAGTCATTTCAGGAAGTTGTACACGTTCAACCACATCGTTACCGGGCCAGATACGGTCAGTACCGAAACAGACACCGATAATTTCTACCTGACAGCATCTCCGCACTGCTCCAGTTTGTTGAAACCCCGGCCCGACCTGATCCAGGAATATGCGTTTGCCCCCAAGTTTGAGCCCATAAAAGTCGTTCAACTGAAAACGCGCAGCCTTCGCTCCTCGCTCGATGACCTAAAAATCAGGCAGGTCGACTGGTTTAAAACCGATTCGCAGGGCACCGATTTGCGCCTGTTTCGAAATTTAGGCACCGAACGCGCCCGACATGTGCTCACCGCCGAATTTGAGCCGGGGATAGCCTCTATTTATGAGGGCGAAGACAAACTATTTCAGGTTCTTCAGTTCATGGACGAAACCGGTAGCCATTGGTTGGCGGAACTGTTGCCAAAAGGGTCACCCCGTATCACGCCTGCTTTACTGGATAGTTTTTCGCGACAGCCGCTCATCAAAAAATTCGTTCTTTTTTCGTTGAAAAACAGTGCCGTTTGGGGTGAGATGACCTACCTCAACCGATTTGCTGATGACGCCATGCTTACCCAGCGCAACCTCCTGCTGGGCTGGGTGTTTGCCACCACGCTGAAACAGCATGGCTTTGCCCTGATCCTGACCCAGAAGGCAAAGAGCCGGTTTCAGGATCCCATCTTTACCGAGATGGAACAATACTCACGCCAACGAATATGGGGGCGCGTATTCGGATTGGGATTCTGGCCGGAAGTTGTTAAAAAGTTCGATAAACTAGTAGGCCGTTGAGAATTACGCACCTAAGTACCTACCATTTGTTTGGCGGGGCAGCCGTAGCAGCGAATCGACTGCACCGCGCCCTGCAAAAGCAGCTGTGGGGCGATGAGCTGATAGAGAGCACCCTGCTTGTTGGCACCCCAAACCGGCTGGAAAAACACCGGTCAGCGCCGGGCGTGACGTATTTAGCCAACAACTTTCTGGCCGAGCAAACCGCTTTTGGGCGGTTCGTGGCCGAACGGCTTTATTTTCTTCCGCACGAGCGCGATACGTCCGTACGATTTCAGTTTTCACCCGCCCGGTTTGGCGCAAACCTTAACTTTCATCCGGCCATTCAGCAGGCTGATGTGCTGCATCTGCACTGGATAAATTTCGGATTCCTGTCGCTCAGTGGTTTACAGTCCCTTTTTGCCCTGGGCAAGCCCATCGTCTGGACGCTGCACGACCAGTGGGCATTTACGGGTGGGTGTCATTATTCGCGTGGCTGCACTCATTTTCGGACGCACTGCCATCAATGTCCGTATCTTAAAAACCCGGGTGAGCAGGATTTATCCAGCCAGGTTTTTGAACAGAAACAGAAACTTTTCGCCGAAGCATCTATTCATTTTACGCCACCGAGTCAGTGGCTGGCAGCGGAGGCACAGCGAAGCACGTTGCTGCAACGGTTTCCGTTTACGGTTATTCCGTACGCCATTAATCAACGCATTTTTCGTCCCATCGGGCGGGCAGAAGCGAACGCCCGCTTCGCGCTGTCAGACAGGGATAATAACCGTAAGAGTTCGGCCAGGCTCCTGTTTGGCAGTGCCAATGTGACGGATACACGCAAAGGATTTCGTTATTTCGCCGATGCGCTGACGCTGTTGCACCAGCAGCATCCGGAACTGACTCCCGAAATTCTGGTGTTTGGCAAAGGGCGTTCGTACCTGTTTGACGAATTGCCCTACCCCGTGCGGCACCTCGGCCTGCTGACTAGCGAAGAGGATATCGTGGCCGCCTACAATGCCGCCGACGCGCTGGTTGTTCCCTCATTGGAAGATAACCTGCCCAATACGGTTATCGAAGCATTGGCCTGTGGAACGCCGGTTGTTGGGTTCCGAACGGGCGGCATTCCCGAAATGATTGTCCACGAAGAAACCGGTTTTCTGGCTGGCACGGGCTCCGCCCAGCAACTCGCCGATGGAATAGCCTTTATTCTAACCCACCCCAACCCGGAACTACTACGCCAAAATGCCCGCCAATCCGCCGAAACCCAGTTCTCGGAAGACGTGGTGGCGCAGCAACATGTTGACCTGTATAAAAAAATGTTGACCGGGCTGGCGTTCCAGTAATAAATGATGGGCGCGCAAACTTGCTCCGTATTCATCATTCATCATTCATGCCTACCGTCTCCATCATCACCATCACGTACAATGCCGAACGTTTTCTGGAGCGCACGATTCAGAGCGTTATTAAGCAACAGGCGACCGATTATGAGTACATTGTGGTTGATGGCGGTTCAACAGATGGTACACTGGACATTATCAAACGGCATGAAACACAGATCACCACCTGGATTTCTGAACCCGACCGGGGCCTGTACGATGCAATGAACAAAGGACTACACCGGGCGCGGGGCGAGTACGTCTGGTTTATGAATGCGGGGGATACATTGCATGATTCTCAAACGCTGACAGACCTGCTGACTACAATTAAAAACAAGCCGGCGGATGTCTATTACAGCGATGCCCTGTTTGTACAGAACGATGGCACTCCGGTTGGTTTACGGAGCCAGGTAACGCCCCATGTGCTCCCCCCCAACCTGACCTGGCGCGACATGGCATTAGGTATGAAAGTCTGCCATCAGGCTTTTATCGCCAGACGGAGCATTGCCCCTGACTACCCGCTCAATAACCTCAGTGCTGATTTGGACTGGGAAATCCGCTGCCTGAAAGCGGCTGACCTTATTGAACCCCTGCCCTTCGTTTTGTGCCAATACCTCATCGGCGGCTTATCGGTCCAGCAACACCGTCGCTCGCTCACCGACCGGTTCAGGGTACTGGTTGTGCATTTTGGCCTGTTCACAACATTGGTCAATCATGGACGAATTCTTATTCGGTCTCGTCAGTTCGGGAGCCCGTAATCATGGTTTGCTTCCCTAGTTAGTGAACACTTTTTTTGCTAACCATCAGTAGTTTACCTAGTTTTAACAGGTATAGCCTATGGGGTTATTTCTTGATGTTCCTTTGTGAAATTTGTGTAAAAACAACAGGATAATTCCTTGCCCAATGCCTTAAGATTGGGAAATGAGAATAAATTTGCGAGGTTCAAAAGAACACACCGTGGACTTTTTTGTGAAATTCCGTTAAAAAATTGACTTGACCTATGAAACGAATAGCTGTTTTTACTTCGGGTGGCGATGCACCGGGTATGAACGCCTGCATCCGGGCTGTTGTCCGGGGAGCGGTTTACCACGGTGTCGAAGTGTTTGGTATCCGCCGGGGGTATAACGGAATGATAAATGGCGATATTTTTCAGATGACCTCTCATTCGGTTAGTAACATCGTACAACGGGGAGGAACCATTCTGAAATCAGCCCGCAGCAAAGAGTTCATGACTCCCGAAGGTCGGGCCAAAGCATTCGAACAACTCAAAAAATTTGACATAGAAGGTCTGGTTGCCATTGGTGGTAACGGAACGTTTACGGGAGCTACCCTTTTTTTCGATGAATTCGGTATCCCCACGGTAGGGGCCCCCGGTACGATTGACAATGACCTTTACGGTACCGATTACACGATTGGATTCGATACCGCCGTTAATACTGCGCTGGAAGCTATCGACAAAATCCGCGATACTGCCGACTCACACGACCGCATCTTTTTCATTGAGGTGATGGGGCGCGATTCGGGCTATATTGCCATTCAATCCGGTATTGCGGGCGGAGCCGAAATGGTCATGGTTCCGGAAGTACTTACGCCCATTCCCGAAGTGATTGAAATCCTAAGATCGGGATGGAGCCGCCAGAAATCGTCGTCAATCGTGGTTATTGCGGAAGGCGAAGAAGCGGGAAATGCCAGTGAGATTGCCGAAAAAATCCGGCAGCAGGTACAACCCGATATCGACATGCGGGTGACTACACTGGGGCACATTCAGCGGGGGGGCGTCCCAACGGCCTACGACCGTATTCTGGCCAGCCGCCTGGGTCTGGGTGCCATGGAAGGCCTGATGAATGGGGAGCAGAACGTAATGGCCGGTATTATCAACAACGAACTGGTGTACACGCCCTTCCGCGATACCATCCGTTTACCTAAGCCCATTAGTGAAGATTTGCTCAGAATGGTGAAGATTCTGTCCGTATAATAATTCCCTGCCCGGTAAGCCATGCACTGCTTTAATCCCTTATTCGGCCAGCCGGGCATGAAGCATATACGCTTGAGAAACTAATCCGTTTCGTACGGTTATACACGACTGGGTTGAATATTCTGTTGCACCCTTTTACAGTGTATCACCATCGGCACTCGTGTCAATCTGGGAGTGGAAAACAACAAAACCATAGACTACAAACGGTGTGGCAAGCGTTTTGTAGACAATGTATCAACCGTAGAGCTTTCGTTGAACCATCCACCTTACTCATTCTATCTAGCTATACACCCACTTGTATGAAGAACCTCCTCCTGGCCTTGTTGGCCGGATTCATTTCATTGTTGGTAGGTCAGGCCCAGCCAACGACTCAGGCACCCTCCGAAGGCTTCAGGATAACGGGCCATATAACGGGGTTAAAAGACACTACCTGCGTATTGGCGCACTACTTTGGGGCTACTCAGTATATTCCTAAAGACACGGCCCGCGTAGATGGAGCCGGAAACATGGTTTTTGAGGGCAAAAAAAGCCTGCCCCAGGGACTATTTCTCGTTGTAGTGCCCAAGAAAGGCTATATGCAGTTACTTATCACGGAAGATCAGCAGTTTTCCTTCGATACTGATACCACTTCTATCGTCAACGCGATGAAAATCAGTGGCTCGAAAGAAAACGAGTTGTTCTATGCCTACCAGCAAAAACTCGGTAAATTTTCGGAAGAAGCGCAGGCCATCACCATGCAGAAGAAAGCGCGCACGGATGCCGCTTCGTCAGCCATGCTGAACAAGCAACTGAGCGATCTCCAGAAACAGGCCAACGAGTACCGCGCGCAGTTTTTGACCGATAACCCGAATACATTCGCAGCTAAATTATTTAAAGCCACCGCCGAGCCGGAAGTACCACCCGCGCCCAAGGCGGCCAACGGTCGCCCGGATTCCATCTGGGTTTTCAACTACTATAAAGACCATTTCTGGGATGACTTCGACTTCTCCGATGAGCGTTTTATCAGAACGCCTTTCTTACAGAGTAAAATCGAGCGGTACATCAAAGAGCTGACGGTGCAAGTGACTGACTCACTGATTAAAGGAGCCGACTTCATGGTGAACAAAGCCATTGCGGGGAAAAGCAGCGACATTAAGTATTACACCATTTACTATATCACAAGTCAGTACGAGCAACCCAAAGTGATGGGAACGGAGGGGCTGTTTGTCCACATGTTCGAGAAGTATTACAAAACGGGTATTATGACCGTATCGGACTCGTCTACGCTAAAGGCCATCGGCGAACGGGTAGCGGCCATCAAGCCCAACCTGGTTGGCAAAACAATGCTGTCGCCCGTTGTAAGCGATACCCTTCGCCGACCCATTAACCTTTCGGCTATCAAGGCGGACTACACCGTTGTTTTCTTCTACTCCCCTACCTGCGGCCATTGCCGGGAAAGTGCGCCCAAACTGAAAAAACTGATTGACGATTACAAAGGCAAGGGTGTTGAAGTACTGGCCATTGCCATTGACCAAAGTCCCGAAGAGTGGAAAAAATTCATCAAGGAGTTTAAGCTTGGCAACGCAATCAATGGGTACGATTTCGCCCACAAGAATGACTTTCGCAATCAGTTCGATGTGTTCACTACGCCGACGGTCAATGTACTCGATAAGAACAAGAAAATATTAGCCCACAAACTACCCGCCGAGCAAATTGAGGATTTTATCCTCTTCCAAAAGCGGCAGCAGGCCGATAAAAAAACGGATACGGCCCCAAAGAACGCTAAGGCAAGTGTGAAGAAATAAGGGAATAAAAGGGATGAGGGGAAGAAAGGGATAGAATAATTTTTTCTCCCTTTCTTCCCCTCATCCCTTTTATGCTTCTATCCCTGTTACCTCATCTTCGTCCGCTTCACCAGGTAGGAATTCAGGATCTGCTCGAACCCCTGAGCAATGTCCGCTTCAACGAAGTCAATTTTGTATTGACCGCACCGCATTTTCAACTCCTGAAAGTATGACTTTACGGCCTGCTGGTACGTATCACGAACCTGCCCCGGCTGGAGCTTTACCTTCTCTCCCGTTTCGAGGTCGATGAACTCATAAGGACGCTCATCGAAAGCGAACTCTTCCTCCGTCTTCTTATCAGTTACGTGAAAAATCAGTACCTCATGCAGGTTATGGCGCAGGTGCTGAAGAGCCGAAAACAACGCATCGGCCTTTTCACTATTATCGAACATGTCGCTGAAGATCACGACTAATGACCGCTTGTTGATTTTCTCGGCTACCTGATGAATCACTTCAGCGGCTGCCGTTCGGCGCAGCGGCTTGGGTTGCTGCATCAACTGGTCCAACTGCGTAAACAGCTTGTGTACGTGCGAAGGCGTTGATTTAATGGGGGTTTGCACGTCAATCTGGTCGGCAAACGTAGTCAGGCTCACCGCGTCTTTCTGCCGCTGGAGCATGTACGCCAGGCAGGCAGCCGCCATGACACTAAACGTCATTTTACCGTAGTTTTCCTCTGGATAATACATGGAGGAGGACGTATCAATGAGCAGGTGACAGCGCAGGTTTGTTTCTTCCTCGTAGCGTTTTACGAACAGCTTCTCTGTTTTGCCAAACACTTTCCAGTCAATGTGCCGGGTCGTTTCGCCGGTATTATAAAGTCGGTGTTCAGCAAATTCAACGGAGAAACCGTGAAAAGGCGATTTATGAAGCCCGGTAATAAAACCTTCGACTAACTGACGAGCCAGAAATTCGACGTTGCCATAGGAACGTACCTGACCCAGATTGAGTGTTTGTTTCAAGACAGCCTGTTGTTTATTGTTTGTTGCTAATCGGGAGAACGGCAGCAGCAAATCTACTAACGACAAACCGCGAATCGCACCGGCGACCCGGATCAAACAACAAACTATGTTTTAATTTAACGCAAAAAATGAACCGTTCGACATCTCCGGCAGGAATTGCACGAGGAAATAACGAACGGTTCGGTTAGTCTGGTTTTAACAGACGAGTTATAGGGCAGGCTCCAGTTGAGACTGGAAAGCTACGGGTACATCAAAGACAGAAGGAGCAAGTGCCACTGCGCGTTTACCTTTGTCGACAACCCGGAGCGATACGGTGGCAATTCCGCTGGAAATCATGCCAAGGGACTTTGCAGCGGCATACGTCAAATCAATAACGCGACCTTTGGAAAACGGCCCCCTGTCATTGATTCGTACAATTACTGAACGATGGTTGCTTAGGTTGGTTACTTCAACAAGCGTGTTCAGAGGCAGGTGTCGGTGGGCGCCTTCGAGCGCATCGGGATTGACACGCTCACCATAGGCCGTTTTTCGACCCGTAAACTTTTTGGCGTAAAAAGACGCTTTGCCTTTCTGTATGAGGCCCGGTAGGCCCCCCGTCGGATTCATGCTGCTAAAAAACAACATGAGGGACATCATTACATTCATACAGCTTTTGGTTACGTGAAAAAAATAGGCGGGTCGTATGCTGATAAACGTCACACATACCACCTGCCTCCAAAAAGTGCAATTCCTATGAAACAAAGATAGCTTTCACGCCCTTCACAAACAACCCATTAGGCTAAAAACTGTAGAATGTTCTCCACAACTCAGTTCACTTTTGCAGTTCTAAATCCCCAAAATATATTTATACGCATTCTTTTTGTTCTTTCACGAATGCCCGTACTTTAGTGGCCATATAATAACTAAACCCTGTTTATTGTGGACGAAAGAGACCAGGAAAGAATCTATTCGAATCGGGTCCGGGCGGGCAAACGAACGTATTTCTTCGACGTTAAAGCAACCCGTGCCAACGATTATTATTTGACTATTACGGAGAGCCGACGGCATCCGCAGGGCGAGGGTGTTACCTACGAAAAACACAAGATTTTTCTGTACAAGGAAGATTTCGACAAGTTTATCGAAGCCCTTCAGGGAACCGTAGAACACGTAAAAACGGAACTGATGCCCGAAGTAGATTTTACGCAGCTAGCCCAGCGCGAACGCAGCGAGCAGGACGACTTCGCCAGCGAATTAAAATGGGAGTAACTAAAAACAACTAACTACATGCTGTAAACTATACTGTAAATGCCCGCTCCAGCGAGCCTGTACGTTTTCAATTCCTTCTTAGCCTCCGGCAATAAAGCCGAAGGCTTTTTTTGTTGTATTTTTGCAGAAAAAACAAGATGCGTATGAACCAGAACGGCCGGATGAGCACACTTAGCGAAGCCAGTACACCTGTATCAGCGTAATGATTTACTAATTCGCACCGCTTCGGCGGGCCGATTCACAAGTAGCTATGGGACTTCAATGTGGAATTGTGGGTTTGCCAAACGTGGGCAAATCCACCCTGTTTAATGCAATATCGAGCGGAAAGGCTGAGGCTGCCAATTATCCGTTCTGTACAATAGAACCAAATGTGGGCGTCGTAACGGTGCCCGACGAGCGGCTGGATACCCTGGAAGGACTGGTGAAACCTCAGAAAGTGGTGCCCACCATTATTGAGTTCGTTGATATTGCCGGGCTGGTAAAAGGAGCCAGTCAGGGGGCCGGTTTGGGCAATAAATTTCTGGCCAATATTCGGGAGGTAGATGCCATCGTTCACGTTATCCGGTGTTTTGAGGATGATAACATCGTTCACGTAGAAGGAAAGGTGAATCCCGTTTCGGATAAAGAAATTATTGATGCCGAACTCCAGCTGAAAGACCTGGAAGCCGTTGATAAGAAAATTCAGAAAATTCAGAAAGCAGCTCAGGTAGGCGATGCCAAAGCAAAGTCGGAACTGGAAATCCTGAAACGGTTCAAAACGGCTCTGGAAGCAGGCCAGAGTGCCCGTACGGTGCAGGTGTCGCCCGAAGAGCGCGAAGCGGCCATTGGCGACATTTCCCTGCTTACGGTGAAGCCCGTTATCTACGTCGCCAACGTGGATGAAGGGTCGCTGCCCAACGGAAATGCGTATTCTGATGCCTTACAGGAAGCCGTAAAAGGTGAAGGAGCCGAAGTAATTATCATCAGCGCCGGTATTGAATCGCAGATTGCCGAAATGGAAGACCCCGAAGAGCGGGAGTTATTCCTGGGTGAGTACAGCCTGACCGAATCGGGTCTGAGTAAACTTATCAAAGCATCGTACAAACTGCTGGGCCTGATTACCTACTTCACGGCCGGCGTAAAAGAAGTACGTGCCTGGACTATTCACCGGGGCTGGAAAGCCCCCCAGGCGGCTGGTGTTATCCACTCCGATTTTGAACGGAAATTTATCCGGGCGCAGGTGATGAAACTCCCCGATTTCTCGCAGTTTAAAACCGAAGCGGGTGTTCGGGAAGCGGGCAAACTAGCCGTAGAGGGTAAAGAGTACATCGTGCAGGACGGCGATATTATGGAATTCCTGCACAGCGCCTAATGTTTTCGTTTGTATTCCGTCAGCCTATGGTTTTAAACCGTAGGCTGACGGAATACAAACGAAAACATCCAATCATTTGCGCTGATTGACACTCAACCGCTGGTAGCTTACCAACTGGTCGGCGCGGGAAGCGGGGGGGCGATGATAGACGAATACTTCGTAGTCGTTTTCGGTGGATGAGAAACTACCTTCTATGTAGTTCTCATCCACTTTTTTTTGTGGACTGGTCGACATGACGGTGTAATCGTAATTGTAAACGCCCTGCTTCAACAGCACCGATGCCCGATACGCTCCCAGCAACGCATCATAGGCCATTCGGTTGCGGTCGTTCAGTTGCCAGAAATTAAACGCGCCATTTACGTACACATTGAAATCGGGTACCTCCGGGATTTTGAGAGTAAAAATCGTTTCGATATAATCCGCGTTGGTCTCTCCGTTACCCGTTTCCCGGTGGTCGATTACGAACTGGCCATTGAAATCATCACTCTGGATGTATACTCCCTGGTTTCGGGGTTTATCGACCTGCACATAAGCAATGTTACGGTCGGCAAGCCGGTCGATCCGGTCAATGTAGTTAGCACGGGAGAGAACTGTTCGGGTGTCGAAAAAGCGAAATTCATTTCCCCCCGGCATCGTGTTACTCAGGTCAATTAGCCGGTATTCGAGTATCTGGTCAAACGCCTGCACATTGGTGGGGCGCAGGCCGGTCAGGGTTCGGTCATCGCGGAAGTTCTGGCGGATAACGACCTTAAAATCATCCTGGGGCGATATTACCTGATACCCCCGGTAGTTGATGGATAAGTCCAGTTGCTGGTCCGTAAATTGCCGGTCGGGAGCCAACGAAAAACGCACAGCCGCTGTTACCAGAAGCCGATTCTGGTAGGTCATAAACCGGCGGGTGAAAATGATGTTGTTCCGGTTTCGTTCGTCGTATACCACCAACACGTAATTGCCCGGCAGCTTCAGGCGGGGCAGGGTAAAGCGGTAGTGGAAATAGGGGATTTTGGTGTTGATAGAAATCTGATAATCCGTAATGGGATTATCGTTGTATTCGTAGGTGAACTCGATGTCGTTCAGGATTGACCGCTGCCAGTCGGCATTGCAGTGAATAATCCGGGCCCGGAATGAGCGGTAGTTGGCCGTCAGATCATCAAATTCGAGTTGTAGGGGCACCTGTTCATCCAGCGAAATAACGGGGGGGTTGAGGGTTAGAGCCGGGACTCCGGCATTACGATCAGTCAGGTTCGTACCCACCTGCGGAAAAAGGAGCACTGTTTCCACTTTTGAGTCGTAAATGTGGTCGATGGTTTCCAGTTTCTGAGCCAAAGAAATAGAAGCCGAACAAAGGCCAAGGATTACCAGGATAAAGGAAAAGGTAGAAGCACGCATTCAGCAGAGTTTTACGATTATGTTGATACCTAAACGCTGTAAAATCAACTCAATTATACGGAACAGGTAAGGCACCCGAATTTTACCCGTTGACAATCCTGCCAAAATCCAGTATGATTATAGCTTATTCACCACACTACAACCATGATTAACTACAATCCGAAAGATTGGGCACGGTTTATTATCACCTTCAACCGAGCCGATACGGTTAGAACATTGCTTCCCGCACTTATTGGCGTCGGCATTTATTCGTTCATTGTTGTGTATATCATTGAACGAATGGGCCTGAGCGATAACGTTCACCTAAGGAATTTATCGCTTATGCACACGCTGCTAAGCTTCGTTATTTCGCTGCTGCTGGTGTTCCGAACCAATACTGCTTATGACCGACCGGTGGTGGGAGGGGCGAAAGTTGTGGGGAAGTCTGGTGAATAACAACCGAAACATAGCGCTTAAACTAGATCAGTTACTGGATAATGACCAGGCCCAGGCACGCCAGTTTTTCCAGTTGATGATTCCTAATTTCGCTTATGTACTGAAGAACCACCTGCGGCTTCGTTCACCGGAAAAGGAGTTTATCGATAGTGACTCATTGGGCCTCTCGAACCTGCGGCTGGACGAACACGTTCCGCAACAGCTTGCTCTGGCTATTTTCGGCAAAATCCACGCCTTGCAAAAACAGGGGGTATTGATACCCGAACACCTGTTGCTGCTCAATGCCGAAGTGCAGTCGCTGATGGATATTTGCGGTGCCTGCGAGCGAATCAGGAATACACCCATTCCGTTCTCTTACAGTTCATTCATCAAAAAATTCATCTTCGTCTATTGCCTCACCCTTCCGTTCGGGTACGTCTCTAACCTGCATTTCTTGATTATTCCGCTGGTTGTCTTCGTATTTTATGTGCTGGCCAGTCTCGAAATTATTGCCGAAGAAATAGAGAACCCATTTGGTACCGACGCGAACGACCTCCCTCTCGATACTATCTGTAAAGGTATCCGCCAAACGGTGAACCAGTCGTTTGAACACCATGAATCGGTATCGGGGGCAACCACACCGCAGGAAGTGCGCCAAAAGGGTTTTTCGTACGATCAATAAACGCCAAAGTCAGCCTATACAACAGGCTGACTTTGGCAGTATACTATGGCTGATTAGTTGGTCAGGCCAATTTCTTCTCCCACTCTTCCGCTTCGAGCATAGCCGTTTCCCACTCGTCCTGAAGCTGACTAATCTGCGTCGTTACCCGTCGGTATTCATCGTTTTTAGCCTGCATCAGTTTATCGTCGCCGTAGGTAGCCGGGTCGGCGAGTTCGGTTTCGAGCCGTTTTTTACGCTCTTCCAGCTGACCAATTTTATGTTCGGACTCTTCAGTCTGCTGGCTCAGACGCTTTAGTGTACGCTGCCACTCTTTCCGCTCTTCGTCGTTACCGGTTTTGGGGGAGGGGCTTGGCGCCTGGGGCTTGGGAGGGGCGCCGTTTCCGTTACTGTTTTGTCCTTTGCTTTCCGCTTTTTGCCCGGCCACCGCGTCGGCTTTGCGCTCTTCCATCCACCACTCATACTCGTCGTAGGTACCCGGATACTGCTTTATCTGTTCATCTTCGATGTACCAGATTTTGTTGGCAATCTGCGACACGAAATAGCGGTCGTGCGAAACCACAACGTAGGTACCCTCATACTGCTCCAGCGCCTGAATCAGGATATTCACCGACTGCATGTCGAGGTGGTTGGTCGGTTCGTCGAGCAGCAGGAAATTTGCCTGCGACAGCAGCACTTTTGCCAGCGCTATTCTCGACTTCTCCCCCCCCGACAGCACTTTAATTTTCTTAAAAACATCGTCGCTGGAAAATAGGAAACACCCCAGTACCCCGCGCAATTCGCCTTCACTTTTGTTCGGATTGGCGTGTTTGAGTTCTTCCAGCAATGTATCATCTACACTCAATGACTCCAACTGGTGCTGCGCATAGAAACTGAACGATACGTTGTGCCCCAGTTGACGCTGCCCGTCGCTGACCGGCTCCGACCCCGAAATGATACGGAGCAACGTGGATTTACCCTTTCCGTTGGCACCAATCAGGGCGACTTTATCACCCCGTTCGAGCCGAATGTCGGCATGGGTTAGAATCTTTTTCGGACCATACGCCTTCGAAATATCGTCGAGGTGCAGAATGTGACGACCGGGCTGGGTGGAGAACTGGAATTTGAAGTTTACCCGCGCCGACTCGTCGATTACATCATCGATACGATCCATCCGGGCCAGTTGTTTTACCCGGCTCTGCGCCTGTTTAGCTTTGGTTGCCTGCGCTTTAAACCGTTCGATAAACCGCTCCGTCTGCCGGATTTTGGCCTGCTGATTTTCGAAGGCACCTTTCTGAATTTCGTTGCGCAGGGTTTTCTCCTCCAGATAGAACGAGTAATTACCGGCGTAATAATTCAGCTTGCCGTTGGCCACCTCCACCGTTACGTCGATCACGTTATCGAGAAATTCACGGTCGTGCGACACCACAATTACGGACCCTTCATAGGTCTGAATGTATTTTTCTACCCACTGGATCGAAGGCAGGTCAAGGTGGTTAGTCGGCTCATCCAGCATGAGCAGGGATGGTTTCTGCAACAGCAGTTTCGCCAGCATCACCCGCATCCGCCACCCGCCCGAAAACTGCCGGAGCGGCTTTTGCAGATCCTCAGTCGAGAAGCCCAGCCCCTCCATAATTTCTTCCGCCCGCGACTGTACCGTGTACCCATCGAGGGCTTCGAATTCTTCCTGGAGTTTGCCGAGTTTATCGACTAGTTCATCCTGGTAGTTGGTCTCCATTTCGTGGAGCACCTCATCTATCTGAACCTGCAATTTATTCTGTCGCTCAAACGCCTGCATAGCCACCGACAGGATGGAATCATCGGTCTGGTAACTAAGCAGGTCCTGGTTCAGGAAACCCAGCGTTACATCGCCCGCTTTGGATATGGTGCCACCGTCGGCCTGATAATCGCCATTGATGATTCGTAGTAGCGTCGATTTGCCTGTTCCGTTCAGACCGATAAGGCCAATTTTCTGGTTAGGCTTAATATGCAGCGAGGCATTTTCGTAAAGTGCCCGGCTGCCGAGGTAATAAGACAGGTTGGTAATGGAAATCATGGGGCAAAATTAAGAAAAAACGCCCGTTTCCTTGCCTGATATATTATGATTCCGCTATCTTTGCGGTCTCAAAATACTCAAAAGCCTCCTTAGCTCAGTTGGTAGAGCACTTCATTCGTAATGAAGGGGTCGTAGGTTCAAGTCCTATAGGAGGCTCCTAACAATCAAGCAGTTACGCTAACACGTAGCTGCTTTTTTTATATACTGTGCAATACATTATAGCCAATTGGCTACAAATTGAGATGAAATGCTTTAAGCAAACATAATTTGTAGTCGTAATGGCTTCTTCGCTCTATGAGTGTAAATAGCCGTCCGTACCCGTTCCTGCCAGCACAACGCCAACATGTGACAATAATTTAGCACTTGGCAACTCTGACGGGTTTAAAGCATCAGCATCTAGCGCCTATTTGATTACCAGGGAGGCATAAGCCTTTTCTTACAATCAGTCGACAGGAATAGCAAACTGGTGTAACTGGCATCTGAGTTCAGCCTGGAAAGGACTACGCTGGCAACGTCATTCCTGACCAGTCGTTATCAGTTACTCGGTATCAGGCTCGACACACTGACTATACAAATACTGATTTTGGCCTAGGGCACCTGTGCCCGTCCGATGACCGAAACAGTGCAGCTGAAGAGAATTGCCAATTTTTTAATACGTGTCCAATACAATCAGTCGCATACAATAAAATACTAAAAACTCTTTTATTATCAAGAAGCCTGTATTAACTTTGTCCCATCAACCCTTGAGAGATGTTTTTTTCAAAGACTTGTGAGTACGCACTGCGGGCGGCTGTCTTTATCGCCCAGAAATCGGAACATGGCCGGAAGGTGGGCATCCGGGAGATTGCCGCCGGCATTGACTCGCCGGAGCCTTTTATCGCGAAAATCCTGCAAGACCTTAGCAAGCAAGGTCTAATCCAGTCGGTAAAGGGACCGACTGGTGGTTTCTATACCGACGCTGAAACGCGCAGCAACACCCTGGCAGACATCGTGAGCGCGGTGGACGGAAATCGCCTTTTTACAGGCTGTGGATTGGGCCTTAAAGAATGCTCGGCGAGTAAGCCCTGCCCGGTTCATAATGAATTTGCCCAAATCCGGGATCGGCTTTCGGATGTGTTACACTCAACCCCTATTTCGCAGTTTAATGAGCAGTTAAACTTAGGGTTGAGCTATATTAAGGAAAGGGGATTCTAAATAATGTATGATTGATCATCAATCGTACATAAATAAAAGATAAAAAGGTATTAATATCTCTATTCTTTTTATTTCAACTGTCTCATGTATGAGCATCAAGCACACCATCGTCGTCTACACCTTTCTCTGGATTGGTTTCGTCATGGGCATCAGTTTTCTGGAAACACCGCTAAAATTCCAGCTCCCCAATATTACGCTCGCTTTGGAAATGGGCATCGCGAGTCTGGTCTTCACCCTGGTGCTTCTAATTTTACTAATCCAGCCCTTTTGGCTGCTACCTGTGCTCGACACCCGCCCCGAACGGTTTGTTCAGGGCGCGCCCTTACCCGACTCATTTCTGCATTTTTTATTATGTAGGAGCCGAAGTCGCCAAAATCACCTGCCTGACGGCTTTTGGCGTCAAGCTATTCCACAAACCCGTTTTTGAATTTGTGAATTATTACCCCAAAAAGTAAAATAAACATATAGATCATGAAAACTCTAAAAGAACAAACCGTAGGATCCATCGTAGCCCGCAACTGGCGTACTGCCTCCGTCTTCCAGCAGCACAACATCGACTTCTGCTGCAAGGGCAACATTTCGCTCAGCGACGCCTGCGAGGTGGCCCGTCTCGAACCTGACCAAATTAGCCACGAAATCAACGCTGTTTTGGAAGCAAACACCTTGCCCGAAGTCGATTACGCGGCCTGGCCTCTCGACCAACTGGCCGAGTACATCGAAACCCGGCACCATGGCTACGTGACGGCCAGAATGCCCGAACTATCAGCTTACCTCGATAAGCTCAGCATTGTCCACGGCGAACGCCACCCTGAATTACTGAAAATCCGGGATTTGTTCACGCAGTCCGTCGGCGAACTGACCACGCACATGAAAAAAGAGGAACTGATGGTGTTTCCTTTTGTCAAGAAAATGGCGCAGGCCCAACGCGAAAACCGGAAAGTTGCAGCGCCTATGTATGGCACGGTGCAAAACCCAATAACGATGATGATGCACGAGCATACCGACGAGGGTGATCGCTTCGCCAAAATCGCCGACTTGAGCAATCACTACACGGTTCCAACGGACGGCTGCACGACCTACCGCGTGGCCTATAACCTTTTGCAGGAGTTCGAACAGGATCTACATAAGCACATCCACCTGGAAAACAACATTCTGTTCCCCAAGGCCATCGAACTGGAAAAAGAACTGAATCCGGCTACGTCGAAGGTGGTTTGAACGGGCGGCAATTCGCATTCGTTTAATTCTGAAATTTATCCTACAATCAACGGTGACAGGGTTCACAGCCCCGCCCGATATACCCATTTTCAACTTGATCGTTGAAGGATTGATTTGGCAAAAAACCTTTGGGCTGCTGGTCAAACCTGAGTAGGCCGCGGTATAAGGTGATCAGCTCAGGCGGGGACTGTTTCTGGTTGCCGCTCCATCCTGCCAATGAGCCACTACCCGGACGGTGTACCTTAGGCCACCTAACCCGCAAGGATTTGTGGATTTTCCCTCCAAAGCCGAGTAAAGCGCGTGCAGGCTGAAGCTCAGTTCGATGCTGTTGTCAACCGGAAGGATGGGTACACCTGTATAATCATGAAGTAGCGATACACAAGTCTAATCACTATGGAAAAACACCTTGGCGAGAAAATGACCCGCTAAACTTAATCGGATAAAAAAATTATAGTGTAAAAAAGGAGTAAATAGTCTTTTATATTGTTATCCTGTCATTACCTTCATGGCAATCAACATTCTTAGACTTTTTCTACTCACATATAAAAAGGATCAAGCTATTTTAAACGTGAAAGAACAGCATGAATCACTATTCAAAAATCTGTGTGGCGTCCTGCCTGATTGTGGTGCAAACGACGGCTCCGGTGTACGCCGAAGTGCCGTTTGCGGGTTCTGAAACTGCTTTCACCCTGTCGGTTCTACTCTTACTTCTGGCTGTTATGGTCCTGGTGGTGGCACTTTTAACTCGGCAGGTAGTCCTCAGTTTTCTGAATTACAAAGAAAGCCCTTCCCCACCAGACCATACAAAGTACCTCAGGAACCTGTCCAGCAACCAGATCGCTGTCTTGCTCAAAAATCAAAAATCGGCTAAGAATAAGACCGTACCCATCATGGGTCTGCTGATGGTAGCGTACCTTTTATTAGGTCAAACGTCCGCCTTCGCTCAGAACGAAGTACCGACTAAACACACACTGCTGGATCAAAAAGGCATTCTGATTACCATCGTTCTGCTGTTAATTCCTATTCTGGGAGCGGTATTTTTTCTGATTGTCAAGATTGTTAAAGGCTTGCAAAAATATCGTAACAAACAGAAACGGGCCGAAGCCAACGAGCTGGCCCGCTTCCTGCGCACGAACGAGGACGAAGAATTAGCCCAAACACTAACCCAACGAAAAGCCGCGCTGGATTACCGGCTGAGCCACCGTGAATTGGGCGGAACGCTCGCACCTGAGGATAGCCGTGGTCTCATCCTCAACGTCGATCACGAAGCAGCGCTGCCCATCGTGGCCCGAAAAATGAAGGCCAATATCCGCCCGAAAATTGATTCTGAACTCTCGCGACTGATTATCTGGTTCATCGCCACCGCTACGTTCTGGCTGGTATTCGGCACGACGGTCGGGGAGTATGTAGGCATCAAATTCGCAGCCCCTGATGTGGATCATATCAGTTGGCTAAGCTTTGGACGGTTGCGTCCGGTGCATACCAACGCGGTGTTCTGGGGCTGGTCGTCACTGGCGATGCTGGGTCTTGGCTACTACATCGTCCCAAGGGTAAGCAACGCTCCCCTTTTCAGTCTCAAAATGGGATGGTACACCATTATTCTGGTCAATACTGCCGTGTTTCTGGGGACTATTAGCCTGATGGCGGGCGTAAACAACGGCGGTGGAGAATATCGGGAATACATTTGGCCCATCATGCTGCTTTTCGGTATTGGGCTGGTGCTAACGCTGATCAATTACCTCAAAACTATCAGCCAGCGGACTACCAAAGAAATCTATATTTCCAACTGGTATATCGTGGCAGCGGTAATTTTTGGAATCACGATTGCGGTGGTTGCCTACGTGCCGCTCTGGCAAGACGGGCTCGGCGAAACCATCATTCAGGGCTACTATATGCACCAGGGCGTCGGGATGTGGTTTATGCTTTTCACGCTCGGTATTGTGTATTACTTTCTGCCGCAGCAACTTAACAAACCTATCTATTCGTACAGCCTGGGTATTCTGGCTTTCTGGACCCAGATTCTGTTTTACACCCTCATTGGAACGCACCATTTTGTGTTCAGTTCTATACCCTGGTGGCTGCAGACCGTGGCCATCGTTGGGAGTGTGGGGATGATCATTCCGGTCGTGGCCGGTACCACCAATTTCATACTGACTTTTAAAGGAGCCTGGTACAAAATCCCGTACAGCTATACCCTACCCTTCTTTTTGGTTGGTATCGTGTTCTATTTTACGGGTTCCATGCAGGGTACCGCCGAGGCATTTCGCTCTACTAACCTGCTGTGGCATTTCACGGACTTTACCGTGGCCCACTCCCACCTGACGATGTACGGCATCATCTGTTTCTTCCTATGGGCGGGCATTTACGCGGTCATGCCACGCCTTACAGGCCAAGAGCCACCACAGGTTACGGTCGGGGCGCACTTCTGGCTGGCCCTGCTCGGGATGCTATTTTACACCGTACCGCTCATGTACGGCAGTACGCTCCGGGGTCTGATGTGGATTGAGGGCAAGCCCTTCATCGACAGTGTTGTCATGATGGCCCCCTTCTGGCTTTGGCGGGCCATCGGCGGTAGTCTGATGTGGATGTCCCATCTCTTTTTCGCCTATAACTTATACCGGATGGTCATTCATAGCCAGGATATCAATGTGAAGGAGGCCGCCTTCCGGCAACTGGAAATCGAAAACGAAGCCTCCTGATTTATTCGCCGGAGTCAACCCTACCCAATCTGTGTATCATGGAATTTTTCGACAATCATAAAAAACTCTTCGGCACCGCCACCCTGCTCTTTCTGTTGCTAACGGCTTTTGTAGCCGTGATCCCGGCCCTAAACAACGCGCACAACAACGCTCCGCTACCCGGAGCGTCGGCAATGAGCGACGAAGCCCTGGCGGGAAAGGCACTTTTCGTAGCCAACGGCTGCGTGGCCTGCCACACCCAACAGGTCAGAAATGTGGAAATGGACAAAATGTGGGGGGAGCGTCCCGGCATCCCGGCCGATTATGCCGCCAACCACCGAACCGATTTCTGGCGCAACACGGCCACCCTGATGGGTACCGAACGCACGGGACCGGATCTGACTTCAATTGGGACCCGCCAGCCCAGTCAGGATTGGCACCTGGTTCACCTCTACAACCCAAGAATCGTGGTTAAAGAATCCATAATGCCCGCCTACCCATGGCTGTTCGAGTATAAGGATAAACCGCAGGAAAACGATGTGATAGTCAGTGTACCCGAGGATTTTCGGAAAGGCACGGGTACGATCGTAGCCGGGAAAGAGGCATTACAGATGGTGGCCTATCTACAATCGTTGAAGCAAACCAAACTACCCGACGGCAAACCCGAACCGGGATTTCTGTACAAACGTCCGGCGGTGGTGGCGGCCGTTCAGGGCGGGGCAGGTGCTCCCGCACAAGACGATGCACCGGGCATGGAACTGTATGCTACGCATTGTCAGGCCTGTCACCAGACCAGCGGTGAGGGGCTAAAAGGGGCTTTCCCCCCTTTGAAAGGTAGCCCCGTCGTTCTCGATGCCGACCCGAGCTTGATGGTGCAGATCATCATGCAGGGCTACAACGGCCGGGAAGGATTTGGTGCCATGCCAGCGGTAGGCACCAACAGTAATTTGACGCCTGAAGACGTTGCAGCTATCATGAATCACGAAAAAACCAGTTGGGGTAACAATGCCGCGACGGTTACCGCTAAGGAAGTAAAAAAGCTGATGGATACAATCAAAAAAATGCCTGCCCAATGAAAAACGTTCTCTTGTCTCTCCTCCTGGTATCAGTTTCCCACATTGGCAACGCCTGTCCAATTTGCGATCAGCGCCAGCCTAAACTCCTGCGTGGCATTACGCACGGCGCGGGACCCGAAAGTAATTGGGATTATCTGATTATCTCAGTTATGGGTGTCATTGTTCTGGTGACCCTTTTTTACTCCGTAAAATGGTTACTGGCTCCCGGCGAAAAATCAGCCAGTCATATTAAGCGGTTCATTTTAGACGACCCCTACCATGGAAGATAGAAGCACTGTTCTGATATTCGTTGACGACGACCCGCAACCCATCGCGGAGTTTGTTTCTCCGGTCAACTTCGAGTTCGACACCCGGAAACTGCCTGACGGGAAACACACCCTTAAAATTGTCAGCAAAGATCCCACCGGCAAGGAGGGTGTCCGCCATGTTCCTTTTGAAGTGAAGAACGGACCCGCCATTTCAATCGAGGGCATTCGGGAAAACTCCGTGGTGGATGGTGTCGTCCCTTTAATGATCAACGCCTACGGCAAGGGCGATTCGAAGCGGTTTATGATTACCGGCAGCGAAACACCCCAAAGCATCCCAGCCTGGGTATGGATACTGATGATTGGCTTTATCGGCTGGTCGTTATTCTATTTATTTCAATACATACCCATGGTAGAATAAAAATAGCAAGAGGATTTTTGACCACTATTTCCCCGGAAAAGATTGACAGTAAACACCTTGCGATGACAGCGGATATCGAGCAAATCATGTTCCGGGTACGGCACGAAAACGTCGAGACTATTGTACGAACCCGGCAGGGGGCCTATCGCAGCCTGATGCAGTTGCTGAACGATACTATATTTCTGGATGACTTCGGGCAGTGTGGGGGAACCGGGCGGTGCGGCACCTGCCTTGTAGAGGTCGAATGGGCGGATGGAGTTTCCCACCCTAAGGAACGGAACGAAGAAAGCACACTGGGCAACTTATGTAAATCACATCCCTTTATGCGATTAGCCTGTCAGATTGATATCGATTTAAGATTACAAAATGCGCGGGTGAGGATCTCTCAGGAAGAATTACTCTGAAGCCTGGATAAAACAGAAACAGCCATGAAAAGCAAAAACGCCTTCCCCGAAATAGCGGTCAAGCGAATTTATGAGTTGAAAGATGAGCAGGACGGTTTCAGAATATTGGTGGACCGTCTCTGGCCTCGTGGCATGAAGAAGAGCGATGCCCACATCGATCTTTGGCTTAAAGAGATAGGCCCCTCAACCGGCCTGCGTAAATGGTTCAATCACGAAGTGTCGAATTGGGAAGAATTCCTTACTGACTACACGTTAGAGCTGAGGAAAGGAAAAGCACTTTCCGAATTAGTAGAATGCGTGAAAGATCATAAAAAGGTGACATTACTTTATGCAGCTAAGGATAAGGAATATAACAACGCGGTGGCATTGAAGAAACTACTAACCCTATATGTTGAAAAACAGGAGAATACGGGACCGTAAGTGGTTAGATTTGTCCATCACATTTCCAAACAACCCTATCTCATGGATACAATGACCACTCTATCTGAAATTTTGAATAAACTCAAAAGCGAAGGATACACCGTCGATTTCAATCTAAAAGAGAACTGTCTGGTATGCCAGGGAAATTCATTAGAGATTCATCCCGATGACTTTGTGGTGGACCGTCACTTCCGCTTCGAGGGTCTCTCCGACCCCGGCGATGAAGCAATTGTTTATGCTATTTCATCGGTCAAATACGACATCAAGGGTACAATCGTCAATGGGTACGGTATTTATAGTGATCCCGTGAGCGATAAAATGATGAAAGCACTGGCAACTTAGCCGTGAAGCAGTGGTATTGTAAAATGGATAGTCCTAATAGCTGACTTTTTAGAACTCCCGTATATAGATCAATATCACGTAATACGCTGTCATACCTACCTCTCGGCCCACGAAACCAATGCGTTTGAAGGTGGTTGCCTGGAGAGTAGCCCACATTTGTACGAAATGTTCCATCGAAACAATTTGTACAGCTAACCAACGTGTTACGAAGTAAGTAAAGAAAACGGCCGTCTACCTTACTGGATGATCTGCATACTAACTGTAGACTATTATATCC
Organism: Cytophagales bacterium; assembly: GCA_038236215.1. Lineage (GTDB taxonomy): Bacteria > Bacteroidota > Bacteroidia > Cytophagales > Spirosomataceae > Spirosoma. The sequence continues at coordinate 26,011 of JBBSTD010000030.1, read as the reverse complement.
TGTTCTGAGGCAAAAAATTCGCCGGGCCCGTAGTGGCAGACCGGGCGGTCAACCAATCAACGTAAGCAAATGTGGATGGACTAATGAGTTTCTTACTTTCCTGTTTTCACTTTGGCCTCGCCACGACGGTTAGCCCATTAGGTTTATGGGCTGGTACTATTCCAGGAAGTGGTACGTTGCCAGCAGTCAACTCAACCAGATTGGACCGATTTCTATGTACATTTTTAAGTCTACCCCGTACTGAATTACCCTTCGCCCCTCAACAGAAGTTTTATTTTTATATGTCCTCGATGGCCGCCTAAAACCTCCTCTGTTCTACGGCCAGAGCAGGCCACCCGGCAGCACTGGGTGAAACGGGACGTTCATCATCGTAGCTAAAATCAATGGGGTCAAGAGCAATCATTGAACGACGACAACTCGCTGTGCGCGGGTATGATTTATAGACTATGCTACTCAGAACGTTGTGAGTGCGGTGTTCCAAAACCGGTCGGTAACAGACCAGTGCTTAGTTGAGTGAGTAGGCTTTTACGGTGTTATGGAAGAAAGTAGGGACGAAGAGAATTTTGGTGGCTGGATTGTAGCCAATGTCGGCCGAGTTGATTTTCTCGTTCGACGTATCCAGTTTCAGTTCGGTTGTCCCGTCGGCGCGGACGTGCCAGATTTTTCCGCCCCACTCGGTCACCATATACTGCTTATTTCCCAGGGCCACAATCCCATCGATGCCACCCATGCCGCTGGCTACGGTAGTGAGTTTCTTGGTTGCGGGGTCCATCCGGAGCAGCGAGCCGTCGCCGTTGCCGATCAATAGCTGACCATTTTCAAATAATAGCCCGTTGGTGCCTTTGAGTGGCGCATCGCCCAGCACCAGACTGGATTTCCCGTTGGTTATTGCCCAGATCTTACTGTCGTCCGAATCGGTAACGTACACGATGCCCTTCTTCGTGTCGACGGCAATATCATTGAGGAACTTCGCCCCGGCAACCGGATAGCGATGGAGAACCTTACCCGTAGCCAGGTCTATTTCGGCAACCTGCGTCATCTCGGTAACGTAGAGTTTATTGCCCATAATGCCCATGCCTTTGGTCGAATTGAGGTTGTCGGTAAATTTCAACTGGATCACCTTACCATCCAGCCCTACTTTGGCAATGTAGCTACTTTTGTTTTCCAGCTTCGGACTCCCATTGATGCAGGCGACGTAGAGGACTTTCTTGCCCGGATCGAATAAAACGCATTCGGGTGTGCGGAGCGTGGTATCGGTTTCCCAAACCGGTTTTAGCTCAACTGACTGGGCCTGAATGGAGACGTTTAGGCTTACTACCAGACTAAGAAATAGAATAAGGAATGACTTTACCATGATTTGTCAGGATTTCAGGATTGAAAAATAGCTCTATACCCGGTTTGAATACGTGGGCAATTTACGTCTTATCTGTCACTTATTTCCGTTTACCAAAGGGCGCCTGCTACGAATAAGAGTTGGCCATTAGTAAAACGCTTCAATACCAACAACACCCCTACCCTACTCAATAGTGTTCCTTAAAACCTTCGACTGCCTTTATTGGCAAGGGAGGCCACATTTTTCTTTTCCCCTTACTAACCTATTGCCGCAACAGGTTGATGGGTACCTATAGCGAAATAACCATACTGCAAGAAAGCCGCGTCCATTGAGTCTGGACGCGGCTTTTCATGCGGATACCTGTACTTACGAAATCCCTTAATAAAAACGGGAAATTTCTCGGTTTAATAAGGGTGCAATCCAAATTGTCGCATGACAAAAATATCATGACATTTTAATGCCTCGCCTAGAGCGACCAAAGGAGTTTTTCCAAAAATTCTTGTAGATGATATCAATAATCTACCAATTCCAAGAATAGATTAAGCAGAACACATTCTTATCAGAAACCTCGTTGACCAAATTTTGACCGCTAAATTCACTGACCCAACCGCCGATAGCTCGGGGTTAGAAGCCGAAATTGACCGACTGGTTTATGGGCTTTATGGGTTGACGGAGGCCGAAATTACGCTTGTGGAGGGCGGGCTTAATCCGGCTTGTTTTTACCCTACTAAACCCCCTGTGGGTAGCTGAACCAGTTTGAACCAGTGATGGCAAAACGATTCTAAATCCTGTAAAACGTTCTCTTTCAGCATCACGGAATTAGCACCGGCCCCATAGTAACGGCCAACATCGCTGTCGGACATGGCACCTGACCAAACCACAATGGGTATTGGTCGCCGTTTTTTAAAGTTCATCACCCACTCCAGAAATTCGTAGCCATTCATCATGGGCATGTTGGCATCCACCAGAATCAGGTTTGGCTGATAGCCATCGATCAGTTTCCTAGTGGCTTCTACTCCGTCGGATACACAAGTTAACGTCACACCCTGATGGCACCGTTGAATGTGTTCGGCCAGTAAGAATAAATCATCCTCATCATCATCCGCTACCAGTATAGTGAAATTCATAGGTAGATTCCTGTTTAACGTCTACGATCAAAATAGGTTGGTAATCAGTTATGCTTAATCTATTGAATAGATATAGATAAGCAACCGCTTTAGTAATTGATTGTTCCAATCTTCATACATAAAGTAGCAAATGGACCACTAACTAGTAGGTTAGTTATTGTTTAGTAAACTGCAAATAAGTATTATTGTCCATTCATATAACCCATTCTTTGCTAGTATACCACTGCTTATCCTGACCAATTATGTGTACTTCTACCGTATGGGTAGTTGATGATGACGAAGACGATCAGCTTTTTATTCGATCAGCGTTTGCCAGTAGGAAACCACCCATTGAGGTATTAGTCCTGAATGACGGTTCAGAATTATTACCTAAACTGAATGAATGTGTCGAATTGCCCAGTCTGATTCTGTTAGATATCAATATGCCCCGCCAAAATGGCTTTGAAACTTTGGCAGAACTACGGGCCGTTCCTGCTTATGCCGATATACCGGTTATCATGCTGACAACCTCTTCTTCTGACGAAGAACGCAACTATTCATTAGCGTTAGGGGCCAATCAGTTTTTAACGAAACCCTTATCGTACGACCAGTTAAAATCACTAGCCGACGTGTTAAGTGACGAATGGAACCTGGCTTAATCAGCTTACTCAATCGGGTACGTATCACCAGGTTCCACTACTAACTGGTCAATTCGTGATTCATTCAAACACGCTCCCACGGGGCTGCCCCGAGAGTAAGCTGACTACATCGGGCGGACCGTCGGCATCCATCGTGCTGGAGACCGGCCATAACAATACATACCGACTCGACAAATCAACAATGGCCATCAGATGCATATAGGCCTCAGCCATTGGCATATACGTGAGGGTGCGGGAGTCTACAGAAGTTATTGTGGCATTTTTACAACCAGAAATGCCTGCGCAACCACATAAAACGGATTCGGTGGTTCGGCCAGGAATTCGGTTCGTTCTCTGGCGGGAAAGGTTAGCATTCCGGATGATTTTAACGAACCGCTCGACGATTTGAGCGACTATATGTAAAGCCGGATGGATATACTGATCGACACCCAGGTACCAGGAGAATAACCCGGCCATATCAGAAACAGCCCGTATACAGTTGGCCAATCCTCTAAATCGGATTCACGTAACTCAAATTAGTTTTATTGAGATAGCCATCAAACTAAAAATCGGCAAGCTACCCAGCATTCAGGTATCTATCGATGAATTGATGGAACAGGCAGTCAATGATTGAATTCACATAGTTAACCTTACCAACAAACACATCTCAACCTATACCTAAATCCCCTTCTTCGATGACCATCGTGACCCTTTCGACCGGCTCATTTTAGCGGCTGCCCTTGCCGGGAAAATTCCCATTATTTCGGCTGATGAGAAATTCAAACGCTACAGCGACCTTGGTGAGGTGATTTGGTAGCCAATAAAGAAATGATGTTTACAGGTTTTGATTGAAACACCCAACGAACTGCCTTTGTGACCTCCACAGCAGAGTATACAGCATGCCCCGTGGCCGTAAACCCCTCCACGCCCACGGGTTCCAACCTACCATTTATTTCTCCAGGTGAATCGTTTGTGCCTGTTTTTGCGCTTTTAGGGCCAGTTCAGTAGCCAGGAAACAATGCTCCTGTGTCATGGCCGTTTCGGTGCGGTTCAATACGTCGTTTACCAGTTGTTCGCCGTAGGGCAGCGGTTCTTTATTACAATCCAGGTAACGGGTTTCCTTCTTATCGGTAATGTAAAGGTGATTTCCGCCTTCGTGTACGGCGGGGTCGATATTTTTGCGGATTTCAATAAAGCCCTCAGTCCCCAGAATAGTGAGCCGACCGTCACCCCAGCTTTTTAGGCCGTCGGGGGTGAACCAGTCTACCCGGATATAGCCCATACCCGCGTTACCGCGCAGCATCACATCGCCGAAATCTTCAAGACCCGGGTATTGCGGATGATGCACATTACCCACTTCCGAGGCCAGAATATCGGCTTTGGTAGAACCGGTAAAAAACAGGAACTGGTCGAACTGGTGCGAACCGATATCGCAAATGATACCACCGTATTTATCTTTTTCGAAGAACCAGTCAGGTCTGGACTTAGGCGTCATGCGGTGTGGTCCAAGCCCGATAGTTTGAATCACGTTACCAATTGCCCCGGCTTTCACCAGTTCACCGGCTTTCACGGTTGCCCTGTTCTCAAACCGCTCGCTGTACATAATTGAGTAGATGCGCTTGGTCTCTTTTTGCACCTTGCGTACGTCGGCCAGTTGGTCGAGAGTGGTGATGCCAGGTTTATCCGACATATAATCCTTTCCCGCTTTCATGACCCGGATTCCCAGCGGAGCCCGGTCTACGGGGATACACGCGCTCAGCACCAGCTGAATGGATTTATCATCCAGAATTTCTGCCTCGCTTTTCGCCTGTTTCGCCTGTGGATACCGTTTGGCAAAGTCAGCCATCAGCTCGGGCTCTTTAGCATAGTAGGAAACGAATTCACCCCCACCCCGGGTTACGGCCCCAACCTGACTGTTGATATGCCCGTGATTCATACCAATCACCGCAAAGCGAATCCGGGCAGCCATCGGCAGTCCATCGCTTCCCAACACCTCAGATTTAATAATAGCCGGGGTACCGGGCACCTCCATGCCGGGCGAGTCCACGCTGGGCATGGAATTGCTAATTGTGGGCAGTGCCACCAAACCAGCGGCTGTTGCAATAGCATCTTTGAGAAATGTACGTCTGTTATCCATAATTACTTTTGAATGAGTGAATGGCAGGATGAGTGAATACAAATGAGTTTTCCCATTCACTCATCCTACCAGTCAAAATTATTTCTTCGCCAGTTCCAGTGCCTGCGTGGTTGTGTAATATTTGGCAATCATGTTCGGTACCTCCCAGGCGGGTAGTTTACCGGCTTTCAGGTACTCCAGGTATTTTTCGGCTACACGACCAAAATGCGATTCGTGCCCTTCCTTGTATTTTTCAGGAATGATTACTTCCCAACCAGCGGCATTTTTCTTGATATCAACCCCCGGAAAAGCCTGCTGTATGGCGGGTAGAACAGATTTCAGCGCTGCTTCCAGGTTCTTGTTTCCATTGGCCGCTTCGATGTACAAAGCGGGTTTATATTGTTGCTCCGCTCCCTGACGGATAATCAGGTTAGCTTTTGTACCCCGCATAATAGAGTAGTGCGTATCGCCCGCTCCGTCGGGGGCTTTGTAGGCCCAGGTAACGGATACTTTGGCGTGAACACCCCGAAGCTGGTAGTTGATTTCGCCGTTGCTGTAAACGCGCAGGATACTGTCTTTTACCACGTCTTTTTTGAGATAATCCGGAAACGCATCCTGTTTGGTGATGGCCTTAAACTGGCTCAGACTCATATCGGTAGTCCAGCGACGGGCCGAGGTCAGTTTAATATCTTTCTGGTAGTCAATAACCTGTTCCGGAAAACAGGCCCACTGGACCAGGTCCACTAGGTGCGTTGTCACGTCAACGATGCCTTCACCCTGCTGCGCTACGTCCATAAACCAGGCTGGACGGGTGAGGATACTACCCGACACGTTCTTGTAAAAATGGTGAACGCTTTCTTTGGTAACGGCGGGGTTCTCGAATGTTCCTTTCTCCAGCGTGCCGAAAAAAGCAGGTTGCTGCGAGAAGGCCCGCTGAAGCATGGTCGTGATTTCGTACCGCTCGGTCATGATGTCGTAGAGCAGCACATTATTCTTTTCGGCGGTAGCGAAGGCTTCTTTCAGCTCGTTGAATTTAGCGGCATCAATGACCATCGGCTTATCGGCCAATACATTGAAACCAGCACCAACGGTTTTCAGGATATAGTCGGTTTTGAGCCGGTTATTGCCCGCCATCACTACTACATTCCCTTGTTTTTCAGCGATCATCTTGTCCAGAAAATCGGGACCTTTGTACACCACTTCTTTCCAGTGAGTCGGATTCTCAGGGCGCGTGTTGTAGCCCTCAATTTTATCGAGATGGAGTTGCAGGTCGGCCGACTGGTCGTCGGGTGCGTAGACGTGTACAACGGAATCAACATCCGGGTACATGCTTTTCTGCACCAGGGCGGCATGAAAATGGCCGGGGTCCAGAGTAATCAGCCGAAAGGCGGCTTTCGTTGTATCGGTTTTTTCGGCCGACTGGCAGGCCGTCAGTAGCGTAGCCATAAGGAGGCTGCTGGCAAGGGAGATTTTCATCAAACAGAGTTAGTTATTTTGGTTTTTGGCGGGCAAAAACGACTCCTATACTACTGTAAGCGTAAATACTACCGTTTTTACTAATCGCCGGTTCGGCATCCCCGTTTTATCGTAGTTGAGTTTTAAACCTTTTCCCCTGTAGAGCGTCTTATGAGTCAGGCTATTAACGGCCGTTCGATTAACCACTTTTCACTACTTCTCCCTATGTGGCAACGTCCTTTGGTTTTTATTTTTCTGACTAGTCTTCTGGCTTCCTGCATGAGCGGCTCTTATCCATCCGGTTCGCCATCGGGAGGGGGGCAGTCACCACCCGATGATACGTATCCCAGCACGGGCAGTACATACCCGAACTCCCGAAGACAATATCCTGATTCCAGAAGCCAGACTCCTAATTCAGGCAGTCAGTACCCGAACTCCCGGAGTCAGTATCCCAATTCCGGCAGCCAGTACCCAAACTCCCGGAGTCAGTACCCGAACCCTGGTAACTCGTATCCCGGTGCTGGCAATCAGACCGGCAGTGGCCGTTCTGCCGACCCCGGCGTAACGGTGAACGACATACGGTTAACGCAGGAGTATACCATTCTGAATCTGACCTATATAGACAGGAGCCAGCCGAGAAAAGATCAGAACGGTCGTCCTGTATCAACCAACACCATCGGCTTCGACCCGAACGCGTATCTGGTATCGGCCAATGGAGCCAGAATGTTTAAGTTTGTGAAGGTTGAAGGCATTCCCGTAAGGCGGGAACAGGTAGACCGGGCCACCGGCAAAACAGTTTTGGTAGGCATGAACACCTTTCCGGGCGACCGGGTCGATTTCTCCCTGTATTTTCAGCGGCTGGACAAAGGGCTGGAAGATTTCGACCTGTTCGAATGCATTAGTGACCAGTATACCTGTTGGAACATTTACAACCTGCACGTTAATAACCCGGCGGACGATGTCGTTTATTCGCCCCCGACTACCCCAAGGCCCGTACCGAATCTACCCCGAAAACCGACTTCCCAACTCCCTCCCGCTCCTACCGGCAATTCGGGTGGGGAAATGGAAGCCCCCCGAACGGAGGTTCCAAAGCCAACGGCACCCGCTCCGGTTCCCGTAGCCACCATCGTGACGGTGTCGGGTGTTGTGAGCGATGCCAAAAACAAGCGACCCGTTACGGCTACCATCGACTACCAGCTTTCGGCCAGCAAGCAGGCTATTGATTCTGTACAGAGTTTTGCTTCAACGGGAGCCTATCGAATGATCCTTAACAAAGGGCAGGTGTATACCTACGTGGTATCGGCGCGTGGCTATCAGTCTACCAGCGGGGTGCTGGATTTAAGCAAAACAGTTGGAGGGCAAAGACTGACCCGCGACATTGCCCTGACGCCGTTAGCCGTGGGCGATAAAGTGACGCTGAAGAATGTCTATTTCGAAATGTCGAAGTCCGATTTGCTGTCGGCCTCGTTTGCCGAACTGGATAAACTGGTGGGCATGATGCAGGATAACCCCAACATGGCAATCCGGCTGGAAGGCCACACCGACATCATCGGCGATCATGCCAAGAATCTCCAGCTTTCTCAGGATAGAGTTATCGCCTGTCAGCGTTATCTGGTTCAGAAAGGCATTAATATCGACCGCATTCAAACAATCGGCTATGGCGATACGCGCCCCATTCTAACCAAGGGTACCGACGAAGACCGTAAAATCAACCGTCGGGTCGAGTTTGCCATTCTGACGCTTTAGTAAGGGAAGTATCTTTCTCCTCTGAAGTGATAGCAGTATTACGTTCTGTCATTTCTCCGCAACCGGGCTTCTGGTGCGGAGAAATGATAGTAAATTGAACGCATCAATGCGCATTTGTCGATGCACTTATCGCGTACCAAACAACGGAATTTCTCCTTTCATGTTATGGTAGGGCCTGTTCTAAATTTTTTGCAGAAACATCGTTTTCAGCACCAGCATTGTTTTCTCTATTCGCCCCTCAATTTCCTCCGCATCGAGCGTAAGCCGGATATTTTTCACAACTGTGCCTCTTTTCAGAATTGTGGATGCCCCTTTCACCTTCAAATCTTTCGTCAGTTTAACCGAGTCACCCTCAGCAAGGGCGGCTCCGTTGGTATCTCTCACATCCATCATCGTTCTTTTTAATACCCTGCAAATGTAGGTAAAAGCGCGAACCTTGCGGGAAACGCAAAGGCTACCCGCGTTGTAGCTACCCTGTTGGCCCATGTTGCCTGACAGAAGGAGTATTCTACCGAAATAAAACGGGAAATCCACCCTTGCAAAGCAGCAGAAATCCAGCCAATTTTAGCCTTTAAACCCGCTAACCAGTTGGACTTTATGCTAAAATTATTCACCATCGGCGATAGCATCAGCCAGGGATTTATGTCGGGAGCGGCTGCCCGTACGGACCTGTGCTATTCAACCCTGTTGGCCAAGTTGTTCGGGATGGCGGACTATAAATTTCCCGACTGGCCGGAAGGAGGCTTGCCGGTCAATATAGAGGACCTATTCAGGTTACTGGAGAAAAATTATGGGACGGACATCAATACCCTTGAATGGACGCTGGCTTTTGCAGCCACCATACCCCGATTTCTGGATAAGGTAGAAGCATTCTATGAGCGGGATGCCTACGCAGCCGACAAACCCTACCCGGACAAGGCGATTCAGTATTTTCATAACGTGGCCGTGCGAGGCTTCAACGTATCAGATGCCTGGCTTATTGACGGAGCTTACTGCCAGCGTAAAATCAAGGAGAGTGGTACAAAGGATAATTTCTACGCAGCTCCGAACGAATCGCTGGTACGTACAGCCCTGAAAGTATTGAACCCGTCACTCAAAAAAGAGCACAACAAGAAATCGCAGATGGACTGGCTTAATTATCACGTTCAAAACGGCGGTATTGAAAACGTAATCGTCTGGTTAGGGGCCAACAATGCGCTGGGTACCATTGTCGATTTAAGCATCAATTACTCACCCGGCAAGGGCGAAACAGCTACGCTCAGCCGGGACGAAATTTTGAAATATGGATGGAACCTGTGGCACCCAATCGACTTTGCGGCTGATTACAGTGTCCTCCTCGATAAAGTTGACGCGGCACTGGCGGGTACCAGCACAAAGGTTTTTCTGGCTACTATTCCAATGGTAACCATCGCGCCTTTGGCAAAGGGTGTTGGCGAAACATTTGAGGTAAAAATCCCGAACGATGAAGGTAAAGACACGTACGATGTAGTAACGTATTTCAAATACTACACCTACTTCCCGTTCGATGAGGCATACGCCTTCAAGACGGGTATTAACCTCAGTTTCACGCAGGCCCTCCACGTTGATAACTGCATACGGGATTATAATAAAACCATCAAAAACCTGATAACAGAACGGAACAACCAGCAACCGGGGCGCTATCATCTGGTGGATCTGGCCGATGTGCTCGACAAGTTAGCCTTCAAGCGCAACAACGGCGTTCCCTGTTATGAATTCCCGCCTTATTTTTCGTTCAAATACCCAACACCAAACACTAAATATTACCACGCAGACACGGCAGGAAATCTGAAACAGGGCGGCATTTTCTCCCTCGACGGCGTACATCCAACTGCCATTGCGCATGGCCTCATTGCCTACGAGTTTCTGAAGGTAATGCAACAGGCCAACGTACCCGGAGCTAATCCCGACGGTTTGGATTGGGAAGCTATTTTTGCCTCCGACCGGCTGTATCAGGAACCGATCAAAATCATGCACGAAGTGTATGACAATACGCACCTTGCCGAGTGGGTATTGCGCTTTGCAAAAGGATTCCACTGGGAAGAAACCAAACGCGAAAAGGAGGGTTGACGTTGTTGAGCCCGTACTATTGGGGGCACTATTCATTAGGTTATCGGCAAAAAAACAGGCACGTTTGTACCGTACAGTCCTTTAACCAACGTCTGCTTCTGCTATGCATCTCCGTATCAACGGCCGCATTTGGCTCGAAACAACAGCTGCCGATACTGCCCAGCGATTTATGGGTATTGGTCGGCTTGAATTACTTAATCACATCCAGCGTACCGGCTCCATCAACCAAGCCGCCAAGGCCATGAAGATGTCCTACAAGCGAGCCTGGGAACTGGTTCATTCCATGAATACACAGGCCGGTACCCCCCTGGTAACAACCCAAACCGGGGGCGAAAAAGGCGGGGGTGCCATCGTGACCGAAGCCGGTGAAATGTATATTACCTATTACCGCGCCCTCCACGAGCGATTCCAGCAATTTCTAACCGACGAACTGGCTAACCTACCCCGCTAGCAAGGTTGTTAGCGGTAAGTTGAGTGACTGAATACTCCTGCTACACGGTACTGCTCCTGGCCGTTGGTTACTCCTCAATTAATAGCATCGGGGACATTAAAACGATACCTGTACATAAAGCCCTGGCCAGTTCAAGCCAGTTATTTCCCGTCCATTTTATCTGGCTGAATCCGCCAAGCGCAGGAACTCATGGAAATTCGCGACCACGTCGGCAGGATTACTTTAGCGGTGTAGAATGCCCGGAAGGATTTCCTTATGTTCGTATCCGGACAAGGAAAAAGGAAGGCTGGGTACTGCTTCCCGAAAAAACAGACACCGCTCACTTTGTTCTGGCAGCTATGATAACAGTACTCAAAGGAATCAACCAACTGGTTTACTTTCTGGTGGAGTTGGGGATGTTCGCTTCGCTGGGTTACGTCGGCTTTCACAGTAATACCCATCCGTACGGGAAGTATGCAGCCGCCCTAGGCTTACCCCTCATCGCGATTGTACTTTAGGGTATTTTTGCCGCTCCCAGGTCTGATTACCGCCTGGAACCTTTGTACCGGTCTATATTTGCCCTGACTCTTTTTGGTATTACGGCCTTATTGCTCTACAAAACGGGGAATACGCGATTAGCCCTAACGTTTGCTGGTATCGCTTTGGCCAGCGAGTTAGTTGCCCTTTGGCTGAAGCAGTAATAGTTGCATTGCCTTGCTAAGACCTGTCTTGAGAATCTTACAGGGCCGAAACGTCTAAATCTCAATCGTTTCGGGTTCGGCTTCTTCATCCAGCACCACGCGCTTTCGGCCGACGAGGTAAAACGCCGTGGTGGGGATAAAAACGTCGATACCGTTCATTGACTCTGTTCAAAAAGCAAATGGATTTCGGTCGGACCCTGATCGGGTATCAATGATATTCAGCAGGCGGATAATCGCATCATCTTCGACCAGATAATACAGGTAGTACTTTCTGTTGATCAGCCGTTTGCGTAGCTGCGGATTTTCACCATGGCTCAGGCCAATATAAGGGTGATTATCAATAATATCTAACTGATGAAAGAACTGGTTGACAAATCGCCGGGCCGATTCTACAGACCCATTTTCGGATAGATATTCGACAGTGGCATCGAAGTCTTCAGTCGTAACTTCAGACCAGATTATTCGGTTAGCCATTGGCGATAGCGTTGCTTCATGTCTTCATTGGATACCGTTTTCCCAAGCCGATGTTCGTCAATAGCCTGATCAAGGCGGTTGCGCTGTTCTATGGTCAATTCATCTAGTGTAGCTACCTGACCCGATAGATTGGTTAGTAGCTCATTGGCCATTTCCAGCACCTGCCCCAAACTCGCTTCGTCGTCAGCTTTATCGACCAAGTGATGAATACGCTGTTTTATTTCCTGTACGCTCATTGGTGTAAGTGATTTAGCCTAGTTAAAGATAAGGATATGTATCTTACTCGCCAAATGAGCGATTCAAAGAGGGCGCCATTAGTTAACTCTGATACGTTTGATAACATCAGAAATATTTGGTTTAGATTCGCCTTCTCTAAATCTCCGTTCCCTCCTCAATCGGTTCCGGTTCGGGCTTGCCTTCTTCGTCCAGCACTACGCGCTTGCGGTTCCGGTTTACGAGGTAGAACAGGGGCGGGATAATCAACGGGGCGAAAAATAGCGTTGTCGTTAGTCCGCCGATGATAACCGTTGCCAAAGGCCGCTGCACGTCGGAGCCGATACCGCTCGATATAGCCGCCGGTACCAGACCGATAATGGCTACCACCATAATGGCCATGATGGCACGGAACTGCTCCTGCGCCGTTTCGATAGTAATCTGTTTCAACGATTTACTCATATCGGTCAGGTTCCGGTTCAGGGCGGATACCAGCAGCACGCCCGCCATAACCGAAATACCGAAGATACTCACGAAGCCTACCCCCGCCGAAACGTTGAAATTGTAGCCCCGCAGCAATAATGCCCCAATGCCACCCGCCAGCGCGAAAAGCAGACAGGTAAGTGTAAGCAGCGTATCGCGCACGTTGCCATAGAGCATAAACAGGAATAGAAAAACCACCACGATGGTGAGTGGAATGGAGATGGCCAACTGACCACCCGCCCGTTCGAGGTTTTCGTACTGACCGCCGTAGATGATACTATAGCCTTCTGGAATTTTGACGTGCTCGCGTACTTTCTGGCTGATTTCAGTAACGAAACCGCCCTGGTCGCGGCCCCGAATATTGGTACGTACCGTCACCATACGCTTGCCGTTGAGCCGGTAAATATTCGTCTGGCCCTGCACGTACCGGATGTCGGCGAGTTCGTTCATGGGGACGAGCGCGCCCGTGGCCGATGGCACCTGCAATTGCCGGACGGCGTCAATACTGCCTCGGCTTTCGGGCGTGAAGCGGACAATTATATCGTACCGTTTGGCTTCGTCGTAAATGGTGCCGATGGCTTTTCCGCCGATAGCCGCTTCAATCAGATTCTCAATCTCAGCCACATTGATGCCGTAGCGGGCAGCCGCTGGCCGATTAATTTTGATGGCCAACTGATCCTGCGGCCCTTCCTGCTCAATGTTCACGGATACGGCCCCCTGCATCCCTTTTACCAAAACAGCAATGCTGTCGGCTTTGGCCCGCATAAGTGTTAGGTCATTACCCACAATGGAAATGGCTAAATCGGCCGCGCTACCGGTCACAATCTCCATCACCTGGTCAATAATGGGCTGGCCCGACGAGAAGAACGCCCCCGGAAAGGTTTCCTGCAATTCGCTTTGCATGGAACGGACAATTTCTTTCTTGGATATGCTGTCTGACCAAGTACTGTAATCTTTCAGGCCCACCAGAATTTCGGTACGGTCGCTTGGAAAAGGGTCAGTACCGTCGTCGTTGCGTCCGGCCTGCGTAATGACGAAACTAACCGGTTTGTATTTGCTGATGATGTCTCGGATTTTGGGCGAAATCTTGGCATTTTCCTGAATCGTGATACCCGATGGCATAAAGGCACGCATAAATATAGACCCTTCGTCCAGTTCGGGCAGGAACTCTGTACCGAGCTTCAATCCGAAGCCAATCATGACTAGCACAACGACCATCCCCACGGCCACTACCAGCTTCGGCACGCGAAACAACGTCGAGTACAACAGCCACTTATACCCCCGCTCCAGTGGCGTGAGCAGAAAGTTTTTGTATTCCTTCAACGGCTTTCCACCGGGCGCAAGGACTTTACGAAAGGCAAACGAAATCAGCACCGGAATAACCGTCAGGGCACAAATGAGCGACCCAATTACGGCAAACGACAGCGTGAGGGCCATGGGCGAAAACAGCTTTCCTTCTACCCGCTGCATCAGCAAAATGGGTAGATACGCCAGAATGATGATGGTAACGGAGAAGAAAATTTCCCGGGCTACCTCCTTCGCCGAGTTTGTTGTGACGGGCACAATACCCACGTCATGGTCGCTGGGTCGGGTGTGGCGGTATCGGTGAATGAGGTGTACCGCCATCACGCTGGCCCCGTCCACAATAATTCCGAAGTCAATGGCGCCTAATGATAGCAGGTTGGCCGGAATACCCACTAATTTCATCAGGATGAAGGCAAACAGCAGCGAGAATGGAATAGTAACCGTAACCACCAGAGCCGCCCGCAAACTACCCAGAAACAGTACGAGAAGAATGGTTACGATGGCAATCCCTTCAATCAGCGTATGGGCTACCGTTTCCAGCGAGTGGTCAATCAGAAAACCCCGGTCGTAGAGTACCCGCAGGTGAACACCTTTGGGCAGTTCCCGCGCTTCGAGGTCGGCAATTTTCTCCTTCAGCAATTCCAGCACTTCGCTGGGGTTTTCACCCCTTCGCAGCAGGACAATACCTTCCGTGGCTCCTACTACGTCTAAATTTTCGTCGGGAATGCGGTAACCCAGGATACCCGATGGTGAGGGCGGATTGATTTCCACGGTGGCCACATCGCGCAGCAGTACGGGCACGCCTTCGTTGGCTTTGAGCACAATGTTCTGCATATCGTCGGGCGATTTGAGCGCACCCAGGCCACGTACAGCAAATCCTTGTCCCCCCCGTGCCAGAATGTTCCCCCCCGTGTTCTGGTTATTTTTCTGAACGGCATCACTCACCTCCTGTAGGGTAATGTTATACTTACGGAGTTTGGCCGGATCGGGAATAACCTGATACTGTTTGATAGGACCGCCGAAAGTAGTAACGTCGGCCAGGCCCGGCACCTGTAGCAGTTGCGGAATAATGACCCAGTCCTGCAAATCGCGCAGTTGCATGGGTGTCATGCTGGCCGGGGCCTCAATCACGTAGCGGTAAATTTCGCCCACCGCCGTAGTGAGCGGGGCCAGTTCGGGCGAAACGCCATTAGGTAACTGGGCACTGCTGAGCCGCTCAATAATCTGCTGCCGGGCGAAGTAGTCCGTCACATTTTCATCGAAGTTCAACTGCACTACCGATAACCCGAAGATGGTTCGGGAACGGCGGTCGGTTACGTGCGGCACGTTGTTCAGTACCCGCTCAATGGGGATGGTAACCTGTTGTTCTACCTCCTCGGCGGCACGACCATCGTACTTGGAGATGATGATAACGTTGGTATCGGCAATATCCGGGTAGGCTTCAATCTTGAGCAGTTTAAAGCACCAAAGGCCCAGCCCCATAACCGCTATAGCCAGCCCAACGACCGCCCACCGATTGCGAAGGGAAAATGTTATTAGTTTCTGAATCATCTGTTTTATAAATGATGAATGATTAATTATAAATGATGAATTGGGCGAACCGGCGGGTACAGCCATTTATAATTCATCATCGCACCGGCGACCCGGTCATCACTCCCTTTTAGTAGCCAAAACTTAACCCTTTCAATTGCATCACATTTTCTACCACAACCTGGTCGTTATCGGCCAGTCCCGTCTGTACCACGATGCGGTCGGCGCGCTGCTGACCGAGTTGCACTGCCCGGCGTTCGACGGTTTTTTGTCCAGACCGGACAAAAACATAGTCACTACCCTGAACGGTAACGACAGCATCGCGTGAGACGGTCATGGCATTACCCTCTGCAATGCCAAACTGAACGGTGGCGAACATGCCCGCTTTCAGCCGACCGTCGGGGTTGGCAACGGAGATACGGAGTTTAATTTGCCGGGTTGTATTATCCACATAATCGTTCACATTGTCGATTCGGCCCACAAATTTTTCACTGGGAAAGGCCGTGAAATTGAGCGTACAGGCCAGCCCCTTACGAATACTGCCAAACTGATTTTCGGGAATTTCACAAACAACCAGTATCGTGTTTGGAGCCGCCTGCCGAAGTTCTTTAGGGTCGAAACCAGCCAGTTTTAGCGTAGCCTCATCTGAAATAATAGCCGCTTCTTCATTGGCTAACTGCGTTTGGGCTTCAATCACTTCTTTGCCCGATGCCGCGCCATGAACCTGCAAATCGCGTACCCGATCCAGGTTGCCCCGTTCCATCTGGATATTAATCCGGTGCTGCAAAATGGCGGTGTAGTTGTTCGACAGGCCAGGCTCATCAAACAGGACTAACCGCTCGGCCGGATTCTCTACCGACCGGACGACCATGGCTGCTACGTGGCCCGGTGCTGAAAAATCAGTGCGAATCGCCGATGAACGGGCAGCCTGCGCGGTGAAGGGGCGCATCATGACCGAATCAGGAAACGTAATCTTGCTACCGTCCGCACTGATTACCGGTCGTGGTATCGACCGCACAACGGGTTTTGGTTTTTCCTTGCAGGCGGCAGCCAGCAGGGCCAACAGGATAATTGAATAGATTTTCATGGTCTTTTGGTGAGTGAATGTATCGCGGGCTTCAGCCTATTTATCACAGGATGAAAAAGGCGGGCTGAAGCCCATGATACCTTTAGTAGACGCTAATCTGCCCCGTAGCGTAAATAAGCCGGACGTAGTTTAGTCGGTAAGTATAAAGGATTTGATAATAAGCAGTTTGCGTATCGAACCACGAACTTTGGGCCTGGAGCAGGTCAATCAGCGTAGTGGCTCCGCGCAGGTACGCATAGCGAACGGACGTGAGTACACGGTCGGCATCCCGACGAATGTCGACGTAGCGATTGACGTTTTCCCGGCTGGTTACGAACGACTGGTAAGCCGTCTGCACCTCTGCCCGGATGCGTGCCTGTACCAAGGCTGACGCTTGCCCCGCCTGCTCCTGCAACACCCTCGACTTCTGAATTTCGCCCTGATTCCGGCTGTACACCGGTAACTCAAGCGTTAGAAACACGCCCGCGTAAGGCACCGAATTCTGCGGGTTCCAGATAAGGCCCGCTTCGTTGCGTGGTTTGGCCAATGCCTGTTGCAAGTCAATATTTCGCCGGGCCGCTTCAAGATTTGCCTCGGCTACCCGCACGTCCGTTCTGTTGGTTGAAGCCAGTTGAAACAGACTGTCGGCATTGGCCGTTACATTCGGATACAGGGCCAATGGGTTGTTAAAAACCGGGCTGGTAATGGAGTCGTTCAGTAAAACATTGACACTATCAGTCGAGCCTACCACCAGCTGCAGTTCATTCAGGCGGTTGCGAAACTCCTGCCGGGCCGTGCGGGTCTGAATGGCGTACTGGTCCGAAATCAATTGCGTTCGGGTAAGGTCGGTGTTGGTAATAACCAGGTTCTTGAGCCGCACTTTATTCAACTGCACCAGCGTATCAACATTGGCTTTGGCCCGTTGAAGCAGGGCGAGTTGAATGCGGGCATACCAGGCATCCAGAAATCGGTTGGCCGCATCGAACAGCAGATTCCGTTCTGTTTCAGCGACGCTCCGGACGGCCAGATTCGTATTGGCTTCGGCGAGTCGATTCCGGTAGGTACGTTTACCATAAATATCGAATTCTTTGGTCGCCTGTAACCAAAACTGTCGCCGTTGCCGGTTTAGCAAGCCAACATTTTCAACGCCGGGAACGGTCGAATTGCTTAGCTGAAACAGCGTCTGATTATTTAAAATAGGATTGGGGCGGAGATTGGCTGTGGTCTGGTCGGCCTGAGAAGCGTTTATATTAAATCGCTCGACGCGCAACGCTGGGCTATTTTCACGAACTTGCTGCAACGTCTGTTGCAGGGTCAGTATTCTCTGTGCAAAAGCAGTTACCGGAAATGCACAGATTATCAGTAGTTTAATAATTATTTTTCGCGGACTCATTCGACGTATAAAGACAATACAAACCAACACTATTTGCGGTCCAAAACCCCCATTCTCCAATTAAAACACCTTAAAATTACTATTAAAAGGTAGTTAAAATTACTTAGTAGAAAATTAAGTAATAGTCCATGTATCCAGATTAGTTAGTACACTTTACTGTAAAAGTCAATGAAAAAGTCACCCATACTCATCGACTGCGATCCCGGCCACGATGATGCCGTAATGCTAATGCTGGCCATTGGCTGCAATCTATTTGATATTAAGGCAATTACAACATCGGCTGGCAACCAGACGCAGGCGAAAACCCTAAAAAATGCCCTTAAAATTCTGCAACTACTGGAGACCGATATTCCAGTGTACAAAGGGTGCGATAAACCGCTCTTCCGGAACCTGATTATTGCTGACTATGTACACGGCGAGATGGGCCTGGATGGGCCGTCGCTTCCCGAACCAACGCAGCAACCCGAACCCCAATCGGCGGTAGAAGCGATGGCCCGCATTCTGACGGAGAGCCCGGAGAAAATTACCCTTGTGCCAACGGGTCCGCTAACCAACATTGCCACGTTTCTGCTGGCATACCCGCATTTGAAGCCGAAGATTGAACGGATTTCGCTGATGGGCGGTGGGGCTTTTCGGGGCAACATGACCCCCACGGCTGAGTTCAACATCTATGTCGACCCCGAAGCAGCCGCTGTGGTATTCAACTCCGGCGTACCCATCACCATGTGTGGCCTGGACGTAACGCACAAAGCATTGGTTTTTCAGGAAGATATTGACCGATTCCGGGCCATTGGGAACAGGACGGGGCAGGTTGTAGCTGAATTGATGGATTTCTTCTCCGTTTTTTACCGGCGCGAACGGCCGGAACTAAACGACGGGGCTGCCCTGCACGACCCCTGCGCCATTGCCTGGCTCATCGACCCAACCATGTTTACATCAAAGCCCTGCTACGTTGCGGTTGAAACAACGGGGACGCTGACGACAGGAACAACCGTTGTCGATTTTTTTAATATCCTGAAACAGCCTGCCAACGCCGAAGTCGTGTACGACGTCGACCGGGAACGGTACATGAATTTGATTTATGAAGCCGTTCAAAAACTCCCGTAGCTAAAACCAGGGACGCTTGACTTTGAACGACCGCTTGAGGCCGGTAATGAGCAGGAACGCGCCGACGATACCGAAAATAATTGCCAGTATGGTAATGTGCAGAATAGCGAATAAAACGGCTACCAGAACAATCAGTACCGATGCTTTTAGCTTCCAGCTGATGCGCTGCCACCAGTTCAGTTCCGGGCGTATTTTCATACCCAGACCCTGCCGAATCTGATTGCCCAGTTTAAGTTTTTTCTTCGGTTTGGGTTGCGGTTGCTGCGGGCTGCCCTTTTGGGTTGACGCTTCCAGCAGTGACTGCATCCGGGCTGTTCGGTGGTGGAGTTGGTTGCTCGTTTCCTGAATCAGCTCTTGGCTTTGACGCGCTACCGCCTGGCTAATCGGGGTGGACGTTTCGGCCATCGGCGGGTGCTCCAGAGCATACGGGTTTGGAGCGGTGCTGACTTCAGAAACAGGCGCAGTCTTAGCCGTTACTCTGGCTGCCGCAGGATGGGAGGTTGGTTGAAAATAGGCAACAGGCCGATGGCAGGAACACAGGAAAAGAAATAACGCAGCAATGGTAGGAGAAATCAGGTTTTTCATCAGGTCGTAACTAATACAAGCCAAAGGTAAATCGGCAAAAGTCCACTTTACAACGAACTGGACGGGGCGGTTAATATGAGACAAACAAAAAAGCCGTGGTTCTGGCAGTGTTTTTGCGGGATCATTATACCCGGTATGATAGAAACTACCCATTACCCCTACCGGACCAGCAAACAGGATTAGCCACATCAGAAGGGGAACAATACATAGGCTTTTTCGATACGTTAGTCCATTTGGTCTGGTTACCTTTGCGGCATGAATCCCGACAATGACCCCAAGCCCTGGCAGGTTGAATCCTCTGAATACATTCATGAACTGCCTTGGTTTACCGTTCGCAAAGACGCTATTCGCATGGAAGGCGGTGGCGTTATCCCCGATTATTTTGTCCTCGAATACCCCAATTGGGTGAATGTAGTAGCTGTTACGACTGATAACCAGCTAGTCCTGATTCGGCAGTATCGGCACGGCATTGCCGGTGTTCACTACGAACTTTGCGCGGGGGTTATCGACCCCGGCGAAGACCCGATGGTGGCGGCTCAACGCGAATTACTGGAAGAAACGGGTTTTGGCGGTGGCGAATGGGACCCCCTGATGACTCTATCGGCCAATCCCGGAACGCACGCCAACCTGACCTATTCGTTTCTGGCTACGGGCGTTCAAAAATTAAAACCCCAGCACCTGGAAATCACGGAAGAAATTACTGTCCATGTCGTTTCTCCCGAACGGGTTATGGCCATTATCGACAACGAGGAGATGATGCAGTCACTTCATCTGGCTCCGTTGCTGAAATACCTGTTAAAACTATGATTATCCCCCTCGCCCACCGCGCGAACCAAACGCAGGAATATTATTTTTCCGTCAAACTAGCCGAAGTACGCCAACTACAGGCGGCCGGTCATGACATCATTAATCTGGGGATTGGAAATCCGGATATGATGCCCTCAGCCAACACCATCGAAACCCTGATTCGGTCGGCTCACCAACCGACCTCGCATGGCTATCAGCCGTACAAAGGCACCCCGCCCCTCCGGCAGGCTATTGCCCGGTTTTACAGCCATACGTACGGCGTTTCACTGGACACCGATACGGAAATATTACCCCTTATAGGCTCCAAAGAGGGCATTACGCACCTTTCGCTGACTTTTTTGAATGAGGGCGATGGCGTACTGGTGCCCGAACTGGGCTACCCGGCTTACCGGGCCGTGAGCCAGATGGTGGGTGCCCGAGTGCTGGAATACCCATTACTGGAACATCAGGGCTGGCAACCGGACTGGCAGGCAATGGCCGACATGGTCATGAATGATGAATCGGAAAAACGGACGAAAATCATTTGGCTGAACTATCCCCACATGCCCACCGGTGCGCCCGCTACTCACGCCCTGTTTGAGCAGGCCGTTCGGTTTGCGCACGACCACAAACTGCTGCTCTGTCACGACAATCCCTACAGCCTGATTCTGAATAAAAAGCCTCCCATCAGTCTGCTCGCTATCGACGGGGCAAAGGAAGTGGCTATCGAATTGAATTCACTGAGCAAGTCGCACAACATGGCGGGCTGGCGCATAGGCTGGATGGCAGCTGCCAAACCTTATGTGGATGCCGTGCTGACTATCAAGAGCAATATAGATTCCGGGCAATTCAAACCCCTGCTGGACGCAGCAACTGAAGCCCTCGCCAACTCCGACGACTGGCACCGCGAACGCAACGCCGTCTATCAGGGTCGGCTGGATGCCGTTCACGCGTTTCTGGATGCGCTGTGCTGCACCTACACGACCGACCAAGAGGGGCTGTTCATCTGGGCCAAACTCCCCGACTCAGTTGAATCGGCGGAGCATTTTGTGAATGAGTTACTAGTACAAAAACACGTCTTCATTGCACCGGGCTTCATTTTCGGCCCCAAGGGAAGCCGGTACGTACGGGTGTCGCTGTGCGTGAGTGAGGAGCGAATTAGTGAAGCTGTAAAACGAATAAAAAAATGACTATTTCTATTATTGGTGTCGGCCTACTCGGCGGCTCATTTGCTCTCTCCGTTCGCGAAAAGTATCCAAAAATGCGGTTTATTGGTGTCGATGCGTCACCCGTGAATGGACAACTGGCCCTGGCAAAAGGTATCGTAGATGAGGTGCTGCCGTTGGAGGAAGCCATTGCGCAGAGTACGCTGGTGGTGATGGCCACACCCGTCAATATCATCATCAATCTACTGCCTACGGTATTAGACCACCTGCCGCCGGGTGCTACCGTGCTGGATTTAGGCTCCACCAAAGAAACAATCTGTGCCGTAGCAGATGCCCACCCCAAACGGGCGCAGTTCGTGGCGGCCCACCCCATGGCCGGTACCGAAAACTCTGGCCCTGGGGCCGCTTTCCGGGAGTTGCTACCCGGCAAAAACCTGATCATCTGCGCCCGCGAAAAAAGCCTGCCCGATTCCGTGACTCTGGCCGAAAGCCTGTTCCGGGATATTGGTATGAAACTGTTTTACATGACCCCGCAGGAGCATGACCTGCACCTGGCGTATGTATCGCACCTGAGTCACATCAGCGCGTTTGCCCTGGGATTAACGGTACTGGAGAAAGAAAAAGACCAGCAAACCATTTTCGATATGGCCAGCACGGGCTTTAGTTCGACAGTGAGGCTGGCCAAAAGTTCTCCACAGATGTGGGCGCCCATCTTCGATCAGAACCGGACCAATGTGTCCAATGCGCTGACGGCTTACATTGATTTCCTGCAACAATTTAAACAGGTAATCGACAATCAGGATGTAGCGACTTCCCTGGAATTTATGCAACGCGCCAACGTAATCCGGCGGGTGCTGGACGGCATCGAGAAGCGGTAAAGGCAAAACTTAACGCGCCGTAGCATACAAAAGCGGGTTTCTGTTTGTTAAGAGAACGGAGTAGCGGGGTACAGGACCCCGTTTCTTACGGATTCAATCAAAAACACGTATGCAAGCTACTGAACAACAACCAGCCAAAGCTGCCGGTACAATTACCCTCGGCGACATGACCGTTAACCGGATGAGTTATGGAGCCATGCGCCTGACCGGCGATGGTATTTGGGGGCCACCCAAAGACCACGATGAGGCCATTCGCGTGCTGAAACGCTGCCTGGATTTAGGTATAAACTTTATCGATACTGCCGATAGTTATGGCCCTTATGTTTCGGAAGAACTCATCGCCGAAGCACTCTACCCCTACCCAACTGGTCTGGTTATCGGAACTAAAGGGGCACTATTGCGCACCGGCCCTAATCAATGGCCGGTGGACGGAAGTCGGAAACACCTGGAAGAAGCGCTTAACGGTAGCCTGAAACGGCTGAAACTAAACCAGATTGATTTGTACCAACTGCACCGGTTTGATACGCAGGTACCTACCGATGAGTATCT
Source organism: Cytophagales bacterium (assembly GCA_038236215.1). Classification (GTDB taxonomy): domain Bacteria; phylum Bacteroidota; class Bacteroidia; order Cytophagales; family Spirosomataceae; genus Spirosoma. The sequence continues at coordinate 2,863 of JBBSTD010000030.1, read as the reverse complement.
TGGTTTTTTGAAGGAAGCCCAGGCAGCAGGAAAAATTCGGCACATCGGTTTATCGGAAGTGAGCATTGACCAAATCGAGGAAGCCAAAAAATACTTCGAGGTCGTGTCAGTGCAGAATATGTACAATTTTGGTGAGCAGAAATGGAATGATGTGCTGAAATACTGCGAGCAGAATAACATTGCCTTTATTCCCTGGTTCCCGCTGAATGCCGGTAATGTAAGTGCCGAAGAAGCGATCAAAAAAGTAGCGGCCCGCCACCGTGTCGACGGATCGGACGCTACTGACTATCAGATTGCGCTGGCCTGGCTGCTGGCGGCATCCCCCGTTATGTTGCCGATTGCCGGTACATCGTCGGTAAAGCACCTGGAAGAAAATGTCAAGGCTGCAACTATTAAACTTACCGACGAAGATTTTCAGGATATGCCATTACCGAAGTAATCTTTCACTTTGGTACATAAATAAACCGGGGGCTGCTGTACCATTTTAGTGGTATCAGCCCCCGGTTCGTTTATGTACTGGAACAAAAAACTTAAGCACCCATCGACTTAATTTTGGCGTGGCTCGCTTTCAGTTCTGTCAGTTGTTTTTGTATATCCTCTTTAATGTAGGCAGGTATATTATCGTTTTCGATAGCATCCTCATAGGCCTCCACAGCGGCACTTTCGCCATATTCAACCGAACTCAAAACAGAATCACGGTCTTTGCCGGTCAAGGCCGATTTAATGTCGATCCAAGCCCGGTGCAGTTTGCTCGTTGTATCCGTAGAGGTTACATCGGAAACAGCCAGTCCGTCGATTCGTACAATGTGGTCTGCCAGTTGGCTACGGAAGTTTTGACTCTGAATAACGTAATGCCGGAACATATCATCCAGTTTCGGGTCTTCGTTGTCTTCGATGGCTTTCTCGTAGCCCTGTATCCGATCGTTGTTAATTTTTACCAGATCATTCAAGTCGTCGACAATTTCTTTATTCGTAATCATAATGGTTGAGATTCGTTTGGTTGGGAAAACTAATCGTATAACTCCAGGAAAAACGAATTGTTTAGCAATGACAGAGCAGACATGGGTTCAACGTTAACCCTCACGCAATCGTTTCTTTAACGGGGTACATAGCCATCTTGGGGAGTACTGCGTCCCGGTACAGCATCGCTATCCCCCATAGCAGCACAAATAGAAAGAGTGCGGCTAACATATCCAGGGTTATCAGTTCGTACAGCCGGTAAGTCTTCAGCAAGAATAAGCTTTTCTCGATTACCCAAAAATTAGCTATTGAAGCAACGATATAAGGGACAAAGTCTTTTTTACACAGGGCATAAGCGGCCAGGAATAGTATGCTGGGGTGAGCATATCGCTCGTGAATCTGCGTGTTGAAAAAATAGAAAACGATTGGTATCAGCCCAAACGTCAATAGCACCATAGACTTATCATAATCGGTTCGTTTACCTGTCAGAATATGGTAGGTTTGCCGCAGAAGCGGAAACAGCACAACAGCATAACCAATGGTGAACATGATCAACCCCCACTGGCGGTAGGATAATCCATATTGTACAACCTGATCTAACACTTTATACGGATTCTCTACTAATAGCCATTCCCATATGTTGGCCGCATAGATTGATACGGAGGGATGAAGACTGGTTGTATGGCGGAGCATTGTCCAATAATCAATGGCAGTACCAGCCTGTAAAAAAGGGAATAGTAGTAGTAATCCAACTAAGAAAATAACCAGAAAATCCACAGCGGTTCGCACCAGTGGCTTCGCCACAATAAACGGTAACCAGAGTAGTCCAAACGCCGGCAAAAACACGATGGGCTGAGGTTTGATAAGAAATGCAACCAAAATGCATATACCACTGATCGCTAGTTGACCCCGCAACCCGTAATAAACAGCTATCAGCATCAGGCAGGCAATAGCACTATCATTTTGCCCCCAACCAAGGGTGTCATACAAAAGACCTACGTTCAGTAGTAAGAATGGAGCATAAAAGGACCGATGGGCTTTGTTTGGCAGGAAGCGGAGGGCAAACCAAATCCCTACTATGTCAAACAGCAGAATGACGGCTTTAAACTGATAAATTGATGCCCGGATTTCTTCAATGGACCCCTGCCATTTGGCATAAAAGTAGAGCATATACATATAGACCGGACCGTAAATAAATAACGGCTGCTGACCTTCTTCCCGCTTCGTATATAACTCATACACATGCCTGATACCGTGCTGACGCATATAAACAATCCAGTCGGCCCAAATTGACATATCAAAATGTCCCTCGTGGGGCATTATTACTGACATAAACAGAAAAGAGAGGGCCAGTAATAAAAGTATATGAACTTCCGGGTGGACGTGGGTACCCTCAGTAGGGGAGGTATTCATTAGTGCTCTTGTTTATTTAGTGGTTGTTACGCTGCGTAACCGAAGTACAGACCCCTCTTCGAAAGGGTACTGACTGTCGGGACTTGTCAATGAAATTTGTATGATGGTACCATCCCAACCTTCCAGTTGGCTGGTATTGATTTCGTATGTACGGAACTGACCATCGCCGATGATGGGAAAATCGATATATCGCCCAGGAATCTCAAAAAAGTCGATTTCATCAAATTTCCGCCATACAAACCGGGCAACAGTTCCTTTTGTCTGGAAAGCCGCATTTATATAAATTTTAGGTATTTCGGATGCTTTAAAAAATGTCGTTGGTCCTATAACCCGAAAACGGCCTTGTGTTTTTGAATCGGCCCGATACCAACGAACGACCAGTTCACCGCGAACGGGCCAGCCCTGATCGCGGGTGTTTGTAAAATACCAACCCTGCCGGTCATTGACAAAATTATAAGCCGGACCAGTTGGTGGACGGGGCTGTGCGTAG